>NZ_JBBOCJ010000001.1:0-638732 GCF_038002345.1 Paenibacillus sp. FSL M7-0420 | reverse complement strand
TTCCCTCTGGCGATTAATTCGTTGTGGCGCTTGCCGATGCTCTGGAAGGTCTCATCCAGTGTCTTATCCTTCAGGAAATAATGCTCCAGCTCCTCCATACGCAGGTCGTTCAGTTGAATCGGCACCGTGTTGATGTAGGTATCCTCGCCGCCGAACAACACCCGCTCCATAGACTCCAGATCGTACAGTTGTTCGAAGCCTGCAACGAGTTTGGCCTGCGTCTGGGAGTTATCAATCTTCGCCGAGGCGGGAATGCGGCCTCCCTTGGTCAGATAGGTTACGCCTTCATCCGCATACCACTGCAGGAACTTCCACGCCTCCTCTTTGTAAGCCGAGCCAGGGTTGATGGCAATGACATCGCTCAGCCCGCCTTCCAGGCGGAAGTCTTCCCTCGCTCCATCCGGGCGTGGAATGGTGGCAAAGGCAATTTTGAACTCACGCGGGTAATCGGTCAGATTGTTCGCATTGCGGAAAATAAAGTTACCGGAGCCCAGCATGGCCGCTTCCCCTTTGAGGAACGAGGCATCGACCTGAAGCTTGGTGGCAATTTGCTCGCCGTAGGCGGGCATACTTTTATCATCGTGCATCATCTTGTACCAGCTCTCCACCGAGCCGCGCGTCACCGGGCTGTCCAGGTTAGACTTGCCGTCCTTGACGAATTCATTCTGCAGCTCCCCGTCCATGCCGAAGGGGAACATGTTGGTTCCCTGAACGTAGCCGTAAGTTGAATCCTTGCTGAGCACTTTGGCATATTCCGCCAGGTCCGACTGGGTCCAGTTGTTATCCGGCAGCTTCAGCCCGGCAGCATCCAGCTTGTTCTTGTTCAGCCAGATAAAAGACTTCGAGGAGACGGTCGGAAGGCCGTAGTAGCTGCCGTCGAACTGCCACGCTTTGGCCTGCCCGCCCATAGCAGCTTCAATATCATACCCGCCCAGCTCGCTGAGGTTCTGCGCGCCGCCGGACTGCACTCTTTTCTCCAGCTGGAACTTGGCATAATTGGTATACAGATCAATATTCTCTCCGGCCACAAGCGCCGTATCCAGCTTCAGATTGCCGCTGTCATCATTGACGTAACGGACATATTCCACCTGCACTCCGGGATTCGCCTCATTCCAGGCTTTCACCATGTCCAGCGGCCCTGCTTCCTCAGGAACCCCGCCCCAGAATTTCAGCGTAATGGTCTTGTTGTTCTGCCCCCCGGAATTCGTGCCCTCAGCCGATGTGCCAGCCCCTTCCTTGCTGCTGCAACCGCTTGCAATGATCAGCAGGGCTGTAAGTCCTGCAAGCCATCCGTATCTTGGTTTCTTCATCTATCGTCAACCCCCTTGGCTATTGTCCGCAAGTCCGCTGCTGTGCAGCATCCTCCGCTTGCCTATAATGATATCAGCCCGCGCCCCGCTGCCCCATGAACGCTATTGTGATCTAATGATACAGATTTGGGATATAGCGTACGCCCGGCTAGAGGCTCCGCTTCAGGAGCGGCGGAAGTCGCTCGGAGTTTTGCCCGTCCACCGCTTGAACACCTTGTTGAAATAGTTATCGTTCGAGAAGCCGCACGCACAGGAGATCGCCGAGACCGGCAGGCTGGTGTGGAGCAGCTGATGCACGGCCGCTTCGATTCTGACCTTTTGCGTGAAATTGGTGAGGGTGAGCCCGGTCTTCTTCTTGAACAGGTTGCTGACGTAGGTCTGCTCCATATTGACCAGACGCGCCAGCTCGCCAAGCGTGTGCTCCTGTGCATAATGCTCGGAGATATAGTCTATAATGCGGTCAACCTGCGGATGCCCCGTCTTCCCCCCGGCTGTTCCGGCCGCTGCAAGCAGCGCGGTGTCCCCAAGGGTACTGAGCTTCCGCCATTTGTCCCGCTGCTCCAGACCCGCCCGCGCCCGCTCCAGCAGGGCAATCAGCCGCTCCGGCCGCAGAGAGAGCTTCAGCACATAGCCTATAGCGCCAAGCTCCAGCGCCTGCTGGGCATAATCGAACTCGGACATGCAGGTCAGCATGATGAACGGGCATTCCCAGCCGGCTTCCCGGCTGCGGCGCAGCAGCTCAATCCCGTCCAGAACAGGCATGACAATATCGGTAATCACGATGTCGGGAGGGCGCTGCTCCATAGCTTCCATAGCCTCAGCCCCGTTCGCATACTCGCCTTCTATGACAAAGCCGTATTTCTCCCAGGCAATGAGATGCTTCACCATATCCCGGGCAAACACTTCATCTTCTACCAGGTAGACACTATACATCGTCTGATTCTCCTTTGGCGTAAGGTTCGGATACAAGCAGCGGGGTGCGGATCTCGACTATCGTCCGGCCTTCTTCCCCGCTGCGGGTGAGCGTTAAGGAGGCTTGCCCCCGGTACAGCAGCTCCAGCCGCTCCCGGATATTGCTCAGCCCGATTCCTTTGCGACTCCGCCGGACCGCAGCCATGGCAGCAGCCTGCCGGGCGGCTTCAGGACCTGCGCCGTTATCCATCACGAGCATAATGAGCTCCTGCCCGCTGGCATGAATGTCCACGGTGATCTGCCCGCCGGACGCGGTGTCAGCGAAGCCATGAATAATGGCATTCTCGACCAGCGGCTGCAACGTAAACTTGGGAACCAGGGCATAGTACAGCGAAGGATCGTACTCCACATCCAGGTGATAGCGGTTGCCGAAGCGGATATTCTGAATGTGCATATAAGCCTCCATGAAGCCCAGCTCCTGCCCCAGCGGGATGAGATCCAGCTCGGTATTGAGACTGGTCTCCAGCAGCAGACCGAGCGAGACACAGATGTCGAAGGTGGTGCTGTCTTTATTTTTGAGCGCCTGGCTCTTGATCATGTTCAGGGTATTCAGCAGAAAATGCGGGTCCATCTGGGAGACGAGGATCTGGAACCGGACGGATTCCTTCTGGCGTTCCTCTACTTTGAGCCGGTAGATCAGTGTCCCGATATCGGCTATCATCCGGTTGAAGCTGGTCAGCAATTGAAGAATCTCCCCCCGGTAGCCGCTGGTGGGGATCGTCACCCTCAGCTCCTGGTCAGCGGCCCGGCTCATCTGATCGCGCAGCTTATGCAGCGGCTTGGTTACATTGGAGGAGATCAGCAGCGTAGCGGCAATGAACACCAGCGTGAGCACTACGAGGGAGACGAGCGCCGTGCGTTTGATGGTATTGGTGCCGGCAAAGACCTGCTCCAGCGAGATTTTCTTAATCAGGGTCCACTCCAGGGAAGGCATATAGCTGGCCAGGTACAGGGCTCGCTCGCGTTCACTTGTCAGATCGGCCAGCTTATCCGGGTGGAGGCGGAATTCCTCCTGGAAACGGCGGGCCAGCTCATCCGGGATCTGGGCATCGTCCTTGCTGCGGTAGATCATCTCTCCCCCGTTGCCGAGAACGAGATAGGCCGCCTGAGGATCAGCCGCGCCCGTCCACTGCTTCAGCCATTGCCTGTGGTCCATGCTGATTCTTACTGCGCCGTACGGCTCAGAGCCGGCATCCAGCAGCAGGGAATCAATCGTCAGCAGTTTGCTGCCGGAGGCAGTCTCCTTGGAGACATAGCTGTCTGTTACCTTCCAATAGTAGGAGGCCGGGGCCATCTGCTCTTGAAGTCCGGCGGCTATCTCGTTGTATACCTGTCCCCCGTCTATGGGCTTACGCGAAGTGTAATTGTAATAAGCATGTCCGGCACGGTCAGTGACGGTCAGGAAGACGGACGGCGTGGACAGGAAGAACGAGTTCGCCAGCGAGTCCAGATTGCGGTTGATTTCGCGCATGGCGGTGAAGGGAGAATGAGGCGAGTCCGAGCTCAGATACTGCTCCAGGGAAGGATTCTGATTAATCAGAATGAGTGACCGGGTCATCAGTCCGGCCAGATCCAGCAGATCCTCCCGGAAGCTGCCCATCTCGCGCTTGTTCTGTTCAACCTGCTGCTGCTTCAGAATCTGCTCAATCTGCTGGAAGCCGATCAGGCACAGCAGGGAGAACGGGATAATAACCAGCAGCAAGTATGCCGTAAAAATGCGGTATTTCAGGCCACCGGGCCACCTTAATCTCTTCATTATCCTTCTTCCCCCTTCGGCCTTGCGGCATGTTCCTGCCCAGTATAGCAGAGGATTCATTATTCAATAATTTGGATAGATAGAAAGTATTTCTCTCCGCAGACAGCCGAAAGACAGACCGCAATGCGGTCTGTCTAATTCTGTTAGTAACAACGGATTTCGTATATGGCTGCTGATGCATCGCCGTTCGTCCCGTGAATCACCACCCGCAGCCGGTCCGCCCTGAAGCTGCCGGATGCCGGTGTTAACGTGACGGTATTCCGGCGCTGGTAGTTGTCCTTGACCCTGGCAGCCCCGGTCCAGCGGCCGTCCTGCCGGAGAAGGATGCTGTAGTCTCTCACGCACTGCGGATCACGGTACAGCGGCGGGTAGTTATGGTATTCATGGAACAGATGCCCCGGGAAGCTGAGCTCCACCGTATGCACTTCCTGCGGCTGCTGCCAGCTCAGCTCCAGCCACTGCTCCTGCGGCTCCTGCGGATTGGAGCGCCACAGATTGGCTGCGCGGTAAGGGCGGGTAACACCGCTGGTCACCTGGTGCGCGGCATAGCAATTCTGCGGCGGGTCCAGCCGGAAGCTGCGGTTCTCCTTAAGGCTGCGCATCTTGCCGCCGCCGATCTCATAGGCCGAAGCATGGCCGGGAATGACCGTTCCGGCCTTGATCCAGGCCACTCCGCTGTGCGCCAGCAGATCGAGCCGCAGGTAGGAGAACGCCGGGAAGTCGCGGCCCGGCTCCAATTCAAGCGGCGCAGTAACCCATAGCTCTTCGCCCTCAGGCACCATGAACTCCAGCCTTGCCGCCGGCTCTCCCGGTTCTGTACGGTAATCCCAGATGCTCTCCACCGCATACAGAACTCCTTGAACCTGCTGCGCGGCACCGGACAGGTTGCTGAGACAGACCTCCAGCTGCCGGACCGGACGGTCGCCCACCGCGATCCACTGCCCGGTCCGCCGGTTCAGCCGGTCCCGGTCATATGGCTGCTCTGGCGCCACCTGCGCTTGCGGCTTCGTCTCGGTCCAATCCACCAGATGCTCCGCCGTTCCCGAGGAGGACGGGCCTACGCCGTAGAGCAGCGCTTCACTGCTTGCGCTAACTGCAGCCCGCCGGGCCAGATCCAGCGGATCTTCATTGACCACATTCGGCAGGAAGCAGCCGTCCCGGAGGAGCTGTTGCTGAATATGAGGAACACGGGTCGCCAGCAGCTCATCGGCGCTAAGCTGCTCCGCTGCCGCAATCGCCGCCGCGACCCCTGCCGCCTGCCCCATCAGCGCGGTTGTGCCCATGACACGCACCGTGCCGAGAGCAGCATGGGTTACGCTTACGTTGCGGCCTGCCATCATCAGGTTGTCTACATCCTTGGACATACAAATACGCAGCGGGATACCGTAAGGACCGCAATAGCTTTTGACCGCATAATCGGTGGTCTGGTCGTAATGCTCTGCGCTGCTGGGCTCACTGGTCGGTGCCAGCAGACCGCCGGGCGTATGCAGGTCGAGGAACCAGCCACCGAAGGCAATCTCGTCTTCGAAGATGGTGCGCCCTGCCGGATCATGCTCGGTCATCAGATATTTGCCCATGATGCGCCGGCTCTCCCGCTTGCCGGGCACCTGGCCGATCCAGTCCAGCGCATAGTTCGCAGCCAACTCCCGGGTCTTGGGATCACGGTTCTTGATCCAGTCCCATACTCCCAGCGTATGGCGGGTCAGCTCATGGCGGATGCGTTCCGCATCATGGATGGTGTGCCAGGGCACGCCGATCTCCAGCCACCAGTATCCGCTGCGGATATCGTAGGGCTTGCGGCCCTGATCGTAGAAGAAGCTGGCATCCTCATAGCGGATGGCCCAGTCCGGCAGCACAAACGGAACGGGCCGCCCCATATCCTTTGCCTTGAAATGAATCGAATTGCCCATCACTTCCTGATTGGCCTGCTCCGGGGCGTGCGGCTCGCCGAATTCATCCTTGCCCTCGCTGCCCATCCGCCATTCACAGCCGGCCAGGTCAGCGAGTATGCCGTCCCCGGTGCAGTCGATGAACTGCTTCGCTTCAATCAGCAGATCAGTCTCCGCGCCTGCGGTCAGGCACCGCACCGAATGAATCTTGCGCTCATGCTCCATCGCGATGTCAAGCAGCGCCGTATTCAAGTGGAAGGTGAGACCGGGGGTTCTAACCGCCATGTCATACATCGTCATATCCCATACACTGTTGGTCCAGCCGTTCTCAGTAATCCATTCATGATTGACGGCCCGTTCCTCAATCAGCAGCTCGGAGATAATACCAGTCTCCCGTCCGTAGGCATGGAAGCAGGCCGCTCCATGCGGCGACACTCTAATCTCGGAGGACGAATTGCCTCCAAACACCGGACGGTCCTGCACAAGGCACACCTGCGCTCCCTGGCGTGCGGCAGCGACAGCGGCAGAGAACCCGGCGAGGCCGCCACCCACCACTACGATGTCATAATTCTCTGTAATCTGAACGTTCATGATAGTACCTCCTGAGGCTTCATTGTCTTTATTATATTGTCATGTATTAACCCTTGACCGCCCCGCTGGCGATGCCTTGAATAATGAACTTCTGTCCGGCCAGGAAGACCACAATCATCGGAATCATGGCGGCTGTAGCTGCAGCCATCATGCCGTTGTAATCAACCGAATTCTCCAGCACGAAATTCTGCAGGCCCAGGGGCACCGTATACAGATTCTTGTCTACCAGAAAGATCAGAGCGTTCTCGTAATCATTCCAGTGCCAGGAGAAATCAAGGATCGTCAGTGTTGCGAGCGGGGCCTTCGCCAGCGGCAGTATGACCCGTGTGAAGATGCGGAAATGCCCGGCACCGTCGATAAAAGCGGCTTCACTGATCTCCTGGGGCACCGTAATAAAGAACTGGCGCAGCAGGAACACGCCAAAGATGGTGAATGCCCCCGGCAAAATCAGCGCCCAGTGGGTGTTGTAAATGCCCATCCAGTTGAACAGCACGAACCTCGGCACGAACAGAATCTGCGGCGGGATCATCATCATGGATAAATAGATCAGGAACAGCGGCTCCCGCCCACGGAATTGAATCCGCGAGAATCCGTAGGCGGCCAGAGCGGCAAACGTTACCGCGCCCAGGGTCGAAAGGATAGAGATTTTCAGGGAATTCATATAGAGCAGCGCGAAGTCCCCCGTTCCGGTCCACACATTCACATGGTGCTTCAGGACCGGGTGCAGCGGTATCCACTGAATCGGGAACTCGAACACCTCAAGTGGTGTTTTGAATGAAGTGGAGATCATCCAGAAGAAGGGCAGCAGCAGCAGCAGGCCCATAGCAGTCATGACCAGCGTAAGCAGCCACTTCCACATTCGCGAGGCACGCCTTGCCGTCTGCCGCCCCGCCCGGACAGCAGGTGTTATTGTCGTTTCCATTAGCGGCTCTCCTTGCTTTCTTTTAGTAATGCACCCAGCGGCGCTGGCCTGCCCAATTGACAAGCATGATCAGCATGACAATGGCGAAGAGCATCCAGGATACAGCAGAAGCGTAACCCATCTCATAGTAGCGGAAGGCTGTCTTGTAAATGTAGAGCGACAGTACATTGCTGCCTTCTCCCGGTCCTCCGGCGGTGGTGGCCTGAATGATGCCGAACGTCTTAATGGCCGAGATGAACCCTGTAATCAGCAGCAGGAAGGTGGTCGGCGATACGAGCGGCACGGTGATATAACGGATGGAATGCCACAGCCGGGCCCCGTCGATGGTCGCCGCCTCCAGCAGCTCCTTCGGCACCTCCTGAAGACTGGAGAGATAAATAATCATGTTGTAGCCGACCATAATCCAGATCTGAATGATGCATAACGCATAGATTGCCGTACCGCTCTCGGACAGCCAGCCCGGAGGATCAGCGATGCCAACCAGCCGGAGTGCTCCGTTAATGGGGCCGAGGCTGGGATGGAAAAGCAGCATCCAGACGAAGGCGATGGCGACACCGTTCATAATATAGGGCAGGAAGTACAGCGTGCGCAGCAGCTTGGCCCAGTAGACGCTTCTGTTCAGAATGTAGGCGATGGGAAAAGCCACAATCAGCGATACCGGAACCGTCAGCAGAAAGATGAATGTCTTCAGGACGGAGTTGTGGAATGAGGCATCTCCGGCCAGCCGTCTGAAATTGTCGAGCCCGACGAACTGGATGTCCCCCTTGTTCATGAAGGAGTAATCTGTAAACATCATGACCAGCGACATCAGGGCAGGCACCAGATAGAACAGCGTAATCCCTATCATGCTGGGGGCGATAAACCAATAACCGGCCGGATGATGGTCATGAATGCCGGTTCTTCTTAGCTTCTTCAAGCGATCCCTCCTTCGCAATATGTTCATAATGTAAGTCTAGCAAAGGGAGATGGCTTGCAGAATGAACGCTATTGTGGCGTAGGGGTACGGATTTTGGAATTGAACTGGGGGTACTATGCTTCCATCCGGCCCTGGGCCTTACCTCCCAGCGGATGCACTGCATGTTTACCGCGGGGATTGTACCGGAAGAACCAAAACTGGCGGTTTGCCTTCTTTTTTGCGGAGAATTCGATTATCATTAGCCTCATTCCAAATTATAGGAGGTTCATCATGCAGGGGTTAAAACAACGTGCCGGCCGGTTATGCTTAAGTCTCATGCTGATAGGTGTAATATCTTACGGGGAGGGGCTGCATGCAGCAGCCTTGCCGGTCCAGGAAGAGCAGGTGAGCGCCGGGGCTCCCGATGTCAGCTCCTCCATAACGGTGCTGGGCAGCCCGTTCAAGAAAGCGGCTTATGCCCGCAACGTCTGGGATATGCAGCTCTTCGGCGGCAAAATTTATCTCGGCCACGGCAACAGCAGCAATAATGCGCCTGTGCCCAATGCAGGACCGGTTCCTATCTATTACTGGGACCTTGCCCAGAATAAATTCTCTGTTCAGGATGTTACCTATACCAACCCGGCCACGGGCAAGGTGACCACCAATGTCTATGTCATGGACGAGCAGATTGATACCTTCAAGGTGTTGAACGGAGAGCTGTACATTCCCGGGCATGACTCCAGAGTCCCAGGCTGGGCCTACGGGAACTTCTACCGCCTGAACGGGGATCATTGGGACCAATATATGAATATTCCCGGGGGTATCCATGTCTATGATATGGCCTACTATCAAGGCAAGCTGTATGCTTCGCTCGGCGCCAGCGGTGGCCCGCTGATCTATGTATCCGCTGACAGGGGGAATAGCTGGACCCGGTTCGGCACAGTCTCCCAATACGGCATTATGCGGGCTTATACTCTGTTCGGCTTAGGTGACACGCTCTATGCTTCCTCCGCCACGGCGGGCAAGACGCAGGGAATGGCCAATGAGAAAGGCTACATGACCTCCATCCGGCAGACCGGCAGCGGACTGGTCCAGACGAAGCTGACCTTCACCAGCAGCCAGCTCTTCCCCGGACTCAGCTTCGTGACGAAGCCCGGTGAAGTCAACGTTCCCGGCGTCAGCGGCCAGCCTTGGCTGAAGCTGCTCCGCACCACTGAGGTGAATGGGCGGCTGCTGTATATTGCAGGCCAAATCTATAATGACCATCAATCCATTCCGCAGGGCCTGTTCTCGGCCGGAGCGGGCTTCCAGAACACGCGCAAGGAGCTGCTGCCGAATGCTGCCGTAGCGCCTATCGATATTCTGGACCGCAAAGATACGGTATACGTGCTTGGATATGCCAAGGAGGCCTCAGGCCAATATACGAATTATGTCTACCGCAAAAGCACCGCCAGCCTCGCCACCGGCGGAGGAGACTGGAGTGAAGTCTTCCGCTTCAGCCGGGATACCTTCGCCCGTTCCTTCGAGGAATACAATGGTGACTTCTACTTCGGACTGGGCAGTGATGCGGATGTGATTCCGGCCTCCACCGGCACGATTCTGAAGCTGAGCGCCGGGACTTATTGAAGTCGGGCAGGCGAACGGGCCATTAAATTGACAACCTTCTGTAAACGGTGGTACGCTCACTAATATTCTAGTAATCCGTTCACAAATCAGGTAAGGAGCGTCTCTATGACTGACCGGAAGATCCTTAATCAGGCAAGCTTAACCAAGGAAGTATACCTTATTCTTGCACTACTGAATTCCGGAAATCCAGATGAGACGGCGCGGAAGCATCCGCAGTTGTTCACAGAGGTGAACTGGGACTTATTCGTGGAACTGAACCGGCAGCACAGGGTGTATCCCTACCTCTATTCCAGGCTGAGCAAGATGGAGGAGAAGGCGGTCCCTTCCGAAGTTCTGGAGCAGCTGAAATGGCAATACCGCAGGAATACGGTGCAGATGCTCCAGCTTAGCGGTGAAATGAGCAATATTGCGGGTCAGCTGGCCGAGCTGAATATCCGCTGTCTGTTCCTCAAAGGGCCGGTGCTTGGGCAGGAGCTGTACGGAGACCTGTCGCAGCGCACCTCCCGGGATCTCGACTTCCTGGTGCCGATTGAACAGCTGGAGGATGCCGAAACCTTGCTGATCCGGCTGGGCTATGAGAAGGAAGACAAGTTCGAGAGCCTGCTTGGCGACTGGAAATGGCGGGAGCATCATTCGACGTTCGTGCATCCTGTCAGCAATGTCAACCTGGAGCTGCACTGGCGGTTAGGACCGGGTCCTGCCAAAGAGCCTGCGTTCGACGAGCTCTGGCGTCATTCGCGGACCAGCAGCACCTTCGGCCAGAATGTCCGCTATCTGGGGCCGGAGGATCTGTTCATGTTCCTGGCTGTACACGGTGCCAGACATGCCTGGTCCCGGCTGAGATGGCTGCAGGACATCAAGATGCTGCTAATGGGACAGCAGCCGCCCGACTCCGCCAAGCTGATTCAATTACTACAGCGGTATAATCACAACGCTATAGGAGGACAGACGCTGATTCTGGCCAGAGAGCTGCTGGAGACGCCGGTTGACCCGGCGCTATCCCCGCTGCTGGACAACCCCAAGGCCCGCAGACTGGCGCAGGACATTCTGTTCTATCTCCCGCGCATCGTGAATTTAAATACCCCTCCGCTGGAGCCGGAGGTGGAGCAGCATTTCAACCGTTATCTCCCAAGCATCCTGTCCCCGCGGAACCGGATGCTCCGCTCTGCCAGCTTCCTCTATCCCTATGCAGCGGATGCCAAGACCCTGCCGCTGCCGAAGCCGCTGCATTTCTTGTATTTCCCGCTGCGGCCTTTGCTGTGGAGCTGGCGGAAGGTGACGGGGGCGGAGAAGGAGATGTAGGCAGGGACAGCCATACCAAAAAGGCAAGTGCTGCGTTAGATTAGCAGCACTTGCCTTTTTACGGTTTCGGAGCCGGGTGGCGGTCAGCCAATGTAATCGGTTTTTCGATTACATTCGCGCCACAACCTCTGCGCTCGCCCAATGTGATCGGTTTTTCGATTACATTCGCGCCACAACCCCTGCGCTTGCCCAATGTAATCGGTTTTTCGATTACATTCGCGCCACAACCCCTGCGCTCGCACAATGTAATCGGTTTTTCGATTACATTCGCGCCACAACCCCTGCGCTCGCACAATGTAATCGGTTTTTCGATTACATTCGCGCCACAACCTCTGCGCTCGCACAATGTAATCGGTTTTTCGATTACATTCGCGCCACAACCCCTGCGCTCGCACAATGTAATCGGTTTTTCGATTACATTCGCGCCACAACCTCTGCGCTCGCACAATGTAATCGGTTTTTCGATTACATTCGCGCCACAACCCCTGCGCTCGCACAATGTAATCGGTTTTTCGATTACATTCGCGCCACAACCTCTGCGCTCGCACAATGTAATCGGTTTTTCGATTACATTGGGACCACACACCCATGCAGCACCGAATTGTGTTCGGTTTTTCGCCTACATTCGCGTTTTAGGTATAACCCTTATCCAGCCTCTTCCTGTCCCTTCAATAGCCGGCTAAACATGCCGCCCTTCTCGGAAGCCAGGCCGCTGTAGACTCCCTGCTGGATGACTCGGCCCTGGTCGATGACCAGAATCTGATCGGCTCCCCGGATCGTGGACAGGCGGTGGGCAATGACGATGACGGTCACAGAAGCCTTAATGCGCTCCAGCGCCTCTTGAATCCGCTGCTCGTTCTCGGTGTCGAGTGCACTAGTCGCTTCATCGAGCACCAGGATCGACGGCTTGCGGATAATGGCGCGTGCCAGCACCAGGCGTTGACGTTCCCCGCCCGACAGGCGGACGCCCCGGTCGCCGAGCAGCGTATCCAGTCCGTCCGGCAGCTTGCGGACAAAGTCCGCCGAGGAGGCAAACTCCAGTGCCTCCCACAGCTCCGCCTCCTCCGCGTCCGGCTTGATCATCATCAGATTATCGCGGATGGTTGCGTTATACAGGAACGGGTCCTGTGCCACATACCCGATGGATCTCCGGTAGGACAGCAGCCGCTCCCCGGTGATCGGCTCGCCGTCCGCCAGGATCTCCCCGTTCTCCGGCTGCATCAGTCCCATGAGCAGATCAACGAGCGTGCTTTTGCCGGCGCCTGAACGTCCGACAATCGCCGTCATCTGCCGGGCGGGAATCCGCACATTGACGTTCTGGAGCGAATATTGCGGCTCGTCCGCATGATAACGGAAATCGACATTCCGGGCTTCCAGACCGTGCTCCAGCGTCATAGGCAGCACCCGTTCTCCGCCATGATCCGCTTCATGCTCGACAGCGGCCAGACATTCTTCCTGCAGCGATTGCAATTGTTTGAAGGATGGCACTACTGAGGCCAGCTGCTCCAGCAGCGACTGCAGCGTCGAGAAGGTCGGCCACAGCCGGGTGAATACGAGAATGACCAGCAGCAGATTCGGCCCCTCCACTTGCATGAACCGGAAGGACACGAAGATAAACACAGCAATCAGCAGCGTGGAAGACAGCTTATACAGGAGCTGGGAGTTGGAACGCAGGCGTGTGTAGTCGAGCTGCTCCTGCTTAACCTCGCCAGTGAAGGCATGCAGCCATTCGAGGCGGGACTGCTCCAGATTATTGCTTTTGATATCCTTGATTCCATTCAGCTGATCGGTAATACCGCCTAGATATGTCTTGCCCAGCTCCGTGCTGCGGCTGCCCAGTCTCTTCGCCTTACGGATGAAGCGCCGGGAGAAGATGGACAGCAGCGCCGCGCAGACGAGAACTCCCAGTGTCATCTTGGGGGACAGCCAGAAGGCAAAGGCAATCTGCACCAGGGTGAACAACAGCGAAGTCAGGAACTGCAGGAAGCCGCTGATACCCGCCAGGACTCTGGCCAGCTCGGTGGTCATCATGTTGATCAGATCGGAGGTGCGCTTCTTCAGAAAAAAAGACCACTGCGCCCGCAGCAATGCGCTATAGACCTCAACCCGCAGCTGCCTGCCATAGGTCTGCTGAATTTCGACATTGCGGATCGCCACGAACCTTGCGATCAGATTCTGGCAGAGCACAATCAGAACATAACTGCCCAGCACCAGCAGCAGCGCTGTGGACTGCGGCAGTTCACTGATGAATCCGAGCATAGGCAGATGATAGCCCGCCGCCGCGCCGCCCAGCTGAATGCCAGCCATGCCAAGCATGGGAACCAGCAGCAGAATGGCGGAGCTCTCCAGCAGACCGCTGATCACCATGCCTAACAGATTAAGATACAGCTTCACGCCCGACAACCGTTGAAGCTGCCGGACGTAGTAGATTATAGCTTGCATGGACCCACCTCGATTACTCGGCTTGTAACACCTTCGCGAACTTCTCCACCACCACGAAGCCTTGCATCGCATCATCCCCGGAGACATAATGGGCTCCGCTGCGCAGCCAGGCGTGGGCAATCATTTGTCCCTGCTTATCGCGGGCGACCCCCATATAGAGGGTGCTCTCAATGCCCCGCTTCTCCAGCATCTTCAGGGCGGCTACCGCCCGGACCATACAGGTGCTTTTCCAGGGAGTATAGCGGCTCATCACCCGGATTGCCTTGGTAATCTGCTGGATGCGGCGAATATCGGAAGGCTTGGATACTGCG
Source organism: Paenibacillus sp. FSL M7-0420 (assembly GCF_038002345.1). Taxonomy (NCBI): domain Bacteria; kingdom Bacillati; phylum Bacillota; class Bacilli; order Caryophanales; family Paenibacillaceae; genus Paenibacillus; species Paenibacillus sp. FSL M7-0420. Next base: position 624,716 of record NZ_JBBOCJ010000001.1, on the reverse strand, counting down.
GGAGTCTCCAGGGATTTCACCCCAAGCTGCGGAGCTGTCCGGGCAAAGGGGAACAACAGCTGGATTCGGACCAGCATCAGCCGCCATAATGTCTCGGGAAGCAGCGTAAGCAACGCCTTGTCATGCACCAGCAGGAGACGGAGCCGCCGGAGGGTCATCATGGTCCGCTAACGATGGAGACCAGATCCTCATTCAGCAGATTCTGTACAAAATCAATGACATCCTGCTGCGCCAGCTCTGCCGGTACCTCAAAGATCTCCTGAATCTTCCCGGCAATCTGCCGAATCGATACCGGTGAAGCCAATGCTTCCCAGATCTCACCGCCGACTTCGCCGAGGTTGTAGTATTTGCCGTTCTTCACATTCAGCATGACCTTCTCGCCGTCCATATCACTTGCGATATTACCTTCCCGTTGAACCAGTACCGAATCCGGCGACAGCACTTTTGTAGTATTCATATTCATAGATTCATCTCCTTCACCTTGGGCATAATCGTCTCCATAATCATTTCCGTCTGCTGCGGTGCACTGAAGCCCTGCTCAGGGCGGGTCAGCCGGTACATCGGCAGCCGGTTCACGAACGAGGCCAGCAGCCCGAAGTGCCATTCTCTGACACCCATCGGGTCGACCAGCGCTTTTTGATAGGTATGATTGTATAAGGTATGAAGCCGGTCCAAGCCGCTTATCGCCTCTACGGCCACCGGCCCGTCCTGCACCACAGACAGTTCAAATATGCCGGCCAGCGGCAGCGGCTCACTCTGGAACCGGTCATGTACCGGTACGGCGAACTTGGTCTCCCGCTGAAACAGCGGACGGTACGCAGACGAATTCATTCCCAAATAGTCCAGGCTCTGCTGCCACAGCTTCTGCTGGGGATAACCTGGAACAGCTAATGGATGTCCATTATGCACCAACACGGGAATAACGTCGTCACTGACCAGGAGATGTCCCTGATCCATCAGATAGGAGGCAAGCGTGGATTTACCCGCACCTGAACGCCCCACCAGCGCATAAGCCTTATTATCCAGCACAAGCGAGCTGCCGTGCAGGGCCAGTATGCCTTTTTGCATCAATACTACACCCATACAGCTGCCCAGAATGAACAAGCGGATGCTATCCGGATCTGCGCCTGCTGCTGGAGAGACTGTAATCGTACTGCCGTTCTGTATGGAAAAAATAGCGGTTCCCTTCACCATGAACATCACTTCATGCTCCGCGATGCCCAGATTCGGCGTAATCTTCGGTATTGCTTCCCATCGCTCAAGCAGACGGCCTTCAATTACCGACAGGCTGCCTATTCTTCCGGGCTGATCCGTACGGGGAAGTTCTGGTAGCGCGAACTCACTGAGGATTTGCAGGCCAAAAGCCTTATAACCGGGGCATTGCACTGTGCCAGCCATACTGCTCACTCCATCTCAGTCAATTTCACCCGTTGTCTTGCGGATGACAAGTGGAAACGGCATTGCCGTCCTTTGAAAGAACGTACCGTTTCGGAACATTACTTCGGATAAAGGGATAGCCCTGATCCCCCTCCAGCAAGCTAAGAGGGATTAGGGCTGAGCGGTAATGCAGGAAGACTAGGAGTGACTAACGATTTCATCTGGATCGGCTTGGAACGCATCGGCAATGGATACCCCCGGGCCAGCCATAGTCATTTTCACATCCAACACTTCCAATGCAGGCTTGCTGTATTCCTTTTTCATCTTGTCACCCCCTTTCAAGAAACGTCCTTCAGGAGAGCCGCTTCAAAAAGCGGTAAAACACCAGTCCTCGTGTAAGAAGGCGGAAATCCGTGTTAAAGATTAATAATGGTTCGGGCTCACTACCCAGCCGGTCCAAGCATCCGGCGAGCCCGGGACGATTCAGATAAGACGAAGTACGGGGGTCTTGCAGCATCTCCCTCAGCTCCTGCTGAAACCGCTGCCACTCGGGCAGCATACGCGTAATGCCGTCCGCCCCCTGGATGCCGCGCCGGGTCTGGTTAAGCCTGACCTTATCCGGCAGCCGCCCTTCCATCGCCCGGCGGATGAGCGAGCGGTCCATTCCGTTCTGGACGTATTGCTCCTCAGGCACCGACATACAGAAGTTGATGACACGCAGGTCATTCGTCGCATCCCGGTCCCATACCCTGTACTTCAGCGACAGCTTGGTAGCCGCCGTTCCATTCACATTCCAGACATGCGGCTGGCGGAAATGCTCTCTGCGGATATCGTACACAGTCTGGGAGGCAGGCGACTGGTCCAGCTCCTTCAGCCGCTCCTGCACCCCTGTCCGCCGGGCAAATTCAGGATGGATCAGCTCCGGCGCAGCCTCCTGCTTCCCGGCCATCAGCTGGCCCAAGGCGGGGAATACCTTGCGCCCGGCTATTTTCAGCATTCTTTTGCGGCTTACTCCCATCGAATGGCTGTACAGTTTGTTCTCCCGGTAAAAGCTGAACCAGCGGAATTCACGCAGCAGCTTCGCCTGATAATCCAGCGCCGGTCCCCAGGAGATACTCCAGTTGCCCCGCTGTCCGCTGAGCAGTACACCGGCATTCTTCAGTCCGGCTTGTTCATATATGCCTTTGAGCCAATAGGAATTCTCTATGAATTTGTAGGGCATCTCCATAATATCGAGCCATTCGTCGATTTCACCATATGAGCTGCGGTCAGGAAAATTGCAGAAGCTAGGCTCAATGTTCCCGACATAGTCGATGGTCTCCTGAATATATGGACGCTCATCAGTCACCCGCTGGCCCAGCTTGAACCCTGTAAAGTGATCCAGAGGATACGAGCTGAACGTGTGGAGCAGCTTGCCGGTACGGCGAAGCTCCTCCGCCGCAAAGCTCACCACCGCCCCTGAATCCAGCCCGCCGCTTAAGTTCGCACCAGCTTCAAGGTGGGTACGCAGCCGGTCCCGGACAGCCCGTCCGAACACCTCACGGAACGCTTCCTCATACTCCCCATTGCTGCGCAGCCGGAGTGGCGGCGGAGTCTGGAAGGTGTAATACCTGGAGAAGGTAATCCCCTGCGGACTGACCGTCATCGAATGCGCCGGGGGCAGCTGCTCCACACCCTGATAGACCGTGGAGAACATATCCGCGACATCCATCCGGCCCTGGCCCGCCAGATATTCCGAGATCCAGCCTTCATGCAGCTCGTGCCCTCCATCCATTAGCGTGAATAGCGGATGAATCACGGTACAGAAGGAGAACTGTCTGCCTGAGCGGTGGAAGTACAGCGTCCGGCTCCCCGAGAAATCCCTCGCTCCAAACAGCGTCTGCCTGCCGGCATCCCAGATCATGAAGGCAAAATCTCCGACCAGATGCACCGGAGCCTGATCTCCCCATTTCTCATAGGCCAGAAGAATCAGCAGGCTGTCCGGCATCGACTCCCGATCCTCCCGGACAACCTGAAGTTGTCCGAAGAGCTCGCTGCGGTTATCAATAATGGCATCAGCTACGATCGCCAGCTTCCGCTGCGGATCATAATAAGGAAGCACCTCGCCCCGGGACTGCGGGGTAATCCACTGTGCGTGGCACCCGAGAAACAGCCCATCCGCACTCCAGCCCCGGGCATCATCCGCCGGATAACGCTGCAGCTCCTGCATCAGGCGCGGGCCAAGCTCCGGGTCCAGCGGCCCATGCTGCATAGAATAGATCCCGGCGATTGCACTCATGGGTTACCTCCAGCTGTCTATAATTTCGCTACCGTTTCAGTAATAGGTTCATTACAACAGGTTCTTAATAGTGAACACTTCTTATTACCTAAGATAACGTTCTTGCCATTAAATGTGAATAGTACCAGAGAGTACTTTAAGGTATCCTTTAGCGTATTGACTATAGTTAAAATCTGTGGTATTGGAACCCTGAAATATGACCTATGGTATATAATGGCTTATACTGTAGGGGTAACAAATATACTATATGGAGTGATAGACCATGCAAGAATTGAAGTTTGTTAGGGATTACAAAGATATAGAGCCGCTGCGGAATAGCTTTTTGGGGCTGGCAAAAGACACGTTCGAGCTGGAGCTGGAGCGCTGGTATGAGGAGGGCTTCTGGACGGATAAGTATGTTCCATATTCTTACGCGGAGGGAAACCGGATCGTGGCGAATGTCTCGGTAAATCTGCTGGAGCTAACCATTAATGGAGTGAAGTCCCCTGCTGTGCAGATCGGAACGGTGATGACTCATCCTGACTATAGAGGACGCGGCCTGTCTGCCCGGTTGATGGACAAGGTGCTGGAGGAGTATGGACAAGCGTGTGAATTCATGTATCTTTTTGCCAATGAGTCAGTCTTGGAGTTCTATCCTAAATTCGGCTTCCACCCGGTGGAAGAACAGATCTTCTCCATGGCCTGCCCCGGGGGCACTGCCGGATCTGCGGCAATCCGCAAGCTGGATCTTGCCGACCCGCGTGATCTGAGTCTGGTCTCTACCCTTGGAGCGCAGCGGGTACCGGTATCTGAGCGTTTTGGCATCGCCGGCGCCCATGGACTATTGATGTTCTACTGCCTGAACGTATTCAGCGACCAGCTCTATTACCTGGAGGACGAGAATCTCATTGCCATCTGCCAGCAGGAGAATGGGCAGCTTGAGCTCTTCGATCTAATCAGCGCACAGCCCGTCTCCTGCCGCGAAATTGCCCTGAAGCTTGCAGACAGCGACACGGAGACGATTGTCTTTCACTTCACTCCTGATGATGATGGCCTGGAGCTGTCAGGCAGCAGCCATTCAGAGGGCCTATTCGTCCGCACTCAGGGCGGGCAGCAATATCCTGCGAACGTTAAGCATCCGGCTACTTCCATCGCCTAGGCGTACGCAACACTTTTACCCTTGTAAAATGTTCATAGCGTCATGAACTGCCCCTGCCGGGCCAGGTAGGCCTCCTTCTCCTTATAGTCCGGCATAATACTGCCCAAGCGCCGCCAGAAGGAACGGTCATGATTCATATGCAGCAGATGACACAGCTCATGAATGATGACATAGTCGATCACTTCGGGCGGCGCCATGGCCAGGCGGTAGTTGAACGTCAGCTTGCCGTCAAAGCTGCAGCTCCCCCACTTGGTCCGCGACTCCACAATCTCCATACTCTTCGGCTTCACTCTGAGCTGCGTCTGGTAGGGCTTGATGCGCTCTGCGATGATTTTTTTCAGACTGGCCGTATAGAACTTCTTCAGCGCAAGCTTCAGCTCCTCTGCATCCGCCTGCCGGTCCCCAATCAGCTCATGCAGCGCATACTCCTTCCCCAAGTACAAGAAGGCTTCTTCGTCGCCCTCATAAGCCTTAACCCTCGGCACCTGCCGTGCCGCCGCATTGCTGCGCAGCTTCTCCAGAATCTTCGGGCCTAGACTTGCTACCGCACCGAGGATCGTCTCTTCACTCGTTCCCTTGGGCGCCTTAACGGTAATGAGGTCCGAGCCGTCCACCGTTACGGAAAGCTTCTTGCGCTTGGCATACTGGACATGTAACGTAACCATCTGATCTTCTAGTTGAATCTGCATAGCCACCATCGTTTCTGTAATTTCTAATACACACTAATACACCGGATAACCGGATACAAACACCGCCAGATACAGGAGACCCCCCGCAATAAATAGCGTAGTGAGCAGGATATCCTTCCACTTCTTATCCTCCGTCAACAGCACAGCCGCGAACGCCAGCGGAAAAGCAACAGCGAAATAACGCGGAGCGGACAGCAGCCAAGTCGGGGCCACCACATAGACGAAATAGGCGATCAGGTACGCCATGTAGGCGGGATTAAGCTTCTTCGTACTGCGGAGCATTATGAACAGCACCAGGAAGATTGCGCACAAATTCGGCAGCCATAGTCCCAGGAACGACCGGTAATCGGCATCCTTGAAGGTATTGACCGCATATTCCATCTGATATCTCACGGTATCGAAAAAGAAGTAGAACCGCTGCGACCAGTGCTCCCGCTGATAAATACTGAACTGGAACGCGTTGCCCGTCACATTGTAATTGATGTAGAGATAAGCCAGCAGACCGAAGGAGACGCTCACCAGGGAGACAACGGCCAAGATCAGCTTATTCGTAAAAGCCCTCCGGTCCATTGACCTGTAACCAGCAGCCAGCTCCCGGGCAAATTCCACGGCAATCGGCACGGCCAGCAGAATCCCCGGGGAACGGGTGAATCCGGCCAGCGCCGCACAGAGGCAGCCCAGCAGCCAGCGCTTTTTGCGGACAAACAAGAGCGCCATCAGGGAGAGCAGCAGGAACAGCGCCTCTGTCATGGGAAGGAAGAAAAAGAAGGCTGACGGAAAGATGAAGACGTACTTCACCACCCGCAGGGCATTCCTGCGTCCCATATCCAGCCGAGCCAGCTCATAAGCGAACAACGCCGCCGCAAGCGTGCAGAGATTGGCGACGGCAAATCCGGCAGCCATATAATTGCCTGTGAAGAACTGCGCCAGCTTGATCATCACGGGGAAGAACGGCAGAAACACAATATGAAATCTTGGATCTCCCTCCGTCACATACCACCGCTCGGCAATGCCCAGATAAGACATGGCATCAATTCCGCGGATATGCCACATCTCAATGAAGTGGGAGAACAGGCTGCCGGAGCCTCCCTCCCGAAGCACCCAGAATACATAAGCCGCAAGGATTAGCAGCACCCGGCTGAATATCACCCACAGCACAATCTTCCACCAGATCCGCTGCCGTTCCTCCGGCGAGTCGTCCGTATTCACCGTCCGCAGTGCGCCGGGGCTCAGGATGTACCCGGTTATAGCAGGGATGGCCCGCAGGCCCGTCCAGATAAACAGGGCCAGACAGAGCAGGGAAGCCATGGTCCCCGCCAGGGTCCAGGTATGTACTGACACTGCCCATACCCAGCCAGCTATTATCATAACAAGGATAAAGAGTGCTGAAATTGCTGTATTGACCTTTTTCACCATAGCCTCCGGTTCCGCAACGTTTGCGTTGTCTTTTCCTCATTTTCTTATAGAAATGCCTGTAGCACAATGATTAGTTTGAGGCGACCATACAAAATAACCCCACAAAGTGGAGCTTTAGCGTAGTTGATGACTCAGGTACTTTGCGGGGCGCCCCAAAATCAAAAAAAGGAACACCGCGTAAGATTCAGCAGTGTCCCTCTTCGGTACAGCACAGGGTAATCCTTGATCAGGATTTCGGAAGCAACGGGAAATGACAGGCTACCGGACGGCCCGGCAGGACCTCTTCCAGCAGCGGCTCCACCGAACGGCATTTGTCCTGGACGAACGGGCAGCGGGTATGGAACCTGCAGCCCGAGGGCGGATTGGCCGGGGAGGGCACATCTCCCTCCAGCATAATACGCTCCTGCTTGCGCCTTGGCGTCGGCTTCGGAATGGCCGATAGCAGGGCGGCAGTATACGGATGCAGCGGGGCCGCGAACAGCGCCTCCGTCTCCCCCACCTCCACCAGCTTGCCCAGGTACATGACCCCCACACGGTCAGAGATATGCCGGACAACGTTAAGACCATGCGCGATGAACAGGAAGGTTAAGCCCAGCTCCTTCTGCAGCTTCATCAGCAGGTTAATGACCTGGGATTGCACGGATACGTCAAGCGCGGACACGGCCTCATCGGCCACAATAAACTGCGGATTCAGCGCAATCGCCCGGGCGATGCCAATGCGCTGGCGTTGTCCGCCGGAGAATTCATGCGGATAGCGGTTCCGGCGGCTGGCATCCAGACCCACCAGTTCCATCAGTTCAACCACCCGGGCATCGATCTCCTTGCCGGACATGTTCCAGTGAATACGCAGCGGCTCGCCGATAATATCCTTGACGAGGAAGCGCGGATTCAGCGACCCGAACGGGTCCTGGAAAATAATCTGCATCTCTTCCCGCAGCTTCCGCATGTCACGCGAACCCAGCGAATGGATATCCTGGCCCTTGAATAACACCTGCCCCCCGGTCGCACTTTGCAGCCGGAGAAGTACCCGTCCGAAGGTGGATTTGCCGCAGCCGGATTCCCCGACCAGCCCGAACGTCTCACCTTGGCGGATCGCCAGATTGACTCCATCTACCGCCTTCACCTGCCCGACGGTCCGGTTAAGCAGGCCCTTGGTGATCGGAAAATACTTCTTAATATCCTTAACCTCCACCAGCACTTCTGAGGAGGACGATAGCTTACGGTCCGGTATAGTTGCTGTCTTGTTCATCATGCGCGCTTCGCCTCCCTGCTGGTATCCGCTGACACCGGCTTATCCTTGAACAGCCAGCAGGCGGTCCGGTGATCGCCTGTAATCATGAAATCCGGCGGCTCCTCGCTTCTGCAGATATCCATAGCATGCGGACAGCGCGGGTGGAAGCGGCAGCCCGCTGGCAGCTGCCCTATCGGCGGAATCGTTCCGCTGATCGTATAGAGCTCGCCTCCGCGTCCGCCTTCAAACCCCGGAATCGACTGGAGCAGACCTACCGTATACGGATGGCTGGGATGGTCGAAAATCTCTTCCACACCCCCCTCTTCCACTATAGCTCCCGCATACATCACAGCAATACGGTCAGCCATCTCGGCGGCAACCCCCATGTCGTGGGTGATCAGCAGGATGGACATGCCAAGCTCCGACTGAAGCTTGCGCAGCAGATCCAGAATCTGCGCTTGGACCGTAACATCAAGTGCGGTGGTCGGCTCATCGGCAATCAGCAGCTCGGGGTTACAGGCCAGCGCAATCGCAATGACTACGCGCTGGCACATCCCGCCGGACAGCTCATGCGGGTACTGCTTCGCACGGATCTCCGGGGCCGGTATGCCGACCAGCCGGATCAGATCAACCGCCAGCCTCAACGCTTCCGAGTCACTCTTGTTCTGATGGAGCCGCAGACTCTCCGCAATCTGCTCCCCTATGGTAAAGACCGGATTCAGCGAAGACATCGGGTCCTGGAAGATCATCGCAATCCGGTTACCGCGGATTTCCCGCATCTCCTCCTGGCTCTTCGCCCCCAGATCCTGTCCATGGAAGTCAATGGTTCCATCCAGGATCATACCGCCCGCATAATCAATCAGGCGCATAATCGCCAGCGAGGTGACACTTTTGCCGCTGCCCGATTCGCCTACAATACAGACCGTCTGGCCTTTGTCCACAGTAAGAGAGATGCCGTCGGTTGCTTTGAGCAATCCCTTCTCTGTTGCAAAGCCGGCGGTCAATTTCCGGATTTCGAGTAGTTTTTGCGCCATTGTTCCAGCCTCCTCCGGGATTTGGTCACTTGCTGTCTGGGATCAAGGGCATCCCGGATGCCGTCGCCGATAAAGTTAACCGCCAGCACCACCATCAGGATGCAAAAGCCCGGATACACCGCCTGCATCGGATCAATCAGCATGAACTCCTGCGCGTTGCTGAGCATCAGCCCCCAGCTCGTAGCCGGAGCCTGAATACCAAGACCCAGATAGGACAACGCGGATTCACTGAGAATCGCGCCGCCGACCATTAAGGTCGCATTGACAATGATCGGGAAGCTCGCATTGCGGAGCAGATGCCGGAAGATGATCCCCCAGCTGGATACGCCGATTGCTCTGGCCGCCTCCACATACTGCATCTCCCGCAGCTGCAGGAAGGTTCCCCGGACCAGCCGGGCAATACTCATCCAGCTCGTGAACGCCAGAATCAGGATCATGAATTTAATCTGTGTTCCGAACAGCGCCATCACCAGGATATTCAGGAACAGGGATGGGACGGAGTTCATGACGTCAACAATCCGCATGAATACCGTATCCACGAATCCCCCGAAGTAACCCGAAATGGCTCCGACCACCGATCCGACCAGCACGGATACAAAAGCAACCGAGAAACCGATAAGCAGCGAGATCCGTGCGCTGTACAGCAGTCTGCTGAGAATATCGCGGCCCAGCTCGTCAGTGCCAAGGGGATGCCCCTCCGCTCCAGGCTTCAGGTTGGCGAACATCAGATCAATCTTCTCCGGCCCATAGGAGGTCAGGAACGGTGCGCAGATCGCCAGCAGCACAAAGATAAGCAGGACGATCAACCCGCCCATAGCAAAAGGATTGCGCGAAAACTTCTTCCACAGCACTCTCCACGGGCCGGGAGGTCTGTCCAAATCCACCACCGGAATTTCGGGGTCAGTTCCGCCCGGCATAGGACTCATATCCGGCGTTCCCAGCGGCTTGGATACCTTCCCTTTGCTAAGCTCTGTATTGTCTGTACTCATGCTGCCTTCCCCCCTTGCTTGCCGAGCTTCACCCGGGGATCAACTACGACATACAGTATATCTGCCAGCAGATTGCCAATGACGACCATCACAGCCGTTACGATAGTCACAGCCATCAGTGCCGAATATTCGCGTGCAGTGGCCATCTCTACGAACCAACGGCCCATTCCCGGCCAGTTGAATACATTCTCTGTTAGTGCAGCCCCGCCTACCAGGATCGGAAGATCAAGGCCGAGTATCGTAATAATTGGAATAAGCGCATTGCGCAGGGCATGGCGGAAGACGACCTTCCGTTCCTTGACGCCTTTGGCCCGTGCTGTACGGATATAATCCTGATCCAGCACCTCCAGCATACTGGCCCGCGCATACTTCATATAAGAGGCCAGGAACCCAAGCGCCAGCACCGTTACCGGCAGCACCAGATGCATGAATAAATCAGCTATACTGCCTTCCTTGCCTCTTGTATGCATATCCGACAATGGGAACCAGTCCAGCTTGAGCGACAGCCACTGCTGCAGCAGAATCCCGAACCAGAAGGTCGGCATGGCGAAGCCCAGATAGGAAATGAAGGAAGCCGTCTGATCCGATAAACCATAGACTTTGGTACTATTATAGATTCCCCAGGGGATAGCGATCAGCAGGGATACCAGCCAAGCCGCGCCCATCAGGATTACGGTATTGCCGATACGCGGCCACAGCAGGTCCGAGATGGCAATATGGTTCTTGAAGGTATACCCCAGATCTCCTTGCAGCAGGTCGCCGATCCAGTGGAAATACTGGATATGAATCGGCTGATCCAGACCCAGGTTCTTGGCCTGCTGCTCGAAGATTTCCGGTGTCAGGCCCGGCGCGAGCATCACTTGCGTAGGGCCGCCCGGAGCTGCATGGATGAGAAGAAAGGTCAGTATGGTAATCAGAAAGATGACCAGTACCGATTGAAGCACTCGACGTATCAGATATTCTGTCATTGGCTAGCCTCCTAGAGATGGTAAGGCGATAGATTACGGAAGGCCCCCTATTTATACAAAAGGGGGAGGTGAAAGAGAATTCTCTTTCACCTCCCGCAAGTCTATTCAGTTAGTCGGTACGTTACTCGGTTACCCACCATTTGATAGCGTGGAAGAACTGTCCGTAGCCCAGTGACGGCTCTGGAGCGTCCTCCTCTGCCCAGTGCACTCTAGGCCCTGTTCCGATCGCCTGACCATACTGATACAGGAAGACATAAGGAAGGTCGGTTGAGATTTCCTTACCTACTTCTTTGTAGATTTCTTTGCGCTTAGCCTGATCTACCGTGGAATATCCGTCTACCCACAGCTTATCCAGCTTCTCGTTCTTATACCAGCCGCTGTTCTGTCCCGCAGGCGGGAAGTACTTGGAGGAGAAAATGCTCTCTGCATCCGGGTCCGGTGTATTCAGGGACCATGCCAGCAGCAGGGCCTGATATTTACCCGGCGTTACGTTCTGGTCAATCCATGCAGCGAAGTCGATCGCCTTAGGCTTCACTTCAATGCCGACATCCTTCAGGTTCTGCTGGATAACAGCGGCTACCTGTTCACGGCGGCTGTTGCCGGCATTATACTGCAGCTCAAAGGAGAAGCGGTGGCCGTCTTTGACCAGAATGCCGTCCTTGGCATCCGCAACCCAGCCGTCTTCAGCCAGGAGCTTCTTGGCCGTTTCGGCATTGTAATCATAGTTCACAGCAGCATCACCCGGGTCAGCCCAGGTATCCGGCAGGAACGGCGCATTCATCAGCGCGCCTACGCCCTTCAGGATATTATCCACCATTCCTTGTCGGTTCAAGGCATGGGCAATCGCCTGTCTGGTCTTCTGTCCCTGGAACAGGCCGTAGCCATCCGGGAAGTTCTTGCCGTCAAAGTTGAAGTTAACATATTCGTACTGCGCGCCCGGCTTCTGGATGATATCGATTTTCCCGTCAGCCTTAACTGCTTCAACCTGGGTTACCGGAATCGCGCTGATATGATCCGTGTCGCCCTTCATAATCGCCTGAACCTCAGTGTTCTGGTCAGCATAGATCTTGTAGATCACCTGAGCGATATGAGGCTTCACGGTTCCCCAGTAGTTCGGATCAGCATCCAGGGTATGGCTCTCGCCTTGCTTCCAGGCTGTCCACTTCCACGGTCCGCTTGTAACGGTCTTGGCCGGATCAGTACCATAGGGGTTCTTCTGCATTTCGGTCGGCTTCACATCCTTCAGGACATGGGCTGGAACAATCTCCTGGACCAGCGCATACAGGAACGGCGCATAGACTTGGGACATTGTGATCTTGACGGTGTGGTCATCCACCTTCTCAACGCTCTTCACCTTGTCAAAGGCACTGATCAGCGGAGAGCCTGTCTCCTTATTCTTGGCCATTTCAACGGTGTAGATTACATCATCTGCGACGACGGGCTGGCCGTCACTCCATTTGGCGGTATCCTTCAGCTTCACAGTATAGGTCAAGCCATCTTCAGAAATCTCCGGCAGTGCGGCAGCCAGTGACCAATCCTCTGCCTGTACATTGCCTTCACGGTCGAGATTGTACAGCTTGGCGAAGACGAACTGGGCCACATCACCAGACGCGGTGTCATTAACTAAGAGGGGATTAATATTAACAATATCGGAGAATGAGCTTGTAACCAGTGTTCCGCCGTCAACAGGCACGTCAGCCGAAGGTGCTTCCGTAGCATCAGGCGCCGTACTCTCTGCCGGAGCTGTAGTGGCTGCAGGCGCACTTGTTGAAGAACCCGCAGTGTTATTTGTACTGCAACCTGTAAATAGAACCCCTACCAACGATAATACTAGTAAACCTGACCACCATTTTCTCTTTTTCGCCATTCCTTTACTCCTCCTTAGTTAGGTGCTTGTACCTGCTCTTCAAAGCTTCTCGGGAGACTGGGATGCTCCGGATCGTTATGCGCCTAGCCCCTAATGACCGCCTTCGCATTATATGTGATATAACATCACACCTAATATATATTGTAGAAATGCGATGAATAGACCGAGGGTCAATTAAGGTCAGGGACAACATTCCCGGCGGGAAGCCTCACAACTTCCCTGATAAATTATGGTTTATATTACATGTGAATATATCTTACGTCAATATATTTATTTATCGCTGCGAAATCTTACTTTTTTGCTCTTGAAACATTTACTTCCAATGTATCTTGGAAAAACTGTAAAAAACTCTTTTTCTCATAATTACAATGAGTTTAATAAGGTTAGTTTTAATGACACTTTTCTATCATTTTCGCTTTTTTTCGACATTGTGCATTATAATTCCGCATGTTTCAGCACTTATTTCCTTGTCATCGCCCGCTTTTCAGGCACAAAAAAAGAAGGATAACGGCTCCAGGCTCCCTCTGCCCCCGGCTCATTATCCTTCCTTATATGCTGATGCTTTTTTTATCTTTTTTGACAAAATCGTGACTGAACTACTCTACCGACTTCAGCGCTTCAATCATATGAATCCGCTTGAGCTTGATGTGCATGAATGCCATTACGATGCCTGAGAATAGTATGGTCAGCAAGGCTGCATAGATGTAGCTCTGCCACTTGATGAGCGGAGCGAACATGGTGGCATCCAGCTCGGCAGTTGACAGGACGAACCGGTGCAGGATCACCCCCAGGGCACTGCCGGACAGGATGCCGAGCAGGGTCAACAGGATATTTTCCCGGTAAATATACAGAGTGACTTCCTTATCATAGAAGCCGAGCACCTTAATCGTAGACAATTCGCGGACCCGCTCGGACACGTTAATATTGGTCAGGTTGTACAGAACTACGAAGGCCAGCGCGGCAGCAGAGACAATCAGCACCACAATGACGATATCCATACTGTCCATAGTTCCCTCGAAAGCCTCTCCCACTCCGCTGGAAAAGCTGACCAAGGCCACCTGTCCATTCGCAGTCAGCTTCTCCCCGAAGGCACTCTCCCACTCCTTATCCTTGCCGCTGTAATTCAATAATTGAGTATTATAGACCGGCTCCTTGCCGAACACCTTTGTGTAGTAAGCCGGAGTCATGTACACATAATGCAGCACATAGTTCTCGGTGACCGCCGCTACCTTGATCTGGAATGGCTCATTGTTGCTGTCCAGAAGCGTCAACGTCCCCCCGGGTGCCACATCATACAGCTTGGCCAGCTTCTCTGTAATGACCGCGCCCTCGTCACTGAGTACACGCGGCTTACCGGTGCTGCGGTCCTTAAGATTAACGAAAGACGCCAGCTCAGCTGTATCCGAGGGAACAAAGATCCGCACTTCCTGGTCGTTCACGCCTTTGGCCCGGGCCGTCGTAGCCTCCTGCAGCACATTCAGCGTGCCTGTAACTGCAGTCTCCTGTTCAATCAGCTCCTTATAGGAAGCTTGATCTGCGGCCGTTGCATTGTCGTGCAGGGCGACCAGGGCGCTGTATTTCATAATGCCGCCGAACTGCCGCTCGGCGATGCTGCCGATGGAATCCTTCAGCCCAAAGCCGGTGAGGATCAGCGCGGTACAGCCTGCCACCCCGATAACGGTCATGAACATCCGCTGCTTGTAGCGGAAGAGGTTGCGGGCTGTCACTTTTTGCACGAAGCTGAGCCGGGTCCACAGGAACTTGAAGCGCTCCAGCATAATCCGCTGCCCGCTCTTCGGTGCCTTGGGCCGCATCAGCACAGACGCGTTGCTCCGCAGCTCCACCCGTGAAGCGATCATCGCCGTCATCGTTGTACAGATCAGCGCCACGACTATGGAAATAACGGCGTAAGAAGGGTAGAAGCTCTTGATCACATCAGGCAGGTTGTAGAGCGAGCTATAGGCATTATAGATCAGATCCGGGAAGAACGTGAAGCCGACTGCCAGGCCTGCAATGGATGCCGTAAGGCTGGCCAGTGTTCCATACACCAGAAACTTGGTCATTATGTCCATAGCGCCGTATCCGAGTGCCTTCAACGTCCCGATCTGGAGCCGCTGCTCCTCCACCATGCGGGTCATCGTGGTTAAGCTGACAAGCGCGGCAATCAGGAAAAAGAATACCGGAAAAGCCGACGCAATCGCGGACAGACGGTCCGCATTATCCTTGTATTCGGCGTATCCCGGGTTAATCGTGCGGTCAGCCACGTATACCTTGGGCAGCTCCGGCTGGCTCTGTGCGGCGGATGCTGCCTGTTGTTGTTGCGGCTGCTGTTGCGCCCCCTGCTGAACCGCCGCCTGCTTGGCCGCTGCTACCGCCTCCGCCTTCAGCTCCTCCAGGCGCTGCGCCGGGTAATCCTTCAGCGCTTCCTCTGTCTCTGTGAGGTGGCGCTCAACCAACGTATCGTAGACCGGAGTATAGGCCGTCTCCGCAGCCGTATCCTTGAAGCTGAGATAGGCCTCCGTATACACCGGAAGTGTGAAATCCCCTTCCGGGATGACGGCGAACGCATCGGCAGTGCCTTTGCCGATCCGGCTGGTTCCGCGGTTCGCGGTCTCAATATATTGCGGGCTCTGCGCGAACCCTACTACGGTATAGGTCTTGGTGCGGAAGCTCTGTTCGGGCTTCTCCCCCGCCTCCCCGCCGAAGGTAATGGAATCACCGAGCTTGAATTTTTCCTGTTCGCGCAGATGTTCATCCAGCACAATCTCTCCCGGGGCTGCCGGGAGATGCCCGGCGGTAAGCTTGTAGCCGTTCAGTTCATTATTGTCCGCATACGAATAGACCTTGGCAATCAGCCCGCTGTCGCCAAGAAATACGTCAGAGCTGTATACAGGCTGAACCGTCTGCAATCCGGGAATCCCCCGGAGCTGCTTAATCCCTTGCTCCGACAGCCCGTAAGTGGACTGGACCCGCAGATCCATCAGCCGCAGATCCTTATAATAAGTCGCGGCGGTATCCAGCATATCCGGCCCGGCTGACTTGATCCCGGAGAAGAAGCTGACCCCCAGCATAATAATCGCAAAGATCGAGAGGAACCTCGCCTTGGTGCGGCGGATCTCCCGAAAAACATCCTTCCATAATGCCCGTTTCTTCATCATTCCCGGCTCCTTACCATTCGATATCTTCCACGGATACCGGTGCTTCGTTCTTCACCATTTTCCGTACCTTGGCGTTGTTGATCTCAATGACCCGGTCGGCCATCGGAGCAATCGCCAGGTTATGCGTGATCACAATCACCGTTGTGCCGGTGTCGCGGCAGGTATCCTGCAGCAGCTTAAGCACCTGCTTGCCGGTATTGTAATCGAGCGCACCGGTCGGCTCATCACAGAGCAGCAGCTTCGGCTGCTTCGCCAGCGCTCTGGCGATAGCCACGCGCTGCTGTTCCCCGCCTGAGAGCTGGGCCGGGAAGTTATTCAGCCGCGCGCCAAGGCCCACATCCTCCAGTACCTTCCGGGCATCCAGTGCCCGGGGCGAGATCTGCGAGGCCAGCTCGACATTCTCCAGAGTGGTCAGATTAGGGACCAGATTATAGAACTGAAATACGAAACCCACGTCATTACGGCGGTAGCCGGTCAATTCCTTGGCGCTGAAACGTGCGATGTCAGTACCGTCCACAATGACCTGGCCTTCGTCGGCGGAATCCATCCCGCCCAGTATGTTAAGCACCGTTGACTTCCCCGCCCCGCTGGGCCCTACAATTACAGCAAATTCACCCTTTTCAATCTCGAACTCAATGCCGTCATTGGCGACAATCAGGGTCTCCCCCATCTTATAGCGCTTATACTCGCCCTTCACCGTTACGAATGCCATGCCGTCTCCTCCTGTCTTCTCCACAAACCGCTAATGCACCAGAACTGGCAGATACGATTCAATGACTCAAGTGTAGCACATGAACCCCCTATGATTGCAAAAGTGGGGAGAGGCCGCCCCGCCTCCGCTGAATCCAATTGACGCAGACTGCCAGCGAGTATTCCCCCCACAGCAAAAAACCTCCTGACGGAGGTTCCTGCTCACGGGTGTTGTTACTCATTCTTATTTATGGGGTCGGCATTCCGCCGTTGGCATTCAGGGTCTCACCGCTGACATAGCTTGATTCCTGGCTGGCCAGGAACACATAGGCCGGAGCCATCTCGGCAGGTTGGCCGGGGCGTCCCAGCGGGGTCTTAGCTCCGAAGTCCTTCAGGACTTCCTCCGGCTGTCCGCCGCTTACCTGAAGCGGAGTCCACACCGGTCCGGGGGCAACCACGTTCACCCGGATTCCCTTAGGCGCCACCTGCTGGGCGAACGCTTTGCTGAAGGTATTGATCGCGCTTTTGGTAGTCGCATAATCCAGCAGAATCTCTGAAGGCTCATAAGCCTGAATGGATGAAGTGTTAATAATCGTACTGCCGGGCTTCATGTGCTTCACTGCTGCCTTGCAGAGCCAGAAGAGCGAGTAGACATTCGTTTTGAAGGTAGCATCGAACTGTTCAGTGGTCAAATCGGCGATGTCTTTCACGAATTGCTGCTTACCGGCGATATTAGCCAGGATATCAATTCCGCCCAGCTCCTCTACGGCCTTGGCAATCAGCTGCTCACAGTACTTCTCGTCCTTCAGATCACCCGGCAGGGCCACCGCCTTGCGTCCGGCTTCCTCGATGAGCTTAACCACTTCCTTCGCGTCAGCTTCTTCCTCCGGCAGATAGGCCAGCACCACATCGGCGCCTTCACGGGCAAAAGCAATCGCTACCGCCCGCCCGATTCCACTGTCCGCTCCCGTAATAACAGCCTTCCGTCCGGTGAGCTTCCCGCTGCCTTTGTAGGTGCCCGCTCCGTCATCGGGACGCGGGTGCATTTTCGTTTCTAAGCCCGGACTGGGCTGCTGCTGCTCGAATTCAGGTGTCGCCTTTTCATATTGCTGCACAGGATCTTGAATCTTATATTGATTACTCATGATAATATTCCTCCTCTGTTCGCTTCTGATTGTGTAGGCTTCTGACTCTTTCTATGTAACCAGCTTCCCTTTTTCCTAAACGAATTATGTATGAGCGCCGTAACAAAATAGCCCCCTGCCAAAAAGCAAGGGGCCATATCTGTATAACATCAATGGATCAGAACTCCTCGTACACGGCCGGGTCCTGGTCCCACAGCGGTCCGGTGGACGGGAGCTCAGAAAGCACCTTCATCTCAGCCTCTGACAGCTCGAAGCCAAAAATATCCAGATTCTCCCGCTGATGCTCCTCCGACTGCGATCTTGGAATCGGAACCGCTCCCAGCTGCACATGCCAGCGCAGAACGATCTGTGAGACCGATTTGTCATGGACTGCGGCGATCGCACTTAGCTGTTCATTCTTCAGCAGCTCCGTGCCGCGTCCCAGCGGACTCCAGGATTCTGTGATGATTCCGTGCTTCTCATGATGCGCACGCTGCTCTGCCTGTTGATAGAAGGGATGCAGCTCGATCTGGTTCATAGCCGGTACCACTCCCGTCTCCTTGATCAGACGGTCCAGATGCTCCGGCAGGAAGTTGCTGACTCCGATAGAACGGATCAGCCCTTTTGCCCTTGCATCAATCAGTGCTTGCCATGCTTCCACATACAGGTTCACCTTGGGATTCGGCCAGTGGATCAGATACAGGTCATAATAATCCAGCCCTGCCCGGTACAGCGATTCCTCAACAGTCTCGAGCGCTTCATCATACTTGTGATGGCGTCCAGGCAGCTTCGAGGTAATGAACAGCTGGTCTCTGGCCACGCCGCTCTGCCGCACCGCCTCCCCGACAACACCCTCATTCTCATAGTTGAATGCGGAATCAATCAGACGATACCCCATATCCAGAGCAGTCTTCAGACTCTGCACGCCCTTCGTGCCTTTGATCCAGGCCGTTCCGTAGCCAATCGCAGGCACCTTCATTCCATCGTTCAGCAGTACTTCCGGAATATGATTCGTCATGTTCATTCAGCCTCCTGTATTTAGATAGTAGCAGCCCCAGCCGGTATCTTAACCAGCACCTGATACTGCTTACCCTGTTTCAGTTCCTTCAGAACACCGTCTTCCACTAAGCTGCCGTCCAGATACACTTCGATTGCCGCTACGCCAGACTCACGCTTCATCTCAATCTGCAGCTCAGCGCCTCTGAAGCTGCGCTTCACGGTTGCTTCCTTCCAGCCGGAAGGAAGCTGCGGCTTCACCTGCAGTCCTTCCCGGCAGCCTTGCAGGCCGAACAGTCCATCAATCAGGCAGCGGTACACCCACGGAACGGTTCCGGTGTTGAACAGATGGCTGGAGCGTCCGGCAGTCTGCGGGAACTGCTTATAAGCCCCCCGGTAATAGTTAGGGATGAACACCGGCAGTTGGCCCCGCCGGATGATATCCTCGATATCGGGCCCGGGGAGCATTTTGCGCAGCAGACGGTACGCGTGGTCCTGCTCACCTACTGCATACAAGCCATAGATATAGAACGCTGCGGCATGGTTATAGACTGCGCCGTTCTCGGCTGTCCCCGGATGCTTCTGGGTGACCCGGCCGACATCCTCGCGCATGGCGGTATAGGACGGTGCCAGCTTTTCCACTCCATAAGGGGTCTCCAGCTGTTCGTGGACCGACTTCATCAGCTTCGCCCGCTTCTCCTCATCCGCCGCACCGCTGAGCAGCGCCCAGCCCTGGGGATTAATGAAGATCCTGCCTTCCTTGTCACTGCTGATACCGAACACCACATTGTCATCGGTAATTCCCCGCGCATACCACTCGCCATCCCAGAAGTACTGATTGACGAGCGCATTCATCTCCTCCGCTGCAAGGCGGAAGGTCTTGGCGACATCCGTACGGCCGCTCCGCTCACAAATATCCGCCCAGACCACACATGCATACGCGGTAGCGATGGTCAGCCAGCCGGACACGCCTTGCCCCCGGTACCCTACCATATTCATCGGGTCACACCAGTCACCCTGATTGATATAATTCAGGCCGCGCTCATCCCGCTCATGGAGCAGCCACTGCACCGCCCGGTCGATATGCTCATGCACAGGTCCTGTCTCCAGGCCGCCCGCATACGATACTTCCTCATCCAGAATGCTGTAATCATCGGTCTCATCCAGATAGGTACTGAGGCAAACCGGCAGCCAGACACAATGGTCTGTATGCGGAACCTGATTGATATATTTCAGTTCAGCCGCTTCATGCAAAATAATCCCGTCCGGCATCGCTCCGCTGGCCTCCTGCTGGCTTAAGGCCGTCAGGAACGCCTCTCTTGCCGTCTGCGGCTTAAGATAGCTCATCCCCATATTATCCTGCAGATAATTCCGGGTCTGCGGGTCGGTGGTCAGGCGGTTGGTCTGCCCGTGATAGTACATCTGCCGGGGCAGCCAGTGGTTGACCAGATTGTCGAGATCCGCATCCGGCGTGGAAATCTCAATGCCCCCTCTGCCTTCCGCAATGTACTGCGCATATTCCCGCTCGGCGCGCACGAATCCGTCCTCGCCTGCCGCATCAGTATCCAGGAACAGCTTCCGGCGGATCTCCACAATCTCCTGCTCACTCCGGGCCGGGCCGAAGATGAAGCGGTATTCACGCTCTTCCCCTGCAGCCAGGTCCAGACTGTATTGCAAGGCGGCAACCGGGGTCTCATAACGGGCTTCGCCTTGCGCCAGCCGCTGGCCCTTAAGCGCTGACGGCGAGCCGATTCCGCCTTCGCCCTCGAAGGCTTCCTGATTCACTTCCCAGGAGGCCGGGGCATGGTCGGCCAGCAGGAAGGTTTTGTCCTTCAGATGCTTGATTGCGGCATAATCCTGATATTTCTGATAAGGTGTGACCGCTGTAGCCACAATTGCCTGCAAGGCTTCCTTATACTCGCCGGACTGATTCATCCATGACATGTAGCCGATAGTGAAGTAGGGGTAGATGCTGATCTTGCGGGGAGCGGCGGACAGATTGGTCACCTTCACCCGCCACAGCTCCATAGGGTCATCCTTAGGCAGGGTTAGCGTCATTTCAATGGCGATCCCGTTCTTCTCAATGGTCCAGACAATATTATGCTTACCTACCGCAAAAGTATAATGATCCGGAGGGGTGCGGACAGGCTCATAAGGGGCAGAGAACAGCTCCCCGTTCTCCTCATCTTTGACATAGACGAAGCGTCCCGGGTGGTGGGCGTAATAAGGCTGCTCCGGCTGCATGAACGTCTTGGCTTCCAGATTCGGCGCATAGGAGTACTTGGCAGGCTCGGGCTGCATGAACTGGGCTACCGCATAGCCCCGGCAGTTCATATGAATCATCATCTGCTCATTCCACAGGAACCCCGAAGCCTTGGGGAGAATGGTGGGACTGGACAGCTCATAATATTCGTTATCTTCAGATGCTCTTATCATTCTCGTGCCTCTCTTTCCGGATTATCATTCTGCTCTCTATTCTATCTTGTTTAAGAATACGCTCTCATAGGTTTGGCGGCAAGTCTGCCGGAGCCGTTTCAATTTCATCGATTTGGTTTTTATAGTAGAATAAACCCAAATAACCACCACTAGATGAGAGGTGCATCATTATGAAGCAATCGTACATAGCCAGACTTGAATTATTCGTAACTAACGCCCAGCAGATTAAACAGGAATTCCCCTGGCAAAATGCCTCCGTGAACCGGCTGGCAGCCTTGCTCTACGCTGTGGAGGACAAGATCGCCAATGTAGAAGCGATCCGTATGTACCATGAGATGGTTAAGGATAACACCCGGGGCTTTTCCTCTTTCCGGGGAACCTCAGCCATCTGTATTGCTGCACTGCTCTCCCTGTCCCCCCAGCCGCAGCAGCAGCTTGCAGCTACTCTGGCTGTATATGACCTGCTCAAGGAACGTAAATTCCGGGCCTCCGACTATCTGGTCATTGCCGCCTATCAGATCGCTGCCCATACCCCCTATGATCAATATAACGCAGCCATAGACCGCACCCAGGCCTTTTATGAGGGGATGCGGTCGAAGCACCGTTTCCTGACCGGACGGGACGATTATATCTTCGCTGCTATGCTAGGCCTCTCCGATATCCCTGTGGAGCAAGGGGTGGAGCAGCTGGAACAGCTCTATGTTACGCTCAAGCCCGAGTTCTTCTCCGGGAATAGTGTTCAGGCGCTAACACAGGTGCTGGTGCTAGGCGGCGGAGATCTCACAAGCCGGGTGCTTAGCCTGCGTGAGGCGTTCCGGGCACGGGATATCCGGCTGGATAAGGAGTATACACTCTCGTCGCTTGGCATCCTGTCCCTGATTCCCTATGAGCAGCAGCAGCTGGTAAGCGATGTCTCGGACACCTATGAGTTCCTGCGCCCGCAGAAGGGCTTCGGCGGCTG
This sequence comes from Paenibacillus sp. FSL M7-0420, assembly GCF_038002345.1. Taxonomy (NCBI): domain Bacteria; kingdom Bacillati; phylum Bacillota; class Bacilli; order Caryophanales; family Paenibacillaceae; genus Paenibacillus; species Paenibacillus sp. FSL M7-0420. Next base: position 602,364 of record NZ_JBBOCJ010000001.1, on the reverse strand, counting down.
GTCGATTAACAAGCAGGAGCTGCTCCTGCTGTCTGCCGCGCTCGTCTCCTATCAATATATCGATGATGTCAGAAACGGCATCATTGAATCCACGCTGTCTACCAGCCTGACCAACATCATCATTGCCCAGCAGACAGCGATTGCTGTAGCTGCGGCCTCTGCTGCTGCGGCGGCAGCTTCATCTTAAGGGTTGACATGCAAAAGGCTTCCGGAGCGTAGTTTGCTTCGGAAGCCTTTTTATTAACGATACATTTGGACATACCACATCTTGAAGCCATGCCGCTCATTAAAAACCGACACTTCGTTTCCAATCCAAATTAGAGGAACTACCCTTCCTCCCCATCCCCGGGCATCCGGCGTCTGCCAATCCCAAACGCATAGTATCCCGCCACAACAATAGCCAGGAAGGACGCGCCCACAATCAGCGACAGATGCGTATCCGGGTTGAACCACATCCCGATGATGACCAGCGACAGGAAGATGATAATAATGTAGTTACTGACCGGGAAAAAGCGGGACTTGAACGGATGGGCTGCCATCTCGCCTGCCCACCGCTCCCTGAATCTGAACTGGCTGAAGGCCAGGGCGAACCACGGAATCATTCCCGGAAGCACGCTGGCACTGTAAATATAGAGAAACAGCTTGGAGTCCGGCATCAGATAGTTTAACAATACGCCGACCAGCAGCAGGGAGATCGTTGTGATAATGCTGTTGCGGGGTACTCCGCTGGCAGAGACTCTGCCGAAGAACTTCGGAGCCTGTCCGTTCTGGGCCAGCGTGTAGAGCATTCTGCCCGCGCTGTAGATTCCGCTGTTGCAGCCCGACATCGCCGCTGTAAGCACCACGAAGTTGATAATGCCTGCCGCAGCGACAATCCCCACCTTGGCGAAGGTCAACACGAACGGACTGCCGATCTCGCCGATTTCATTCCACGGATAAATGGTCACTATGATGAAGATGGCCCCCACGTAGAAGATCAGAATGCGCCAAATGATATTCTTGATCGCTTTGCGAAGCGTTTGCTTCGGATTCTCCGCTTCCCCTGCCGTAATCCCCACCAGCTCAATCCCCTGATAGGCCGCCGTGACAATGCAGAGCGCGAACAGAAACCCCTTCAGTCCTCCGGCAAAAAAACCGCCATGGCTATACAGATTGGACAGTCCAAGCGGCTGCCCGCCATTCCCGAGACCGAAGAAAATCACCCCGGTGCCAATCACCAGCATCACGACAATGGCAACCACCTTGATCATCGCGAACCAGAATTCAAACTCCCCGTAGAGCTTCACCGCCGCCAGATTGGCTGCTGCAATGATGCCCACACCGATCAGCGCCGGAATCCACTGCGGAATATCCGGGAACCAGTACCCGACATAGATGCCGATGGCCGTAACTTCTGCCATCCCGACTGTCACCCACAGGAACCAATAGCTCCAGGCGGTCAGGAAGCCGGCCAGCGGGCTGATATATTTGTGCGCAAAAGTGGCGAACGAACCGGTCACCGGCTCCACCACCAGCATCTCACCCATAATCCGCATCACAAAAAACATAATGATGCCTGCCAACAGATACGCAAGCAGCACGGAAGGCCCTGCCCACTTAATTGTACTTGCCGAGCCCATGAATAAGCCCACGCCAATCGTGCCGCCCAGTGCGATCAGCTCGATATGCCGCGGCTTAAGTCCTCTGGTTAACTGTTTGGATTCCAATGAAATGCTCCCCCTCATATGTACACCTGTACACCTCACATGTACTCAACGCAATCTATCTTAATATGTAAGCATCATTGTATGCTGTGATATACATTAACGCAATGCAGAATTACTCCATCAGAAAGTTTCACCATTTGTAACAATAAAATTGCCCGAAAACCTATACATTCTGAACCATAGTGTTATAATCACTTTGTTTATTCACAAGAACAACAGGAAACAGGTGATCAAATGTTTGAAATCAAATGGCTGTGGCAGAACCTGGAGGGCAACCGGGCGCGGTATATCGTGGCGCTCTGCCTCTCGGTAGTGGGATCAAGTCTTACGATTGTGAACCCCTACATCAGCCAGCGCATCGTCGATACGTTCATTGCCGGTGACCACGCAGGAGAGAATCTTGCTACAGGACGCGGGCTGCTGATTGCGCTCTGCCTGGGCATGATCGGCTTCTCCCTGCTCCGTACAGGGCTGGCATACTTCACGACCATGCAGTACGAAATTTCTTCACAGAATATGATGTACAATATCCGGATTTATCTGTACAACAAGATTCAGGGCCAGGACCGGGAATATTATGACCGCAACCGCACCGGGGACCTTATGACCAAAATGACGGGGGATCTGGATATGGTCCGCCACTCGATGGCGTGGATTTTCAAGACGATTATTGAATCGCTTACGATTTTCCTGGCAGCCGTCATTTATTTCCTCACGATTGATGTGAAGCTGACGCTGTGGATGCTGATCCTGTCACCGCCGATTTTTGTGGTGGCCTTTATCTTCGCCAAAAGAGTGCGCCCGATGTACATCGACCTGCGCGAGCGGCTGTCCCAGCTCAATACAACGACCCAGGAGAATATCTCCGGGAACCGTGTGGTGAAGGCTTTTGCCCGTGAGGAGTTCGAGATTGCCAAGTTCACAGAGAAGAATGTCAACTACGCGGTGGCGAATAAAAAAGCGGCCCTCGTCTGGCTCGACTACTTCCCTTATCTGGAGTCGTTCGCACAAGGCTTCAACGTGGTCCTGATGCTGGCCGGCGGTTACTACGTGATGGAGGGGCGGATTACCTTCGGTGAGTTCACGGCGTTCTCCTCGCTGATCTGGGCGGTCTCCAATCCCATGCGCAATATCGGCATTATTATTAATGATATTCAGCGCTTCTTCGCCAGCTTATCCAAAATCGTCGATATCTATTACGCCCGCCCGGCGATTGCCAATGACCATAACCCGGTGGAGCGCCGCCGCTATGAGGGACGGATTGAATTCGACCATGTCCGGTTCAAATATGATAACGCTACCGTGCTGGATGATGTGAGCTTCACGATAGCCCCCGGCGAGACCATTGCGATCATGGGCGCTACCGGCTCCGGCAAAACCTCGCTCATCAACCTCATTCCCCGCTTCTATGATGTGGCTGGCGGGCGAGTACTGGTAGACGGGAGAGATGTCCGGGAGCTGGAGCTGGATGAGCTGCGGGGGAACATCGGGATGGCTACGCAGGATGTGCTGCTGTTCTCCGATACCATCGACGGCAATATCGCATATGGCGATCCTGATCTGCCTGAAGAGGATGCGAAGGCTTACGCGGCTCTGGCCGCTGCCCATGATTTCATTGTCAAAATGCCTGAAGGCTACGATACCGTAGTCGGGGAACGCGGTGTCGGGTTGTCCGGGGGACAGAAGCAGCGGATAGCGCTGGCCCGTGCGCTGGCGGTCCAACGTCCGATTCTGATCCTGGATGATACGACCTCTGCGGTCGATCTGGAGACGGAGGAGCATATTCAGCGCAGCCTGCGGGAGCTGGAGTACCCCTGCACGAAGATCATCATTGCGCAGCGGGTATCCACTACCGCCCAAGCTGACCGCATTCTGATCCTGGAGGGCGGCCGGCTGATTGAGGAAGGGACCCATGCCGAGCTGCTGGCGAAGCGGGGTTATTACTATGATGTATTCATGCTTCAGAACGAGGGCATTGGAAGGCAGGTGACCGCGAGTGGCCAGGAATAAATTCGATGTTGATGAGAATCTGGAATCGCCGTTTAATATCAAGCATTTCCGGCGGGCCATGGTCTATATCAGACGCAAGAAGAAGCCGATGCTTATCGCATTCGCGCTCAGCGCATTGTCGGCGGCGATCGCCCTGTCGGCTCCGCTGATCATGCAGCATGTCGTGGATGTGACCATTCCGGCCAAAGACATGGGCGCACTGGCAGGCTGGTCTCTGCTAATGCTGGCGACCATCGTGGTCAGCGTAATCCTGGCTACGATCCGCTCGCGGATTATGACAAGTGTCGGACAGGATATTATCTTCGATATCCGCACCGACCTGTTCAAGCATCTGCAGGATCTGCCGTTCAAATATTACGATGACCGTCCGCAGGGCAAGATTCTGATCCGGGTCGTGAACTACGTCAATGCGGTATCCGATGTATTGTCCAACGGTATTATCAATTTTATCTTAGAAATCGTGAACCTGATCTTCATCGCCGTGTTCATGTTCGCCGTGGATGTGCGGCTCTCCTTCATCATTCTGGCCGGACTGCCTGTCTTCCTCGGCATCATGCTGCTGATCAAGACCCGGCAGCGCCGGGCCTGGCAGGCCGTGTCGAACAAGAGCTCCAACCTGAATGCTTATCTGCAGGAGAGTATCAGCGGCATCGGCGTCACCCAGATGTTCTCCCGGGAGACACGCAATGAGGGTATCTTCACCCGGCTGGCCGGCAACTTCCGCACCGCCTGGATGAAGGCGCTGCGTTACAACATTCTGATTCCGTTCAGTGTCGATAACCTGTCTACCATTGTTACGGCTATGATCTTCCTGGTCGGACTGCTGACCCTGGACCCGCAGAACATGACGCTGGGCGTCATTCTGGCCATGAGCAGCTATGCGGCCCGCTTCTGGCAGCCGATCCTGAATCTGTCGAACCTGTACAACAACTTCATTAATGCGGTGGCTTACCTGGAGCGGATCTTCGAGACGCTGGATGAGCCGGTAACGGTCAGCGATGTTCCCGGTGCGAAGGCGCTGCCACCGGTTCAGGGCCGGGTGACGTTCGATGATGTCACCTTCGCCTACGATCCGGGCCTGAATATCCTGGAGAACATCTCCTTCGATGTTGCAGCCGGAGAGAGCGTTGCTCTGGTTGGTCCGACCGGTGCGGGCAAGACCACGGTCGTCAACCTGATCTCGCGCTTCTATAACCTGACCGGCGGGCGCATTCTGATCGACGGGCAGGATATCTCGCAGATTACCTTGAAATCGCTACGCGGGCAGATGGGGATTATGCTGCAGGACAGCTTCATCTTCTCGGGAACCATCCTGGATAATATCCGTTACGGCAGACCGGATGCGACCGAGGAAGAGGTTATCGCCGCCGCGAAGGCTGTCTGCGCTGACGACTTCATCCGCGAATTCGATCAGGGCTACCAGACCGAGGTGAACGAACGCGGCTCCAAGCTCTCCCAAGGACAGCGGCAGCTCATCTCGTTCGCCAGAACGCTGCTGGCGAACCCGCGGATTCTCATTCTGGATGAGGCCACCTCCTCCATCGATGCGCAGACCGAGCGCCTGCTCCAGAAGGGGCTGAACGAGCTATTGAAGGGGCGCACCTCGTTCATCATCGCGCACCGCCTGTCTACGGTGAAGAACTGCGACCGGATCATGTATGTCTCGAACAAGGGCATTGCCGAGAGCGGCTCCCATGACGAGCTGATCGCCCGCCGCGGCCTGTACCACAGGCTGTATACGGCGCAGAAGATGGAAGCCTGATGTGCGGCGCAGGATAAGGCTTAGATACCAATAGGCGTATGCCAAAAACCGCAGCAAGGGTTCGCCCCTGTCTGCGGTTTTTCGCGCGCTTGGGTGGACCATACAGCACCTATTCAGTGAAGAATCTGTCTCCATGCACGGTCCGTTACCACCTAAGTCTGCTGGTTGCTGGCTTCATCAATTTGTGCAATTAAGCAGCACTCCTGCTGCGATCCATGCGGACTGGAGAGCCGCTATTCCTGTACATTGCACCATTTTGCGGGCTAAGCGGACTCACATGCACTTAACCAGCCCCGCCTGCCTCATTTTCATCACCAACTGGTCCTATAACGGCCCCTCAGTCCGCAGGCAAGCGATAAAGCTGTCTTTTTCACAAAATAAGGGCCTCATGGTCCGGTTGTTGTATCACCTTCATATACTCTTCCCTAAGCATGCTGTAGATCTCCAGATCGACCACTCCCTTGCCGGACCAGAGGGCCGCTTGCCGCAGCATCCCTTCCTTGACATATCCATTCTTCAGCAGCACCTTCTTGGAAGGCTCATTATTCAGCATGACCTCAGCCTGAATCCGGTTCACCTGCACCTGTGCGAACAGGAATTCCGTCAGCAGAGCCACCGCTCTGGAGGCAAGGCCCCGCCCCCAGTGGGCTTCCGCGAGAAAGTAGCCGATAGTCACCATATTGACCCTCTGGTTAAAGTCGCAGGCTTCAATGATCCCGAGCAGGTGCGTATCATCTGCTGGGGCGAAGATACCCCACTTGATCCGCGATCTTTTGCCATAATCCCGTTCATAATGACCGATCATGCTCCTGACTGTAGTCTTATTGTGCTTGGGGATAATCCCGCAATATTCGAACACATGGTCATTGCTGTAAATCTCGAACAACCCGTCCAGATGCTGCTCCTCAATCTTGCGCAGTACAAGCTCCCCTGATCTTAGGACAGGGAACTGGTCAAACACAACCTCCATGTTCATTCCCTTACACTCCATTCTCTGCTTCCTGCATGCCTCGCCGGATGGGGACGTACAGATCAACCATGCACTTGCCCTGCGGGTCCTGCGTAGGATCATTCAGACAGAATTCCAGGCACGGCCGGTCATCGGCTTCATAGCCGCTGCGAGGTAACCATACGCTGAACATGCTATCGTACGCAAGGACAAATCTATCTACCGTATCATAGTAAGAATACACTGCATACAGGCCGCCGGCCAATGTCTTGAACCCGACTGCCTCCCGGTGCGCCTCCGGCCCGAAGTCGGCAGGCAGTGTTACACAAGCATCATAGCGGCAGGCCGACTCTTCCGTAAGCTCCCCGTCATCCAGTGAGATTCCGATGAACTGCTGATTCGCCGGATGCAGCCCCTGCTCAGCAGCCCAGCCGGTTAGCTTGTCCCATGCGTGATGCGTATCCAGGTAACTTCCAATATGCCTGACATAAGCGACCTCAACCTCTGTAATTTCTCTGAGTTCTACCATACTGTCCCACGCCCTCCTTAACAGCGGATTACCTGCTGCTTTATTGTAATCTGCCAGGGCGCCCGGCTCTGCCTGCTTATTGCTGAGGAATGACGGGAAATTGCTATGTTTACGTTTCCTGCTTCTGATGGTGCCCGGCGAACAGCCGTAATGACGCTTGAAATGAACGCCCAGCGCAGATACCGACTCGAAACCGCAATTCCCCGCGATCTCCAGAATGGTCAGGTTCGTCTCAGTCAGCAGCACCCATGCCCGCTCAATGCGCTTCCTGGTTACGAAGGCCATGGGCGTCATGCCCGTGAAGGCTGTAAATATTCTGGTGAAATGATACTTGGAGAAATGGGAGACCTCCGCCAGCTGATCCAGCCGCAGCGGCTGGCTGCTGTGATTTTCTATGTAGGCAATAACCTGCTTGATCCTCTCCCCATACTGCTCCTGCATCGCTGAATCCTCCGTCCCCTTCGTGTTACAATACTGTACAAATATAAATGGATGAGGCGATAGTCTATGGTCACCACTCTCTACTTCGTACGACATGCCCACTCTACTTATTCTACCGATGAATTGAATAGACCTTTATCTGAGAAGGGACGGGCAGACGCCCGGAGGGTTACCCGACTACTCCTCCATGAGAATATTAATATTCTGATCTCAAGTCCCTATAAACGGGCTATACAGACCATTGAGGGGCTGGAGGAACCGCTTAATGCTAAGATTATAATCGAGGATGATTTTAGAGAAAGAGTGTTGTCTTCAGATCCTGTACCCGACTTCGGGCAGGCAATATCCAAGGTGTGGGAGGACTTTTCCTTCGCCTGGCCTGGAGGAGAATCTAATCTAGCAGCACAGAGAAGGGGAGTACAAGCACTCTCCAGAGTATTGCAGCAATACAAAGGCAAATCAATCGCCATCGGAACGCACGGTAATCTGATGGTCCTGATCATGAATACTCTGGACAAGCGTTATGATTATAGCTTCTGGAAGCAGTTAGAAATGCCCGATATCTATAAGCTAAGCTTCCATGAGGACAAGCTTGAGGGTGTACAGCGTATTTGGCGCTAGTAGAGATTTTAAGCCCCTGAAAATCCCTTTAACCATCGGAATCTATGGGTTTACAATCTGCCCTGATCAAGGTGCAAACGAAGCAGCATACATAAATGCACTCTGTACAACTAAATCGTCTGATTTACAGCCAAATATCCGTTTAGCTGCATGTCGTACAATTAAACTTCCATCTGTACCGGGGTTCTCACCATTGGGGCAAATTTAGTTGTACGGATTACAGTTAGAAGAGGAACGCCCCCCTATTCACGCTTTTTAATTGTATAAAATACAGCTATCACGCTTCATCCATCCTATTGAACTTGACAGACTGCTGTCACAACCCTGTGATATAACCAGGTAAAGGAGTGATTGTTATGGCAAGCTATGAATACTCGTCCCGGCAGGAGCTGATGGACACGATCCACGCTCTATACCTGCTGCTGGATGCCGAATTCGATGGTATAAATGATACATATAAGGATACGCGAGTTCCCGAGGTGGACAAGACCCCTGCCGAGATCATTGCTTATCAGCTGGGCTGGCTGGGGCTGGTGAGGGGCTGGGAGAAGGATGAGCTGGCGGAACGAACAGTCCAGATGCCCGCTGCGGATTACAAGTGGAATCAGCTGGGCGGGTTGTATCAGTCCTTCTATAGTAAATATGCGGAGTATTCCCTATCCGGGCTGCGTGAGCTCTTCCGGCAATCCGAAGAGCAGTGGCTGGATTGGATCGCCACCTTAACAGAGGAGGAACTATTCATTCAAGGCGCCCGGAAGTGGACCGGAACCAAGGAGAACTGGCCGATGGCCCGCTGGATTCACATTAACTCCGCCGCTCCGTTCAAGACCTTCCGGGGGAAGATCCGGAAGTGGAAAAAGCATTGTCCTGAAGGACTGGCAGAGTAAAATAATGGAAGTCTGACAAAGTCGCATAGCAGCATAGCATCCAATGCTTCCCAATCATTGCGTGCTGTCTGCCCTCCCGTCTGGCGCTTGCATCCCCCTCCTGCCAGGGCCTTCCCGGTTCATTCCCCTGCTCCCGTCCTTGAAGTTGGTGCCGCCGCCGTTCAGGCCGGGGAACCCGCCGGGCCGGGAATTGAAGTCTGCACTAGTAATATTCTGAGCAGTGACCGCTTCGCAGGAAGTGAGCAGCAGCGAACAACTAAGCATGCTAATAATTAAGGTGATGTAATATTTCTTAGTCCGCATGATTAGACCTCCTTGTCCCGGTCAGTAATACATATACGTCTTGGACACCCAAGCAGGATAAGACGAGCAGCAGCGGATATACGGGATACAGGTACCGGGACTTGATCTCCCAGAGCAGGTAGAACCCGATGAAGCCAAGAATCACCAGAAGGAGCGGGGTCTCCGCGAAGCGCTTAGCCCGCAGTCCCCGGATTAACCGGATCAGAATGAAGACGTACATCAGGAAATTCTGGATATATAAGACCCACAGCAAGCCGCTCCGGTACATAGAAGCACCTTCAAACAGTCTGCTTGCAGCTGTGGAATAGCTGTAATGGCCCATCACCATGCCGCCTCTCCCGCCTGTGGAGGAGGCGGCTTCATTTCCAATCCCGTAGCGCTCCATCTGGTACGTCCCTTCCGTCCAGGTCCAGACCAGCTTTTTATAATACATTCCTGCAAGCCCGGTTAAGGTCGCACCGGAGAGCTTGCTGCGGATAGACGCCTTGAACAGTTCTACACTCTCCGCCTTATTGTAGCCGGCCTCCTGCTGGTAGATATTATAGCTCTCCCGGTCATCCCAGAACCCGAGTGTCTCCAGATTAATCCCCATATTCAGCCACATGTACACTGGAGCAGAATTGCCGGACGGCGATTCGTCCACAATGCCTGTTGCTTGAAGCGCCGTATTCTGAATCCAGGCAGGAAGAACCCACAGCAGCAGGGTTATGCCAAAGGCAGCAATGACCTTTTTCACGCCAATCGCCCGCAGGTTCAAGAGCAGACTGAGGACAATGGCTATTAGGAAGATCATACCTATACTGCGGAAGTAGTTGCCGAGTGTCAGCAGAACCGCCGCGAACAGCATATCCTTCATGGATCTTCTGCGGATGAACCTGACTGCGAAATAGAGCGCGCTGGTAAGCAGAGCCGTGGCAATTCCATCATTATAGATGAAGTTGCTCATGAACATAGCCGGTATATAGGTCGCAGCCACAATCAGAAGGCCATAGTTTTTGCTGCGGGATTGGGGTCTCAGTTCTTGGCCGAGCAGATAGATGACCAGCGTGGTGACGAGCGTGAACAGGATGTTGAAGCTTTTGATCACCAGATAATTGTCCGGGAACAGAAGCAGCAGCGTCTTCAGATACAGCACGAAGGAGAAATTAAAAGGGAACATGTACAGGTATCCGCCTGACTGAAAGGAGGAATAATCCTTGTCATAGAGCATAGCCCAGGCCAGGGACAGCACCGTCTGTGAATCATCTGTAGGCATGCGGGTGAACAGGAAAATAATCACGAGTTGCAGGATACCCGACAACAGCAGCACGGCAGGAATAACCTTGACCCGGCTGTACCCTTCAAGCTTCCGTGAGAGTCTGTACAGCACAAAGCCCAGGCCCAGAACAACTACAATCCATAGCAGGAACACAAGTGGCTGCTGCCCTTCCAGCACTGCCCGGTCACCATACACGGAATAATTATATTTCGCCCGGAACAAGAAGGATGAAGCGATGAACAGTCCCATGAACAAGGCGAGGATGAGTGTTACGATTTGCTGGATTCTTTTTACCATGATACCCTCCTGACCGGCAGCGCCCGGCGAGTCGTTCGCACGTGCCTTAATCCATATACGGAGTATACATAGTGAACCTGAATGTTAGTTGAAAGGATGCTTCAGACACGCCAAAAACCTCCGGGTCCTCTCCAGCCGCCGCATTCATAGATGCGCTCATGCCGGAAAAGCTTCCCGAAGGCTTGCTGCTTAACCTATTCTCCTCCTGTTGAATACGTACGGGTAATCACTTGCCAGCAACAGCACGAACCACACGAAAGCCCTGGTCATTCCCCCGGCTGCTCGGCTCGAATTTGCCGCGGAAGGATACCTCTGTGTTGTTCACTCCGCCGATCCAGCCGCCGCCCTTCACCAGCCGGACCGAGCCGGTCTTGCTATTCGAATCCCCTTCTCCATACCAGTTCCAGCACCATTCCCTTACGTTCCCTGACATATCATACAGTCCCAGCTCATTGGGCTGCTTGAGGCCGGTATTCCTCGGCTGGCTATGGTTGTTCTCAATCGCAGGCCAGTTCCAGTCCCCGGTCAGGAATTGATCGCCGGAGTTCCTCCAGTACCAGGCTACTTCCTCCGGATTGTCGCTTCCGCTATACGGGTTGCTTGTGCTCATCTGGCCTCCGCCTGCTGCATATTCCCACTCGGCTTCTGTCGGCAGACGGTAACCGTCCGCCCCTTCATTCGCCGTTACAGTCCATTTCATGAAATCCCGGTCACTTGTATTATTCGGATCGACCGTATTCTTGTCTATATTATAATAGGGGGCCAGGCCTTCCTTCACACTCCGCTCATTGCAGTACTCCACGGCATCATACCAGGTTACACTCTCTACCGGCAGCTTATCTCCTTGGAACTGCGAGGGGTTATTCTTCATCACTTCCAGCCATTCTTGCTGGGTGATCTCATATTTACCGATGTAGAAGTCCGGGAGGGTCATCTCTGTCCCGTAATAATTGGATTTCGTATCCTTAAAAGTACCGCCTTCCACCCGCACTAAACGCTCATCAGCGGCAGGCTTCTCCTGCGAGCAGGCACTGGCTATAACCGCGATTGCCATGCACAGAATCAGAATCATTAATCGTTTTCTCATGAACAGCTCTCCTTTGAGCAGATGGGCAAGGTACAGGACCTAAGCGAAGTTCGGTGCGCGAAAATGATAAGGCCGGCAGCTTGTCCACCCGGCCGGCCTTAGCCTGTCAACGATTAGCTGAACTTACGGTACTGCCCGAACGGCAAGTGCCGGTCAGCTTATCCTTTACCACACGGTTACGTTGGAGGAGCCGCTGCTCTGGTATCCTTCGGTAGCCAGTACCTGGTAAGACCAGTTGCTTCCCAGATTCATGCCTTTGCTCTTCCAGGCATTCACGTGGTTGTTGAACGTGATCTGAACATTGCTGCCGATCGGTCTTTTGGATTGTCTTACACTCCAGTACTGAGGGAATGTGGCATTTCCGTCAATTGAAGGAGCGTCGTAACGCATTGTGGTGTAAATATCATAGGTACCTCCATCACTGTTCACAGTACCTTTGAACTGGCCGGTAGGTCTGTAAGTCCCCCAGCTATCGACCACGTAATATTCAATAAGGGCATTCCGGGTCCATCCGTAGAAGGTCAAATATCCGTTACCGGAAGGTGAAAAGACACCCGCGTTATAATTGACGACCCGGTTCGCCGTGCCGTAGGTCCAGCCTTTACCGACTACGAAGTTCCCGGTGTTATACCAGTTCACACTGTAATTCCCGCCACTTCCGTTCACCGCATTCACGGTTCCGCCGCCATCGGTCCAGTTCTGCCAATAATCTGTTGCGCCTGCAGTAGCTGCGAACGCGCTGAAGCTCAGTGCCGCTGTCATTAATACCGTAAGAAGTTTCTTTTTCATTGTAAATTAATACCTCCCGATTATAATGTGTTTGCTTACAGCTTACTGCTCCCAGCAGAATATAACTTATCCTGATGGTTATCCCATATATTTACTCGTCCTCCTTTCGAGATGATTATATCTAGTAAGCGTTTACATTTCTCTCTGCAAACTAAAGATTAACCCCCAATTTTTATTGATATTATGAAATTATTGGGTCTAATCGACGGGATCTTTGCTCTCGCGGGAAGCAAGTGGCGGAAATTCGGGAAATTTCGTCAGCGGCGGACTAACATTTGCTCATTCAGCCCACTTTTGCCGTAATCAGGTGCACTAATGCTCTTCATTGGCTCATCCGGCCTACTTTTGCCGAAATCAGGTGTACTAATGCTCTTCATTGGCTCATCCGGCCTACTTTTGATGAAATCAGGTGTACTAATGCTCTTCATTGGCTCATCCGGCCTACTTTTGCTGGAATCAGGTGCACTAATGCTCTTCATTGGCTCATCCGGCCTACTTTTGCTGGAATCAGGTGCACTAATGCTCTTCGTAACCTGAGAGTGGGCCTTTCAGTTCATCCTCCGGCCCACCTTCAGCCCACCAAAGGGATCGGTCCCTTTCTTCCACCTCGTCCCGCCTTCATATCCGTCCAACGCCAAAAAGCCGCCCCGGAACGAGACAGCTCAACACTCAGCTATAGCTCACTTGTCACTACTGTCACTATTCATCCATCGCTACATACTCACCGTTCACCTGCAGCCGCTTAGCCCATCCGGATGACAGCCTTGACCACATCCTCCTTATTGTCGATCACGTAATCGAACGCTTGCTGCGTCTCCGCGAAGTTGAATTCGTGGGTGACGATGCCCTTGACGTCAATCTTGCCGTCCGCGATGGCTCCGATGGCTGCCGGATACAGGTTGCGGTACCGGAAGACCGACTTGATGTCGGCCTCCTTGAACATAATCTGCATGAAGTCAAAGTCGATGATATCCTTGGCAGCTAGGCCTACGAGGACAATGGTCCCGCCTCTTTTGACCAGATAAGGGGTCTGCTTCACCGTATGCTCGCTGCCTGCCGTCTCGATGACCTTATCCACGCCCGCGCCACCGGTCCAAGCCGCAATAACCTCCAGTACATCCTCCCGTCTGGCGTTAATCACCCGCGTAGCCCCTAGCTTCATCGCTGCCTCCAGCCGCTTCTCAATGATGTCCACCACCACAATCTCCGTAGCCCCGTACGCCTTGCAGGCCAACAGGGTGACCAGCCCGATGCAGCCCGCTCCCAGAATCACCACACGGTCCCCCAGCTTAACGCCGCCCTGCGCCGCAGCATGGAGTCCCACCGCCAGCGGCTCCACCAGCGCCCCCTCCTCCGAAGACACATTATCCGGCAGCTTGAAGGCCATGTTCTCCGGAAAAGCCATATAATCCATCAGACAGCCATGGTACGGCGGCGTAGCCAGGAACTGTACATCCGGACACAGATTATACTTGCCGCTCTTGCAGAACTCACATTGTCCGCAGGTCACACCAGGCTCCAGGGCTACCCGGTCCCCCACCTTCAGATGCTTCACGCCAGGGCCAAGCTCCACCACTTCTCCGGCGCATTCATGCCCTAGAATGAAATCTCCGTCCACCACGAAATCGCCGATCCGGCCATGCTCCAGGTAATGCACATCCGAGCCGCAGATGCCGACAACCTCCAGCTTCACAATGACCTCGCCCGTTTGGGCTACAGGCATGCCGATTTCCTTCATTGCCATTTGCTTCAGATCTGTCATATAACAAGCTCTGTTCTTCATCTGTTTCTCCTCCTCAGGGACATTAGCTTGCTCTTATAAAAACTACTGTTACTTCAAGACTTCTGCCTTCTTCAGTTATATAATAATATACTTTTATAAAACTATTTAAATAAGATTATAGTCAGATTTAAAGTGAAGTCAACAAAAACTCCCCCAGAGCAGGACAGTGCCGCGCTTGCAGCAACGTCCCTCTTGTGGAGGAGCGGGGAAAGCAGATATTGTATTAGGTAAATCAACCCGGTTCTAGATGCTGTCGATAAACTCCGTCACCAGCTCCAGGGCAGCGCCCACAGCGGTAGCCTCCAGCTTGTATTTGCAGACCCGCAGGTAGGAACCATCCTGTTCGAAGGTGTTCTTGCCCGCTGCTAACGCCTGAAGCTCATCGATGTATTCCTCCATGTAAGCTCCGGCATAGCCGCCGAGAATCACATCGCAATCGTACAGCATCCGCAGGTTATTCACTGTAATGATCAGATAGCCCACATACTCCTGCCAGATAGCCTGCTGCTCCTTCTTGCCCTCTCCCAAGAGCCGGAAGAATTCCACAATACTGCCCCCGGTGCTGTCCGAGAGGATTTTCGCGGAGCAGTAGGCATCGACACAGCCCTTCTGCCCGCAGTAGCAGGTCCGGCCTCCTGGCAGAATCGTCATATGCCCGAACTCCCCGCTGCGGTGGTTCTGGCCTGCATAGATCTGATTACCTACTATAATGGCACCGCCCACGCTATTGTTAAGGGACAGATAGACCACATTGTGTATGTCCTGCTCCCCCCACAGTTCAGTGAGCCCCGCCGCATTCGCATCATTGCTCAGGACGCAGGGATAAGGGATGTATTCGGCGAACCGCCGGACACTGCCTCCCTTGAAATCTATGACTGTAGCATAGCTCACTGTCTGCCGGTCCCCGGATAGAATCGCGGGCAGCGCAATGCCTACACCGAGAATCTGGCTGCGTTCCAGCTGACAAGCCTCTATGAAATCCTCTACCAGCTTGCCTACTCCCCGGAAGTAATTCTCCTCATTCGCAAATGGATAATGATTCCTGACATTCTTAATGATCCTGCCGCTCAAATCAATGACGACAATTCCCACATGATTCAGGGTAACATCCAGTCCGACAGCATAACCCGCCACACTGTTGCAGGCCAACGACTTGGCCTTACGGCCTCCGGTGGATTCATACAGCCCTGTCTCCTCAATCAGCCCGCGTTCCTGCAGCTCCTTGAGATTCTGTGTCACGGTGGGAAGACTTAGACCTAGCGCCTGCGCAATCTCCTGAATGGAAGTGGACTCACGGTGGTACAGGTACCGGTAAATGGCGTTTCGGTTCATCTTTTTAACTTCCATACTGTTCAAGCGATGTGTCGCCATTCGAATCCCCCCCACTTTTACAAATGTACTTTATAATTTTATACATATAATATGCAATCACACTCGTTATAGCAATTATTGGCTGCTTTAATTGTGAATATTTTCACTTAATTGATTTTATTGTATCAAGAATTGGAAGTTAAGTCATTAATCTTTTGGGACGTTGACGGGTCAACCTATCGCTTCATCCCGATTCACACTTTATTTTAGTATGTTATAATCAAAAAAATCAGCCAAGGAGAAGCCTATGAACCCTATTCAAGAGATTACAGACCGGAACCAGACACTCTCCCAAGAACTGCTAGTCATCTGGGAGAACGCTTTGCGGGCTACGCACCTATTCCTCACCCCGCAGGATATTGAAGACTTGCGTCCCTTAGTTCTGCAAGGGATTGCAGAGATCCGGCATCTGATTACGTATACCCATCCGGAGGGGCATCCCCTCGGCTTCATCGGCATTCAGGATCAGAAGATTGAAATGCTGTTCGTTGATCCCGCAGCCCGGGGACAGGGGATTGGCAAGGAACTGGTCATGTACGCCATACACGCTCTGAACGTACACTCCGTGGATGTGAATGAAGACAATCCCCAGGCTGCCGGATTCTACGAACATTTAGGCTTCCGGGTCTACAGCCGCTCCGAACAGGATGAGCAAGGCAAGCCATGGCCCATCCTGCATATGCGGTTATAGCATGAACAGCCGTGACTCTCTCGCCGTCCAAATATTCAGCGCCTGTGTACGGACTGCGGGATTCGCATGATTCCTGTACTCCCGCAGACGCTCTGATGGTTCCGGGCTCCAGCGGAGCGCCGTTCCCGCTGCTTCCAGCAAGGACAGTCCGAGATACGGAGCTTCATAAGAGGGTTCTGCCCGCAGCACATCCACAATCTCAAGCAATGTCTCTGCTGTCCAGTATCCGGCGCTGTTCTCCAGGCTGACGGCAAACCCGCGGTACAACTCACTCAAGAGCTGCGGTTGACGGGTCACCTCCCGTGCGATCCGCTTCACATACACGGATGCCTCCTCTGCGTGACTCCAATCGATCACTGCGATATATAAGGTCAAGACAAGCTCTTGTAAAGTCTCATCGGCGGCCAGCGTGTCGGCCAGCTCCAGGTACAACGGGGTAAGCTGTATGCTTGTACTCTTAGGCAGACCGGTTAACTGCTTGATGAGCACCTGCAGGCGCTGCCGGTGCGGCAGGTCTCTATCCGCTGCTGCATTCCATTCCTGCGTCACGGGTGTTGCCGCTAGCTCCCGGCAGATATCGGCTACAACCGCGTTCACCTTGCCGTCCCGGGCGGCTTCAATCAGTGTCATCATCGCGAACTCCCAGCTGGAGCTGTCCTTCAGACCCGCAACCGCCTGGGCCGCAGTTGCCGCAACAGTGCCTTCATAACCGCTTGTCCACCACCTCATGGAGCTATAAGCCTGGCTGCTGACGGATACATCCGGATGATCGGCAATCTCTATGATTAAGTCCAGATAACGCGGTCTGTAAGCAAGCGGAAGCGCAGCAGGCTGCTGGGACAACAAGCTCACTGCGATATCACGCTCTGGAGAAGCCGCGATGGCACGCAGCACCTCCCAGCTCCGTTCATCGTCCAGCAGCCCCCTGGCAGCATGCCCTATAGCAATCACCACATCCTTATGCACAGCAGGCTTCGCGAACTCACGCAGGAGCAGCGGAAGACTGTCCTCACTTCTATATGCACCAAGCAGGCGGATGGCTTCCTTGCGGACGGTGATCTTCAGCTTCTCCCGGCTCAGCAGCGCCTTCAGTGCCTGAGACAGCTGCTGCGGACTGACCCGGCGGATGCACCTCGGGATGGAGTACATCGCTACACGGGCCCGGTCGCTATCCAGATGCTCCAGCAGCACAGGCAAGGATTTCTCCGGCTCCTCCAGCAGGGACAGGGCATGAAGCGCTGCCTCCGCTACCGCCACCTCTTTGTCCTGTACCAGCTCATACAGCCGCTCCGGGTTCACATCCGGCATGCTTGCCATGATTCTAATCGCTCTGGCACGCTCAAACAGGCTGTACTTGGGACCGAAGGCGATTGTGCTTAAAAGGGAGCCATATGCCTCCTGCTGACGCGGCAGCCAGCGGTGAAACCCGTCCGCAGCCGGAACAGGATATACCGTTTTGCCTGAGAGGAACTTACCCTTGATGACAGCCCCCGACAGGTAAGGGTCCAGCCATTCCTGACGCTTCAGATGCAGATGCTGAAACACCTCGTGGATCGTGATGTACGATGGATCTGCATCCAGCAGCTCCTTCACCCGTTCATCGCGCGTCTGCAGCGGCTCCAGCCAGAGCCGGGTTGCCCGGATCGCGGTTCCCTCGGTTTTGGCCCGGGTGGCTTCCCGTAAGAGCTGCTGTAGCTTGACGATGCCATAGCCTCTTTTACCAAATGAAGTTGCCAGGCTCAGCACCAGGTTGTAATTCTCCCGCTTCCCCGCCTGTGCGGCGTAGGAATAGATACTGTCAAAGATGATCTCTTCCACGCCCCGCGGCATATTCTTCGCAAGGGGCGGCAGGGAGAGCTGCCCGTCCTGCTTCGCCAGCTTCTGGAGCGTGTTCAGCGCGAACTTGAACAGCTCCCCGCCCGGCTCTGCCGCCTGATGGCGCAGAATCGAGAAGGCCAATTGCTGCACAGAGTATCTCGTACCGTAGGAGGTGTCTCTGGCGTCAATCACACTGTCCACCAGCACAGTAAGCGCAGGGACATGAGCAGCCTCGTACACAGACGCCGGACTCTCTGACAGCTCCTTGAACACCGCCCCCCGCACAGGGTCCTGATCATTGCGAATACGGCTTAAGGTCAGCAGTGTGGCATCCATGCCCTGTCTTGCCAGAACCGTGCTGCGGATTAGCTGCATCAGCGCCGTGGCGCGTTCGTCGGCATTCGATACCCGGGTGGCCTGCTCAAGCTGCTCACGAACCTGAAGAATGGAGCGGGCAGCAGTAATGCGCAGGGTACGCTCCCGGTTTTCCTTGATCTCACGCAGGCCCAGCATCCGGGCGGCCTCCCGGTCACGCAGCGCATGCGGCAATACATACAGCAGCCTCTCCGGGAAAATCCACTCCCGGCGCTTCTCCTCCTCATACGCAGCATCAAAAATCTCCTGGCGCTTAGATGGCGCAAGATGCTCCAGCAGCCGCGCCACATGCTGGGGCTGGTCTGCCAGCAGCTTGGCAAGCTGTGACCACTCGTCCATGGAGAGGAGCTTCACCCGCTTGAGCACAGCTTCAGGCACACCGTAAGCCATAAGCTCACCACGCGTCTGCGTCCGGATCAACAGCTCATACACCGCGCCCGGCCTCTGGCGCATCAGTGTGCCGAGATTCGCCTTAAGCACAGGCGGCAGCAGGTCTGCCGGCCCATGGTTCACGGCATAGGCCAGCACCAGGTCAGGCTTGCGACTACTCAGCTGCTCCATCGCGGAGGAGAACCGTGACCAGACCGTCCCCTTGGCCCTAAGCGGAGCTGCTTCCAGCTCTCTGGTGAAATACTCCGCGACCACCTCCAGGTGGCGGCTGGCCAGCTTCTTCCAGTCCTTGATCGCGTACCCCAGCTCCGCAAGCCGCGCACGGACGGTTGCCGCAGAGCAGGCCTGCAGCACAATCGCTGCCTCCTCCGGGCCCCACCGGGCCTGGACCACAGGCAATAGCCGTTCCGCCAGCTCCTGGCGGTTCATCAGGGCAACCGTGCGCAGCAGCTTGCGGCGGCAGTCCTGTGATAGCTCCGGAAGCTCGCGTTCAATCTCTTCGCCTGAGGCGACTTTGGGCAGCAGGCCCGCAGCCACATTCCGGATGCTTGCCATGGGGTGCTTCAGCCCCGCCAGAATCACAGAAGCATCCAGCGTGGCGATCGCTCCCATCAGGGCCAAGCGCGCCTCATACGCCCCGCCCGCCAGCAAAGCAGTCAGCAGCAGGGAGTATTCTGGAGATCCCAGGTGCTGCCGTCCTAAGGCTGTTATTCTTTTGATTCTATCGGAATACCCTAATTGATCCAGTTCCTTAAGTAAGCGCTCTTTGGTAAGCAGGTCCTGTCTGACCATGGTAAGTCCTCCTCTTGAATCGGTTCTGATTTCTTTCATCTTACAAAAAGCCGGAGTCCGCCCGCAACAAACCAAAGGGTAACCCCGAATCCGGTGCTTCCACCATCTTCAGGATTACCCTCTATACTGCTTGCTCTATCAGTCTACTCTTTGTCTTGCTTAGCCTGAACGAACACATACGTGTTCTCGTCCGACAAGGCCGCTTCATACCGGAAATCAAACCCGCTGAAGCCCTGAATCTCCTCGACGCTGGTAATCTGCTGCTCCGCCATGAACCGGACCATCTCGCCTCTGGCCATCTTGACCAGCGTCGCCCGCTCCACCACCTTGCCGCCGATCTCCTGCCCGAATACAACGCTAACCATCCGGACATGGCTGCCCAAGTACGGAGAGATGCACTTGCTATATTCCTTGGAGGCCAGATTCACAATAGTGTCACTCTCTGCGAACAGCTGGTCCGCCAATCTTCTGTTCCAGAACTCATAGAGGGTACTGAAGCCCGGCCCGCCCAGCTTGGCCTGCATCTCCAGCCTGTAAGGGACCACCCCGTCGAACGGCCGGACGATGCCATAGAACCCGGACAGGATCCGCAAATGCTGCTGCAGATAGTCCAGCTCCTCCGTCTGAAAAATCCCCGGCGCCATGTACTGGTACTGGATGCCCTCATAGGCGAAGATCGCCGGGGTCAGATTCCGGGTTAGATCCATCTCTTCAATCCGCTGCATATTCAGCGCGGCAATAGCGTCATTGCATTTCCACAGCGCCTTGGCTTCTGCGTAACTCAGCTTACGAAGCAGGGACAGGAGCGTCTGTGACTCGTGTAAGAACTGCGGAGCCTGGCGGGATTCCAGGAAATCCGTGTCCGTCTTCATCTTTTTGGCAGGTGAAATGATGATTCTCATGATACGCTCTTTTCTACCCCTACGGGAAAATAAATGTACCTCTATACTATCATATTATTCCCTCGCCGGCCCCCGGCCAAGTTATTCAGCAGCAAGCGGTACGAAGACAGAGGCGCAGTTCGCCCTCCCCTTATTCCCCCATCACCCGAATCACCGTATCAAAAGCTTCCAGCTCCACAACCTGCGGACCGTAGTCCGTCCCGATGGTGGTAAGCTGCGGCTGGCCGCTATTGTTGATCACAACCAGGCGCTTGCTCTCCGGATAATACGCACACTCGGTATAGAGGTTATCCGGGAGGTAGCGGGTCTCCTCCAGCTCGTTGCCGGCATAGCGGATCAGATTCAGCAGCAGGCGGGCATTCTCCCAGCTGAAGGCAAAGGACGGCAGGTAGATGCCCTTTCCTCTCCCGAAGCTATTCACAGTCAGGGCCAGCTTGCCCTCTGCCTCATGGACCACCGCAGCAGCCCCGTCGGTCAGATAGACCCCGTTCTTCGGTGTGAGGCTGACGCCATCCGGCACCAGATCCGGCACCGGCTGAACCTCATAAGCCCATTTGCCGTGCGCTACCCGTGCACCAGTGTCCTCATCCACCCCGAGAACATGCGCCATCCGGAAATAATGATCGTAGCCATCCACGGCGGAAGGCTGATTCACCCCGATGAGCGTACCGCCCTTATACACCCACTCCGTCAAGGCGTCCACCGCCTGGCTGTCCTTCCAGTGGTCCCCGCCGCTCCACGCCGAACCGGCGCTGCCTGCATTAATCACCACAGCCACATCCTGTAAGATACCCTGGCGGACATCCTCGAAGTCGATGAACTGCACCTCCACCGGCAAGCCGGACAAGGCCTCATTGATATGAATCAGGTCATGCATATACGTCTCATGGAAGTGGCCGGAGAGGGTCCACGACCGCAGCTTGCCCCACGAGTGCAGAACAGCTACCTTAGTCTTGATGTGATACGGCTTCCCCTGCCGGTGCAGCTCCTTGATCTCCCTGAATTCATCCGCAATCTTCTCAATATACGCGCAGAAATCCGGGTAAGGCTCGACCAGATGCAGATAGCCGCCCAGGCCAATCCGGTCGATTGGCTCACGCAGAAGGGCGCGCCGGATGTTAATCCAGTATTGCTTCGCATCGAGTGTGGGATTGCCCCCTTCCATGAAGGTAGGTGCACCGCCCAGGCCAACGGGGAACAGATACGGATGCAGCCGGATCTCATGTGTCTCCACCTTCACCCCTGAGCAGAGTCTGGCTTCATAGCCCGAGAACACGCATTTGATCATCCCGTCGAAGCCGAACTCCCCGAAGCGGTCATTGTAGGGCTCAGCGCCCACCCAGCTGTCATCATAGAAGACATAGGCCAGCTTGCCGTGCTTATGAACAATGTCAATTAACTGCTTGCCGAACCCGATGACGAAATCGTTGATAAAAGCCATATAGTCGAGCTTACGCTGCTCCGCCGCAATATGACTGACTCGGTATTTGCCGCCGTTCACGAAATCCTCTGCGGTCAGCGAATAGCCGTATTGCTCTGCGAACAGATCCAGTCCCCGGACGCTCACCGTGAAGTCGTAGGACCCCCAGTCTGAGAACAGATGGCGGTTCCGCCCGCTGCTGCCCCAGATCCAGGCGAAATTGTAGAACAGGGAGGTGAACCGGACCACGGTCGTCGCCTGATGCTCCCCGCACCAGTCCTCCATCCAGTCCAACAGGTACTGCCGGGTCCCGGGATACATCGGATCGATCTGCATCAGATGCTCTTTATCCCAGTGATTCGTCGTGTGGTTGTACATGGAGATCTCTTCCCAGATCCGGTAGGCCATGAAGCTGACGGTATATTTATGCCAAGGCGTAATGCCGGTTAGCACCACATTGCCGGACTCCCGGTCGTAATTCCACTGCTCCCCCGGCACCTCCTTCCCGGTTGTCCGGTCGTACACCTGCCAGTACTTGAACGCCTCACGGGAATCATTCACCCTGAATTGCTCCGCGAAGAAATCCTCCAGCAGATAAATGGATATGTAATCCTGCACAGCCACCTTCGGCCTTGTAATCAGGAAGGTCTGCTGCAGCTTGTCCGGGTTCTTCGACGCCCAGCCGTTATGGTCGCGGATGATGCACAGGGTCGAATAGATGCCGTAACCGGCACTGATAATCTCTTCCGACAACTGCGTGCCGTCACTGTCACGAATGACATCGGCCCCCCAGCGTTCGGCAAGCTTCAAGGTCAGTGCTTCATAACCGGCTTCCCCCGGCAGAGTAAAAGCTCCTGTGGAGCCTGTGGATTTATTCGCCATCGCCAATCCCTCCTATTTAAGCAGATCCGACAGGAACGCAAGCGCGAGGCCTTGGCCCCAGCCCTGAGTCCAGTCCTTGGGAATATGGCGGTACCCTTCACGGTCCTTCATGACGGCGGTGCCACCCGATACGTTCAATACACGTCCGTCTTCCGTGATGTTCTCCAGAATGCCCTTCAGGGCCTTTTGCACATACCGGGTATGCAGCGGATTGCCGTTATTCACCATGGCCGCCGCGATCCCGCAGGACGCCGACACCTCTTCATAGGACTCCTCATCGTCCAGCAGCGTGCGCCACAGGCCGTTCTCCGTCTGCACCAGCTTCAGCGCCGCCAGCTGATCCCGCAGCGAGCACTCCACATCCATACACTGCGGGTACAGATACCACTCCTTAAGCAGCGGCTTCACCTGCGACATGGTATAGGCTCCCCAGGCGTTCGCCCGGCCCCAGTACAGCCCGGACATATGGTCCTGCTTCACATGGTTATAACCGTGGAACCAGAGGCCGGTGCTTGGGTCCTGCAAGTATTTGATATGCCAGTAATACTGGTTAAGCGCGTCCTGAATCAGCTCCTGATCCTCCAGCTTGCTGCCCACACGCAGCAGGAAGAACGCCGCCATGAACAGCGTATCCGCCCAGGCCTGCTCCGGGAAGTCATTGGATACCGAGACCGTATGCTGCAGCACCTGATCCCCGAACCGAAGCGCTGTCCCCCGGATATAACCGATTTTACTCAACACAATATCCCAGTACTTCTGGTCCCCCGTCTCCTCATACAACGTGATCAGCATATGGCCCATCGCACAGGTGTTGACCGTCCAGTCGGGCAGGCCCAGCTCAATATATTCATCTACCCACTTCACCAGCTGGTCCAGGTACTCCTGGTTCCCCGTCGTCTGGTAGGCTCTGGACACCCCGTAATAGGCAACACCGCAAGGCCACTCCCACGTTAAATCCATCGCCAGTGTCTTCCTGGCAACCTTATCGATTACGCTTAAGATTTCTTCCCGGTTATATTGAACTTGAAGCATGTGTATTCCCCTCTCCTGTTCCTTGCGTCTTTTGAAGGCAGCTATCATTCGTCCATCCGCTTGCAAGCGCTTTACAGAATCTATTGTAAGCAGTAAAATGTTCTACATCTAAGCACATTCACATCAAAACTGCGCAGTTTCGACCCTTTATTCTTCATTCCTATTCTAACGCAAGAAGGACAGGAGCTGCTGAAGATGCCCAGAAAAAAGAAACCCGTCATTGAGTACCGCCACTATAGCCTGCCGATCCATTTCCCTGTCCTGCTGCTCAGCGGCGAACGCTGGAAGATCTCCGATATCAAGAGCGAGCATCTGCATTTCCACAACCATCTGGAGATCGGGATCTGCTATTCAGATAGCGGGATCATGGAGATTAAGGGCGAGAACGTGCCTTTTGCCGCCGGAGATGTGACCTTCCTGCCGCGGTATCTGCCCCACACGACGTACAGCTCTCCGGGAGAGGCCAGTCTGTGGTCCTATTTGTTTTTCTCGCCGGAGGATCTGTTTCAGCATTCCTTCAAGAGCGCCTACGCCGGCTTCGAGCCGAATCTCTGGGCAGTGCAGGGCAGCAATTGTATCCTAAGCAGGGACAAGCACCCCCTCGTCTATACGCTGGCCACCTCCATCGTCCTCGAATTGCAGCAGCAGAAGCCTTACTATCAGGAGAGTGCGTACGGCTTATTGCTGTCCCTGTACATTGAGCTGCTCCGCATTCATTCTACGAACGAAGCCTTGAGCGGGCAGGAGGCCGGGCATAGCCTGAAGGGCGATTTCGTGATCTCCCCTGCGCTGGAGTATATCACCAGGAACTATATGACGCCGATGACCATTAATGATCTGGCCGGGCTATGCCACTTAAGCACCACCCACTTCCGCCGCAAATTCCATGACATTATGGGCACATCCCCCCTCGATTTCCTGAGCAGCACCCGGATTGAGGAAGCCTGCAAGCAACTGAAGAGCACCGAGGATTCGATTCTGGAGATCTCGGAAAAGGTCGGCTTCCACTCGATCTCCAGCTTCAACCGCTGCTTCTCCAAGCTGATGGGCGTCTCCCCCAAGGAATGGCGCAAGGGTGCGCAGTCTGAGGCACAATCGGCGAAGGCGAGTATTTTGGAGTTCACGGGGTGGGTGTGAGTTCAGGTTATTTTCTTGCCAGCGCTACTCTTCGAATACTCTCTTGGGTCCAGGGAGGAGCCAGGGGATGCTTCAGGATCTCATCACAGGTCAGCCAATGGACGGCTTCCACTTCATCAGGACTCCGGTTAGTTGCTGTACCACTCTCATATTCACATAGGAACACCATATTGATGACATGGCGACCATCCTCAGTTACGAAGGAGGAGCTATACACAAAAGTAACCGCATCCTTGATCATGATGCCCACCTCCTCCTCGCATTCGCGCTTCACCGTCCGTTCGAGGATTTCGAGCGTGTTGCCCTCCATATCCACCTTTCCCCCTACAAGAGCCAGAGTCCCTCCTGCATGCTCTTCTTTGGTACTCCGTGTAATCACAAGCCACTTATCTCCCTTACAGATTGCTGCTTCTACATTAACAATGAACATGCCGCCATGCCCCTCTCCTGAAGATTCTGTTATAGCCAATTATAGCAAATACCAGACCTCATATAGCAAATACAAGGCTTCCAATCGCCCGGGTAATCAGCAAGTGTATATAACGCCCAAAAAGCGAATTCAGCTTATGCCTGAATCCGCTTTTTGGGGTTTGTACAGTTTAGTTTATACCATTAATCAATCAGCTCTGACTTCTGGAGCAGACGCTGGATCAGCACCGCCACTTCTGCGCGGGTCACGTTGGCTTTGGCCTCCAGCTTATTGCCGCTGCGGCCAGTGATTAAGCCGGCGGAGGCTGCGAGCGCCAGACTGTCCTTCGCCCAGGCTCCCGTGCGGCTTGCATCCGTGAAGCCTGCAAGCACGCCTGCGGTGTCCACTGTGCCCGTCTGTTCCGCGAGACCGGTCAGCTTCATCGCCTTGGCGAGGATGTTCATGGCCTGCTCGCGTGT
Organism: Paenibacillus sp. FSL M7-0420; assembly: GCF_038002345.1. Lineage (NCBI taxonomy): Bacteria > Bacillati > Bacillota > Bacilli > Caryophanales > Paenibacillaceae > Paenibacillus > Paenibacillus sp. FSL M7-0420. Next base: position 576,244 of record NZ_JBBOCJ010000001.1, on the reverse strand, counting down.
GATCCGGTCTCCGGGACGGAAGGTTCCGTCCTCGAAGCCGGTAATCAGCCCCGCCCCGGACGCTGTCCCAACTGCTGCTGCATACCAGCTATTCGCCGGAACATCTGCGAACTTCGCAGCTCCCTCTCCAAGCTTCAGACCCAGACCGCGTACGATGATCGCTGCGAATTCTGCACGGGTGATGTCAGCGTTCGGGTTGAACGTGGATTCGTTCACCCCGTTAATGACCAGACGGGAGCCCATGTCATTCACTGCATTTTTCGCCCAATGCTTCTCCACATCCGCGAACGTCAGCGGATGCCAGACCACCGAATAGGTGCTGTTCGTCAGACTGTGGATCTCTGCGTAATATTTACCATCCTTCTGAATGAATCTGGTCGGTACATGGCGCACCGTTCCATCCGGATCGACAACGATACCCGTGGTAAGCCGGTTCGGGTTAACCCCCTGCGGAAGCGTCACTGTCCGCGATACATATGCATTGAACCGGCTCAGCTCTACTGTTGAGGTTCCGGAAGAAGCAGTAACTGTGAAATCCAGGATAGGCGCTGCAAGGGTCAGGCCGCCTCTGTCTGCCGCAGCGGTAACCACCTGATTCATGGCAGCCGAAGCATCACCAATGGTAATTCTCAGCGTAATATCCTCAAGCTTAACTCCGTCCCCGTTGCCTAATCTTGCGGCCAATGCGCCGATGTTAATCTCGGATGCAGGCAACGTATAGCTGCCCTTGCTGGTCTGAAGCACCAGGGTGGCCGCCACATTCTCCATATTCTTGATCATCTGGCCGCTCAATTCGCCGACAATCACATTCGAATCCAGCATCATCGGGATAGTTACTACAGCTCCGTTCCCCTCGGCATCCAGCTTCGCCTGAAGTTTGGCCGGATCTACAGCAATGGTCGTTGTTCTGAGATTGCCGATGGTCGTTGTGGTTGCTTTGCCTGCATTCTCCTCCTTGCCGTTCACAAGGACAATCACATCGGTAACCGTACTGGCCGGATTCCCGGAAGGGGTCCCGCTGTTCGGGTTACTTCCGCTTCCCGGGCTAACCGGATCGGGAGTCGGCGTTACCGGAGTAGTCATCGTAACTACTGCAATGACGCTGCCGTATTTTAACACCTTGCCGTCTCCATCTGCCTCAGCAATGCCAATCGTATCTCCGTCGGCTGCCGGAATCAGTCCCTGACTGCCTACAAGCGTGTATCCGTTCAGGAGCTCTCCCACATTCGGCACGATGATGCTGCCAGCACCAAAATTCTTATACAGCAGCTTATGTCCATCAGCCGGTGCAGGCGTAACCTTAATTTGTGTATAGCCGTTATTCTCTGCACCACTCGGATCACTGGCACTCACAGCCAAGTCCCCGGCAGGGATCAAGACATTCGTTGTAAAAGTCAACGTAGTTGCCGGTCCCGCCGGAACCGATCCGCTGGCCGCCACCCGTACCTTCACAGTATGCTCCCCGCTGAGGTCCGGCAGGTTGGTTCCGTCATAACGAACGAAGGGTCCTTCATCCACGGAGAATTCCATGCTGGTGTTCAGGCCCGCAATCGTATTGTTCAGATCATCCGCCACTACTTCTGGAGCCCCCGGGATCACGGCATCCGAGTCATGCACAGTCACCTGAGCAATAGCAGAAGCAAAGTCCGTTGACGTAGCCTTCACCCTCACATAGTACGTGTCTGGTGCAAGACCGGTAATTGTAGTGTCTGTTACTTCTGTCCAAGCCTCAGTGTCCCCAATCCGGTATTCCATCTGGACGGTCAGATTCTGCAGTGTTCCGTCATTGGCTCCGTTATAGGTCACATCCGTTACACTCACTCCGACTGGAGCGGCCTGACGCGCAGGAACACCCAGCACTTGCGCATCACTATCGGTGGTGGTCACCCCGTCGCCCGTCTTCACGATAATCAGGGTGGTTCCCAGCCAGCTGCTGTCTAGCGGCAGCGTTCCGTCTATAGTGGCCGTAACAGCCGCACCATTTACGGTGTATACCCCTTCTGGAATCAGACCTGTCAATCGCTCAGCGGTGTAATCAATCACCGCCGCAGGCGTCACTTCCGCCTCAGAGGCAAAGGAATTCACTGTCACTTCCACCGCAGCGGAGCTGAACGCCGTTGCTGTCGCCTTCGTGCGGACATCATAGACGCCTGGTGCAAGGCCTGTGACGGTGGTGCCTGGAACATCTGTCCATGCGCCTGCTGTACCTTTTCTATATTCCATGGCTGTTGTCACATTCGTGAGCGTGCCATTCTTCGCTTGAATCGCCGTTTCGTCTGTTGAAGCTACATCCACAGGTGCTGCCGGACGGGCAGGAACAGTCAAGCTCTGCGCCGCACTGTCAATGGTTGTGGACGCATTCCCCTGCTTCACCAGGCTCAGGGAGCTGCCCAGCCAAGAGCTATCCAGTGCCAGCTTGCCATCTGCATCCGCTGTTACGGTCAACGTACCGTTCAGTGTATACAGGCCATTCGCCGTCAAACCGTTCAACTGCTCAGCTTCGTAGTCAATGAGCGCTGCCGGGGTCGCTTCCGGTATCGCTACATACGCTACCACATTCACGCTCTGTGCTTCCGAGGCAAAAGCCGTCAAAGTCGCCTTGATCTGGACGTAGTACGTTCCCGGAGCAAGCCCCGACACTTGTGTGCCCGTCACATCCGTCCATGCGCCTGCGACACCTTGCTTGTACTCCATGGCCGGAGTCACATTCGTAAGCGTACCGTTCTTCGCGTTAATCGCCGTCTCATCCGTTGCCGTAACTCCGACAGGTGCTGCCGGACGGGCAGGAATGCTCACGGTTTGCACCGCACTGTCAATAGTCGTGGACGTATTCCCCTGCTTCACAAGGCTCAGGGTGGTTCCCAGCCACGAGCTATCCAGCGCCAGCTTGCCCGCCGCATCCGCCTGTATCGATAACGTGCCATTCACCGTATAGAGACCATTCGCCAGCAGACCGCTCAGCTGCTCGGCCCCATAGTCAATCACCGCTGCCGGGGTGGTCTCTACCAGTGGCACATACGCATTCACCGTTACACTATACGCTTCCGAGGCAAAAGACGACGCCGTCCGTTTCACACGGACCTCGTACGTACCCGGAGCCAGGCCCGCCACTGCTGTACCGGTCACATCTGTCCATACTCCCCCGGTACTTAGCTTGTACTCCATCGCAGCATTCACATTCGCAAGTGTACCGTTGTTCGCCTCTATTCCCAGTTCATCCGTTGCCGTCACACCTGTTGGTGTCGCCGGACGGGATGGAATGTTTAGCATCTGTGCCGCACTGTCTACAGTTGTCGTAGAATCCCCCTGCTTCACAATACTCAGGGACTCTCCCAGCCAGCTCTGCTCCAGCGCCAGCGTGCCAGCAGCAGTCGCCGTTACCGCTGTACCGTTCACGGTATACGTGCCATTCGCCGTCAGACCGCTCAGCTGCTCGGCCTCATAGTCGATCACCGCTGCCGGGGTTGTCTCTACCGTTGGCACATACGCTTTCACCGTTACACTATACGCTTCCGATACAAAAGACGACGCCGTCCGTTTCACACGGACCTCGTACGTACCCGGAGCCAGTTCCGTCACTGCTGTACCGGTCACATCTGTCCATACTCCCCCGGTACTTAGCTTGTACTCCATCGCAGCATTCACATTCGCAAGTGTACCGTTGTTCGCTTCTATTCCCAGTTCATCCGTTGCCGTCACACCTGTTGGTGCCCCAGGACGGGAAGGAATGACCAGCACCTGCGCCGCACTATCTACGGTTGTCGTAGCATTTCCTTGCTTCACAATACTCAGGGACTCTCCCAGCCAGTTCTGCTCCAGCGCCAGCGTGCCAGCCGCAGTCGCCGTTACCGCTGTACCGTTCACGGTATACGTACCATTCGCCGTCAGACCGCTCAGCTGCTCGGCCTCATAGTCGATCACCGCTGCCGGTGTCGGCTCCAGCGCCGGCTTGAACAGCGATACGGTTGCTGTCAGCGGCGAACCGCTGACCGTGTATCCGCTTGGCGAATTCACAGCTACGGATACATCGCCCTCGCCGGTCACTGAAGTAAGCGCAAGGCTCCAGGCCGTCCCCGACCCGCTCAAGAACCCTTTTACCGCAGAGCCTGTACCATCTGTAATGGTGATATCATCTGCCGTCAGTCCGGTAATCGCAGTATCAAAGGTCAGGTCAATCTTCGTTGAAGTGGTTGTTCCGGGTACGCCGTCTGCTACTGCCGATTGCAGCACTACCGGAGTTAAGGCCACCCTGTTGAACAGCTTGCCGGTGATTCGGAAATGAGTGGCATCTGTGTTATCTGTTGTGATGAAAACAATCTTGTCGCCAAAGGCCGGATATACAGCGAACTTCGCATAGTACTCCACATTGAACATCCAGGTGTCTTCATTGTATCCCTGAAATACAGCCGGAGCGGAAGCCACAGCCTGATCCGTTGTATACAGCAGGGTTCCATCATTGTCATAGTAATTCAGGTAAGCGTACTGGGTTCCTGACCACTCTGCGCCGTAGTTATAGGCATCGTCAATGGCCTTATTCGACGCGGCGTCCGTGCTTACCGTTACGAATCCCGGCAGTGCGCCTGCCTTATAGACAGCGGCAGATGCCTCGCCCAGCGAACCATTTACGTTAAATCCGCCTTGGCTTACCCCCGCATTGTCATATAAGGAGACACTGGTAATTCCGGTTTGCCAGCTGTATTGACTGAACATGAAATTCCCGTTGCTCAGCGTAGACAGATATAGCTGCTTCTCATTCGTTCTCGCGCCAACATTAATGGTGGTTATGGAGGTTCCGTTGTTATTGAATAACTGCAGATAGATATTATCGTTTGAGGGTCCCGAATTGTACGCAGCCATATACACGCCATCACCAGCGGCTACGTAGGACATGCTCGCATTAGCATCTACCAACAGGGTTTCGCTTGATACCGGTACGCCGGCAGCAGTGAAGACACGGGTAACCGTGCTTTTATTGTCATTTCGTTGCCAGGAAAAAGCGATATCGCCGTTAGACAGCTCAGCCGCAGAGATAAAGCGCGTTAGCTGCGGCAGACTGGCCGCACTGAAGGTATTCAGCCGGGTCTGGCCGGTCACCTTCTGGCCGTTCTTATCCAGCACTATGAAATAGGCATTTGGTGTACTCTCGATAACTGTGCCTAGCTGCGTGTTGTACTCGCTGGAGTCGCTTTTACTGTACATAATCAGCAAATTGCCGTTATTGAGTGCAAGCATACTCACATACGTCATTTTGTAATAGGTGTCCATCAGGCTGCCCAGGTTAACGTCCGTCATAAGCGTTCCTGCGCTGTTAAAGACTCTCAAAAAGTTAGATGCCGTGTAAGAATTCCCCTGATAGACGAATGAATTCAGCAGGACCGCCGTACTTCCATCCTGTAGACCCTGCGCATCTGCCAGATTCTTGCCCGCCGCATACGTAACCGGAGGCTCAATTACAAAATCAGCCGCTTCATTGAACGACGACACCGCCGCATAGACACGGAGTGACATCATGGGCAGCAGTCCGATCACCAATACCACAGCCAGCCCGATTTTCCCCAATTTCTTAAACATCGCTTTCCTCCTTGTCGAATGACCATTTCCATAATATTGATAACGCTTCCGCAAAATTCTGAACATGCTCTGCACATGCCCGGCATTAGCAAGCATTAGTTTTTCATACTGGTTTATCGACATTTTTCGCGATTAAGTTAACAATTCCGACAAATTATTTTTAAATATTCCGACAATAAATGTGTATTAAGTCCTTGCGCGAAATAAAAAGACGCAAATACGCGCAAAAAAGCCCGCTCTGCCGATTGAACAGAACGGGCTGATGAATATCTTCTACATTTCTTCCACATACCGCTTGGCTTCACCAAGGGGCATATCCGTATGCTGGCGGACCAGCTTGATGGCGGAAATGAGCTGTCCCTCCTTTTTTAGCTGACGGACATGCTTCTGAACTTCTTCGGGAACGGTCTTCAACGAAGTGCTTGCTGCCTCCCGGCGCTTCAGCTCTGCGGCTACTCGCTGCTCCATATCCGGTGTCAACGTCTCGTCTACAGCCGCGGCAGGCACCGGCCAGCGCTCCGGCTTATTCCCCCGGACTGCTGCGAGCAAAGTACCTACAAGCGAATAGAGCACCATATACTGGGCCAAACGGTACAGGTATAACCATATGGTACTTAGCGTGACTACCTTCCCACCTGGCTTCAGAATGGCGAGATTATCCGAAATGACGTATTGGCCTGGCGCATAATTATTAACATCCTGGTTCAGCTGCAATTGACCTATAGGTGAGACGATCCATTCCAGCGGCTTGTTGGTTAAGGGGTTCCCGGCTGTGTCGATCATCATGCCCAAGAACGAGAAGAGGGCGACGGCAAAGACCAAATAAGCGGACCAATTCAACCTTTTGACTAACACCACAATACTGAACACAACCAGCAACGTCAGACTTCTTATGTAATCGTTATGTAGAAAAAATTGAAAAACTACCGGCAGCCCCCATCCAAACAGCAGCACCATCACAGCCGCAAACCCAAAGAAAAACAATAGAATCTTAACATTCTTCATCACTTAATCCATTCTCCTTTCCCGCCTCCTATCCTATATTTACCCAGAATGAAGTCATTTGAGGCGATCCTGTTTATAGTACAATTATAGCTGTCGGCCACATGTTATAATATGCAGCCTATTATCAACCCAGGTGAAGGAGGATTTATTTACTATGAATGAATTGTTAGATATGAAGGAATTGTTCAAGCAGATCATCAAGCAAGACGTCAAACCTTTTTTCGCCGCACAGGATTATCGTACAAAGGATCTGAATTTCTACAGAACAGAGGGCCAGCTCAGCTATAAAATCAATATTCAGAAATATAAGTACAATACACACAAGCAACTCAGCTTCTATGTGAATTACAGTATTCACTCCGAAGAGCTTGCGCAATATAGGCCTGCTGTGTCTCTGGGCTTGGCTCACTTCTATACCCGGATCGGGAACATCGTCCCCGCCGCCCCGGAACGCTACTTCCTGACGCCGGAGGTAGATGTGGACAAGTTCACGGCAGACCTGCTGCTCCACTTGGATCAGGGTCTTCAATTCTTGTACACCTTAACCGATGCCAGGGCCATTATTGAATACTATATGCAGCGGACAGCACTGCATTTAAGTGAGGAGACCTTCGGGTTCCTGCTGGATACTGGGGATACAGAGACTGCGGAGCAATACCTGAAGCAGCTCCAAGCGAAATACGGCGCGGAGAAGCGCTGGGGGATCTTGGAGAAGAAGTATGCAGCGGTCTGGGAGAAATACGGAAGCCCTTCCTAGCGCAGCGCATTATAGTCGGTTTTCCGACTACATTTCGCCTGCCCGGCGCACACGGTCCAATTGTGATCGGTTTTCCGACTACATTTCGCCTACCCAGCGCACACGGTCCAATTGTGATCGGTTTTCCGATTACATTTCGCCTACCCAGCGCACACGGTCCAATTGTGATCGCTTTTCCGACTACATTTCGCCTACCCGGCGCACCCGGTCCAATTGTGGTTGGTTTTCTGTGAAAATACGTTTGGTACAACCTGCGATAAACTCCCGCTACTCATTTTCATGCTGGCGTTGTGCCTTGAAAGGCAGGTTTGTTGTGGCATAGGTTGGGCCGTGCGTACTCGCACCCACCCTCCACAAATAAAAGGGCTTCCCGCTCTCGTAAGGAGACATCGGGATAGCCCTTTTTCAATATACATCTGTTCAGGTTAGGATAAGTTCTCCGTCAGCAGCGTGAAGCCTTCGATCACCGCATCCTCATCAATCTCAATCATGATGCAGCGCTTGCCCTGGTAATTCACCTGCCGTACATATCTCAGGTCCTGCGGGCTGATCGTGATGGAAGCGACCTTCGTATCGATCTTGATCGACTTGGAGGTGAACTTCGGGATGACGCTGCTGGCCTTCAGCTCATAGTGCTTATTGTCCACAATGGTCTCGAACGCGCGCTCCACCTTCTCCGCCGTCACATCCTCCACGCCGCTGGCCTTCAGCACACGCTCCACATCGCGGTAATCGAGTCTCGGCGGCTCTTCCTCCTCCGCGTTGTCTTCAATCACCTGATGAATCTCCTCGTACACCTGGGCAATGGTCGCCACATCGATCTGTTCGCCCGCCACTTCCTTCACAATATCTTCAAAAATGGACCGTTCCTCCAGTGCCGTCACCGACCGCTCCGCATTGAGAACCTGCTCGATAAATTGCGCATTCGGGTTATTCGAACTCCCTGTGCAATAGAGCACACGGTTGATATCCGAATAGTTGTCGGTCACACTCGGGTAGAAGAAGCCCTGCTCCGGCGTGCTCAGCTTAATGATGGGATCAACCATGATATTATATTTGAACTCCCGCTCCACATAATCGAACAAAAGCGTCTTGCGCTGCTGCTCCGTGGAATTCACGCTGCACAGAATGAACGGATGCGCGAATACCTCGTCCTTGCCGGTCTCCTCGGCTTCGTCATTACGCGCCTTGGTCGGCCGGAAGTATTGCCCCCTTACGAATGTGATGACCGCATCCTTCTCATACTTGGCATCCACCAGCATTTTGTCCACCAGCATGAGCATCAGGTCCTGCCACTCCTCCGGGTCACCGGTTATCAGCCCCTGGTGCAGCATCACCTGCGACGGCTCCTCCGCTTCCTCCAGGAACTTCAGCTCGAACAGCTTCTGGTCCAGCTCGCCCGTCAGCAGCTTCCGGAAGTTGCTCATATACAGCTCCTGCTTCTCACGTTCCAGCATGGCGAACGGCTGGCGTTCGAAGTGGTAGATTTCATTCGTTTCTTTCATAATATAGACATTCAGAATATCGTACAGATTCAGCTGATCATGGTCCATCTTGAACTGCTTGCGTATATGTGCGGCTTCTTTCTTGATCATGGGTTGTGACACAGCTCCTATGAAATGAATTGGTTGTATCAGTATAAACGATAGCATAATCCTTCGCTAGTTCAGTATTCTACTACACAATAACCATATCCAAATACCGCCGCAGCCCCGCCTCAGTACCAGGGTCCCTTAGCCACTCCCCCAGGCTCCAAGTCATATAACGCAGGCCGAGATACCGCGAAGCAGCTCTATAGCTCTGCCCGAACGTATCCGCAGGATGCTCCCATCCCAGCGAAGTCAGCACCTCACGGTATTCTCCAGCTTGAGTCCGGTCAATTCGCATCGGGATGTCCAGGAACAGGGAGCCGTACCGCGCTTCTTCCCAGTCAATGAACATAACGTCATCATTATTGTGTACCAATACATTTCCGGGATTCAGATCATTATGTATAAGCGTGTGTGTGGTTTCATCCTTCCAGACGGCTTCAAGCTCGTCCACTATTTTCCCCGATAAGGCATCGATCTCAGATATATACGTCCCGAAGGTCTCCACGAACCGTTCATTGTGCTTGGCCTCTTCCCATACGGGTCTCCATAGTCCATCAATTATAGTCTCTATGTATGCACGGCTAACCCGGGGGAGCCAGGATAACTCCTCCTGCAATCCACGATTACGGGTATGTATATAAGCCAGAGCCTGCATTTCCTTGCGCTGAAGCATCCCGATATCCAGATTCTGATAATCCGTCTTATAATCTACGTCCTGAATACACAGAAGCACCCTATGGTCCGAATCCAGATTACCCGCTCTGCTAAAAGGGACGTTAGCCCCCTGATCCAATAACCGGTGCATTACCCGCCGTTCAATTCCATTCGCCATTTTGGTAATCACAGAGCTATACTCTTGTCTGCCTTCAATCTCCACGAGAATCCTGTGCCGGAATAAATCCACCGCCTGATAGCCAGAGTGTAGCGGAGTGCTGTCGATATCAAGGACCTTTGCCTTATCAGACAGGAATTGCCGCACAGTCTGCTCAATGCACTCCATCCCCCCGCCAATCTCAAATCTCATGATTTCCCTCCGCCTCTCCCCGCTTGATCGCATACATCCGCTTGTCGGCTTGGCGCAAAAGAACATCCGGAGCCGTTCCGTCCTGCGGATACAAGCTGATGCCGATGCTCATATCGATCTTCAGCTCTTCGCCTTCATAATCCAGCGTGGCCTGTGCAGCCGCTGCCAGCAGCCGGTGCTCAAGCTCGGCGGCGGTCAGCCCGCCCCGGGCCACGGGGCAGAACAGCACGAATTCGTCGCCGCCGAAGCGGGCCGCAAGCCCGTCCGGCTGGACCAGCTGATGGAGCATAGCCGCTACCTTGCATAACATCTGATCTCCGGCCTCATGCCCCCAGCGGTCGTTCACCTGCTTGAACCGGTCGAGATCCAGCAGCAGGATCGCCAGCTCCCCGCCGGTCTGCCCGGCTTCCGCAAGTGCCTCCTCCAGCTTATCGTAGAACTGCCTGCGGTTCGGCAGCCCGGTTAGCGGATCATGATAGGCCATGAAGGCAATTTGCCGCACATGCTGATTACGCAGCCGGATATCGCGGATGAGCAGGACGGCATGAAGCTCATGGTCCACGGTCACATAGTCTCCGTTAATCATTACCTCGATCAGACTGTCCCCGTTATGCAGCACCATTTCCAGCTCACCGATATCGTCCTGTGCCTTAAGCTTCGCTACGATCCCCGCACCGCCCAGATCAGCAAGGTTAGCCTTCCCCAGAGTCAGACGGTCGAACATCTTACCGGCACTCGGATTCGCTTCCTTAATGCTGCCGGACAACGAGACGAGCAGCGCAGCCTGCGAATTGATCTGGAACATCTTCTTGTAGCGCTGTCCTGAATGATTAAGGAACTCATACCGTTGCATGGACAGCCGCAGCACGAAGCACCAGATCAGCCCTCCGTAGATATACGTATAAGGCGGAAGCACTTCATTGAAGCGGAAATAGCCGAACACCGCTACCCAGAGGAACGTCACCCAGGAGCCATACTCCAGCAGCCTGAAGATACCGTCATGCTCCTGATAGGCAGGATCTGCGGCACTCCACTTGCGCCTACTTCGCAGCATGACGATGGGGACTAGGCTAAGCAGCAGGCTTGCCGTCAAGGTCCCGTAATAGGCTGTATTGGCCACCGGCCACTTCCACACCCCGGATACCGTGAACAGTTGGACGGAGGTATAGGAGCGTTGACCAATAAGTCCCGCCGGAATGGCCAGCGTTAATATGTGGAACAGATAGGGGTACCATGGCCGGGGCATCCGCTTATGTAAGCCGATTAACCGGGCAATCAGATGGAAGCCCAGCCCTGGAATAAGGATACCCGCATTGGCGAACCAGACCGCAGCCAGCAGCGGACTATATTCCATTGGCAGCATATACCGGAAGTACTCCTCCAGGAACATCAGGAAATAGCACAGAATTGTAGCGCTTACCAGACGATGTTCAATCTTCCGCGGGTTGCGCAGCAGCACATCCATTCCCATGTAGAAAAAGAAGAGCATCGGCAGCCAATAAAATACGACAGGTATCCATACATGGGTCGGGCTCATTTCTCTTCTCCTCTACAGTCTGTCACGGACATAGTTAATCTTAATTTTAATATATTACCGGGCGGAGACGCCGTCAATGAACAAGTTCTGTGGTATGGCTTAAGGCGTCGTATTGGCTGCGGAACAGCAGATCATACGCTTCATTCCGGTTACGCAGGTTAGCATGGGTATCGCAGGCTGCCACCTTCCCGGCTTGCAGAACCAGCACCTTATCACAGTCTTGAATCGTAGAGAGGCGGTGCGCGATTGAGATCATGGTTGTGCCGGCAGACAGACGCTTCAGCTCATTCCTAATGTCGCTCTCATTCTCAGGGTCCAGGGCGCTTGTACTTTCATCGAAAATAATAATGTCCCGCCCCTGCACCAGCGCCCGGGCAATCGACAGCCGCTGCTTCTGGCCCCCGGAGAGCTTCATCCCCTTCTCCCCGATAACCGTATCCAGCCCTTGCTCGAGTGATACAATGAAGTCATAAATATTGGCGCTGCGGCAGCAGGCTATCAACTCCGCTTCCGTTGCCCCGTCCCTCGCCAGTAGCAGGTTCTCCCGGATCGTCATATTGAACAGAACAGGCTCCTGCACCACGATGCTTACCCTGGCCGCCACACTCCCGCTGTTCACTGCATGCAGATCCGTGCCGCCGATGCGGACGCTCCCTCCCTGAGGCTTCATCTGTCCGGTCAGCAGCCTGGCAAGGGTAGACTTGCCGCTGCCGCTCTGCCCTACGATGGCTAGATGCTCTCCCTTCCCCACCGAGAACGAAATCCCGTCCAGTGCGAAGGCAGCCTCCCCCTCATAGCGGAACTGCAAATTCTGAACCTCAATCTTTTGTCCGCTAATGCGTTTGTAAGGCCGCTGGTCCGTCTCTGCCTGCAACAGTCCGATTACTTTACTGATATTCACCGAATCATTCTTGTAATTCATCAGGCCGTTGCTGATCGTCTCGATGAACCCGAAGAACTGCCCGTAGAAGCTGATGAACACCAGCAGCACACCGACCTCCGAATAACCCTTAATCACGAAGAGTCCGCCAATGAAATAGATGAACAGCTGGGTAATGAAGTTCTTGGTGAAGAATGAATAAGTAACGCCCAGATGCTGGTAGAGCTGGCTGCGGAACCACACCGGACGGATAGCTGCATAATGCCCGTTCAACTCCTCCAGCTGGGCCTCCTCCAGATTATTGGTCTTAATATCCTTCCAGTTCTGCAGATTCGCATGTAAAAAAGATTCGTACCTGTTCTGCAGCGTCCACAGCTCCTCCCCCGCCTTTCTCGTCTTCTCGCCCAGGACATTCACCGTCAGCAGGGAGACCGGAACGAAGACGAAGCTAAGGAGGGCGATCCGCCAGTCATAGCTTACAAGAATCACAGCCAGCGCAGCAGCATACAGGACAGCGTAGCTGAAATCTAACAGATGCACCGTGAAGAACCGTCCGGCTGCGGCTGAATCCTGCTCGATCCGGCTTTTTAGATCACCAATGCTGTACCCGCTATACTCCTCATAATCCAGGCTGCTCACTGTATTCAGCAGCTTGCGCTTAAGCCTCAGGTCATACTTCAGGAGCAACTGGTTGGAGTAGCGCTGGCTGACCGCAATCCCGGCCGTCGTAAGCAGGAATACCGCCAGATACCCCGCCATAACCGGCCATAGGCCACTCAGTTGCTTCTCTACCAGCACGCGGTTGACGAGCAGGGAGTACAGGAATAACGGAAGCAGCCCGCAGACCAGATTCCACAGCTTGAACAGCGCGAGCGTCAGCAGCGGCTTACGGACACCTTCAATTCCCTGAGTCAGCGCTTTATAGGCGGCCCATCTTGTCATAGTCATACCGCTTCGCCTCCTGCACACTGTTCGCTGAATAGATCTATATACGTTTTGTTGCTTCTGATCAGCACATCGTGAGTATCGTAGCCTGTGACCCGGCCGTCCTCCAGCACTGCGATCCGGTCACAGCCTCTAAGCGTGGACAACCGATGGGCGATGATGATCAGCGTCCGGTCTTGCCCAAGCTCACCGGTCATCTGCCGGATCAGCGCCTCATTCTTGCTGTCGAGGGATGAAGTCGCTTCATCGAAGACCAGAATTCTCGGATTCTTGACCAGGATTCGCGCAATAGCCAGACGCTGCTTTTGGCCGCCTGATAATTCCTGCCCGGAAGTTCCCAGCACTGTGTCCAGCCCGTCCGGGAGATTCAGGACCAGCTCATGCAGCGCAGCTCTCTTAAGTGCTTCAATTAACATACTGTCCCGATCACGGTTATTAGTAAAAGAGAGATTATACCGCAGCGTGTTATCGTACAGAACCGTCTCCTGATGAACCACGCCCACCTGACTCCGCAAGCTGTGCAGGTTATATTCGTTCACATTGCGGCCATCGATTAGAAGCTCGCCGCCGTCAACAGGATACAGGTTGCAAATCAGGCTTCCGAGCGTTGTTTTCCCGGCTCCGCTCCTTCCGGCAATGCCCACAGTGCTTCCTCCCTCGACACGGAGATTGAACCCGTCCAGTACCCGCCTCTCCTCCGTATATCCGAAGCTGACATTACGAAATTCAATCGTCCCCTCCTTAATCAGTGTGGGCACCTGGGCTTCTCTGTAGTCCTCCTCCTGCTCATTCAGGAGCTCCGCAACACGCTGCAAGGACACCGTCTGCCCCCAAGTATCGGTAATCTTGCTGCCCATCGAGCTGAAGTAAGTCACAGCCATATTGAAATAGCTGGCGGCAGCCACAAAAACACCAAGCTGCATCTGCCCCTTCACAATCAGCCGGGCGCAGATAATGAACAGCAGCAGCTGTGCGGCAAGCATGATAAATGCGTTCACCCGCTCGGTGGTTACCTCGATTCTTCCATTGTCCACATTCTTGTGATGGATAGAGACTGTACGCCTCAGATATGTACGGGTTACGAGCCTCCCCGCATTCAGCAGCTTGATCTCCCGCATATTGGCCACAATTTCAAATAAGTACGAGGACAGCCTTCCCTGCTCTGCCGCCAGATCCCGGTTGACCCTGAGCGCTCTCTGCTTGAAAACCCTGGAGACCATGAACACGACAGGAACCAGCACCACCGTGAACACGCCCAGCAGGACATGATAATAGAACATGAACCCCACCGCGAACACGATATGCAGCAGATTCGAATACCCCCACAGTCCGCTCCAGAAGACGAGATTCATAATGTCCTTGGCATCGCGGTTCATCCGGCTGATCAGATCGCCGCTGTACATCCCGGAGAGGTCCTTCCCCTTCTGATGCAGAATCTTGCGCAGCAGCGCCCGCCGGATATCGAACACGAATCCCGTCATTATTTGAGAAGAGATCAGATTATTGAGCGTCGCCACAATGAACTGATTGAACAGAAGGATTCCGGCATAGATCAGGCACAGCTTCAGGAAGGCATTCAGATCCTGGTCATAAAAAGCGATATTGATCAGCCTCCCGCCCAGGAACGGATACAACAGGTTCACCAGAGTCATTATAGTAGTCACAAAGAAACCGCATACAAACACCCATTTATGCATCCGTATGAACTTGATGATCCATTGTCTCGGAGTCAAAGCCCCACCGCCTTCCATATATTCACAAGGAATATTGTAGCACGGACGTTCGCATATAGGGAGTGCCAACCTCTCCATTCACCTGAAAACGGAAAGCAAGCTTTACATTTGGAACGTCATGCGATACACTCTCCATGTAAAGTTAACTTTCCATGAAGAGAGTGATTCCATGAACAACCGTTTGGAAGAATTACGCAAGCAGCGCGGAATCAGGCAGGAGGAATTAGCAGCGGCGCTTGAGGTGTCCAGGCAGACGATAGGTTCACTGGAGAACGGCCGCTATAACCCGTCCATCCTGCTCGCGTTCAAGATTGCCCGTTATTTCGGACTCAGCATTGAGGAGATTTTTATTTATGAGGAGGAAGAGAATTGATGAAGAAACCCGTCTCGGTTTATCTTCTGGTTATTGCAGGTGTCGTCCTGCTGGCAGGCAGTCTGTACTTCATTAGAACAGTTCAAGAGCCGGAGGGGGTGCTGCGGACACTGCCCTTTATCTGTATCGGACTGGGCTCCGGCCTGTTCGGCAGCGGGATGGGGGAACTCATCGGACAGCGCGCATTGAAGAATAGCCCCGCCATCGCCAAGCAGATGGAGATCAACAAGAACGATGAACGTAATGTTGCCATTGCAACCCGGGCGAAGGCGAAGGCCTATGATATGATGGTGTTTATATTCGGGGCTTTAATGCTGGCTCTCGCCTTAATGGAAACTGAACTCACCGTTGTGCTGTTACTGGTATTCGCCTACCTGTTCACGATTGGATACGGCATCTATTACCGGTTCAAGTATGATCGGGAGATGTGAGCGGCGACCGTTCTGACTGTCGTGATCCGCTCAAGCCAGCAAGGCCTGGGCGACCTGATCCACGATACAATTAATGCCTGTCGGTCCATAGCAGCCGATCCAGGTAGCCGCATCTACCGGGTATATACGCTGCTGGTCTGTACCCAGCATGCCTCTCACGCTTTGTTCTGTCATTGATATTCCTCCCTGCATCCTCTCGTTGCTGAGCAAAAAGTAGTAGTTAGCATGCACAGCCGGAAGTCTATCAACGGAAATATGATAGGCCGTGTCAGAGGCGGTGTCCGCCACAAATAACGGAGCAGGCAGACCAAGGTCCCGGTACAGCACAGCGCCTGTGCGGTGAGAAGCCGTATGTACCCGGACGATGGACTCCCGCGGACGGATCAGAGCCACACTCTTACCCGCGAGTACCGGAGCCAACTCTGCGGACAGCAATGCCGTACGGCGCAGGTAATCGGCAATCATACGTTCCGCCTCCGCCTGCTTGCCTGTCAGCTCGCCGAACAGCCTCAGAATCGTCTGCCAGCTCTCATTGCGCTTGAACATGATCGTTGGCGCCACCTGCCTTAAGCGTTCGTAGTGTGGAGCATGCACCTCGGTGCAGATAATCAGATCCGGGCGCAGCCGTTCAACAGCCTGCAGGTCCGGGTACTCATAGGTGCCGAGCATTTCCGTTGCCACAAGCCTCTCCTGGAAATAAGCGGGGAAATTCAGCGCCCCGCTTCCGAAGCCTACACTTCCTGCGGGGGACATCCCCAGCGCATGTAGATGGTCAGCATATTGGACGTCCAGCACGGCGATCCGCTGCGGAGCAGCGGTAACACGATATTCGCCGCGCAGATGGTGGATCAACGGACCCTGTGCTGAGCCGTGCGGGAAGGCCGAGCGTTCCGGCAATCCCGAAGGAACGGTAACCGTCCCCTGTTCTGAAGCAGCAGCACGCCTGTAGAGCAGCGGAGGAACTCCATAATGCTTCTTGAACGCCCTGCTGAAATAATACATGTCGCGGTAGCCTGTCCGCTCAGCGATCTCGCCGATGGAAGCATCCGTATAACGCAGCATCCGCTCTGCGCTCTCCATCCGCAGCCGGATTACGTATTCCATTGGCCCGAGCCGCTTCTCCTGTTTGAACCGCCGCTGGAGCTGCCGCACGCCGCATCCGGCCAGCGCGGCCAGCTCTTTCAGCCCCAGCTCCTGACGATAATGCCCCGCGATATAGGCGGCAACAACCTCCACCATATCGGGCTCACCCCCGCCCTGACCGCGTTCATGCTCCATCATAAGCTCGTAGAGCATGCCTTGCAGCAGCGCATTGGCATGGAAGCGTTCCAGCCCTTCTCCCCGGCTCCATTTTGCGGCAATTCTCTCCGCCGCCATATGCAGCTCCGCCGGGGACCCGGAATGGTGAATGAACGAAGTCCGCAGCGGGTGATTGCGCTGCGGGAAGAGCACATGGGCGGCTCCCGCAACAGGAATGGCCTTGTAGCTAATCGCTGTATAATGAATGTTGTCTGTTCCCGCACTCAGAGTATAGGCTGATCCTTTGGCAGCATGACAAGCAAAAGAGGCCTGGACATGGCAGCCTTCACCATTCATCACAAGCCCTCCCTGCCCGCCGATGGCCAGCAGCAGCTGATTAGACGCCAGGCCCGTTTCGCTAAGCACACCGCCGGGCGGCACAGTACCGCTACGCACATCAAGCATCTTGACCGCCGTATCACTCCATAGACTTGCCTGTTCTTGTTGCGGCATTTCTCTCATCTCCTGACAACAGTATCCTTTGCTTAACGGATAGACCTGCTGTCATTTTAATTGAGATTCATTCTCATTGTCAATTTTCGGACACTTTCTGCAATATTCCCCGGACATCCGGTAGTAAAAGCAACAGGTGATACGCTTGCTCTTCGCAACCGGAGCCTCGTCACTCCCCTCGGTGAACCGGGTGAACGGGTTGCGTCTTGCGCTGAACAATGGACCGGCGGCCATCCGGGTTAGATACGTAAAATCCTCTTGCATCCGCAGCCTTTCTTCGCCGGACAGATCTGCTCCGGGCGCATACAGCGGGGCAATACGCACCATAATATTCTCCCACAGCACAGCCATGGAGACAGGTCCAACTGCGGCAAGCGTCTGCAGCATCGGCGCAAGCCGTGCCGCAAAATTCTCCTTAACAACAGCTTCGCGCCACACTCCCCGATCATCCGGCGGGGAGGCTGACTGCAGCCCGTCCAGCGCCAGGAATGGGAATGTCGTCTCTTCTGCAGAAGCCGGATGATAGAGGAAGCTTCTGTCCAGCGGGAAGAAGACTTCACGATTATGAACGGTCATGGCGGTCAGTATTGGCGCGATCCACAGATAGCCGATCCGCTTGGCCAGCATGGAAGCCGCAACCTGCAGGTCCGGCGCACCGATATACTCCTTAAGCCAGCTAACATATTCGCGGCATACCGCTTCATCCTGCAGCTCACTCAGAGCGATGGTACGGACACTGCCCGCAGGCGGCTCCCCCAGCCTCATCCGGTAATCCTCCGCCAGTACCCTCCAGGGGGCCGACGACAGATAGCGGTCCATCTCAGTGAGCTCCAAGCAGCGCTTCCGAGGCCTGATCTACAATAATATTGATCGCAAGGGGACCATAGTAAGCGATCCAGAGCGTTGAATTCACATCATAGGCACGGTTATTCTTCACTGCATCAAGGGATTTCCAGATCGGGCTGCTGGCCAGAGCCTCTGCCTCTTTGGCGAACAGATCATCCGAGAGCAGGAAATAGCGGTCTGCTCCGATATCAGAGACAGTCTCCATCGATATTTCAACCGAGGTATCATCCTTGATCGCCTGAACGAACGCTGGAGCCTTTAATCCCAGATCCTCATACAGAATGCTTCCGGTCCGGTGCTCGGGACCATGTACCCGAATCCCTTCCGGTCTTGGACGAATCAGCGCCACCGTCTCGTCGCCCAGCTTCGCCGACAGCTGCTCACGCAGTCCGGTGATTTTATCCTCATAGGCTTTCTTCACTACTTCAGCCTCTGCCTGCTTCCCTGTTATTGTACCGATGGTAGCCAGCGTATCCCGCCAATCCTCATAGAAGTCCAGGACGATTGTAGGCGCGATTTTACTGACACTCTCATAAGCTTCTTCCTGAAAATCAGTCATCAAGATCAGATCCGGGTTCAGCGCCACAATGGCTTCCAGATTGGGCTCATCGCGTGTACCCAGGACCTTCACCCCGTCCATTTGAGCACTCAAATATTCCGGGAACTCGTCCTTGGTTCCGGCAACTACGCTGCCTGCCGGCTTCTCTCCAAGCGCGATCAGCTGATCGGCGAATTTCACATCAAGCACAGCAATCACCTTCGGCTTCTCCGTAAGCGTATATTCGCCCTTGATATGTTTGAAGGTAACCGGGTAGGCTGCTGTAGCCTGTGCCTCCGGTGTTGCCTGCGTCTGTGCTTCAGGCGATGGAGACGGCTCAGCTGAAGCAGAAGGCTGTGCGGCTGTACCTGCATTCGTGCCTCCCCCAGAACCACAAGCTGTAAGTACCAGTACCAGCGCCAGCATCCATACCATGAATAATCCTGATTGCCGGGCGGCGAATTTCTTCCTGCCGGCCCCTTGTTTCTGTGTTGCTCTGTTCACGCTGACTCCCCCTGTTATGTATTATGTGATAATGATTTTCATTATCATAATTGTTACAGCGAGTATAGCCGATCTGCCACCTCTGTTTCCATGTACTTTTGCGACATTGCAGCCGGATAAATGCGACATGGTGTTTAGCTATATAAATTGAACTAATGATTTTTTTGTTTTGGGATGGTCGTAACTCCAGAGAAGTTTTGGACTTCCGGCCGCTGTTGTGTTTGAATTTCTTGATTAAAACTGCTACGCACGGTGGAAATTCAAACACAAAGGCGGACGCTACCGCTCCTACAGTTCCAAAATTCCCCTCCGCCACTTTTCCCTTAACTTAAATTTTCAAGTTTAATCTATATAGCAGGTGATATAGAAGGAAACATTAGGAAATCAACCTACCGGGTGAAGGATGCTGATGCCTTCTTTCACCAGCCGCTTGTATAGAGAATTGCTGCACTTCTTGCAGGATTCCTCCTTACCTATTACTGGCTGAAGTACAATGTTGCATTATTTGCACAAATTTCGGTGTTTAGAGCAGATTAGCGCTGAATTTGTTGCATTTCTTGCAGGATTTCAGCATAGACCGCATCTATGGGGCAGTATTGTTGCACTTCCTGCAGGATTTCTCTATAAATGTTACTGGCTGTGGAGCATAGCGCGACGCTTCATCGCAGCAGCACCCAATGTATTCGGATTTCCGTATACATTGGGCAACTTACCTTCGTGGTAGCATATTGTGTTCGGTTTTTCATATACATTCCATCTGCTCCTCATTCAGATGTTTCAAAGACTACTTAGTTTCATAAACAGCAGCAAGCCCGCATCCTGTTGCCAGATGCGGGCTTGCTTTTATGAACAGTTGCTACCTATTAATGAAGTTAAGCCCAGTATTGCCGGGCAATCTCTTGCCCCTGTCTGATCTTCGCCCATTGCTCCGCTTCCGTCAGCTCATTCCCCCCGTCGCAGGAGGCGAACCCGCATTGGTGGGAGAGCAGTAATCTCTCCTTGGGAATGATCGTGGACGCTTCATCCAGCATGCGGAGGACACGGGTCTCATCGTCAAGCGTACTGGTTTTGGAAGACAGCAAGCCAAGTACAATTTCCGTCTCCGGTCTATCCTTGAACACAGCAAGTGCCTCCAGCGAGCCAGCGCGTTCGTCGTCCCACTCCAGGAAGAAGCGGTCGTACTTCAGCTGCTTCAGGAACAGGTTGGCAATCTTCACATAAGAGCCGCCGCCCATATTCCGGGAATCATAATTACCACGGCAGTTATGGGTCCACATAAGCAGCCCCAAGCTATGTCCGTAATCAATAATGGTGTTGTTGATATCGATGAATTCGGTAGCGAGACTCTGTACTTCCTCGTGGTTGATTGCCTCACCTGTAAATGGTGAATTCGGATTATCGTCCGCGAACAGCTCCCAGAGGCAATCGTCGAATTGCAGAATCTTACCACCAGCGGCTGCGAATTCCCCTACGAAATCCTTATACGCCGTCACCAGACCGGCCTTCAGCTCATCACGGTTCTGGTACACTGCACCCTCGCCGCCAAGGTTATCCGACCAGGACAGCTCTCCGAAAATATGGGATGGCGAAGGCACGCACAGCTTCGTCTCCCGGTCTCCGGCATGAGCCTGAAGCTGGCGGTAGGCCTGAAGGAAGTGGTGGTTCTTGCCGCCGAGTTCGCCTGTGATGCGCAGACCGATGTCTTTTCGCGTCTCATATTTGGAAGTACCGTCAATATCTCTGAAGAAATACCCGTGAGGCGCGATATAGCGCTGAATCCCCTGGAGACCCCACGCGAAGTCCAGATGCCACATCGACTTGGAATACTCCCCGTCCGTCAGAATACTCAGCCCATTCTCGCTTGCCTGCTCGACTACCGACTGAATCGCCTTCGCCTCACACTGCTCATAGCCCTGGAAATCCTCGTAAAAAGGATACTGAATATCGTCCCGGTGTTCGATTTGCTGCTTATATTCTAATAGCTCCGCCGGACGCAGCAGGCTGCCTACGATCTGAAATCTATCACACATGATTAGCCCTCCTCTAGTTCCACTGTTCTGTCTTTGTGTATAAATTCTAGCATGGAGTGCGGCCTTAGGAGTAACACTTATAACTGATACCTGGCTATAGTGAAAGGTTATAGTGCGGCAGATCTGATCTGCAATCTCCGCTGCCGTAATACAATCGTAAGGTTTCGCTTAGAGAATCGTAAGCTCTGCCGCTTATGCTGTTCCATGTAATCCAAAAAAAGAGATGGAGCGTGATAAGCATGGGTAACAGCAAAGCAGGCAAACCGTTCATGATGGGGGCAGTATTGGTACTCTCTCTGGCGGTGTCCGGCATCGCCGGCGCGGCAGCAGGCATCAAGACGATGAAGAAAGACGGCATGGAGCTGATGAACCTACGACAGGCCGCCATGATGTACGGCTACAGCATTGAATGGAACAGCAAGGACCGCTCCGTATCGCTGATGTACATGGACAAGATGATGGACGATAACAAGATGATGGACGATGGCAAGATGATGGACGACAGCAAGATGATGGATGACGACAAGATGATGGATGACATCATGAAACCGATGGGCAAGATGATCAAGGTTATGATCGGGTCGAAAAAAATGATGGTCGACGGTAAAACGGTCAATCTGAGCATGGCTCCGGCCCTGTATGACGGCAGCACTTATGTGGCGGATACGGTAGTGACCATGTACATGAAGCCTGCCAAGGCCATGAAATAAGACGGGATGAGCGATGCCCTCACCCTGTGATATGATGGAATCAAATGGATTTTTCCGGATATGGGGTGGGTTAGGATGAATGAACGAGTGCTGGTCGCGGATGATGATCCGAATATTACCGATGTCTGCCGCAGGTATCTGGAACGGGAGGGGTATCTGGTCACCACCGCCAAGGACGGCTTGGAAGCACTAGAGCTATGGCGCAGCCAGTCTCCAAGCCTGATTGTGCTCGACCTCATGATGCCGCATAAGAATGGCTGGGAGGTGTGCAGTGAGATCCGGCAGACCGAAGATCTCCCGATCATCATGCTGACGGCGCGCGGCGAGGAGCAGGACCGGCTGATGGGGCTGACGATGGGAGCGGATGATTATCTGACCAAGCCCTTCAGTCCAAGGGAGCTCGTCCTGCGGGTGCAGGCGATTCTGCGCAGAATGAGATATGTCCAGGTATCGCCGGTTACCGCCGCTGAGCACACGATCAAATACGAAGGACTGACCATCGATGTCGGGAAGCGTACCGTGGAGATCAGCGGGCAGGCGATTGAATTGACGGTGACCGAATTCGAAATGCTCTATCTGCTGGCGAGCCATCCGGGGCAGGTATTCTCCCGGACGCAGATGCTGAGCAAGATCTGGGACTTCAGCTATGAAGGAGATACGACTACCGTTACCGTGCATATCCG
Source organism: Paenibacillus sp. FSL M7-0420 (assembly GCF_038002345.1). Classification (NCBI taxonomy): domain Bacteria; kingdom Bacillati; phylum Bacillota; class Bacilli; order Caryophanales; family Paenibacillaceae; genus Paenibacillus; species Paenibacillus sp. FSL M7-0420. The sequence continues at coordinate 553,333 of NZ_JBBOCJ010000001.1, read as the reverse complement.
AAGATTACGCGAGAAGATCGAACAGACGCCCTCCGACCCGAAATACATCAAGACGGTCTGGGGAATCGGCTATAAGTTTGCAGGTGATGGCATCTGATGAAGCTGCGTACCTATCTGCTATTGTCCAGTCTCACGGGGATCGGCGTATTGCTAGTCTGTCTATTCGTCAGTTATTCCCGGATGCTGCTGACCATCGATCAGCTATATTATCTGTCCGGCATCACCGCCGGGATCGGCGTGTTCTCCTTCATCGTTCAGCATCTGCTGACGCGGCCGGTGGAGAAGTCCATTGCCCGGATTACGGAGCAGACGGTACGGATTGCCGAGGGGGATTTCCACACCGAAGTCCCCACGATCGGCCCGCACGAGTTCAAGCTTCTGGCCCGGCAATTCAATGAGATGAGCAGTAAGTTAAAAGAGAGCTTCGACCATCTCCACCAGTCCGAGTCCGCCCGGCGGGAGCTGATCGCGAATGTCTCCCACGATCTGCGGACCCCTCTTGCCTCCATTCAATCATTCGTGGAAGCGCTGGAGGATGATGTGATCAAGGACGAAGAGACCTTCCAGCGGTATCTGAATACGATCCGGCTGGAGACGAAGCGGCTGGCCGGGCTGATCCAGGACCTCTTTGAGCTATCCAGTCTGGAGGCCAGCGGCGGAACCTTCGACCCGCAGCCCTGCCATGCAGATGAGCTGTTGATCAGCACGCTGGAGAGCTTCTCCTTCCATCTGGCGGAGAAGCGGCTGAAGGTCGAGATTGAGCTGCCGGATAAGCTGCCCGCGGCCCTGATGATGCCCACGCAGATCAAGCGGGTACTGTCCAATCTTGTGCAGAATGCCATTCAACATTCTCCTGAAGAAGGCCATATCGTGCTGTCTGCCGCCGAGGAAGGCCACTTCCTGCGGATCGCTGTGAACGATGAGGGTCAGGGAATTGAAGCAGAGGAGACCGCACGGATCTTCGAACGGTTCTACCGGATAGATAAATCGCGAAGTAAGAATAGCGGAGGCGCCGGACTGGGCCTTGCCATCGCCCAATCCATTGTGGAGCTGCATGGCGGCAAGATTGGTGTAGAGAGCACTAAGGGTTCAGGAAGCTGCTTCTGGTTCACAGTTCCAATCTACACTAGCCGGTAAGCCTTAGCGTTAGAGAAGCAGTATTCATAATAGGTGGTGACAGAGATGGCTGGTGATTTTGTATTCCTGTTCGGCGTCTTCGGCGCAGGGGTATTATCGTTTTTTGCACCCTGTATTCTGCCGCTGCTTCCGGTCTATGTCTCGTATCTGTCCGGAAGCCTGGCGGGCAATGTAAATCAGGGCGGAGTGGACACAGGCTCCTTGCGGTTCCGTTCGGTATTCATGCTGCGGACCCTAATCTTCGTGCTTGGACTGTCTGTGGTCTTCATCACCTTGGGCTTCGGCTCCGGCATTCTTGGCAATGTCATTTCAAGCTCCAGATTCATTGCCGTCTGCGGAGCGATTGTCATCTTATTCGGAATCTACCAGACCGGACTGATCAAGATCTCCTGGCTGGAACGGGAAAAAAAGCTGTCCAGTCCCCGCGCTGCACGCGGCGGCTATATCGGGGCCTTCCTGCTCGGCCTGACGTTCAGCTTCGGGTGGACGCCGTGCATCGGCCCGGTACTCGCGGGTATTCTCAGTATCGCTGCCGGGGAAGGCTCCCCTGCTTACGGAGGATTCCTGATGCTGCTGTATACGCTGGGTCTGGCGATTCCTTTTCTCGTACTATCCGTCTTCTCGGAGGTTCTGGTGCAGCGGATTCGCCGCTTGTACCGGTTCATGGGAGGGATCAAGATCGCCTCCGGCTGTATGCTGATCGCCATGGGGCTGCTGCTAATGACAGACCAGCTGAATACGATTGTGAGCTGGATTCAATAACTGTGGAGGAATCTGGTATGAAAAAGATATGGAAGTGGATGGGATATATGCTGGTGATTGGCGGCCTGCTGTCAATCCTGGCTGCATGCGGTGCGAAGCCCGATACAGCATCCGGTACGACGGACTCCCCGGCAGCCATGAACAAGGGGAAGCCAGCACCCGTATTCGCATTAAATGATCTGAAGGGCGACCCTATGAAGCTGGAGGATCTGAAAGGCAAGAACGTGTATGTGAAATACTGGGCCTCCTGGTGCTCCATCTGTCTTGCCGGTCTGGAGGAACTGAATACGCTGGCCGGACAGGAGAAGGATTTCCAGGTGGTATCGATTGTAACTCCCGGCTACAAAGGCGAGAAATCCGCCAAGGAGTTCACGGAATGGTTCAACAAGCAGCCGTATGACAATCTGACCGTGCTGCTCGATGAAGATGGGACATGGGCCAAGGATTTTCAGGTACGGGCATATCCCAGCTCTTTTTATATCGATGAAGAAGGGTTGCTGGTGAAGTCCCTCCCGGGTCATGCCTCCAACGAGCAGATTAAGGACACCTTCGCGGGAATGAGCTCCGCCTCAGCGGCCGCTCCGGTTCCAGCGGTCAAGACCGCAACTATAGCTGACAAGGATCTGCGTGACTTGTATCTGGCGGGCGGCTGCTTCTGGGGCGTTGAGGCGTACATGTCCCGCATTCAGGGAGTTCAGGACGTCACCTCAGGCTATGCCAACGGGAAAGGCGAGAATCCTTCTTACGAGGATGTCATTCGCGGGGATCGGGGGTTCGCGGAGACGGTGCATGTGAAGTATGATCCGAAGCAGGTCACCCTGAAGCAGCTCCTGGAGGCTTACTTCAAGGTCGTTGACCCGACCAGCCTGAACAAGCAAGGCAATGACCGGGGTGTTCAATACCGGACGGGAATCTACTATTCCTCCCCGGAGGATGCAGCTATCATTCAGCAGGCCGTAGCGCAGGAGCAGACCAAGTATGACCAGAAGATCGTAACGGAAGTCCTTCCTCTGGAGAACTACTATCTGGCGGAGGAATACCATCAGGATTATCTGGAGAAGAATCCGAACGGATACTGCCACATCGACTTAAGCATCCTGGATGAGCAAGAGCCGGTTATCGATCCGGCCCAGTACCCGCGCCCTTCCGACGCAGAACTGAAGGAGCGGTTAACCTCCGACCAATATGCCGTAGCCGTCAATAATGACACCGAGCGTGCCTTCAGCAACGAATACTGGGATAACTACGAGGCCGGACTGTATGTCGATATCGCCACCGGCCAGCCACTGTTCTCCAGCAAGGATAAATACGACTCCGGTTGCGGATGGCCCAGCTTCACGAAGCCCATTACCCCGGAGGTGGTAACCTACGACACGGATACCAGCTTCGGCATGGAACGCACCGAGGTCCGCAGCCAATCCGGTGACATTCATCTAGGCCATGTCTTCGACGACGGTCCCGCTGACCGTGGCGGCAAGCGCTACTGCATCAACAGCGCCTCCATCCGCTTCATCCCTCTGGACCAGATGGAAGCGGAGCATTACGGGTATTTGCTCGGGCTGGTGGAGTAGATTAAGCGGAATGGTACAGAGGAAGAAGCTTCTCAACCAAGAATCGCCCCCCACTAGCTCATAAGCTGAGCTGTGTGGAGGGCGATTTTGTTTCTTAAGATCCCATCATCCAGCCTGCCCCAAGTGAATAAGGAGGCTTCCCGGGCAGCCGACATTGCCACGTGAATCTGCCGACTTAAAAATCCTGCCTATAATACAACATTCCTCTGTTTATTTCGGCTCAAATTCAAAAATGCTGCACAAAAGGAAACATTTCCTCTTCTCCACGCGGATTAGCGGGACAATTGTTGTAATTTGTGCAACAAGCCTCACGAACACATGGTATCTTCGTATTCATGTTGCAATAATTACAACATTTCCACTGATGCAGCGTGTAGTTAACCAAGCAAAAGCGGCTATTGCGCCGCCGAGAGTAGCGTTAGCCGCACGGCCCTCTACCCCCTCAATCCCATCGAAACAGCACCGTTGATACCCGGCTTGTACACATCCGGCTGAATGCCGACCAGCACGGACAATACCGTCTCGTCGCCAAGCTCCACATCGTCAAGCGCAACCTCCAGGGTAGAAGGCCATGGCGAGGACTGCTTAGCCAGTAGTCTGCCATTGACATAGATTTCGGTATCCCCGCTAAGCGCGTGGAAATACAGATACGGGCTGCTGCTCTTCTCCCGTTCCGTCAGGGCGATGGAGCTGCGGTAAATCACATAGCCGTCCGCTCCCTGGAGCAGCTGCTGCGGCCCGAAGCTGACGTCAACCTTCTCCCAGGAATTCATGTCCGTAGGATGAATCTCCACATTGGGGTCCGGACGTTCCCGGGATATCTCCTGTGTCAGCAGCCAGTTGTTGATATAACGCTCATGAACGGACAATACATAAGGAGGCTCGTCAACCACTTCTACCGGGATGATATGCACCAGAGGCTGCAAGCCCTCCCCCTGAAGCGTCAGTTCAATAGCGGTATGCCCCGCATCGCTGCCGACAATCAGCTGGAGACAGCCATTGAACAGGCAGCTCTCCATGAGATGATCCAGCTCGTGGGAGTTGGGATTGCCGTTGCCCGCTCCCAGAATAATGCCGCTTCCGGCCAGAGCGAAGGAGACCTGCTGCCCCGCTGTCTCCACAAACCGCCCTTCGGCGTCGATGGCGTAGACATTGACAACTACCGCGTCCCGCCCATCGCCAAGCAGGGCTGGCTTGCTCGTCTCCACGCGCAGCGCGCAAGCTGCCCCGGGCGTTATTTTCTCATCCACGGCAACCCGCTTGCCCTGACGATACCCCTCCAGCCTTAGCGTTCCAGGCTCGTAAGGAATTTCCCATTGGCATTGCTCATAGAGTTCGACAGCCTGTCTGTACCGCAGCTCCCCGTTGACATACAGCTCCACTTCATCGCAGTTGGTATGCGTCATGACGGTCACGGGCTGCCCTTCCTTCCCCGGCCAGTTCCAGCCGCCTGCGATATGCGCCACCGGCTCGTCCAGCCAGAACGCCTGGTACAGGTAATAGGAATCCTTCGGGAATCCGCAGGTGTCCAGGATACCGAAGTGGGTGCTGACGCTGGGCCACTCATAAGGGGTCGGCTCGCCGCGGTAATCGAAGCCCGTCCAGACAAAGGTGCCCATCATGTAGTCACGGGTATTAATGGCTTGCCACGACTCCCTTGCGGTGTTGCCCCAATTCGCCCGTTCCCGGTCGAAGCTGTCAAAAAACTGTAGCACGGTATCACTGACATAAGTCCCTCTTGTGGCAAAAGCACTGACGGTCTCCGACCCGATCATCGGCTGGCCGGGATGCTTCTCATGGAAGCGGTCATAGCCGCCATGCATATAGTTGAATCCGGCGATATCCATCACATCGACCGTTCCACCGTCTTCCATAACGCCGCCGTTCATGGCCCCCAGAACCGGACGGGTATCGTCCAGACGCAGGATTGCCTGCTTCATCCGCTTGAACATTTTGCGCCCGACTGGTGTGCCCTGCAGCGGTTCTTCATTGAACAAGCTGTAGAATACAACAGACGGGTGATTGCGGTCGCGCGTCACCATATTTTCGACCTGGCGCAGCCCTTCCGGCGAGCTGTCAAAGTTACGGTTCTCGTCCATCACCAGCATGCCGAGCCGGTCGCAGGCCTCCAGCAGCTCCGGCGCAGGATTGTGATGGGCGCAGCGGTAAGCGTTACTCCCCATTTCCTTCAGCCGCTGTATCCGGTATTCATGCAGCGAGTCCGGCAACGCAACCCCAACCCCGGCGTGGTCCTGATGGTTGCAGGTGCCTTTGATCTTGAGCGGGCGTTCATTGAGATAGAATCCGGTATCCGGGCAGATCCGAATGCTGCGGTAACCATAAGAAGTCGTGACCGTGTCCCGCTCTTCTCCGTCCACCAGCAGGGTAGAGCACAGCTTGTACAGGTGCGGAGCCTCCACATCCCACAGCAGCGGCGAGCTAACAGGCAGCTCCTGCTTCAGAACAGCGGCTTCCCCAGCTTCCGCGCGGCCTGCGGTCCGTTCTTCCGCCACTAACGTCCCATCGGCACGCACCACACGGGACAGGAGTTCGTACTCCGCTGCCGTCTCCCGCTCATTCGTAATTCTCGTCTCCACGTTCGTCAGCCACTTGTCCCCGTCCTGCTTCACCGGATTGACCCAGATGCCGCGATCGGTGATGGACAGCGGGTCTTTCTTCGTAAGCCACACATGGCGGTAGATGCCCGCACCTTCATACCACCAGCCCTCGGATACCGAGGCGTCCACCTTCACAACCAGCAGATTAGGGCGGTCGCCATAAAAGACATGGTCCGTGATATCCACCACAAAGCTGGTATAGCCGCAGAAGTTCCGCCCCAGTACGCTGCCGTTCAAATAAATTGTCGCATAGGTGGCGATTCCGTCGAACTCCAGAAGCAGCTGTCTGCCGTTGTCGGAGGCCTCCAGCTTGAACTTCTTGCGGTACCAGCCAATGCCGCGCGGCTTGTAGCCGAAGTCCGGCACCCCGCCTTCGCGGTCGAACGGCTGGCGGTAAGACCAGTCATGCGGCAGCCCCACCGTCTCCCACTCATTATCGTTCCATTCAATGCTGGCTGCTCCCATGATGCCGCCTGCTTTGGCGTTGCCGTATACCGCTTTGTGGCTGTTCTCCACCGGGATGGCTACATCCCCGTGATGAAACAACCAATCCTTGTCCATGCTTAACCGTTCTCTCATATAGGTCAATACCTCTCTATCGTTGTAATACTTCTATTGTAGAAAAGCGGAACGAAAGACGTTAGTACAAAGGGAGGGATAAAACAGCACAAAATGAACATTAATGCATTTTCGATTGTTCTTTTGGACAGCAGCGTTCATAGTAGATCGTAAATACCCATACGAATACCGGCTTCCCGGACCCGTAAAGACCTGCCGCAGAAGGTGACAACGCTATGATATCCAAACCAAGAAACAGCATTATGGTCAAAATGATTGTATTCTATACCATTCCGTTTATTCTGCTCTCCGTCCTGCTCGTGTGGAACAGCACCCATACCACGCGCAACATTCAGGACAGCTTCATCACTAATATGTCCCATGCCTTTGACCAATCCTATCAGGATATGGAAGGCCGCATACAGGTGGCTGCGGATTTGACCTCCATGGTCAGCCGAAACAACAAAATGCTCGAATTCATCAATGACCCCTATCTGGGGGATCAATCGGAATTTTTGAAGGAATATCTGGACACTGTCACCCCTATTATCAAATATGCGACCGCTTTCTCGGAGAGCGACGATTACTCCATTCGTATCTTTATGGGGAATGACGCCATCCCGGAGTCGTGGCCTTATTTCTTTCATCTGAGCAACTATTCCTCCCACCCGAAGCTACAGCAATTTGTGCAAAAGGAGTCGGAGACCCGGCTGTGGCTGCTGCCCGGTGACCGTGAGCTTGGCCCCGCCAGCTTACACGATGAGCGCAGGAAATATACGCTGCTTACCAAGCTGTATTCGCCGGCCCGCGACATGCTAGGACTTGCCGTGGTTACGCTGGCCGAGGACAGCCTGTTCAGCATCGAGGAGGAGCCCGCCAATCTGTCGAACGCCCAATTCCTCTATTCCGGCGGCCAGATCGGACTGTCTACCGCAGAGCTGGACGAAGCAGAGGAAGCAGCCGTCCTGCAGCAGCATATCGGCGATAAGAGAGCTTATTTTATCCAGGGAGAATATTTATATTTGCATCGCAACCTCGATTCCATCGGACAGAGCCTGGTGTACAAAGTATCGCTGGAGCAGCTCAATGCCTCTGTCCGCAAAAATGTGTGGAATCAGATCCTGCTGATCGTGTTCAGTATTCTGCTGCTGATCATCACTTGTTATTTCATGTTCAAAATGATTTTTCTGCGGCTCAACAAAATTGTGTCGGTCATGCGCCAGGTCATTACCGGCAACACTTCGCTCCGCATTCCCGATAACAGGCCGGATGAGCTGGGACAGCTCGCGCATGATTTCAACGACCTCATCGAGCGCAATAACGAGCTGATCCATCGGGTAGTCATGAAGGAGCGGCTGCGGAAGGAAGCTCAGATCAAGGCGCTGCAATATCAGATCAACCCGCATTTCATCTACAATACACTTGATATCTTCCGGATGCAGCTGATTAAGGCCAAGATCTTCGACACGGCGGACCGGCTGGCGGATTTCGGGAAGATCCTGCGCTACAACCTGAGCGACAATACCCTGCATACGACGCTGAACGAGGAGATCGGCTTAATCCGCAAGTACGTCAGTCTGCAATCGCTGAGCAGCAGCAAGGTAATTAGGCTGGACATTGAGATCGATGAATCGTTAAAAGCATTTCCGGTGATCAAGTTCCTGCTCCAGCCGATCGTGGAGAATAGCATTAAATACGGACAGACCGCCCGGCGGGAGCTGCTGCATATCCAGGTGCGGGCCTACGCCGAACAGCAGCAGCTTATCATCGACATCACCGATAACGGGTGGGGCATGGAGGAAGAGCAGATTGCCGGCCTGAATGAACAGTTCCGCGCCCCGCTCCATTACGAGGACCCTGCGGCCGAGCCGCCCCGCCGCTCCATCGGCCTGCACAATATCAACTCCAGACTGCGCCTGTATTACGGCGACGCCTACCCCATTACCATGGAGGGCAAGAGCAATGACTATACGAAGGTTCAGATTAGAATTCCTTATGAATGAGAGGGCACAGGGATGTACAAGCTGTTGATCGTAGATGATGAACAAATCGTGCGCGAAGGTCTTCAGGATATTATCGAGTACCTGAAGGTGCCTCATATCGGCCCGCTGCTGACCGCGCGCGATGGCGCGGATGCACTGGAGGTCATCGCGCGGGAAGAACCGCCGATCGTGCTGACGGATCTCAATATGCCCGGCATGGGCGGGCTGGAGATGATCCGTACGCTTAAGGGACGGCACCAGCGCCACAAGATCATCGTCATCAGCGGATACGATGATTTCCATCTGGTGAAGGAGAGCTTCAAGCTGGGCGTGCGCGACTATCTGCTGAAGCCCGTCCATTCGGGCGACCTTGCCGAGGTGCTGAACAAGACGGTGCGCGAGCTTCAGCAAGAGCAGCAGCAGGACCTTGAAGGCCATTCCGAGAACAAGCTGGCCCTGCTGGAGAAAGCCAGCCGCAGCATGAATCAGGTTCTGCACACTGCCCCGGATGACCATGACGCCATCCATGCCGTACTGGATGAGCTGGGCTGCCGCTTCCCTCATCCTGTCACTGCGGCGGTCATCGTCTCCGTGAGTCAACCGGCTCCGCACGAGCCTTCCGCCAGCGGCAACTGGGAACACCTTCTGCTGGCCGCCGATTGGGAGCAGCCCCAGCTTACGCTGCTCCCCTTCTATAATCGCCATAATGACCTGGTCCTCTGGCTCAACTATAATGATCAGCTCTATGATGCTGGCGGCATACGCAAGCTGCTCCAGCCATTCTTGGCGGATGGCTCCGCCGCGGTTGCCGTCGGTGCTGCGGTCCACTGCGCAGATGGTGCGGCTCAGGGAGCGGCAGGCGGCGCGGCTGAGTCCGATTGCCGCACAAGCGGCTTGGCGTATGCGTATCAGAGTGCGCTGGACACGCTTCAGTATAAGCTGATCACCCCCCGCCAGAGCCTTATTGTGTACGAGGACACACTGAACAAGGAAGACAATCGGATCAAGCCGGAGCATCTGAGAACGCTGGTGGAGCTGATCGATATGGGGCGACGGGAGCAGGTGCTCCCGCTGATCCAGCATTATTTTAACGAAGAAGCCCTGAAGAGCAGCAGCATAAGCAGCATTCGCCACAATTACGATATCATTCTGCACACGATCGGCTGGATTCCCGGCCAGAAGCGCGACTTCTCTACCTTCGAACGAAGCGAGGCCCTGCGGCTGTACCTCAAGTCCTGCATCCTGCACATGATCGAAGCCCGCGAAAGTCTGGTGCATAGCGGTGATGTAGTGGAGATTGCCAAGACCTATGTGCAGGAGCAGCTGCTGAACGGCATCAACATGGCTTTTATCGCCAATTATTGTAATATGAGCTATAACTATTTCAGTAAAATGTTCAAAGACAGCACCGGGGTCAACTTCCAGGATTATGTCACGATGAAGCGGATGGAATACGCCAGGCAGGCCCTCAGCGGACTCAATGTCAAAATCCACACAGTATCCGAGCAGCTCGGCTACAGCAACCCCAAGAACTTCTCCCGCGTCTTCAAAAGCTATTTCGGGGTCAGTCCGAAGGAATTCCAGAAGCAATCCCGGTGAATTCAACCTAAGCGGTGATTCTTCCGCCCCACTCTGCCTCATGACGGCAAGCTCCCCGTTTCGCTGACGCGAAATGAGGGGCTTTTTGTCTGATCAGGATGAATAATGATACCTTTTCATAACCTCCAATCCTGTTATCGCTTTCTTAATCCGCTTACAATTGGATGAGCACAAGAGAAAAGAGGTTGCCAGATGACAGATTCAGAGGTTACGCTTGCGGCGCGCAAATCCCCGGGCACAAGCACAAACTTCCGGAACAAGGATCAGCTGTCGCTTCAGACGATGATTCTTCCCGGTATTATATTCATTCTCGTATTTACGTTTATTCCGCTCTATGGGGTACTGATTGCCTTCAAGGAATATAACATCGTCACAGGGATCAGAGGCATCTTTACGGCAGAGTGGGTCGGCTTGGCTAACTTCAAGGAGTTCGTGAACGATATCAACTTCTGGAACATGCTGCGCAATACGCTTGGCATCAATCTATTGGGGCTGCTCATCAACTTCCCCCTGACCATCCTGTTCGCGCTAATGCTCAACGAGCTGACCTCCCAGCATTTCAAGAAGCTAACGCAGACGGTCACTTATCTGCCCCACTTCATCTCCTGGAGCATCTTCGGCGGATTGATTATCAACATTCTGTCGCCGAGCAGCGGGGTCGTTAACTATGTGCTGCTGCAGCTTGGGATCATTTCCGAGCCGATCCATTTCCTTGGGGAAAAGGACTACTTCTGGCTGCTTGCCGTGCTGACGAATCTCGTGAAGGAGCTGGGCTGGGGTGCCATTCTCTATCTCGCCGCCATTGCGGGCATTGATCAAGAAATGTATGAAGCGGCCTACATGGACGGGGCCACGCGCTTCCAGCGCATCTGGCACATTACACTGCCGTCTATTACCGGCACGATTGTCATTTTACTCGTATTCTCCATTAGTAATATCCTGAACAGCGGCTTCGACCAGTTCTTCGTGCTTCAGAATCCTCTGAATATTGATAACAGTGAGGTCATTGACACTTATGTCTACAAGGTGGGGCTAAGGGAGTTCCGTATGGAATACGCTACGGCTGTTGGCTTAATGAAGACGGTCATCGCGCTCATCCTGCTCTATCTCGCCAATCTCACGGCCAAAAAAATAACAAAAAGAGGAATCTTCTAGGGGGTACGCTTGTGGTTAAGGATCGCTCATGGAGTGAACAGCTGTTCAATGCCTGCAATGTTCTGATTATGCTCATTCTGATTGTATTTACGCTCTATCCGTTCTGGTATTCCGTAATCGGCTCCTTCAATGAAGGCGCTGACTACGCCAGAGGCGGCGTGTACCTGTTCACCCGGCAGTTCACATGGGACAACTACAGCGCTTTGTTCAGCGACAGCGCTCTGATCCGGGCCTTCGGGGTTACCGTCGCCCGGACGGTGATCGGTACGTTCACCCATATTGTGTTTACAGCTATGTTCGCTTACGCTTTCTCCCGCCGGAACCTGAAATACCGGAAATTCTACTCTATGCTGGGGCTCAGCAGCATGTACCTCAGCGGCGGAATGATTCCGTTCTTCATTCTGATCAACTCGCTGGGGCTGTACAATCACTTCCTGGTGTTCATTATTCCGGCCTTGTTCAGCTTCTGGAATGTGATTCTGTTCCGCTCCTATTTCGCCGAGCTGCCGGAAGCACTGATCGAATCCGCCAAAATCGACGGCGCGGGGGAATACACCATATTCTTCAAGTTTATTCTACCTTTGTCCAAGCCCGTGATCGCTGCGGTCTCACTCTTCACGGCCGTCGGCCACTGGAACGCTTATTATGACGCCATGATCTATACGTTCGGCGATCATCTGCAGACGGTCCAGCTCTATATCCTGAAATTGGTTCAAAGCACAGAAGCCGCTTTACTGCTGGCTAATATGTCGGGCAACGTCGGCACATCGCACAGTACCGTCACGACAACGACCCTGCAACTTTCCGCCATGGTCGCCGCATCGCTCCCGATTGTGCTGATCTATCCTTTTGTACAGAAGTATTTCATCAAGGGCATGCTCATTGGCTCTGTCAAAGGATAAATCCGCCTTAAGGTGGGATGAACATATAGCTTACGATGATAACTTGGGGGTAAAAAAATGAAGAAAACAGCAACGGCCTTATTATCCATCTGTCTCAGTCTGACACTCGTATTAACCGGCTGCTCCAAAGCGGGCAACGCCACTAACGAAGCCAGCCCGTCACCTACAGCGGCTGCCGGCAGCGAAGGCGCAAGCGCGAATGCAGCGACATCCTCAGAACCCGGCTGGAAATCTAACACGGCACCTGCCACCTTGTCCTGGTATGTAGGCGTACCGGGATACTCCAAGAAATGGGATGCACAGAACAACTATGTAGACAAGCTTATTACCGGGGAGACCGGCGTCAGCGTAGATTATGTACTCGCCGGGAATGATGTGAACTCCGAATTCAACGTGATGATGGCTACCGGCAATCTGCCCGACATTATCACGCTGGACCGCTGGAACAGCAACTCACTGATCCAGACGCTGATGAGCAGCGGCACGGTGGCTCCCCTTAACAAGCTGATGGAGGAGTATGATCCGTACCTGACGACCATTCTGCCGCCATCCATGGTGGACTGGTACACCCAGCCGGACGGCAATCTCTACTCCATTCCGAACTACTATGTATCTCCGGAGATGCTGGATCAGTATCCCGGGGTGAAGAAGTTCTACAATGAACGCTCCAATGGCCAGATTCTGGTCCGCCAGGACATCATGAACGATCTTGGCATTACTATGGAAGACCTGCAGCAGGAGGATTCCCTGATTGCAGCGCTGAAGAAGGTGAAGGCCGCCGGGGTGAAATATAACGGCATGGATGTCATTCCGGTCTATCTGGACGATAAGGATAAATATATCAACGACTCTCTGGGCGTGCTGAGCGGCTCCTTCGGCGCCGTTAGCGAGACCGAGGACGGCTCTTATTCAGATGTCCGCCGCACCAGCGAATTCAAGAACGTGCTGAAGTTCGTCAACCGGCTGTATTCGGAAGATCTGCTATCGCTGGAGAACTTCACAAGCGACCACAACCAGATTGCGGAGAAAATGACGCAGGGCTCGATCTTCATGAAGATCGGCAGCTATGCCGACTACAAAGATCCGGTCAACAATCTCTATCAAGCGGATAAGGAAGCGAAATATGTAACCGTTGACGCGATTCAGTCCAAGGAAGGCACGCTGCCGCAATACGGCAGATCGCTCAACAAAGGCTGGACCCTGACCTTCATTAACAAAAAATCCAAGCAGCAGGACCGTGCGATTCAGTTCCTGGAGTATCTGTACAGCGAGCATGGCCAGACCGTCAACAGCTTCGGTAAGGAAGGCGAGACCTTCACGGTAACGGCAGACGGCAAATATAAGCTGAACGCCGAGATTGAGGAAGCGATCAATAAGGACTGGAACGCCGCCTCCAAGAAATGGGGCTTCGACTCCATCTGGTGGATGGTTAATGAGGTATGGCTGAAGGATGTCAAAGAAGCCGAAAAGACCGAGCAGACCGAATATATGGACAAGCTCTTCTCCGGCACAGCCAAATATATGTTCAGCAATGACGTTATGGATTCCGGCAACCTGTTCGATGCCTATGAGCCCGGCTCCAAGGAAGCCAATGCTGAAGCGAAGATCAATGTCTACTGGGCACAAATCGTTCCCAAAATCATTTTCGCCAAAAGTGAAGCCGAATTCGAATCCGTCTACACCGAAGCCCTCGCCACCCTTGACAAGCTGGGCCTGAAGGATATCGAAGCCGCGAAGAATGTTCGCGTCCAGGAACTCAAAGAAGCCACCGGCACTAAGCTGGTATCGCCGAAGTATACTGGAACTTATCAATAAGGCAACAAATAAAGACGCTGCGGGGAGACATTCCCGGGCGTCTTTTACTTATATCTTAAGTGGTCTACTTATTGCTGCCGATGAGCGAGCTTAACCGCTCCAGCAGATCGCCGCCGCCCGTAACCGAGATGGAGCCGATCCGGTCGCAGATTTTCTCCAGGAATTCCAGCTCCTTGAGCCGGAACAGGGTCTGATTCTCGTCCATCAGCTTCGCCGTATTCAGCAGGCTGCGCGTCGAGGCTGTCTCTTCCCGGCGGGTCAGCAGGTTGGCCTGGGCTTTTTTCTCAGCGAGCAGCACGGTGTTCAGAATGTCCTTCATGTCTCCCGGCAGAATCACATCCTTCACCCCTGCCCCAAGGAAGCGCACCCCGAACTCTTCCTCCTTCTCCCGGATCCGGTCCAGGATGAAGGAGGCCACATCCTCTTTTCGCTTCAGCAGATCGTCCAATCTCAGCGTCCCGACATACTCCCGCAGCAGGAGCTGAAGCTGGATGTGAATCTGCTCATCGAAATCCTTCATCTCCAGCACGCGGTGCGGACTTACGATCCGGTACTGGCAGACGAAGTTCAGGCGCAGCGTCACCTTATCTTCGGTCATCATCTCCTGGCCAAGCAGATCCATCTGCTGCTGTCTCAGATCGACCTTCTTGGTCAGCACCGAGACCGGTCCCTTCCAGAAATAATACTTCCCCGGCGTAAGCTCCCGCTGTAGTGTATGATCATAGAACAGGAAGCCCTGCTCGTGGCTGGCGATTTCGCAGATCTGCACATACGGTGTCAGCCGCGCGATGATCGAGCGGTCAATGCCGGCAGGCAGCTCCGGCACACGGATGTCCGTGTGAACGAAGGTATGCTTCCTCAGCAGATTCCAATACGCATACATCCCCGGCTTCAGCAGCTGCATGAATTGACCATCCTCGTAGTGCAGCACATTCTCATGATCCTGTACTCGGACCACATCCAGCTCCCGCAGGAGCTCATCATCCTGTAAGAACAGCTGCAGGTCCTTCCCGCCGGCGTTAAAAGGCTTGGCAATATCCAATACCACCACCGTATGCTGCGACCATGAGAAATAACGGTAGGTTCCCGGCAGCAGCCGCTTCACATAGCTTCCCTTATGAAAGAGCAGACCGCGCTGGTCCGCTTGAATCGTGATTGGCTTCAACATCATATGTATTACCCCCTTCATGATTGACCAATGGATGACAGAATCCCGCTGCGGACCCGGACGGAATCACGCTTGAGACAGGCCGTCTGCCGGGAGATCCGGGAGGACTGCCTGAGGTCAGAAGCTAACCTATACTTCAGTAAGCCTTCGTTCCCTTCTGTCCTTGCCCCACTCTACCCTGCTTCCCTGCTGCCGGTATCCACGGATTGCAAAGCCCTGCCGCAGTAGCGCTAGACTAGCCGCCAGGGACTCTGTCCATTGGCTGCCTTACTCTGATTGTGCTTCAATAGTCGCTCGATGGAAATCGAGTACTGTAACCAACGTCGCTGTGAAGGCGATCGGGGAATCGAACCCCTTGGTTGCTCTTACCGAAGACGGACCGTACAGGATACCGTAACATACATGCCGGCACTGCGGGATCACCAGAGATCCCCGCCTCGTTACGCCCGTTCGGATAAGAACCGGATGTAGGATGAACGCGCTCCGCGTTATCTACAGGCTCTATCATCGCTTAGATCAGGCGGAACGAACATGGCGGAAGTATTACGATGGAAGAATAAATTTCCAGGGGGGGATTTTAAGAGGCACAGAAAAAAGCCCAAAAGCAGGTGTTGGCTGCTTTTGAGCTTGGTTAGGGGTTTGTATATTCAAAATTACTACAAAAAAATAGACCGCCCTGGTCAAAGGAGACGGTCTATTTCTTTACTGCTATTCCGAAAGCCACCGCCCTTAAAAGTGGATACTGCTCCGAGAGTCGTTTTAGCGCACGGCTCTCTTTCTTCATTATACTTTCTTCTGCCTATTGCACCGCTCTCTCAAAATTTCTCATTAGCCTGAGCCCACTCTTCCGGCGGGCTCCATTGGTTGAGTCTGCGCTGTTCGTATATTCAAAATTTTCCATCCGTGGTATAATCGCAAGAGCAATAGAAAGGCTTATATGGGCGGTCGGCTAATCTCCCGGAAGGGAGGTGACGCCAATGGAGGTTTATCAAGCATTGTCCCTGATGTTCATGTTTGGCATGTTCATTATCGCGCTGCTAAATTACCTCAAAAAGAAATAGACCGCCCTGTCCAAAGGATTCGGTCTATTTCTTGACTGGTTTACCTTTTGAAGCCACCGCCCTTAAAAGCGGCTATTGCTCCGAGAGTCGTGTTTGCCGCACGGCTCTCTTTGTATTCTACGTTTTTTCTGCCTTTACTATACCACAAATCAGTTCATAAAGTAAGAAAATGTATGAAGTTATCTATTGAAATACGCATCGTACTCCTTAAGAGCTTCCGGTGACTGCTTCGCTCTCCAGGCCGTCCCGAATCTCCATCAGCAGCTTCCCCAGCATATTGCCGCCCTGACCGTTCCCGCCGTCTCCCCAGTAAGCATCATTCGAGGTATGCTCAACAAGCATGCAATCCCCTGTAGATAGCAAGATGGACTTGATCACAGGATGCTGCTCGACTTTGGCGACCAAGGCTTCCCGCATCACCTGTACCTTACACTCCTCCCAATCCGGCCGCAGCGGCCGATTCCGCTCCCGACCCATCCTGGCCGCGATCATAGGCGTACTGGCAAGCCGGATCTCCTCTTCATGCTCTGTTCCCGCAAACTTCTGCGCCTGGAAATAATGCTCCGATGTCGCCCACTCTTTGCCTTTTAACAGAATCGGATACTTGGCAAAATTAGAAAAACAGCCATAAGGCTTATCCGTCTCATAGAAACGTATCACACGGGCCTCTGGCTTAGCCGATAACCATTCCTTCTTATGTTCATCGTGTATCTTGCGGATATGTTCCGGGGTGTCCATGGCAGGCCTAGCCTCCTTGTGTTTTTACTTGATCCGTGAATTGAAAATCACATAATCCGGCGCTGTGGGCACATTAATCGTGAATGACAAGGCCCCTGCCTTGGGAGTCGGCTGCGAAGGACCGGGAAGCTGCCGGACGACGGCCTGACCCTGGCTGTTCACAGCGACGAACTCCAAGCTGGAAGCGCCCTTGGGGATGACAGACCCGGAAGCGTTAAGCACGCTGAGACTTAGCCGGAAGCCCTTCCCGTCAGCAGATTGCGTCAACAGTGTAGGGTAAAAAGGATTCTGGTTCTCCCCAGGCACAACTCCAAACGGAGTCACGCTCTGCCACGGCTTGGCCTGCGGCAGCACTGTGTCACCCCGGCCCTGCACTATTAGTACATTGCGGTTAAGCAGGTTGGACATGTTCTCCCATTTCACCTTCTTCAGTCCGGTGAGGATGGGGTTCATGGGTGCAAACAGCACACCATCCCGCAACTGCGGGGATGCCCCCAGCGCTATTGTACTGCCGTCTTTAGTTACCGCTGTGGCCTGCCCGGCCCTTAGCTGTCCCACACTCTCACCTAGAAGGGATACCGTGGAGCTCTTTGTGGAGGCATCATAGGTCAGCTGTGCACCCAGCGCTCCTGCAAACGCACGGACAGGTACCATTAATTTACCCGCCTGGATATAGGGCGCCAGCTTACCTGGAAACAACACATATTGGTTATTAATGAGCAGCGGCCTGATCTGATTCCCCACTACCGGTTCTGCCTGCGCCGGAGCCCCCGCATGTACGGCTGACAACATATCAGCACACAGCAGCAGAACTAAAGCTTTCATAGCGAGCCGAAAGAATGGACGATGGCGATGTTTCATAACTCATCTCTCCTTTTTTTCAATTAATCGAAATGTCTACGCTTCGCCAGGTCTCTATCATATATTCCTTACCTCCACCACCCGACCCAAATCCACATACTCCTCATGATCCAGCTGCACCTTCACCCGGCCCTTGCGGCGCTTCTCCCGCCATTCCCGCATCGCTTCCTCCGTATCCAGGCGAAGCTCGGCAAGCTCCAAGGCCCGGTCGAGAATGTACTTGCTGGTATGGAGCACCGTATAAATCCCTTGCCCGCCTAGCGCGATAGGGTCGGCCAACCTCTTCCATTCTTCAATGGTGAACCGGACATACAACTCCTCTTCTGTACCCGGCCTGCAAAGAACCTCTGTAATCTCCTTACGCCGCAGCACCTGCCAATCGGCTATCTTGCCTACCCAGTGAATGCCTGTTTTGGCCGGATCAATGAACTTCTTGCGGGATTGGCACATCGCGATGTATTCGATCTGAGTCAGCAGCTTCTGGCTGGCAAGATTCTTAAGCGGCATATGATAAAAAGCGTTCCGCAACGCTACCCCCACCTGCTCCGGCCCCCGCACCGATCCGACCAGCACATTCTTGCCCGCCAGCTTATCGGCATAATAATCCTTCGTGCCTCGCGGGCGTGTGGAGCGTTCGTAGGCCTTTTCCGGGCTGTCACGGATGATCTCCTCCAGGAATTGCTCGACCAGACCGGTGGCATTCGGCAGGAACGGAAAAGCGCCGATGTTGAGCAGCTCAATGCTCCGGTAGAACGGGTGGCTCTTGAACCGCTCTTCGTCCGGGTAAGGGAATAACACATATGCCCCGAACATGCTGCGCTCATACTCCCCGGAGCTCTGCTCCTGATACACAATCGCATCCCGGTAGCGGTGCATCGTATTGATGTCGTCCTCCTCCGGCCCGGGCTGCTTGTACCTTTTCTCATAGGGCGTGCCTGGATAGGCAGGATTCAAGCGGTATTTGGCGTCAAAAACATACTTATACTCCTTCACCTGACCCGCATCCTTCTTCTTCAAGGTGAGCACATTATCCGGCCGCTGGCTCAGTGTCGGCGTCTGATCCGTGCCCGGAATCGCGTTATAATAGAGGACGAATTCCTCCCCGTTCACCGGGTTCTCATAGACCATCTTGGCGCTTTGCGAACGGTCCAGCGTGACGAATATCCCGCTCCGGTTCACCCGGATGATATTCTGCTTCACCAGCTTATACTTCTGCCCAAGCAGCTGATTCAGCTTCAGGAAGCACCAGTATTCATAGAGCTGCGCGACATCCTTCATGGATAGCCGGAGAAGATCGCTTTGGATCGACAGACCTTTAAGCAGCATGAGATAGAAGCGGTAGACCTCACGGTACCCGGGAGCCATCTGCAGCACCAGTGTAACAGACATCTGCTTCATCACACTCGCCTCACGCACAAAATCCATCTGCAGCACCCGGTCAATCTGCTTAAGCATCGAATCCAGCCTTGCCATCAGCAAGGGGTCTGAGGTTCGGCTATTCTCTCTCCAGCGGAGCTTAAGCTCCTTCAGCTTCCCGCGAACCCGTTCCAGCATCCAGCGGACGAAGCGGTTCTCATTCGTATCATAGGCGAGGTGCCTGCGCGTCTCCATTAAATGTGTGGCCGTGTAGCTGCGGTTACCGATCGTCAGGAACCCGTGCTTCGCATCCTCCCTTAACCGTTCAGGGTGCTTGGCGAGCTCGCGGAGGTTCTCTTTTCCAGCTTGCTTGACCCGGCCCGCATCCATCAGCCTTCGTTCTTGAAGTAGCGCATAGTTAGGGTTCTTGTTGATCCGCTCAACCGCATCCAGCAGCTGCCTTAAGATGTGCTGGAGGATCGTGAAGAATTCCGTCAGGCTCTGATGCGGGGTCTCCCGCAGCCCGGTGAGCTGATACGTCCGGCGCAGGAAGTCGAAGGCCAGATTATAGATCTGCGCATTCACCTCATGCAGAATGTTCTGGTAGTCCAGCTTGTAATCCATTTTCGACGGAAAAATCTCCATCTCCACCCGCAGCAGCATCTTCCCCGCTCCCCGAAGCTCCCATTCCGTCAGCCCGACCTCATTCCTGAAGTTCAGCACGCCCGCCAGAATCGAGTCCCCCAGCGGCTTCACCGCCTGCCGGAGCAGCACATTCTCATGATAGAACGTAAGACTCTCCACCTGCTTATGCTGAACCACCAGCTCGTAAGACTGCGTCTCATAAAAGCAAGGAAAAGCCGTCTCCCCCGGCACCCACTCCACCAGCCCATACGCTTCCGGCGAGAACACCTTAATCTGCACCTCACCCAGCCGCTCCGAGCAAGTGATGCTAAGCGTAGCCTCCACCCACTCCTGCTCTGAGGAACGATGAAGCTGCAACGTCTCCACCGTAGGATGATAGGGCTTCCCCTGGAGATACAGCGTGAACAGCTCCGTCTCCACCCGCAGCAATTCTACCGCCTGATCACGAGAGCCAGTATGAGGTGAATCCATCTTCCTCCAGCCTCCTAAGCATGTACGCCAATTTGCGGGCGCTCTGCGGATGCTTCAGCCCAGGCGGAGTCTTCCCGCCAGTCCATGCCAGATAGAGAGGCGACGCATCCTCCATGAGCGATTCCATATTGAACGATAAGCTCGTCCCATTGCCAATGGCCTCCTTCATCAGGCTCAGCAGAACCCGGCGCACCGAGGAGTGACTGCCTTGAATGCGCGGGAGAATCTTTTGCAGCAGCTGCCAGTCGAACGCCTCTTCCTCATCCATCAGGCCATACCGCTCGTTATAGATCATATAAAAGCAAACCGCATCCCGCACCCGGAACCCCACATGAGCATGAATATCCTCCAGCAGCGCGTTGATCTTCACCAGCCTCCCGGTCGTCCGCACCACAAGCTCCTGATAAGGCTCGTAGGCATCTGCCAGCTTCAGATAATCCGAACGGACGAACAGATGATTCAGCTCCGCCAGCTCAGCGGGAACGTCTGCAGCCTGAGCCGTCTCTTGCGGATACTGCTGCAGATTGATGTAATTGAACTCCAGGGTGCTGGCGCGGTCGAGGACTTTTTTGCTAAAAGGGTGCGTGGTCTCATCCATATTCACCGTCCCGATCAGGAACACATTCTCCGGGATGCCCAGGCCGCCGTAGGTCCGCTCATCCTCAGGGTTCCCCAGCGTAGCCGGAGAGATCAGCGCCTGGGTCTGGATCTCCCCCTCCCGCCACTCCTGCGTCTCCAGCACACTTAACAGATCACTGAAATAATGCTCCACCCGGGCCAAGTTCATCTCATCCAAGCAGATAAAATACGGCTGATGCCGGTTCTCCGGCTGCCGCGCCTCCACGAACACCTGCATCATCGGCCCCGGCTGGAACCTGCCCGACAGATCCTTATACCCCAGCAGATCCGCAGGATCACTCCAATCCGGCCGCACCGGAATCAGCCTGAACCGCCCATTATCCCTTGTCGCCCCCAGCGCCTCCGCGAACAGCTTCACCAGCCTCGTCTTCCCCGTCCCCGAGATCCCCGCCAGAATCACCAGCGGCTTCGCCTTCAGCGACAGATAGAAGTTCTCAATCAGATGCTCCGGGAAAAAGAAGCCCTGGCGGCGGATGTGGGATTGGATGTGGTGGAGGATAGAGGGGACTTCGGCGTCTTCAATCGACTCAGGTACGGATTCTATATACTCTGTCACTGACTCTACCTCCAGGGTGCTTGCCGTTTCGTTAAGTACGTGCTCTTCAACGTAGATGCGATAATCCTCCACTACGCTCTGTAGATCCTGTATCAAAGTCTCATCTGAAGGCACTTTACCACGTTCATACTTCATATAAGCAACCGTAGATGCCTGATAATCCTTCCCTCGGCCATGGCCCAGAAGCTGAATATTCTCGTCCTTATTCATATTGGTGAGAGGAATGAGCTTACGAATTTCTTGGGTTTTATTGCGTAGGTAGGTATACTTATCGTCGCTACCCTTCTCCTTCGGTGTAATTGTTACTCCTTGAGCAAATGATAGATACACAGCACTCATATCTTCCGCAAAAAGATAGACGACATACTCACCGCTCTGCGTGGTACTAGTAATTCGTTTATCTAATATGGAGAACCAAGGTACATCCGCCCACTTTCCCTGCCCAATAGAGCCTTGAATCTTATAGTATTCCTCATTCAGAAAAGGCAACGCTCTTAGCTCAGATGGAATCGTCCTGCGTAATAGGGTGCCTAAGGAATGATCCTTAAAAGGCTCTCTTTTGGCCTGAACATAATGCTCCATAATATTCTCCAGGTGTTTTTTCAGAGAGAATTGTTGCATTGCTGCATTGTACTTACTCAGCTCTTCTTGTGCCAGATTCTCAAGTTGGCTTAGGCCAGCCTCTCCGAGTTGATGCTTCACCTCTGGATTGAACCCAATTGAATTATCTTCAGTATCAACCGATATAATTTCTGAAAGAGCCTTAACTGGTGTCGTCAAAATAGCATTAAGTTGGCCCTTTGTTAGTTCCCTCCACCGGACGGGATAGCGAGATGGTGTCTCATCTACCCTATGCCCATTGTCTTGTTGCTGTATATAATAACCAAGAAATCGTTCCTTCACTTTATCAAAGGCCGCTCTCTCCTGATTTGTATTTTTCAACTCTTCAATTAAGGATAAGATAAGGACCATCTTATATGATTTTTGTTTTTTCCTGAAAATTTGACTAATGGATTCTGGTAATGTCATGTTGATCCCCCAATAGGCACAATTGTTTTCAAGCGAATTAGATTATTCCGTCACTTCAATCAGAAATGTTCGATCTGTAAACCCTCCACGTTCCTCAGCTTTCTTTGCACGAACCTTCTCTAGATCCTCTGGCAGGATCTTATGTAATTTAGCAAGAGCATGGACCACCTCAAGGATATCGGCCAGTTCTTCCACCGCTTCAGAATCACCAGCGGCTTGGTTATACTCTTCTACCTCTTCACGAAGCTTCTTTTTCAATTCAGAGACATAGGATTCGTACTCCAAAGTTATGCAATTAGAGTCCTTACCTGAGCTTTGGATAATCTCAGGGATTTTGTCACGAACAAGCTTGTTGTAGATCGGCATTCCAATCAGCTCCGTTTCTTGATTTTATCGATATGAGACTTACGTATCTCGGCATCGGTGATGTTGGCTTGAACCAGATGATCATATATGGTTTGGAACTGTGCCGAAGAAATAGCGGGCTCAGGGTTCACCGTTTTCAAGCTGATCAGCTTCCTAGAGATAAATTCACTTAATTCGACATCATAGACAACCAGTTCGTCCGATTGAATCTTTCGCAGCTCCGGGTCAATGCTGAACCTACATCTCATTGTGAATGAAATCATAGAGATGTATTTTACAGCAGCTATATCTTTCAGCAGACTCTCAAGGGCCTTGATATGCCCATAGTTCTGCTTCAGCGGATTATACATCTTATACCGGTTACTCACCGACCATTGTTGATCCGCCCGCCCACCTTTAATTTCTCCATTGTAGTTTTTCGTCTCAATAACAAATAGGCAATATGGGGAAATAACAACATGGTCAATCTGAGCATAGCCTGTTCGAGACTTAGGATTGGGAAGCAGAAGATCGCTTAAGAATTTGCAGTCCTTAGGTAGCTTGTCAAGCTGAATGTTAATTTTATGCTCGCCTAGCTCGCCAATCCGGGTGGGTGCAACCTTGGGCTTAGCCTTTGGAGCGTTTGCCTTATGTAAAGCCTCTGGCGGCTTAGGGTCTAACTTTTGGAAGAGTTTCTTTAGTGCTTCAAACATAACCCAACTCCATATCCTCTGGATTTACAATATATATGGTAATTCGACAATATGGGAAGGATTCCCTGCCATTAAAGAGCATAAGAAAAGGACTGTCGCGTGGACAGTCCAAACATGAATATGCTTATGTTGTCTATTGTGCCTACTCCGAGAGAACAGAAGGAGCATTAAAGGCATGTGCAAGTTGCATTCCATCCTTGAGCCCTTGTAGATATAGGCGTTCATAAATAACAGAGTGCTTTAAGGAAAGCTTGTCCTCCCAGTATTCAAATTCCGGCTTATGTGCAATATCCATAGAGGCAAATAACACTTGAAAAGCTTTACGCTCATCATCAAATGTTTGTCTAGGCTCTGATTCATGTTCAATCTGTGCACTTACCTCAACCAATCGGCCTTGAATCGTTTCTATAAACCATGCTGGAAAGGTCACCATATCTCCTCCAAAAAAGAAGTTTAAATTATATTTTTCTAATTATATCTGTTCCTTTTTGATTGATTTGCCCCGATAACTCCTTTCTTTAAAATTCATTTTTGAGAATAAATCCAAGTTCATAAATTGTTAATTGAATTGTATACGAGTTAGGTATTATTTTAATGCGAATATCGGATTAAAATTTTTTTACACTAAAATAAGCCATAATCTTAGACCAACCAGTATAGGAATTGGAATATGTCAAATAGACTTCGTGGGCTTACTAGGTGATGACTATCAGGCAGAACTCTGGGAGAGTAATAGAAGAACTTTTGATTGATTTTATTCACAATTCAGCCGAATAAACAATCGAAGGAAGTTGCAAAATTCAAGCCATATAATCTATTTTCAAACTGCAAATGTATGTACTTTGTTCTATTGAAAAATGCTTTCGATGAACTTAAATATTATTCTTTAAATAAAAGAAGACGCTCAGGGTTTCCCGGCGTCATAGGCTTATTCATATTCAGGAGTGTTAAATTTAGCTAAATTTAACACCTGGACAAACTAATTTCAGATCACATCTTCCACATCGACTTGTGTCTTTTGGATTTCTTTTGAAATCCCCACCCCTAATCCCAATAACTGCATCTCTAACATTTTCACGCACCATGTTCTGAAATTTTTCTGAAATGTCGATTTCTTTCTTCTCCATTCTATTGGGAGATAAAAAATGGGCTTTAGCATTGGCCGGATTCATCTTAAGAGCATTTTTAGTAGCAATCACATAAAGCCCCAACTGTCTTGCTGTATTCTCCAGTCTTTCATCGAAGTCATCAGCATCAATATTTCCAGTTTTAAATTCAATTACACTTACATCATTTTCATTTTCATCATGATTTATTTCTTCTAATAAATCGATAGTGCCGCTAACTAATGCCCCTTCAAGAACAAACTCAAATGGCTTCTCTGGATGATAAATCAGATTCTGTATATTACTAATACTCTCAATATAGTTTATCAATGTTCTTTTAGAAGCATTTTTCATTAACTCCAAAGGCTCACCAGTTGTGTACCTTAAATTAAAGCGCTTATCAATGAGGTTTTCTAGCCACTCTTTTGAAACTTCTCCACTCTGTGCGTGCTCATGTATAGCGGTTAAAAGATTATGAATTTGTTGGCCATATCCAAACTCTTGGCCAATAGTTGGTCCAAACCCCATAAGTCTTCTTAATCTATAATCTTGTGAACACTGCCAATAGTAATTTAAATCAGAATAATTTGTTGAGAACAATTCCGTTTTGACATTGATTGACGATGGGTCAGATCTATATCTAATGATAGGATCTACTCCACCTTCTAATACATAATTATGTTTAATCTCATTGTAATAGTCAGTAGGTTTTTTACCCTTTCTATTTACAGAAGTAATTGAAAGAAACTTTTTACTTCTTGTTATAGCAACATACCAAAGACGCCGCTCACCTTCATCTCCACTTTTGTAAGCATTAAGGTTACATTCATTTGGATTTAAGAATGATTCAATACCTCTGTTCCTTTGACTACTAGGAAATATCCTGCTTGAGATTTCAGGTAAAAAAACAACTGGCCATTCTAGGCCTTTTGCAGAGTGAATCGTCAGAATTTGTACAGCATTAATAACACTCGGGTCATCTAGACCACCTTCATCCACCCTTGACGCGGCCCAATTCTCTATAAAAACATTAAACCAATAAAGATCCTTTGGGGTTATCCATTGGTGAATAGATTCATATTGGGTTATTAGCTTACTTAATTGTCCCAAGTTATACATTACTTTGTCAGGCCACATATCAGGCCCTCGATTCGATCCTAAATTTTCCATTATTTCATGAAAAATTTCTTGTGGATAAATTCTTCTACTAACATTGTTAGGTCTCTCTTCTTTAGGCAATGAAGCCAGTTCTAAAGTTCTCCTTTTAGCTGCTATCCATTCAAGAAAGGCTGTCTCATCTGCATTAGGCATTTCCCCACTGCTCTTTAGAGCAATAATCGTGTCTCTAATAAACTTCCTAGTGGAGATATTGTCATAATACTCTCTTTCACCATTATTATTTATAATAGGGAATTCTTTATCACTTAATTGACAAAACGTTGCTTGGATCAATCTTACTTCGTCGCTATCAAAAAGCCCTCCAATACCACGAACAACACAAGGGATACCTTTCTTTCTTAATTCTTCCATAATGGGCCTTGCGCAGGACTTTACGCTTCTTAATAAAACAGCCATATCACCCCAATTTAATCCTCTACCCCCTTCTCCATCTATACTTACACCTCGTAAATACTCTGCCTGCTGTGCTATATATTGAGCTTCATCATATTCACTATTAAAGGATTTTTTAAAAACGTCTCCTTTTTCAGCAATCTTTTCACGAAAAGAATTATCACTGGAGACCCATTCATGCGCGATCATACTTTTACTTAGTCTTCTTCCTGTTGGCAACTTACGAATTGCTGCATCTGCAACTTCTACTATTGCATGAGTAGAACGAAAATTACTTGTCATATCAATGCGCTTCACATTTGGGTATCTTTGCTCAAAAGTTAAAATATTTTCAACAGAGGCGCCTCTCCATCCATAAATAGCTTGATCATCATCACCTACAACACAAAGACTAGTATGAATTCCAACTATCTTCCGAATTAACTCTTCTTGTCTCGGATCGATATCCTGGTATTCATCTACAACCAAGTGCTTGAATCTTGATTGAATAAGTTCAAGTTTTTCTAAATCATTATTTAACAACAAGAGCAATTCATCAATTATCATATTAAAGTCTAAATAAAGTCTAGGGCGTGTTGTTAATAGTTTTCTATAATTTGTTACACATTGTGCAACCATACTATCTTGTATGCTATCAGCCGAAATATTTTCAACATGTATAACCTTTAATGTATTCATAAATCGACTTATAGTATTAAAATATCTTTCACCGTTTTGTATTTGTAATTGATCTAACCCAATATCACGAAAGTTTGAGGAAATAAACGCCGCTTGCCTAATTTCATCAATCACTTCATAATTTCTAAAATTAGGTTCTAATTCTTTAAGGATTTGTAGGCAGAAACTATGAATTGTCCCAACATACATTGACCCAAGCTCAGGGTCATTAGGAACTAAATCTTCTAAATGTCTACGTATTCTCGCTTTTAATTCATTGGCTGCTTTTTCAGTAAAGGTAAAGGCAACTATCTCGTCCTTTCTAATACCTTCAGAGACAAGTTGGGCGATACGCTTAGAAATAACCTCTGTCTTCCCCGATCCAGCACAAGCTATTATTAATAAGTGACCACCCCGATACTCAATCGCATTCTGTTGACTAGAAGTATAATTCCATTGCATCACAATTAACCCCTCACGTGTTTTCTAATATGACAAGCAATGTTTTTCATCATTGCTACAGGAACTGCATTTCCCACTTGGGTGGCTATTTGCTCAAGCTTTCCATGAAACTTGTAGTTATCAGGAAACGTTTGAAGCCTAGCCGCTTCTCGGACAGTAATGCTTCTGTCTTCACTTGGATGTGCGAATCTTCCTCTAGTAATATTAGTACAACCTGTAGTAAGAGTTGGAGCAACTGTATCCCATGACATTCGCCCGTATACGTCTTTATGCCCATTATGATTTTTGTGGCAATTAAGTTGAAGATCATCTGGGAGAGAACTTCTGCTCCCCCCATTCTTTGGTATGAAGCTCAATCTTTTAAGGGCTATTTCTTTGTGTTTTCGAGCAATATGCAAACTATCATCTTGATCCTTCTCACCTGAATGAAGTATCTTTAGATCTCCTATTGCATCTCTTACTGTTATTCTATTCTCCAATCTTGTCACTGGAGTAGGCACGGTGATGGGTTCAGGAGTACGACTTGCTAAATATATAAATCTAGGTCTTCTTTGAGGAACTCCATAATCTGCTGCATCTATTACAAGTGGTTCAATTGTATTGTATCCGTATAAATGTAATTCCTCTTGTAATTCAATAAATACATCAGTTTCTGCCAACCCTGGAACATTTTCAAAAAAAATAACCTTAGGATTTAGTATACGTATAAACTTCAGCGCTTCTAAAATTAAACCCGTTCTTAAGTCATGTCCTTTATCTCTATTTTGAGAGCTAAATGGCTGACATGGAGCACAAACTGTCAGTAAGTCTAGCTCTTTTCCCTTAGGAATTACTCTAGCCAACTTATGAGGATCTACAACCCTAATATCATCATTATAAAACTTCACACTTTTATGGTTATTCTTATATGTCACACTACAAATAGGGTCAATGTCTACTGCCGCGACAACTCTAAACCTTGCTTGCCTTAATCCTTCAGTGACACCTCCGCAACCCGAGAATAAGTCTATTGCTATTGGCCAAGATTTATCCATATTCCCCACTCTCCAAACCCATACTAAAAATGACCATTTACAGCTTTCTTTACATTCCATATTTTACATCATAATTGATTATTAAAATAGTAATCAAATTGAAAAGTATGGGTTTTATTACGGAAATTATGGAGTAACAAATAAATTTCAATAACAAAGGAAAGCTTGCAAGGTCGGTCGGTTAATATCCAAGAAAAGCCGTGAAATTGCTAAGTGAACCCCTTCAGTTAATTCTAATATATAAAACGTGTTCACTAATGTTTACGTTTAGCATGTTTTTTATTATTGTCCTGCTGTATTACCTCAAAAAAAGAAATAGACCGTTCTTCCCAAAGGAAACGGTCTATCTTATGCTTGAGTGGCAATGCAACATGGGTTCAGGTTAGTTCACCACTCTCATTGCATTTTTCGCTATTTCTGCCCTTATCATAACAATGGTAAGAAAGAATTTCACGCCATTAGTTATTGAACTCTTCGATTTATTGCTTGCGAATTTACTGCATTATATTAATTCAATACATCAGCAGTGCCACCGAATCCACTTGTATTAATTTATATTACAGGAACTAAAAAGATGATTTCAATTCCCCCAATAAATCTCATCAAGTTTTTTTATGAATTCTAAGCCTTCATCTGGTTCTATCATTTTAATAAAATTGGCCATGCCATATAGGTATTCCTTAAAATATGATTTACTTTCAAGTCCAATTTTTTTCAAGTGACTATAAACACCAAATTTTTTGCAATAATAAATATGTTGCTCAAGTCGCTTTTTATATTTTCTTTTCACTTTGACATCTTCATTTACAATTAATCCAGTTACCTCTTGCATGCTATTATCAGCCTGCAATCTTAACTTTTTATAATTAATATCAAAGCCCTCATTAATTATAATTGATTTTATTGTTTCTATGTATTCCCTAATATTTTCATCACCTGATATAGTGATGTCATCTGCATAACGCGAGTAATCTGCATTCATATTTTTGGAAAGTGCTAACAATCTTTTATCCATTCTTCGGCAAATAATATTTGCGATATATGGGCTGGTTGGGGCTCCTTGGGGTAGCGAACCATTAAAAGTAGTTAATGCAGTTAGGGTATAGGATAGTTCTTTGGTATATCCACGATGGTAAAACATATAGAATACACGATCAAATTTTATAGTAGGGAAAAAATTTTTAATATCTAAATTAAAAACTATTTTTTTTTTAGTATGCATTAAAGCATTGTCTTTAATATTCCTTCCCTTTACAAATCCAAATGCATTAGAATGAATAGGAAAAGAAGATAAAACATTGTCAAGTACCCATCTTTGTAATGTTTTCATATTATAGCTAGGCGTTGAAATAGTTCTTAAAGATCCATTCGATTTAGCTATTTGATATTCCTTATAAAATTTATTCGAATTAATAATATAATGACCTAGTATATTACTTTCAATCCCCATTAGTAGGGATAGATGTTTATTATCAAAAATCACAGGTAAGCCCTGTTCATTTAAAACTTTTGCATAGTTTATTAATATTTTTTTATATATCTTACCATATCTTTTTTGCGTCAACATTGATTCCAACATGTTCAAGTCCATTATACCCTCGCTAACTAGTCAGCAGCTTCTACCTTGATCTTTGCGCGAACCTTTTATTGGAAATTTAGTAAATTATTAATGCGATTTTCATTAATTATTTACTACTGCAATGAAACATTGCAGTGGGCAAAAGCAGCGGTTTTTCTGATTTTGCCCAAATCAATTAAGTGACATTATTATAGATAGAGACTCTCTACCAAATCTAGAAGACTACTGACTATTAAATAGTATTTTACTTGATTTTGTTTCTAAATCCAACAGGAATATATATTTCATCAAAACCGATTGGTTTTTTTGTAAATATGCTATTGACTTCGAGAGATTCAAAGTAATCAATGTGTAACATATTATACTCTTTTAATAACTTTAAAGCTGATGAGGTAAGTTTATAATATGCCTCTAATGTTAATAAATCTCTTTCTTGGAGTTCGTTAATTAAATCTTCCACTTGAAAAAAACTCAGTCCAAAATTATCACTTATTTCTCTATATGAGTAGCTAGCTTGAACCGAATTAAAATACACTAATATCAATAAGTTTTTATAATCCACTCTTAGTTCCTCCCCCCTCTCTTTTAACTGATAGGTTCTGAGTTGACCTTGTCTTTTTATTACTTCTTCTATTTAGTTGTGTGTATCTCTTAAACAAAGAATTCCATTCTTCTCTCTTTCCAGAGAAATCTTTATGATACCAAAATGAACTAATGGTATTATTAGGTATATTATGAGAAAAACCGACCAAAAGTTGGCTATCCCGAAACCCCATAACATTATTATTTCCTTTTCCCCAAATTGTTTCTTCGAAATCGTGAATTAGCAACCTATGTGAATCATTTAAAAATTTATGGTTTTTGAAAACTTTATCGTATTTATGTTCTGAAATAACAGTTACATCAAGTTTTGATTGAGTGGCTAAATAATTATCAATCACTTCCTGTGCTGTTTCAGTAATAACAATAAGTCTTATGATAATGGATCTTCCAATTAATTTACTCTCATTTGCCTTGAGGAAAGAAACAATGGTTCCACCACTACCAGATATGTCATCAAAAAAAATTAGCGTAGTTATATCTTCGTCTATTTGATCTAAACCAACTTTAATTGTATCTTTGTACAATTCTATACCATTTTCTTTAATGACTTCCTTTAGTAGCATTGTTAAATCAAATGAACTATTTGCTCTACCATCTTTAGAGATCATAGGAATAATACAAACATCTTCCAGAGGGATATTTTTTAACACGTCTATTAATTGCTTATTCATCAAATCTTTAATCTCTCTCTTAGTAAAGAAGATGAATTCTGAAAATAAATGCAACAAAATCTCCTTTATTTCATCTAGAGATGTGTTTTTCAACCATGATACTAACTTACTCTCAATGTCCTTTGTATACAGTTCCTCTTGTCCATATTTCTCCACAAAAACTCGCGCGACTTCAGTTATATTCATTTTTCCCCCTTCAAAAATAAACTGGAAATAGTTTTTGCATTTTATCATTCTTTATAGACTAATATTTTTTCTAACCATGATAAATTTTAGGTATTCTTTGATACTTATATAATCACTCCCTTAGCATTACCAATAGTAATCCTCCTTTTTCATCACCACCTTGCCCCTTACCTAGTTAAAAAGTGATTACTTGAGTGAAGAAGATCAGACTCATAACTCCCCCAGAAATCCCACAAAATGATTTAGTCTTAAGCAGCGGGAGCAAAAGAACACAATCAAGAACAACCTAAAACTGTATAAGTCTTTAAAATGTAGATAAGCTTTTTGAATTGTGTCCACGCATCTCCAGCAATAGATTTCCAATCTATTCTTTTTTGAGAGGCATTACGAGCAGATTCTCATTCGTTCATTCATCAGCTAATTCTTCAATGGACGAAGTTCGTCTTGCTTGTCTCCAAGGCTTACTCAGCTTCATTCAGTCGGTCCTCAATCTTCCAATTTACTAATATAACTCTCCACTGCCCACAATTGAGCTTATCCCGAAACTATTACTGAACCCTGCAAAGCCAATCGCCTCTGCAAGTACGCCTTCAGTTGAGGATCAACACAGTAGATATAGCACCCTTTCGTTCCCCGGGTCATTAAGGTTCGGTAGGTGTTGCGGACAATCTGATCGGCTATGCGGAGGGCTTCGTCCTTGTCTTTTTTGTACAGGGTCTTGAAGCCTGACAGGGACTTATCCGTCTTCGCACGCTTGAAGGGGTCGGTGATGATCCGGTTGTTCTCATAGCGCATATCTTCGCCGATGATTACGCCGACATAATCGAACTCCAGGCCCTGTGAGGTGTGGATGCAGCCTACTTGCTCGATGGATTCAGGGTCGATTGCCCAGGTGGTGGTGTTGCTCAGGTTCCAGCTCATGAAGAATTGGTATTGCTCTAATTGAATGTCATGAACGCCAGGATTATTCTTGCCATCGCTCTTCCAGTCCCAGCAGTAGCCGGCGAGCATTCGGGCCTTGTTATTAATCTGATTCTTGCTGAAGATCTCGTCCCGCAGCTTATTTGGGTCATCGTAGAGCCGGATGTCATACTCGAAGTCGAAGCCGTCGGCGTTCGCCGTCTCCCGAATCTCAAGCACATCATCCAGCCAGGCCAAATATCCGTCCGAGCCATTGCACCGGAATTGGGAGGCCAGGGTCAGCTCCGTGATCTCCGCATCCATTTGCTCCGCATAGTGTCTAATTTGCTCCTTACTGCCCACATCGTGCATTGCAATCTTCTGATATTCATCAATGAAGAATACGGAGAACCGGGAAGCACGGATGATCTCCATCGTCTGATTAATTCCTTTATTTTTGAACAGACCGGACTTCTCATTTAAGCGGTGCGCCTCATCCACAATCAGGCAATCGAATTCATCGGGTAATGCCTCATAATACACGCCAGAGCCCTTGAACAGGTTATCAATCACCGACTTCTTCACGTTCTGCTGAAGCTTCTTCATGTATACAGAACGCGGAGCGCTATTCTTGGTTACATATTGGCAGACAAGTTCCCGGCCCGTCAGTTCTACCAGAAGATTAATGCCAAGCACCGACTTGCCTGTCCCCGGGCCGCCTTCGACAATCAGGACTTGCTTTTTTCCCGACTGGGCCTGCTTCGCTAATCTTAAAGCTTCCTCATAGACGACCTTCTGATCGTCAATCATGATGAATTCCTGGTTACCCTGGAGCATACTGAGGAGTGAATCCTGCAACGATTTGGAGGGTTTAATTTTGCCATGCTCGATAAGGTACAGTGATTGGGTTCTATCGGTCTTTTTGATATAGGTGGTGATAAACCCTCTTAGCTTCAGTGCATCTCCCTTGGAGAAGATCGGTGCTTCCTCAATGTATGGATCATAGACTGGATGTAATAAGGGATCGTTGTCGGTTTGAATGTAGTTATGTAAATAAGCGCACGGATAGAGCTGTACAGCTTCGTTCTGCACGGCCTCATTATAATCATTGATCAGCCTGGCATAAGACCACGCTTGGTAAGATGGATGCGACGTTCTAGTCTTTGTCCGGTTAAAATAGGTTTGCACCAGTCCATCTGCATCCTCAACCGTCTCCACTTCCGTCCACTGCTTAAGCTCAATAATGACCACGGAGTATTGATCCTGCTCGTTCAGGCCTGTGATCATGAAGTCGACTCTTCTCGGGGTCGCTGGAATTCTATATTCAATCGCGATTCCTACGTCATTTGGAATGTCCGATGTGTTCAGTACTTTATATAGATAGTTCATGGAATTGTTCCATGCGTTGATTTCGCCCATGGCGGCCCTGCCGATTTTTTGGACGTACTGGTTATGGATCTTTACCGCAATCGTATCCTCGGTCACATCATCCATAAATTGCTGCTTGGTCGATTCGTAGATAATCATAGAGCTCTCCCCTATTCATTCACTCCTGTGTGCTTTTTTGTGAGCTTCCCTTGGAGCTGGATATGGGGTATTTCTTCGCATTCTTGTCTATCTTCTGAAGGATCGCAGCCTTAACATCGATCTGCAGATCATGGGCCAGCGTTAGCGTGTAGATGAGAATATCCGCAATTTCGTCCTGCATGTCGGAGTAATGCTGCTCTATGGCCTGCTGGCTGTTCTTCCATTGAAAAAGCTCCAGCAGCTCGCTAGACTCCAGCGTGATCGAGAGCGCCAGATCCTTGGGATCATGGAATTGCTTCCAGTCCCTGTCGTCACGGAATTGAATGATTCTCTTCATTAATTCGTCCATGTGTACCCCCGCCTATTTGATCAAATTCTATTTTCCACAATTTCTCTGTATGTAATGATGATAGCCCAATCCATAATGTAAATCTATGATATTTCTAAAATTACACAGAAAAGGACTCCTATTCATTAGAAGTCCCTTAGCTAATTATTTTTAGAAAACAATAATCCTCCCGAGTTTTATGATAATTTTTTGATATCAATGTTCTTTCCATTAATTATATAAAACTGAGAAGAACTTTCGACTGTGAAGATCATTAGCTAATGTAATATAAACTACTAAATGATATAATGTCAGAAAATAAGCAATCTTGTAAGATTGTTTGTATCGGAGGAAGATATGAAAGCACTTGAATTGTTTGCTGGGGCAGGTGGGTTAGCTCTTGGAACAGAAAAAGCTGGCTTTAAACATGTCGCAGTTGCTGAATGGAATTCAGATGCGTGCTCAACATTAAGACTGAACAGACCAAATTGGAATATTATTGAAGGAGACGTAAGACACTTAACATATTCCGATTTCGGTTATGATCTTGATTTGGTTGCAGGCGGGCCTCCATGTCAACCATTTTCTCTGGGTGGAAGACATCAAGCCTGGAATGATGACCGAGATATGTTCCCAGAAGCTATCAGAGCAGTCCGTGAAATCAAACCAAAAGCTTTTTTGTTTGAGAATGTTCGTGGATTGGCTCGCCAATCTTTTTCAACCTACATTGAATATATCGTTTTACAGCTAACCTATCCTTCCTTATCTCGAAAGAATAATGAGTCCTGGCAGGATCATCTGTCTCGCCTTGAAAGACACCACACCGGTACTGGAGGAAATAACCCTGAGTATAAAGTAATTCCCCCTAGAGTACTGAATGCTGCTGACTATGGTATTCCACAACGTCGAGAACGAATTTTTTTCATAGGTTTCCGAGCTGATGTTGATGCTCAGTGGAATTTCCCTGAAGTGACTCATTCTCAATATTCTTTGCAGGTATCTAAATGGGTTACAGGCGATTATTGGTCTTCAAGAAATATAGCTCCGACACAGATATCTCCGTCATCGAAAGCAATAGCAAAGTTGTCACAAGTCACCATGGAAAGCTTATTGGCTCCTTGGGTAACCCTTCGTGACGCAATTTACGATTTACCTGACCCACTTCTAACAACTGATATCACGAATCATGTCTATCAGCCTGGTGCAAAACCATACCCGGGACACACAGGCAGTGTTATGGATGAACCATCTAAAACACTCAAGGCCGGTGCACATGGAGTTCCGGGTGGCGAAAATATGATTGCTTTCCCTGATGGTACATATCGTTATTTAACTATACGGGAATCTGCAAGAGTGCAAACTTTTCCAGATAATTATATCTTCCAGGGACCGTGGAGCGAAGCGATGCGACAGATCGGAAATGCAGTACCGATGGAACTTGCAGCACTAGTCGCACAGAAAATATATGATGTTCTGAACCAAGCTGAGTTACAAAAAAAGCTATTAAAAAGGTGTGTGTAAGTGGTGCCAACTCCAGGATTCGATGAGTTTGAACTTGATCTTGAGCTTGCCTTTAAAAGAGACTTACCGCCATTCATTGAAAGTGTACAGGCAGCACCGTTATCACATGTTAATCTTGCTACAATACCCGCTAAGAAAAACGGAGTGTACCTCCTTATACAGGACGATAGAATTATGTATGTAGGAAAAACAGATTCAAGAGCTGGGTTTCAAAGTCGCTTATCTCGTCATGCAACACATATCCAACATCGAAAAGGACTTGATCCGCTTTCTATATCTTTCAAAGCGATAGCAATACCTGTTTTCAAAAATGCAGATCTTGAAGGAATGCTAATTCAAAATTATGGGGCTCCTTGGAACTATTCAGGTTTTGGTGGTAATGATCCCGGAAGACAAAGAGATACTCAAGAACCAGCGCGTTTTGACGTACAGTATCCAATTGATATCGATATTCCACTGAAATTTGTTCCAATAGGAACTTATAGTTGTGGTGAACTGTTAAGAATTTTATCAGCAAATCTCCCATATACATTTAGATTCGAGAAAAGAGTATACCAAGAAGAATTAGCAGCCACGGTTAATGTTCTTGTGGAAAATATGACAGTAAGAGACCTTCTCGCCCTAGTGCTAGAAAATCTCCCCGAAGGAGAATGGCAAGCTACAGTGTTATTGGGAAGAGTTATTCTCTATCGTGAGCAACGAAGTTATCCTTATTATCAGCAAATAATTCACTCATAAAAATAAGCAAGGAGCATCCTTTTTACAAAGGGCTGCTCCTTATTACTTTCACTACAACTCATCTCAACATAGTAGATATAACACGCCTTTGTTCCCCCCCGGTCATTAGGGTCCGGTAGGTGTTACGAATAATCTGATCAGCCTTGCGAAATGCCTCGTCCTTATCATTCTTCAATATGCTTATATTGTTTTGTTCCATCGTCCACCCCTTGAACAGGAGCCCTACTGTATTGATTGATCCTTCCGTTTTCTTTACGATACAAATATCTGGAACTTCTATCGTCATTAAAAATAACAGTTGTACTCACCAGAGGAGCTTTACCAATTTGAGTATAAATTTCATATATATCATTCGGGTTATACCCTCGTTCTTCTATTAAGTATGTTTCTACTTCGTTCGTTGTTTTATCTCTGAATATTTTTAATCCAACTAATCCTAAAGCGCAAGCCATCAGAACAATTACCAGGAGTAGTATCTTTATTTTTTTCATGGTAAATCCCCCAGTCCCTACGCCTCTATATACTCATCCATAACCTTCTGCATTTGCACAATATGCCGCTTGGCGTGCTGGCACAGGAAATATATGTATTGGTAAACATCAAGCTTCCCCAGGTTGTTTACCGTCATTGTGGTTGTGTAGAGCAGCCCCTCTCCGTTTGCCAGCTCCTTCAAAAGCTCTCTGCATTCGCTAATCTGCTCTTTCAGTAATGTTCTAATCTGTCCTAATTCTTTGTCTCCTGTAGGCTCCATATGCTCTGGTCTAATCCATTCAAAAGCCTTATGCTTCGCTATTGCACCAAGCTCCTGCAGATTAATTGGGCGGGATTCAATCACTGCCCTTACATCTTTCTTTTTGGAGAGTTCAATGGCTTTCCGCTTCCCTTTACGAATGAGAATCAACAGGAAGTGATTGGTTAAGGTTACATGCTCCAATATTTGTTCAATACTCCAGCCAACCTGCGGTTTAAAGGATAGTACGTCGGACTTCAAATCAAACCAGTTTTGATAATCACTTAATGTCTGAGATAGTTCCTGATCAATGAAGCTTATCGCTTGAGTTACATTCATGGCTGGTCCCCCTCCCTTACCCCACCTATTTTACAAATATACTATACTTCACGCTATATTCTTCCTCATATATAAAAACAAGCCCCATCAGCAGCTTGTTACGCTACTGAAAGGGGCTTTGCTGTAATCCAATCCCTTATCGCACCCGCACCCGAAACTGCGGCAGATAATCGGCATTCTGCTCCAGGATGTCGGCCAGCACTTCCTTGGCGAGGTGCTCGTCGCCTACGAGGGGGTGGATCGTTAGGGCTTGGAGGGCAGAGGCGTAATCTCCTCTGACGGCGGCCTCGATCGTTAATTCCTCATAAGCCTTCACGACCTGCAGCAGGCCCCGGATCTGGGGAGGGAGGGGCTTGGTGGGGGCGAGTGCGTGCGGGCCGTCGGATTTGATGACGCAGTTGATCTCGATGGAGACATCGGCGGGCAGCTCAGGAATGATCCCCTGATTGCGCACATTGACGGTCTGGATGTCGCCGGTGTCGTTGTAGATCGACTTCATCAATTGAACTGCGGCTTCCGAATAGTAGGCGCCGCCGCGCTTCTCTAGTTGCGCCGGCTTGCTGTTGACTTCAGGCTGCTTGTAGATCTCGAACAGCTCGGCTTCGACTTTTTTCACGTCATCGGCGCGTGTCTTGCCGGTCTCCTGGTGATACTCGGAGATCTCCCGGTACATCTCTTCCTTCATATAATAGTAACGGTGATAAGGGCACGGCAGCGCACCCACGGACTGAATGAATTCGGAATCCCACTCCAGATCGGGGATGTTGGCCATAGATGGCCCCTTAGCTCCGGCCAGCTTGTTCAGGAAGTCCTCCGTCACATCTTCCCCCTGCATCATCACCCGGGTTGTCCAGTTGAGGTGATTGATGCCGATAATCTCAATGAACATCTCCGCTTGCGGAACTCCATACAGCTCAGCGATCTGCATCTTGGTGCTGATCGGCAGATTGCATAATCCCACAGACTTGACCCGGGAATGCTTGGAGACCGCTTCTGTAATGATCCCGGCCGGATTGGTGAAGTTAATCATGAACGCATCCGGTGCCAGCTCCTCGATATCCCGGCAGATGTCCAGGATGACCGGAATGGTGCGCAGCGCCTTGGCGAAGCCGCCCGCTCCGGTGGTCTCCTGGCCGATGAGATGATGGGCCAGCGGGATTTTCTCATCTCTGGAGCGTGCATCCAGCATACCGACACGGATCTGTGTGGCCACGAAATCCGCACCGCGGATCGCCTCGCGCCGGTCCAGTGTCGTATGTAGCTGGATCGGCTTGCCGCTGGCATCAATCATCCGCTGGGCAAGCTCACCTATGATGTTCAGCTTGGCCGCCCCCGCCTCAATATCGGCGAGATATAGCTCAGCCACGGGAAATTCATCATGATACCGGATCAGGCCTTCCACCAGCTCCGGCGTATAGGAGGAGCCTCCTCCGATCACTGCAAGCTTCAAGTGCTTCTTCTTCATCTGTGATTTCCTCCGTCTCTCTTGAATCGCTCTATTATTGCACTGGTTACAGGGATGCCCAGCCGGTCCATCGCCAGCATCACGGCACCGAACACAGGCGGCAGCTCCGGAATGACCAGTGTGCAGCGGGGCTGCTCTGCCCACACCTCCTGGAGCAATGCATCCAGCAGCAGCGAGTTCCTGCCCGATTGCAGGATACTCCCGGTCAGGACGACCGGCACCTCTTCTTCCCCGAAGCCGCCCAGCCTGCGGATGACAGCCGCCGCAGCGATCCCCAGCTCTCTGCCCATATCCGTAAGCAGCTGGCGGGAGAGCCAATCCCCCGCAGCGGCCGCTTCATGAACAACCAGTGATAGCTCCAGCGGCGCCGCTGTTATCTCATCATCGAGATATCGGTCCACCATCTCTTCGAAGCTTGTAAAACCCAGTCTCTGCGGTATCCGTTCCACCAGCTCGCTGTACGGCTCCCTTCCATCCCAGCAGCGCACCGCTCTGCTGAACGCCTGCGCCGCAAGATAGAAGCCGCCGGCCCGGTCACCGAACAGGGTATCGAAGCCGCCTATCTGCACCGTCTGTCCGAGCCGGTTGCGGCCGGCCGCGTTCGTATTGCTTCCGCAGACAAGCACCACTCCTGTGTTATCCGGGCTTCCGGCACGAAGCCCCTCGAACGTATCGCAGACGATATCCCAGCTCCGTAGCTCCAATTGACTGCTGATTTCAGGATATAGCTTGTCCATATCCGGCCTGCGGTCAGCGCCCGCAAGACCGAACTGCACATGATCGAGCTGGCCGATGCCTACCCCTGCCTTCGCAAGTGCACCGAACAGCGCTCCGCGAATGTTGAGCACAGCCGCCCGAACTCCAATGATCTGATGGTTACCGCAGCCGGTCACTGCCGACCCCAGAATCCTGCCGTTATGATCGGCGATAACAGCGATGGTCTTGCTTCCGCCGCCGTCTACACCTGCTTGATACATAGCTTCCACTCCTGATTGTTCCATTGTTATTTTAATAGTCATAATTGCAGACATTGTTCCTACAAATGCCCTCTCATTGTTACGCTGATATTGCACGTATAGCTTTCCATCAGCTTGAAATCCCGGTTGTTACACAAAGGTTTCTCCGGCTCTTGTTCCGTGATATAATATAACAAATTGCCATCGGAGGACACTTGTAATGACAAAGAGAACAAATAATACATTATACTTCAATATTAAAGAACAACTGCTTAAGCAGATTCAATCCGGACACTATGCCGTTGGAGAGAAGCTTCCCACCGAAGCTGAACTATGCGAGATGTTCTCCGCCAGCCGGACCACCATCCGCCTCGCGCTTAGCGAGCTTGAGATGCAGGATATTCTGGAGCGGCACCAGGGCAAGGGTACCTTCGTCAAGCGGAAGGAGCTCCAGCTTAACCAGAAGCGAAGCTTCACCGAGGATGTGCTGATGAGCGGCAAGGAGCCCACCAGCAAGATCATCGAAGCCAAGGTGACGCCTGCGGAGATCCCGCTCAATGAATTCCTGAATATTCCTATAAAAGCTCCGGTAAACCAGTTATTGCGGCTCCGCTACGCCGATCATGAACCGCTCCTGTACGAAACTACTTATATCGCCTGGGATCTGGCCCCCGGGCTCATCAATGATTATAAGGACGGGTCGCTCTTCTCCTTCCTGGAGTCAGAGTACAACCTGAAGGCCCACCGCTCTGTAGAGCAGCTGAAGCCGGTCCTCGCGGACAAAACCGCCAGCAAGCTGCTGGGTGTCAAAGAAGGCTCCCCTTGCCTGCAGGTGAGAACTTTTACTTATCTGGCTGACGGTTCGCCGCTGGAGTACAGCTTCGGCGTATTCCGGGGGGACTTCCCCAGCTATACGATCGAGCGGCAGTTTGGATGAAGCAGGGCCGGACGGGCATTCACGCAGAGAGCATACGGAGCACCCCTGCATGGGGCGCTCCGGCTCCGTTACCTCCAGTTCAGTTAGCCCTGTTACTCCTTGATAATTTCGAAATATCTCCCCAGCCAGTAGGGCAGTGTGAATACTGAACCCGCCTCAATGCTGCCCGAACGGTAGTTATACCCCGGATTGGCACCGGTCGTCTGGCTGTCATTCTCGAACGGATTGGAGTTATGCTTAATGATCCGCCGTTCATCTGGAGCCAGTGCATAATTCGTCTGCTTATAATCATCGCGGTCACCCGGTTCAATATAGAGGACATCCTGACGGTCCCATTGCACCGGGAATTCAATCTGGAATTCCGGGAAGCGGTACAGGAAGCGGACCGCCGACTGCAGATCGACATCGGTCTTATCCGGGTGCGCAAGCTGGTAGAGGAAGGTGTAGAACGGATTCTCCTCCCGCACCTCATTGGAGTACCACTGGTCATAGGCCGCCACAATCTGCGCATGTCTGCCTGCGTCCTGCTCAAGAGTCACCAGGATGAATACCGGGAACCAGCCCAGCTCCTCATCCGAATAATTGATGTATTGGGTCCAGTCATTATGCAGCGTAGCATTGGTGTTGGTGCCAGCGCCTGCATTGTCCATCGTTACCGGCTGGTTATCGTTCTCGCTGTAAGCATTGGTCGCCTGGCGGACGAGCCTGCGCTCAATATATTCCTGCGCCATCGCCATGTAGCCCTTGCCGTTGATGTATGGCTCTTCCTTGCTGTAGCTGCCTTCAAAAGCCTGCTCATACGCCAGCTCATACTTGGCTGAATCAGCCGGATAGCTCGCTGCGACAATATAGCTTGCCGATTTCAGCGCAGCCATAACCTGG
Organism: Paenibacillus sp. FSL M7-0420; assembly: GCF_038002345.1. Lineage (NCBI taxonomy): Bacteria > Bacillati > Bacillota > Bacilli > Caryophanales > Paenibacillaceae > Paenibacillus > Paenibacillus sp. FSL M7-0420. The sequence continues at coordinate 511,459 of NZ_JBBOCJ010000001.1, read as the reverse complement.
AGTGCGTTGAGCGGGCCGTCCTCGTACCCATAGGACAGCGCATCGTCCCCATTCTCGTCGACGCCGATCTTGGACTTCCACTGTTCCTGCTGCTCCATGGTCCCAACGCTGTCGTTGAAGTATTTGGCGAACCATCTCGACCACTGTGTCGATTTGCCGGTAGCATCCTCAATGTAATAATGGTCGTCCTTCAGGATCAGCTCGGTCATGCGGTGCGTGGTTTCTTCAATGAGGGCTTTCAGCTCAAGCAGCTCAGGATCGGTGCTGTCCCCGATCAGATATTTGTAGGCGGTATAAAACATGGCATAATGGCCATCCACCTCATCTGCCGAAGTATCTGCCTTATACACAATCTGGTTCATGTCGATATGGCCGTCCACAATGGCGCTCTCCGGGAACAGATCATTGAAGAATGACGGGATCTGCTCATATACGGGAGCTGTCAGCTGGAACAGCGGCTTATTATGAAGGCCTGTTGTTTTGTCTTCCTTGGCGTCATTATTGTTCGTGGCGGCCGTAATGACTGGCAGCACCTGATACACTGCGCCGGTTACGGACGTTCCAACCCGTGTCTTGATATCAATCCCCAGCTTCTGGCCTTCAGGACGCGTAAGGTTCAACTCGTCAATGGCGGCTTGGCTAAGCCCAAGTCCATTGTAGTTCAGCACATCCGTGCCTCCGCTCGGGAACAGGGTGGAGCCTTTTTTGTTCTCTGCGTCTTTGGTTACCCTGACCATGGAATAGCCGATCGGCTCCACTCCGTCGTCACGCTGCATGCTTGGAATGATTCCATTCGGGTTGACCATGTCCGGCCCAACGAAGTTCTGGAACCAGAAGCCGTTCTGGGACTGGTAGCCATAGACTGAATTATCCACTGTAGCCGCACTGGCTTCGCTGGTCAGCATATAGGAGCGTGCCGGGAAGCCGTTGCCGCGGCCGGAGACATAATCGAGCAGCAGTACGGCCTTGGTCGCTCTAAGCGCTGCGGCTCTGGCCGCTGCAATCTCTGCCTGCTCCCCGGAAGCCGGGCTTGTTCCGTACTGCTCCTGCAATGCTTTATAGCGGAAGATTTCGCCCATTGCATACATCGCTGTCCATAGACCGTCATTATCGCTGGTGGTAGGCGTGGATGTGAATACGCCGGTCGCAGAGTTGTAATTGACCGCATCCAGCGTGCTGTCCGTCTCTGTGAAGGTGAAGCCTGCGCCATGCACCATGCCGCGCCGGTCCAGGATCGACTGCACTAGATCCTCGTAGATAAAAGATTTGTCATGCAGCGTCTTCTCCGGCATCGCAATATGCGTGACCCCGCTCGCCGTACGGACCCAAATGCCGTTCTGCCCGTCACTGGCCAGTCCCGTCACATGATCGTCTCCGCCATACAGATACCTCGGTCCAGCCATATACTGCACAATATCCTTGGTGTCGCTTGCGCTGAAGTCCACCCGCTGTAAGCCGGTCTCCGTTCCAATCCAGTAGACTCCCCCGTCCAGAACCACACTGGTAACATCGCCGATGACCGAGAGCGGCAGGAATTTAAGTGCTGAAGCATCGGTGACCCATTCAATGTTGCCCGGGATAGAAGCCGATCCGGCTTTGTAATAGGTCATTTCTTTGGTCTGCACAGCCTCCAGCTGAACCGGAGAGTACGCCGAGCCAGACAGCTTCTCCGCAAGCACGGGCGCCGCCGGCAATACGAACAACGTTAAGGCAAGCAATCCACCCGTGATCTTCATGCCAGTTCTTTTCATCTTGTCCATGGTAAGCTCCCCTTTCCTTATTGGTAGATATGCGATACGCCGGTTCGTGTGATCACCAGTACCCCCGTATTCTCATCCGGCAAAAGCAGCAGCACCTTATCATCGTACAATTGCTTGCCTTGAGCGTTATAACTGGTCATTTCATTCGTGGCGCGATTAATTTTGGTGACTCCGCTGTCTGTTCCGATCCATAAATAAGTCCGGGTCTTGTCTAAGACAGAGGTATTAATCCCCCGCATCGAAGCGAATATGGAAGGCTTGATATTAAATTCATAGTTAACAAAAGTCACGGCATTCACAAGGTCCGGCATGACGACATCCTTGTTAGCGATCGGAGGATTGTAGGAAGGGTCCTGAAGGAAGGTCAGGTATTGCTTGGCCAGCCCTTCTGCTCCTGTGGAGCTGAACGAGCTTAATGCTTCCGCATAGGTGTACAGCTCGGCAGCCTTAGGCTCTGGTGTCGGCGTTGGTTTTGGTGTCGGTGTTGGCGTCGGTGTTGGCGTTGGTGTAGGTGTCGGCGTCGGCGTCGGCGTTGGTGTTGGTGTAGGTGTCGGCGTCGGTGTAGGTGTCGGCGTCGGTGTAGGTGTCGGTGTAGGCGTCGGATTCCCCGTACCCGGGCTAGGGGTTGGATTCGGAGATGAGGTTGGCGCTGGAGTTGGAGCCGGAGTTCCTGTGCCGCCGCTTGAACCCGATCCTCCCGGGTTGCCGGCCGCAGGATGGATGAGATGAACTGAAGCGTCGTAATCTTGCCCGCCTATCGTTACCTTGGCAGCATTGACTGTCAGCTTGTCCGGCTTGACCGGGAAAGACACCCCTTCTCCATTGACCACCGCTTCGGCGATTGTCCCTTCACCGGTGATCACTGCGGCACCGTTCAAGGTCATTTTCGTTACAACACTGCCTTTGTTAAGCTTAATCGCTGAACCGCCTGCCTTAAGGGAGACGTTGAAGCTTCCAATCTGGCCGCTCTCCAGCGTGAAGCCCGCCGGTGCAGCTACATTTAATTCATTGACATCCCCTGACACGGAGACAGCATCGGAAGCCCGCGTAAGCAAGTTCATGGTACTTATCGGCTGGCCGGATTCATTAACAATTCTGGCGCCCGAGGTTACATCTATCTTCCCGGCAGTGGACTTCCCCTTGAGGATCACTCTTACCGGAGAAGCAGGCTTGCTGATAACAATGCTGCCCACTTGACTGTCTGTCAGCGTAATGCTGTTCACACCGCCGCCGTTGATGTAGACGACGCCTCCAACCGCTGCGTTATTGAGGCTCAGATTCCCTTCGCCAACGCCGGGTGTAATATATACATTCCCTGAGAGCTTCAGACCGGATAACGTACCTCCCGCTGTGTTAACGATCAGATTGCTGCCGGAGATGCCGGAATGCTCTGCCCCGTCTGCAATCAGGGTTCCCATGGCATTGTTGATCATCTTCACCGCCTCGGCCCGCGTCAATGCCTTCTTGGGCTGGAACGCGCCTTGCGGTGTGCCCGCTACATAACCGGCCTCCTTCATCGCATAGACCGCTTCCTTGGACCAGCCGGCAATAAGGGCATCATCTGTGAACGGGGCATATGAATTCCCTGATGCGGCAACATGGAATACTCTGCTGAGCATCAGCGCCGCCTGCTCACGGGTCAGGATCTCCAGCGGCTGGATCTTCCCTCCGCCATCGCCGATAAGAGCACCGGCTGCGACCGCCTTGCTGATGTCAGAGGCGTACCAGGCCGTCTTAGGAACATCGCTGAAGCTCTGGCCGCTCTCCTCAGTGAAATTAAAAATCCGGTTAATCAAGGCGGCGAATTCTGTTTTGCGGATTCCCTCATTCGGCAGCACGAGGCCATCCGGATTCCCCTTCAGCAGCCCCATCTCCTTCCACGAGGCGATTTCCTCAGCGGCCCATGCAGGAATCTTCTCGGTGGTCTCTGCCGATACCGTGGACACACCTGTCAATGCCACGGACGATACGATGGTAAATACTCCGAGCATCTGCTTCCATCTGAACTTCATATGCATTCCTCCTCAAAGTGTAATCGTTAACGCGATAAAGCCAGCTCCAGAATAGCCCTAACCAATGTCACCCCCATGTAAGGTTTCCGTTGTTGTTGTAGTAACATTTACACACATTCTATTTTTAATCATAACAAATTGTCAACACATTTATTACACGGGTTCTACATCCGCCCTCCATTTTCCACATCCTCCCATAACATCGTATATTTCCTTGTAATATCAACATTGTTTACGCTTACAAATTTTTACGCAGGAAGAGTTCTACCCTGTTCACTTTCTGTTAAATATGAATTTTCTCTGTCTTTTCGCCTAAAAAAAACAATTGACAGGTCCTTGGCTATACTTAATAATGAAAACTATATTGTTACTACAAATTACTTATTCCGCACAAATCTTAGACCAAATCGGGAATACCTCACTCTATTGAGTTAAGTAATATTACATACGGGAGTGTGAAGACGAAAGGGAGAGCAGGGTGAAGAGGGAATCGCGTAGTCGCATCAGCTTATTGGCCCATACAAATCGAAGGAGCGATGAACGAATGAACAAAAGGAATATTGCACTGGTCTCAACGATGCTGGTTACCGCCTTGACGGGCTGCTCTTCTGCAGCCTCTAATGACAGCTCAGCCAATAACGGCGGGTCCGGTGCTAAACAGGATACCCTCCGGATTGCTATGGGCTCGCCCGGCGAAGGCTTGATCAAGGTCTGGGAGACGATCGGCAAGGAGTTCGAGGCACAGCATCAGGGGATTAAGGTGGAATTCAACTATCAGGACGATGACACGTATCAGACGATCGGATTGCCCAATCTGCTAAGCGGCAAGAACGCTCCTGACCTGTACTTCGAATGGGCCGGACAGCGTCTGCAGACCCGAGTCACGGATGGTTATGCCGCAGATATTACCGGACAGCTTGAGAGCTCAGGACTGAAGGATATGTTCGCCGAAGGTACCTTCAATGGGATGGTGATCGACGGCAAGACGTATATGATTCCTACTGCGGGCGATGTGACGAACGTAATCTTTTACAATAAAAAGATGTTCAACGATCTGGGCCTTCAGCCGCCAGCCACCTGGGAGGAATTCCTGAAGGTATGCGAGACTATTAAGCAGGCAGGCATCACCCCGCTCGTCATCGGCAACTCCGATCTGTGGACAGCAGGCAACTGGGTCGCCCATATCCTCTCACGTGTTGCGGGCGAGGATGCCTACAGTGAGGCCATGCAGCTCAAGCAACCGTTCAATTCCCCTGATTTCGTCAAAGCCTATGGTTACGTGAAGGAGCTCTGGGATAAGGGCTATATTAATGAGAACATTAGTGCCGCAAGCGACAGTGAAGCGGATATGCTGTTCCTGAACGGCAGCGGTGCCATGCATCCGATCGGCAGCTGGCTGGCTGCGACCGCTGTGGAAGAAACGCCCGACCTTGAGCTAGGCTACTTCAATACACCGGCCATGCCGGACGGCAAGGGCAATCAGGAGAGCGTAATCGGCGTGTTGAACGGAATGGTGGTCAATAAGAACTCCAAGCTGATCGACGAAGCCATTGAATTCATGAAGCTCTACAGCTCCCCCGAATCCTCGAAGAAGCTCTCAGACGCCGGGGCTGTGCCGATTACCAAGGACGGGATCGACAAGGAGACCATGCTTCCGCTCTCGCTGGAGTTGAACGATCTGATGGAGAATGCCCCGGTGCTTGTGTCGCCGCCCGATACCGGCTATTCCATTGAGGTCGCCAACGCGCTTAATATGGCCACCTCTAAGGTGATCGGAGGCGCTGAGTCCCCTGAAGCTGCTCTGGCTGAGCTGGAGACCACCATCGCCCCTCTGAAAAAATAACGGTGAAGCCGCCCGCAAGGCGGCTTCATCCCGAGAACGGAAATTATGTACTACCTTGTACATCAAGAATTGGAGGTGGCCCCATGTCCGGCCGAAGCAATAAGCTCTCTCCCTACCTGTTCATCTCTCCCGCCCTCCTGCTGTTTGGCTTCGTTGTTCTGGTCCCCGTGCTGATGACCTTCGTCTTCAGCTTCTACGACTGGAACGGGATCGGCACGATGCATTTCACCGGCTTCGACAATTATATCCGCGCTTTTCAGGACCAGATCTACATTAACTCCTACGGACACACGCTTATCTATATTGTTGCTACGGTCCTGGTTGAGGTCATTGCCGGACTCGGACTCGCAGGCTTAATCACGATGGGCCGCAAGGGCAGCGGACTCTTCCGGCTCGCCTTCTTCGTACCCGTCATGCTGCCGATGATTGTCGTCTCCTACCTGTGGAAGTTCGTCTATAATTCCGATTTCGGCCTCATTAATATCCTGCTGGAGAAAATCGGCCTGGAGAACTGGACCCGTATCTGGCTGGGCAACCCCGATACCGCGCTTTATGCCATCTGTATCGTCTCCGGCTGGGTGTATGCAGGCTTTTATATGACCATCTTCTATTCCGGAATCCAGCGCATCTCCAAAGAAGTCTACGAATCGGCCTATCTGGACGGCGCAGGGGAAGCACAGATCTTCTTCAAGATCAAAATCCCCATGATCCGCAATCTGGTGGAGACAGGCATCATGCTGTGTGTGCTCACCGGCTTCCAGTCCTTCGATCTGTTCTATGTAATGACTAACGGCGGACCGTACAATTCAACCGAGATCGTAACCACCTATCTGGTCAAGGTCGTCTTCACCCATATGAGCATCGGCTACGGCTCCGCGCTGGCCGTCATTATGACGATTGTAATCGCGGTGATCGGGCTGGTGGCCGGCAAAATGAAGAAGAAGGACGACGGTGTCCTGGAGTATTAGCGGGGAACCCGGAGCATGCAGACTCTGACATTATGAGAAAGTGAGGTGTATCCCTTGACGACCACAGCCCTGGATATCAAGAAAAAATCCTATAACAGCGGGGAAGCCGCCCGCCGCAGACCGTTCCCGCATATCCTGTATTATCTGTTCATGATCGTCATTTCCTGCTTCTATGCCTACCCGATCCTCTGGCTTATTCTCTCTTCCTTCCGGGAGAACCGGGAGATCTTCTCCTCTCCGTTCGCGCTGCCGGAACAGATTAATCTGCAGAACTGGTCCAAAGCCTGGACAGTCGGCAATATGAGCACCTACGCCAGCAACAGTGTAATTGTCACCTCGGTCACCGTTGCGGGCATTCTGCTCTTCGCCAGTCTCGCAGCCTTCGCCTTCAGCAAGCTGCGCTTCCACGGCAGCAGCCTGCTGATGCTGCTGTTCGTCTTCGGACTGTTCATGCCGCTGCAATCCTTTTTCATTGCGCAGAGCTATATTTTTGAGCAACTGAATCTGAAGGATTCTTATATGGGGTTAATTCTCCCTTATATCGGTACCGGACTTCCGCTGGCCATCTTCCTGCTTAAGGCGTATTTGGACTCGATCCCGAAGGAGCTGCTGGAGGCTGCCCGGATTGACGGCTGCGGCGACTGGCGGATGTACGGCAGAATCATTCTTCCGCTCTTGGTTCCGAATATGGCCACCGTGGGGATCTTCTCTGCGCTGAATGCCTGGAATGAGCTGCTGCTGGCCATGCTGTACATCCAGGACGACTCCCTGAAGACGATTCCGGTAGGTCTGCTGGCCTTCTCCAGCCGCTATATGACCGACTATAAGCTGCTGTTCTCCGCACTGGCGATGATTACGCTCCCGATGATTATTGTCTACCTCTTCTTCCACCGCTACATTGTGGCCGGCTTGACCGAAGGGGCGCTGAAATAAGCGGCTGGCAGTAATGTCATTCACAATAACAACAAAAAGCCCCTTCAGCAGACGTAACCGGAACCATGACCTCATGAGATTCCAAGTCTATGCTGCCCGAAGGGGCTATCTTGCAGCTAACGAATTTGGTAGCCAACCCCCTCCTCCCTTAGAACCCGCAGCACCCGCCCTCTGGCTCTGGAGATATATTGGCGCACGTGCTGGGGCGGGAGGTTCAGGAGCTCCCCGATCTGCGGGTCGCGCAGTTCCAGCTTGTATTTGAAGTAGAGCAGATTGCGGTCGCGTTCAGACAGTTGCAGCATGGCTCTCTCTAGCGCTCCTACTGCTTCAGCCTGGATGTAGTTCTCTTCTGTCGCGGCTGCGGGATCAGGGATTTGCTCCGCTACATCGTTGTTCAAGCCGGTGTAGACCTTCCTGGAACGGCGGGCGCGCCTTCGGATATGGTCATAACAATAATGCTTAATGGTGTTGACGACATAAGTGGTAACTTTGCAGCCGTTCAAGGTGCGTAACAAGGCGGTCTTGGGAATCAGCCGGATGAAAGCTTCTTGAATGACATCCTCAATGACCTCCTGATCCTTAAGGATGGTATAAGCTTTCTTCCTCATTAATGGATAGTGGCTATCGTATAGATCCTTCAGGAATGTTGTATCATCATCGGGTTCACGGGTATGCAGAACGCGAAGCGAAATTGGTAACCCCTCCTCATATCATCCCCCTATAGGCACTGCTATCTACGAGCCCGCGGGAACCCTGCCCCCGTTCTTAGCAGCACCACCGTAACTATCGCCGTTGCCCCCAGCAGCATGAGATTCCAGCGGTCCAAGATCCTGTAGAACAGATCCGGTGACAGGTAGGCTCCATTCTGATATAGTGCCTCGTCAATAAGCCGTGCGAAGGTATGTGTCCCCTGGTTCAGGGCCCAATGCTGCTGACGTACCGCCGCGCGAAAAGGCTTATTTGCCCGAATCGCCGCGTCCAATACAGCCTCTAAGTGGTCTATTTTAATATAGTAATACTCCTCGCCCAGTCCAGGACTTGCCGCCTCTGCCGTCTTGAACGGCCGGACATACCGCCACCCCTTCCCATACGTAGGATAGCTGGTATACCCGTACCCTAACTCATAGAATGAAGACCCCTGTGTATCCTCCGGAATTGCCTCAATCATCGTCCCTTTGGGGATTTCCAAGGCGACAGCTGTTTCGTCAGTTGGAATCTCAGTATAATACTTCAGAGACACAGGCGCTTCTATACGGTGTGTTAATGAATATTCAGGCTCTCCAGATATGCCGGGAAAATAAGAGCTATACGCGCCCAGATCCATCTGCTCCAGCGGAGTGCCTTGCTGATAGGGACTGGCTGGTACCGCAGCTGAGAAGTCTTTGCGTAACTGGTGATTGTGATACCATGCGGCCCCTGTCCGGTAGACAATAACACACAAGAGGATAATGACCGTCAACACGGTGCACCACCACAGGAATGGCTTAGAGACTGAGGGAACAGACATGTCATTATCCTCCTTATGGGTACTGTATAACTAGTTAGTCTTGACGGTGAAGCCGGCATGCTCCGCATAATAAATCGGGGTGGAATACATGATCTTAGCAGGCCCGCTCGTAGGATTGCTTCTGGCTGTTACAATGCCATGCAGCTTGTTCGCACTTCCATCCTTCATATATACCGGTCCTCCGCTGTCTCCCCCGGCAACGGCATCGGTACCGGATGAGTTCTGCATCAGAGACTGATACAGGCCATTCACATAATAGGTATTAAACAGGCCATCGGAGTAGATAACGTTTATGCTCGCTTGTGTCACAGTCCCCCAAGAATATCCGGTTGTTGCACCGTATTTATAGATCGTGGTTCCCACAGGAACCGATGAATAGGTCCCGGTTATGGACACACTTCCATACACTTTGTTCGTCGCCGTATCACTCCCGGTTAACTTCACCATCGCAAAATCGCCCAGCGAATCTACACCAGTTGCACCGTTTGTTCGGTTCGCACGCTGATAGCTAACCTGTCCTGTCCGTGTTCCCGAATACTGAATATAAGGATATCTTGTAGATAAGAAGCCTACCTTCTCATTGCTGTGTCCAGCCGTCAGAATGGCATTGCTGCCCCCATAACTGCCGCCTATGCCGACACTTAATCCAGCGCCATTATCTTCATTGGTAATCCGGTCTCCTCCCCATAATTGGGCGGTACTCGTATTAGACGTTCCTGGCTCGATACGGACAGGCAAGCTCTCTGTTGTCTTTTGGAGAGTCTGGGGCTGCTCACTCATAAGCTTATTGTAGTCTTCTTCAATCACTGAGACAAAGAACACATTAGCCTTCCGGTCCACACCGTAGCTTCCGATGCTATAATTCTGCTCCTCCAGCTGTTTCACGACTTGATCTAGACTATTCAAATAATCCAGAGAGTATGAAGCGCTTTCAAATATAACATGATCACTATCCTGTGCACGCTTCATATACTCTTCTTTCAGCTCTTCGGAAGGATCTACTAACATAATCACCAGTTTATCGCCGCTGACATATTCCCCTGCATAATGTTCGGGATACACCGGTGTACCTAGTTCATCTTTATCGAAACTGTCCCAGAGATTCTGATAGGCTCGAAGGGCCGGCTCCTGCAATTCCATCGCTTGTATAATAGCTTTCGGTACAGTATGGGTCAAGTCAGCATTTCGATCAGCACTAGAAGCAGCGACACTCATTGGAATCATTAATAATACGAGCATGAGGCCTAGAAAATAGCGGAAGTTCTTTTTCAACAAACTCATCCTCTCTTCATAAGTTTTGCCCTTCAATACAGTGATGCGCATCCTCCCTTCGGTTATCAGTAATAGCGTTATTCGTCGAAATGGCTCATGCTGTCTATTACTATACGACGCATTAGTCGACTAAATGTAACACATTTTTGAATAATTTTACTTTTAATAATTAAAATCGCCATCCTCCGGCTCCCCCACCGTAAGCCTTGAACCTTCCAATCCATGCATCCCACTGGCTCTGCTCCATCTGGGCATAGAACAATAACCCGCTAGGTTCAACGGAGGCCGTTATGAAACTCTCATCCGCTTCCTGCCCGAACCAATAGGGAATTCCGTCTGTATAGCCCATCCAACCTAGCATAGACTCATATATATCAGCAACCTTCGTCCATATCTCATCCGGCAGATGTGCCCAGATATTCAGGTTACAGTTATGGGTGTCCATTCTGTTCAACTCCTTCCTCTTCAGCATTTCAACCTATGATTCTCTTGGAATACACCATAAGCTTATATAAGTTGTTGTCTGACTCCACACTATTGTCCTTTGCTGCCTCTGACACGATCTCATGGATTTCTTCGCCTTTCACTACATCCACATATTGCAACAGCACCTTACTTAGGTGATTAACCTTCTCCAGTACACATCGGAAAGGCAGCTCCTTCCCTTCATATAACGACACTACCGAGACCTGGATCGCAGGAATTCGATAGTCCCCCCAAATAAACTTCATTTCCATCCTATCAATAAAAAACGAATATAATCAAATCCATCCTTCCTTCAGACAACCGTTGCTTCAGTCTTATTCCAGGTGGCAACAGAAAAACCCTCTCCATCAAGAGAGGGCATTCCAAACTTCCTATTCGCTTCCCGTTTCAAGCTATTCCCTTACTCCTTCCCACCCTTAAGCCCTGCTTCCGCCCACTCCGCTACCCTCCGGCTGCTCTCTTCGTCGGACAAGTCCTCAATCCGGGTCATCACTGACCATCTGACGCCGAAGGGGTCCAGGATGCTTCCGAATCTATCGCCTGAAACGAAGCTTGCCACCGGCTCTCTAACCGTTGCTCCTCTTGCTGCCGCATTGTCTACGACCTGATCGACATTCATTACGTAGATTCCCAGAGAATAACATGCATTGTCACCCTCTGGCGGCAGGACCAGATGATATGCCGGATTCGCTGCCCCCAGCTGTAAGCGGCCATTGCCGAAATCCAGTTCCGCATGAGCAATAATAGCCTCCCCGTTAGCACCGGGATATTCCGTAATATAGTTGACCTTCGCACCGAAAACAGCTGTATAGAACTCTATCGCCTCAGAAGGATGATTTACTGCTATGAATGGGGTAATGGTTGTGAATCCGTTGGGTCTCCCCTTATCCGTATATTGGCCCGATACTCCCATATGCTCTTTGCTTGTCATTAAGTTATGCCTCCTTTAGTTCATCAACTCATAGAAATACTTCGCTTCCTGGGTCTTGTAGAGACTATACCAGGCCTTCAATTTGTCTGGGGCCATTACATCCATGGCTTTCAAGACATGCACAGTGAATTCCAACGGAGCGATGCCGGAGGCGGTGATCAGCTTGCCATCCGTTACAGCAGACTGCATCTGGTAAAAGTCCCCGCCGGTATACGCAGGACAGACCATCCGGAGATACTCCAGGTCATTGCTTGTATGCGGGCGTGAATTCAGCAGGCCGGCCTGGGCCAGTCCCATGGTGGCTCCGCAGATGGCTGCAACTAATATACCCTCCTGTATACATCGCTCAGCGAGCCCTAGGATAGGCTTGTGGATGGCTTCGGTCCATGTATTTCCGCCGGGCAGAATCAAGGCATCTGCGCTTGCTATGCTGCACTCATCCACCGTGATGTCAGGCATGATTGTCAGTCCGCCCATTGTAGTGACAAGCGTCTTCTCATTGGCAACAGTAACTATTGCAGACGGGGCCACCCCCTCCTTATAGTACCTTCCCGAATTCAGTTCGGCCGTTAAGTATCCAATCTCCCAATCGGCCATGGTGTCGAACACATATAGATATACGGTATGTTTCATGTGTAGCTCCTCTCTCTATGACTATCTCTATAATAAAATAGCTTCACTGACAACTGCTGTCAGTGAAGCTATGTAAGCTGAACATATTTCCTTTCCATCCTATCAATAAAAAACAGCTATAATCAACAGTTCCATTCCCGCCTATGAACAGCTATGCTATCTTACCTTTATGCATTTATATTGTGTTGGCAAGGAGGAGATGGCAATGACTGCGCACAACAATCTGGAAGAGTACCGTGATCCGGTCAACTATGATCTGGAGTTCAGCGGGGAGACACGAAAATATCAGTTCTATCTGGAGTGGGCCAAGGCGTCTACCGGAGAGGTTTTGGAGCTGGCTTGCGGAACCGGATTGACGACTCTGCCGCTGGCTCAAGCGGGAATAGCAATGACTGGCGTTGATATTGCTTCCTCTATGCTGGCTTATGCGCGGATGAAGGCCGGGAACTTGCCCGTAGAGTTCATCGAAGCCGATGCGCGAACCTTCCGCTCCGATAAGCGGTTTGCCATGATTTATTTAACGGGGAATGCGTTTCAGGCTTTTGTGAGTGATGAGGATCAGGCTGCCTTGCTCCGTACCGTCTACCATCATCTGGAGCCCGGAGGACGACTGATCTTCGAGACGCGCAATCCCGCAGGAACTGACCTGTCTGATGAAGGGGAGACGGCTTGGGGGCAATTCATCGATTCAGACGGCAACGTAGTCAAGGTATCGGGCACACAGACCTACGATGCGGAACGTTCTATCATGCACTGGGTAACCTTTCGCGATTGGGGCTATAAGCGGACGGAGTCGCGGATCGACTGCCGGTTTACAACACACGCTGCGCTGACAGAGTTACTGACCCGTTACGGATTTCGTATCGAGCACCAGTATGCGGACTGGGATCGAACACCGTTCACCCCCTCCTCCCCGCTCCTTATCAGCGTATGTAAGAAATTGTAATCTTCAATCTGTTCTTTTTGCCATAATTAAGCTCATGATCTGCTCCATCTCCTCTTGGTTCAGGACGGAATACCAGCGGGTCGTTGTGTTATCCTTGCTAATTTTCAGCAAAAGCAGCTCATCCCTGTCTTCGGAGACATCCAGAATTACTCTTAGGCTTCCCTGAACGTCTAACCATATCGAGTCGAACGGATCAGTTCCTTTTGGGTCACTTTTTATTTTTTCCTTCACTTGCAGGCTGGAGAGCCGGTTCAGCAGGCCGCTAAGATGATCATCACCCTTAATCTTGAATTCGCTCTCCGCATCATTTCCGGGCAGGAATATCAGTGTAGTAATCTCCTTGTCAGGTAAGGCAGTAACCAGCTGCCCTAACGTTGTGGTTACAGGATTGAGCCAGATCCGAATGGTGGTACCATAATTTTGGATCAACAGGAAGATAGGAATGGCTGCTAATAGAATTCTCAGTGTTAAAAAAACCTTCCGGTTACGCATAAAGGTCACCCTCCTTGTTTACACCGTCACCCCCGGTAATACTCCGCCAAGTCCGCTGCAACCGCAGCAGCCCTGTCTTTGAGGCTCTGCGGCCCGGTGATTTGAATGGACTTTCCATATGATAAAAGGAAGTGCGGAACAAAATGCTGTATAGCCCATTCTTCGAGCATGAAAATAGCTTGGCCGGGGGTTCGCTTCTGCAGATGATGGGCGAAATACCAATGAAGACAGAGGTCGTCCAGGGCCTCCGCCCGGCCCGCGATGACTACGGTGGTTAACGTCCCCTTGCCTGGCAGATCAGGCAGCATCTTCTGCAGGAAGAAGTCACGGGCCGAGAAGGCTTCGGGGCGCTTGAAGTGTCCCGGTGCCGGCTGGATAGTGAGCATCCGGTCAGCCCGGAAGCTGCGGATCTCCTGCTTCAGATGGCAAAAGCCTACGGTGTACCATTTGTTGTTCCAGTACACGACGCCATAGGGGTCAATTGTTCTGCGCTTGGCCTGTTCCTCCCGCCCGGTGCGGTAGTCGGTCTCTACCGGGTATTCCCTTGCTATGGCTTGCTCTAATTCCGCGAGCACAGATTGAACCGCAGGCGGTGCCTTGCGCCCGGCCACCTCAAATCCCGCTAACTGATGGCTGAGCGTGCGCTCCTGCTCCGGGTTGTTATACAGCCTCAACTTCGAGGCAGCATGGTCTAAAGCCTCACTCCCCGGGTATCCGGCTTCCTTGGCGAACTCAGCGGCATGAAGCAGCGCTTTTTTCTCCTCCAGGTCGAACAACAGCGGGGCTTTAATGAAATGGTTCAGCAGGCGGTAGCCGCCATTATGGCCGGAGTCTGCGATAATCGGCACCCCGCTGGCACAGAGGGCATCGATATAGCGGTACACGGTGCGGATATTAAGCTCCAGCCGTTCGGCGATCTGCCCCGCTGTCAGCTTGGCGCCGGTATTCAGCATCCATAGGATGGCTAAAAGATTATCTTTTTTGGGCATATTGGAAGTCCTCGTTCATCTTGATATCGTTCTGACATTCACCCCCAAGTATATCATAAGCTGGTGAATCCCTCGGGCGTCTTATTTCCTTTCTAAGGGCAAAAGCATTGTTGCACATTTTGCAGGATTTTTCTATAGCTATCACTAGCTGCGGGTACATTGTTGCATGTTTTGCATAAATTCCGGTGCAGAGAGCAGGTTATCGCTGACTTTGTTGCATTTCGTGCAGGATTTCAGCAAAGCCCCCTTCTATTGAGCAGTATTGCTGCAATTTTTGCAGGATTTCTTTAAAAGTGTTACAACAGAAAAAAATCACAATTTCCTTACAATAACAAAGACGCTGCGGGAGCCCCGAGCGTCTTTTTCCTTTTTTATAAAAGAGAGGTACTCCCTTAGTTCTTCCCTCCATACCCCTTATACGTCCCGTATACAGCATTGGCATATTGATCCGCCAGGATCGGGCGGCCGTAGGAATCGGTGGCGCCTGGATACCAGTTGTCGCCCCCGTTGTAGTGTAAGAGTCCGTTGTAGATGTTGCCGAATCTTGCGATCTTCTCATCAAGAATCAGTCCGCCTAAGGCTACCTGATCCTGTTCGCTGCTGTGATTATACGTGCGGCCGAATTTGGCGCTGAATTGGGAGGCATACGCGGCACGTGTATTCGGTTCAACCTGCATCAATCCGTCACCGGCGGATGGGCTGCCCGGCAGACCTGCTCCGAAGCTACTCTCCTTCTTGATGACTGCGCTCAGTAGTAGTGCGAAATCCCCGCCTTTTCCGAATTTATTGTCCACATTCATGGCATACGTCCAGATCTGGCTGGGCACCTCGGAGGGGCGGGTGACGCCGGTTGCGGGCGGTGAACCGGTGTAGATTTTGACCGAAGACATCTTGTCATTCACACTGTCGCCGACCCAGGAGGAGCTTGATGTATAGGTCCACTTCGTGCCGCCAAAATTATCGTCCGCATACACCTCCACCGTCCAGCCGCTGGGCACCTTGAGCGAGGACATCCAGTCATTCGGAATGCCCGCATTGTTCAGCTGGGACAGCACATAATTGCCTGTTCCCAGGGTGACGGCCTTGCCGCCATAGTCCCTGTCTGCATAGAAGATGGCTCCGTTCGTAGCTGGTGGCGTTGTGGGCGTGGGCGTTGGTGTGGTGGTGCTGCCGCTTTTCCATAGTGCAGGAACATTCGGCGGCTCCCAGCCGGTCAGGGACGTATGCGCCTGAAGACAGGTATATGTACCTCCGCCATAGGTTACGGTGTCATTCACCGCATAGGCCGTGTTCGGCGACCACGCTCCTCTCGCGGCTGCATTTGCATTCGGTAAGGCGGTGAAGAACACGGACAACAGCATTACCATCACGGCCATTAGGGATACAGCTCTGACTGAAACTTTCTTATACAATAGCCAAGCCTCCTTAGATCGTTTCCCATAGAATAACCCCACAAAGTGCTATGGCTTCGATGCTTACTCAGTTACTTTACGGGGCCACTATCAGGGTACTATATTTTATTACCGATTTTCTAATTCATTCCAGCATTTTTGTATTTTTCGAATCAACCGTAGTAGCTTACAATTTTCGACATATCCGCTTCCATGCTTGGCATTCTACACAGCAATTTAGCCTGTTCATGAAAGAGAAGAGAACTTTACATCGTGCAATTTCACACAATTTTCGGCAATGATGCTATCATTAAGGCAATGAGCTTAAGAATGACGAATCTTGTAGATTGGGGTCGGCTTCATGATGAGGGGTATACTAAGGTCCGGTTCTCGTAAAATCTGGTTACATATCGCTGTGGTTGTGGTTATCGGGCTGATCGCAAGCTATGCTCTCTTGTCTACAACGCCGGATGCTCCCAAGCCCCGAAGCAAGGAAGGCCTTCTGGATCTAACGCATACCTCTATCCGTATGAATCCGCTGAAGTTACAGGGAGAATGGGCCTTCTATTGGCACAAGCTGCTCTCGCCCGAGGATATACGAAGCCGGATGGCAGGCGGGGAATCAGACCGGGACCGGTATATCAACATCCCCGGCTCCTGGCTGGGCTACCCGCTGGACGGTCAAGCGCTGAAGAGCGAAGGCTATGCCACCTTCCGGCTAGTGATCCAGCTTAGCGAGCAGGATCGTAAGGAGCGGCTGGCTCTGCGGCTGCCTACTATTTTTAATGCGTATAAATTGTGGGTGAATGGAGAGCTGCTGGCTGAGGTCGGTGTGGTGGATCAGGACAAGGAGGGCATGACGCCGCATCTGGCGACGAAGCTGGTGTTCTTCCAGCCTGAAGGCGACACGGTGGAGCTGGTGATGCAGGTCGCGAACTTCCATCATAAGCGGGGCGGCATCACTAAGAATATTGAGCTGGGCGGCAGTAATGTGTTAACGGTCCGGACTCATCTGAGGATTGCTGCGGATATGTTCATCACGGCCAGCCTGCTGGTGATCGGCGTGTATCATCTGCTGCTGTTCATGCTGCGGCGTAAAGACCGGGCACCGCTATACTTCGGTCTGTTCACTGTGATGTTCTCTATCCGCTCCCTGCTGAACGGTGAGCTTATGTTAACCCAGTGGCTGCCTCATTTTCCGTGGGAATTGCAGTTCAAGCTCGAGTATCTGATCCTATGCCTTGGCGGGTGGATGATCACGATGTATTTTGAATGCATTTTCCCGGATTACGTGTCGCGTTGGTTCCGCTATGGCAGCCGGATCGTCACCGGCGCACTCTGTCTGGTGGTTGTGGTGACCCCTGCCCTCGTCTATTCCCGGATGCTGCTGCTGATCGGTGTGGTCGTGGTGCTCCATATGGTGTATCTGATGGTGGGGCTGGCTCATGCGGCCTTGCGGCGGATGGAGGGAGCGCTGAGCTTCCTGCTGGTGTCGGTGGTGGCTCTGGCTACGGTGACCAACGATTTCCTGTATTACAACGAATGGTCGCCCATTGAGAACAGCTCGCCATTCGGACTGCTTATCTTCACGGTCGCCCAGATGCTGCTGCTCTCCTCCAGATTCACAAGGGCAGCAACGAATGAAGAACGGATTGCCCGGGAGCTGCAGGAAGCCAATCTCAAGCTCACCGGGATGAATGCCAATCTGGAGCAGCTCGTGCTGGAGCGCACCCATGCCTTATCCGCAGCCCACGAGGATCTCCGCCTGTCGTATGAGCGGTTACTGCACTCCGAGGAAGGCCGGAAGAAGCTGCTGGCCTACATTACGCATGATCTGCGCATGCCGCTGTCCAGTATGCTGGGTTATGTCGAGGCAGTGATGGATAGGGTGAAGCCGGAGCGCAATGAACAGTATTTGCAGTATATCCGCGATAACACGATAAGGATCAACCGGATGATCGGGGAGCTGAGTTTCTTGTCCCATCTGGAGACAGGGCAGGTGGAATACCGGATGGAGCCTGTTCAGGTGACTCAGTTCCTGCGCGGCTTCTATGAACAATATGAGCTGGTGGTGCGGGATGCGGGGCTGGATTTCGATCTGGACATCGGGGATACAGCAGCTTCAAGCGCTAACCTGCCCGTTGCCCGGATCGATACACAACGATTAGAGCAGGCGCTGTTCAATCTGGTGTCGAATGCGATGAAGTTCACTCCTGCCGGCGGGTTGGTGCGTCTTGCCTTAGCTGTGGATGAGATGAACGATAAGCGTTGTGCGGTCATCAGCGTGCAGGACTCCGGCATGGGTATTCCTCCAGAGCAGCTGGAGCAGATTTTCGACCGTAATTACCGGGTGGACCGGCCGGGGCTGGACATGGGCGTAGATGGCAGCGGGCTGGGGCTGGCGATATGCAGGGAAATTGTACAAGCGCATGGCGGGAGTGTGAGGGCGGAGAGTGACGGGAAGACCGGGTCGATTTTCCAGGTCATATTGCCATTGATTCAGGAAGCAGGAGAGTGACAATAGAATGGACATATACCGAATTATGATCGTCGACGACGATCCCCATATCTGTGAGATTGTTCAGCTATACTGCCAGCGGGAAGGCTTCGAGTCCTCATCTTGCCACAGCGGAGCCGATGCTATGATGCTGCTTGCGTCATTTAACCCGGACCTGATTGTGCTGGATGTGCTGCTGGCGAATGAGAACGGCATTGACTGGTGCAAGAACGCACGCAATTACACGAATGCCCCGATTGTGTTCCTAAGCAGTCAAGAGGAGGATGAGGTGAAGATCAGCGCCTTATCGTATGGTGGGGATGATTATGTGACCAAGCCGTTCAGTCCGGGCGTCCTCATGGCCAAGATCAAGGCTCACCTTCGCAGAGTGTCCACGGGCAGAAGGGAACAGCTGCTGGAGCTGCCGGGACTAACGCTGGATTTCTATGCACAGTCTGTCCATATGGGCAGCAGAACGATTTTTCTGTCCAAAAAAGAATTCAGCCTGCTCTCCTACATGGCACAGAACGTGAATCAAGTGGTCACGGTCGATACGCTGTTTCACCTCATCTGGGGGATGAAGAGTCTGGAGGATACGCGGACGGTCGCTGTCCACATCAGTAATCTGCGCAAAAAAATCGAGGACGATCCCGTTCATCCCGAGCGGATCATTACCGTCCGGGGGGCCGGCTATATGCTGGTTGCGGGCAAGCGCTGAGCATGGCAAATAGCTCCAACGGCAGCGGAGCCAGTGGAGCTTTTACAGCTGATTCTTGTATGTGTAACAGTCATAATGCCCCGCGACGCAGATCATAGAAATACTCCACCGCCGGATGCTTCCGCTGCATCTTCCCGGCCATCCCCTCGATCCGCTTCCGCCCGACTCTCCGGTCCATTAGAGCCAGAATATTCAGTACCATATCACTGCTCTCCAGGCTCTCCTCAATAGGCGTAACCAGGAACTTATTCGCCGCCACAATGAAATTCGATTTCGTCAGGCCAGCCTGGGCCAACATTAATGCCTTGGCGTGTTCGGTGGTTAAGCGGCTTCGGGCCATGACGATCAGGCGATCCTCGGGGATCGGCCCCTTGGCCGTTTGTCTGACCGCTTCAATATCTTCATTGGTGACGGGTATATGCAGCTCCGGGTCATTCTTGACCTCCAGCTCGGACGAATACCAGCGGATGGGGCTGGACTTGTCGGTCATGCTGAGAATGTTCTTCTTGTCCACCGTAATATAACAGGTGCCTGATTTATCCGGCGAATAGCGGTAAGCGGGCGCCCGGTACTCTACCCGTCCCTCTAAGGATGGGCTGAGGAAGCCCTCCAGTTGTTGCTTGAGTTTGCTCCAGGACATGTCTTCACCTCCATGAAAATGGGAAAAGGCCTGCCGGCCTCTTCCCCAATATTTTAATAATCCGCAAACGGCGCTTCGGGTAATCCGAGTTCTATGCGCAGAAGATTCAACGCTGAGGATTCCGGGTTTCTCCGGTATTGTTGATATTCTCTCGCCCGAATAAGAGTTTCGGCGCTTTCTCCGGGGTCCTGCGCTTGTTCCTCACGTATCCATTCCATTAGCATAGGCAGCTTGCTCTGAGGCGTAGTCTCCTGAGCAGCTTCGTGATCCGGATACCGGCTGCGTGACTTCTCATTGATCCGTTGGCACAATTCGAGCAGTTCGGGGTAGTGGCTGGTCAAGATGTCCGCAGGTGAGCTCTCCTGCCCGGAAGCCGCAGCTTGTTCCTCCTGCAACGCCCCAACTCGTGCTATGATCTCCCGCGCTATATCAGGGTGTCCCCACATCGTCACTCCATGTATACACCAATCCTCCACGAACGGCTCAAGCATAGCGATTGCTACTGTCCAGGGTGGCATCTTTATCATCGTTTCATTATAAGGCATCTTGAATCTTTCCTTGGTCCAAATATCTTCAATAACCGTGCCCTGCTCATAATGGTCCACCATCTGATAGCAGGAAGGTCTCATGGCTGTCCAGTTGTCCAGCATCCTCCGTTCTTCCCCGGAATACCGCCGGCCCTTCTCCTCCAGGAACCACTCAATACCGCTTAACCCATTCTCATAGACTTGGAAGAAGTACGCCCACATGTTACCGGCGCCATTCCTTAATGATCCTAACACAGGATCGAAGCGTTGACACTTCTGATGCTCGAAATTCCATTCTCCGGCCTGCTTCTGAGCGACAAAGTCATACAGATCGGTAGTCAACTTATATTTCCGGTCAAAAAAACGGCGCCCCTTCGCCTGCAACGATAATTCTTCCGCCTGCTTAAGCATACAGCACCGCTTGTACTTTTTGCCGCTGCCGCAAGGACAAGGGTCATTTCTTTCTATCATGTTCATACACCTCTGAGATTAGAATTGGCCTCTATCTAGTCTCCCATAATCCGGCACATATCTCCATGTTACCATACTTCCCGTCCTTGTTGCCCTCCTGTGGAGAACTCGTGATGGATGAGTCCCCCCTCAATCCTTATACGGATCGAACTCATCCGCACCCGCCATACATACGCCCACCGGCTTCAGCACGTGCATAACCTCAATGGTCCCGGCGTGTGCGTCCAGCACTTCTTGCAGCTTCCGGTAGACAAAAGGACTCTCGTCCGTGCCCGCGCCGCGCAGCGCTACGCCGAACTGCCGGACCGCCTCCAGCATTTGCGCTGTCGTAATTTGACCGCCGCTGCGGGTACGGGTTTTATAGTTCATCCGGCCCGCAGCCTGGGTCCGGCTCATGATTCGGCCCGCTCCATGAACGGTGCTGTAATAAGCCTCCCGGTTCTCCTCACTGTCCTTCCCCCGGACGATTACGGAGATGTCTCCCATGCTGCCGCCGATGAAGCCCATCTGGCCGGGTGCGGATGGAGTAGCCCCTTTGCGGACAACGATGACTTCCTTGCCGTTATGTGTCTCTTTCCAAGCATAGTTATGATGATTGTGCACCTCCAGGTCCGCTTCCGTTCCCAGAATAGCCAGCACCTGCTGGATAACGTAGTCTCTTCCTGCATAAGCATAGCGACCGGCCAGCTTCATCGCTCTGTAGTACATATCGCCTAGCTCACTGTTCAGGTCGAGCAGTACGGGCGGCTGATCCATCTTTTCCCCGGGGGCATTCGCCAGGAAGTCTCTGCCTGCGGCCAGGTTAAGGAATCCGCTCGCTGTCTTATGCCCGAACCCTCTGCTGCCGAAATGATTGGCAATCCACACCCGGCCGGTTGCGTCTTCTTCTAATATGTCTACGAAGTGGTTGCCGCTGCCGACGGTACCCAGCTGATTCTGCGCCAGAGTCTTAAGCTTATCGTGCACTCCGTTACCAACCGCCTTGAACACCGCCCAGTCGGGATCGTCGAACAGCTCATGATCGACCCGTTCATTATTGACCCGGCCGACACCGAAGGAGATTCTGCGGGCAATCTCGTCCATGATTCCTGAGAGCCTCGGCCGCAGCTCCTCTATCTTCAAGCCGGTCCGTACCGCCTTATTCCCGCAGCCAATATCGTAACCCACACCGGACGGGGAGATTTGCCCATCGTATACGACTACGCCGCCGATCGGCTGGCTGTAGCCTTTATGATGATCCGCCATGAGCAGGGTCTGCACCACATTCCCGGTTTCCGCACACATACGGGCCTGCACCAGCGCGCCATCGTCCGGCTTCCCCCACACCCGCACGCCGTCTATATTCTGATAAACCATATCTTTTAACCTCCTGTGGATCGGGATGACCCGAACTTCTGCCTCTATATTCGCTTAATTGGAGCACAAGGTACATGGCGGAAGTATTACGAACTGGGGATATCTAACAATGTAATATAAGTTAACGGAATTCAGGAACCTAAATAGACCGCCCCGGTAAAGGAAACGGCCTATTTACTATCACACAAGATTATATTCTTTCAGTACGATTACAGGAAGTTTATTTAGTATCTATTATTGCAATTTTCTTTACATTATCCCAGCTTATAGTTGCCCCTACAGCTTGACTAATAAAACGGAGATTCACATAAACTGTTCCTTCAGGCGTATTAAATGGCGTTTGAGTTAAAGTGAATTCTTTTCCATTGACATTGGCCTTAAGACTATCCACTGTCATTTTAATCGTTATCCCTGTGGTTTGGGCCGTAACATTTCCAGTTTTGGAATCCCACTTAACATTCATATTTAAGGCTTCAAATATTTTACGAAACGGTACCATCGTGTTTCCATTTATGATGATGGGCTTAGCATCGAAGCCAAGTGGCTTCCCGTCTAAAATAACAGAGCCATACGTGGTTGGTGTCGCTGCACTCACACTGGAGACTGAAATACAGCCTACTGAGACCATGATGAAGACGAGAAGCGGTATTATAAATTTTAATTTCATAAGACTCTCCTCCAAATTAAGAATTCATCCCTACGCATTCGAGTCCAGCATCGCCGGAATATTGATTTCCTTCACACAGGAAGCCTTGGACAGGTTCATGACGCATTGCACCAGGGACACGATATCCTGAAGCGGGATCTGCGCGCCGTTATAGGCGGACAAGACAGGCTCGACCCCGGCCTCCAGCGGAATCTGGGTAGCGATCTCCCCGGGATTGATGATAGTCACACCGATCCCATAAGGCTTCACATGCTCCCTGACCGCATTGGCGATCCCGCGCAGACCGAACTTGGAAGCGGCGAACGAGACCTGGGTGTAATCATTATGATCCAGGCCTGCCGTGGAACCGATCAAGATAATGTTGGCATGCGCAGACTGCTTCAGATTCGGCAAAAGCTTCTGGATGCACGTAATCGCCGCAGTCACATTAATGTTAATGATACTGGAAATCTCAGCCGGGTCATCCTGTTCAAAATCATAGTCAGCGCTGAAGCCCTTGCTCTCCCATACGCCAACATTATAGATGAATACGTCCAGGGTAACGCCGTTCAATGATTCTGCAATTCGCCCCGCAGCATCCGGCTTCGCCAAGTCAGCCTCAATCCAGATCCGCTGCACCCCATCCTCCAGCTTCATGCTGTCCGGGTATGTTCTGGAGACCACCCAGACCTGATCGCCCGGCACCGGCAGCGCCTTGACGAAGGCCTCTCCCAAGCCTTTACTCGCGCCAAAAATAATGAAACGTCTCATATTATCCTCCTTATTCGTTAAGCTCCTCCGCCCCGTCCTGCTCTTTGCTTGCGAATTCATCCAGCAGCGCACGCACCTCACGGGTAGACTTGGTGTTCATCAGATGATTTCTGAGTTCACTGGCGCCGCGGAAGCCGCGGACGTAGATTTTGAAGAATCGCTGCAACGGGCTGAACGAACGTGGTGCCTGTCCTGAGTATTGATCATAGAGATCCAGATGCAGCCGCAGCAGATCCAAGAGCTCCTGGCTGCTGTGCTCCCTTGGCTCCTGCTCGAACGCATACGGATTATGAAAAATCCCGCGCCCGATCATAATCCCGTCCACCCCATACTCTGCGGCCAGCTTAAGGCCAGTCTCCCGGTCTGCAATGTCCCCGTTAATCGTCAGCAGGGTGTCCGGCGCGATCTCATCGCGCAGCTTCTTGATCTCCGGGATCAGCTCCCAGTGAGCCGGGACCTTGCTCATCTCCTCCCGCGTACGCAGATGGATGGACAGATTCACAATGTCCTGCTGCAAAATATGGGTCAGCCAGTCCCCCCATTCGTCCACATTAGTGAATCCGAGCCGGGTCTTGACGCTGACGGGCAGTCCTCCGGCCTTCGCCGCCTGGATGATCTCCGCTGCGAGTCCGGGACGGCAGATCAGGCCGCTGCCCTTCCCGTTCTCGGCTACATTTGCTACAGGACAACCCATGTTCAGATCGATGC
The DNA here is from genome assembly GCF_038002345.1 of Paenibacillus sp. FSL M7-0420. Lineage (NCBI taxonomy): Bacteria > Bacillati > Bacillota > Bacilli > Caryophanales > Paenibacillaceae > Paenibacillus > Paenibacillus sp. FSL M7-0420. Next base: position 486,962 of record NZ_JBBOCJ010000001.1, on the reverse strand, counting down.
CTTTGAAGCCTTCTTCGGCCATACCGATGCTCATCTTGCGGAAGTATTCCGGTTTATCTCCCCAGATATGGGCCACCATCGGTTGTTCATCCTCTGTGAACGTCAGACGCCCGCGCACAGCATGGTGCCCCTCCGGGTGGCAATAGCTCTCAGAATTCGCAAACTCCGTAAAAAACACATCCGGCCGGCCCGCCGCACTCACCACATGACGAAACACCACATCCGTCACATCCTCCATCGGAGCCAGTATAAAGAAAGGGCGTGGTAATTCACGCCAGAAATTATTTATCATATGAAGTACCTCTCTATGTGCGCCAGGATAATCCCTTATCCGGCCATAATAAAGCTAAATTATATCATAACTCCGGGGGATTGGTAGCTGCCGAGCCCAGGAGCTTCCCCCCTCTACAGCCAATAAGCCCCAGAGGAGTCTCTGAGGCCGTTGGTGTCTTCATCGCTATTGAATCCTGCCTAACCATACCTGTGCGGCTTGGGACCCCGGCTGTCCGGGCAGACAATAGGGCTCCGGTTCAGCGGCAGGCTCCCAGATGAAGTCCTCTAGACCGGGCACTGTTCCGTATAGCTCCCAGGGGAACACCTGGCTCTCGCCTCCTGCTTCGAAGGTATTATCGTAGAAATGCAGCCCCTCCCGGAAGGCGACCACAAGCTGCGACTGGATGAAGTTCGGATGATAGAACCAGATTCTCAAATAGTAGGGTTCATTGAACCCGGCCATCTGCCGGGACCAGGCATGGTACACCTCAATCATCGCCTCCAGCAGCAGGCGGGAATACCACACCGGCGGATTGCGCCTGTTCAACCTGTAGAAGGGGTCGATCCACAGCTTCACATAATCCCGCCGGGTAGCTTGCAGCTCCTCCAGGTCGAGATGCATGCACCCTTTTTTCCACTGGTCAATCTGCTTCACTCTGCGCTTCCAGCCGCGTATCTTCTTCTTGTTCGAGAATACACCTGCCATAATCTCTTCTGCCCTCCTCTAGCCTCTGGGTTTCAACTGCTTAATCACAGACATCATCAGGATAATCATCCCCGTGCCGAAGCCTGACATCGATAAGGGAGCCAGGACGAACCGCATGATCTCCCCCTGCACCCAGAAGCTTGTCAGCATGACCACCATACAGATCACGGTGAAAATCCCGACCGTCAGCGTCCCGATGAAATCCGTCAGACTATGATTGTCCTCACGCGCAAGCGTGATCCGGTTCTCCTTCAGCAGCGGCAGCTCCAGCAGCTTGGGGATATAGTCCTCCAGCCGTCCTTTCACCTTGTTGAACTGTTCCTTGACGATCTCTCCCTGATCCATCTGGACAGCGAACGACTGGCTCGCTGCGGATAAGGAATACGACTCATCCACAGAGGACAAGGTCCCGTCCAGGGTAATAATCGCCCGGAAGGCCCCGGCCACCGTCGGCTTCAAGGACATCCCCAGCTCGGTAATCATCGACATCAGCCGTCTCATCATGACACTGGTAGGATCAGGCGAGAACGAGGCTTCGGACAAAAGTCTGCTGAGGCGCCGCTCAATCATCCGCACATCCAGCAGCTCTCCTTCTTCACAGACCCCGGCCAGGCCCTGGGCCATCTGCTTCGTATCCTTCCGGCTGTAGCCCATCAGGAAGTTCAACATCCCGGCCCGCTCCTCCTCCGTCAGATAGCCCACGGAACCGAAGTCAATTAGCGCGACCTTCCCGGCCCGGGTCAGCATCAGATTGCCGGGATGCGGGTCGGCGTGGAAGATGCCGATCATCAGAATCTGCTGCAGGAAGGCGTGCATGATCATTTCCGATACGTCGCTGGTCACCTTCTGCGTGAACCGCTGTCCTTCAATATATTCCATGGTCAGAATCTGCTTGGTTGAATACTCGGCGTAGATCTTCGGCACTTGGATCGGAATATCGTGTTCCTGGAACGCTTGGCGCAGCAGGTTGGTATTCAGTGCTTCGATGTCGAAGTCCGTCTCTTCGATCAGATTCGTTTTGAAGCCTTCGGCGAGCTGAATTAAGCCAAGTTTCCGGATTTTGGAGGAGCGTTCGGATAGCCGGGTCACGAATTGAATTAACAGATCCAGGTCCACGCTCATCTTCTGCTTCACATCCGGCCGCAGGATTTTGACAACGACCTTCTCTCCCGTGGACTTCAGCCGTGCCAGATGCACCTGACCGATCGAAGCGGCTGCAATAGGCTCCATCCCGAAGTCTTCATACGTCTCCTCCAGATCACCGATCCGGCTGTCAATGATCTCCTTCAGCTCCTTCTGGCTGAGCGGCTTAACCTGGTCATGCAGGCTGGAGAACGCCTCAATATATTGCGCAGGCAGCAGATCCTTCTTGGTCGACAGCACCTGCCCGAACTTCACGAAGACTCCGCCCATGTTATCCAGAATGGCAGCAATCACCTGCGGCAGCTTCGCGTGATCCTGCTGGAGCAGATGATTCAGCCCTTTGCGTGAAGCGGTCCAGAGCAGACGGATCATACGCCTGAAGCCGCGCATCTTACCCATCACATACCCGAGCGGGTTCCCGGACTGCAGCAGCTTGAAATTGAACACGCTAAGCAGCATGTAGGTATAGCAGGAGATAAATAGAATCAGCAGCGGGTAATAGATGAACATCACCCTGACCATCTCCGCTTCGGAGGGAACCACGGGCTGCTTGAAGTAGGTTGAGGTTATGATCAGGGTTACAATGGACGTACTGAACAAGATAGCCACCATCAACTGAAACTGTTCATGCTTGAAGGTCCTGATGCTGCTTATGATGAAATAGAGAATGAACGCCACGACAATAATGCTGCTCATGTAGAATTGCTCCAGCACTTGCACCAGCATACTGACCGCCACCGCGCTGATCAGCGGCATCACGAGCTTATGCTTCGCATTGAATATATAGGCAAGCGCTGTGAACACACCGAAACATACAAGCATTACTATGAAAAAGAACATCCTCCAGCCCCCTGTATCCGCTTCATTATTCCCAATATAGCACACGGGGCTGAAGATGCGGAATGCTCCCGGTATTATTGACAACTGGAGAGCTTCAATGGTAAGCTTCGGCTATAAAATTTGAGGAGGATGGCAGTCGATGATTCCACGTATATGGTAAGCACGCCCAACAAAAGCTGATTTCTCACCAAGTGTGGGCTTTTTTGAGCTGCTGCTATTTACGATAAGGACATCGATTGCGATCCGCTACGGCTTATTTCACTATGCCCGGTTTCGCACTGTCCCGTCATGTAATTGTTGCAGACCCAAGTCCACTTACGGATTTGGGTCTGTCTTTATTAGGGAGGCTGGAAACTTATGAATTCGCAATGGAAAAAGACGTTCGCTTTCATCTTCAGCGGGCAAATCTTCTCAATACTAACTTCTGCGATGGTTCAATTCTCCATCATCTGGCATCTGACCGCGACGACGGAGTCAGCCGCCGTGCTAATGCTTGCCGGTCTGGCCGGGTTCCTGCCGCAAGCGCTCTTAGGTCCGTTCATTGGTGTCTGGCTGGACCGGTGGAACCGTAAGCTCACCATGATCATCTCGGACAGCGCCATTGCACTAACCAGTCTGATTCTGGGTGCTTATTATCTATGGGGGGAGCCCAGCTTATGGATTGTGTATGCCATCCTGCTCATTCGTTCGGCAGCCTCGTCCTTCCATGCGCCTTCGTTCCAGGCTGCGATTCCTCTGATTGCGCCGGAAGATCAGCTCACCCGGGTGGCAGGCTGGAACCAGCTCATCTTCTCCGCTTCCAGCGTCCTTGGACCTGCGCTTGGAATAGCGGTATACTCGGCTACTTCACTAGGAACAGTGTTACTTTTAGATGTGGCAGGTGCCTTAATCGCTAACCTTATGCTTCTGTTCGTTCATATTCATCAGCCGAAGCCGGAGATCGTAGAGACACCCTCGTTCCGTAAGGAGTTTATGCTCGGCTGGCGGGCCTTCCTGTCGCACAAGCCCATTGTCACGGTAACGGTGGCCATGGCGGTCTTCAGCGTGGTATTCATGCCGCTGGCGATGCTGTTCCCCTTGATGACGCTGTCCCATTTCGGACGCGGCGGTTACAGCGCCAGCCTGATTGAGGCCGTATTCGGGATCGGAATGATCCTTGGCGGTGCGCTGCTGTCGGCGCTTGCGTCCAGATGGAAGGACACCACCTACATGAGTCTGAGTCTGGTTGTGATCGGGCTCACCTGTGTCCTGAGCGGGGTAGTCGGGCGCGAGGCGTTCCTTGCTTTTACCATCCTATCCTTCCTGATGGGCGCAGCAGCGCCCTTGTTCAACGGCCCATATATGGCGATGATCCAGAAGTCTTATGAGCCTGAGCTGTTAGGGCGCGTACTCTCCTTCGTGACAAGTATCGGACTCTTGTCTTCTCCGGTCGGGCTTGCACTTGCGGGTCCAGTGGCCGACCGGTTCGGCGTTCCGTTCTGGTTCTTCTGGTCGGGGATCGTTGTGGTCCTGATTGGATTATTCGTATTTGTCAGATTCGCGGGGAAAGGTACAGACGAGTAACCTGCTAGTAAGTACATGAAGCTAAATAGACCGTCCTCCCGTAAGTGGGAAGGCGGTCTTTTAGGGGTTGTGCCTGCCAGATGGAAGAATCTATAATATACGCATCTGGGAATATTTATTTTTACTTAATGGAAGGAGCTTACGATATGGCTGATCCAACAAGCAGCAAGCATGTGTATATTGTTCATGGTTACGGGGCCACCCCGGCGAATCATTGGTTTGGCTGGTTACAGGAGCAGCTCGCGGCAGACGGGATCACGGCGGATATTCTGGAAATGCCGGCACCCTTATCGCCTAACCTGCAGGAATGGCTGGAGCATCTGTCCAGTAAGGCCAAGGTGCTGAAACGGGACACCTATTTCGTTGCTCACAGCTTGGGCTGCGTCTCGCTTCTCAAATATCTTCTTAAGGCGAAGCTGCAGGAACCACTCGGCGGGCTGGTTCTGGTATCCGGCTTCACGAAGCCGCTGCCCGGCCTGCCAATGCTTGATGAGTTCACGCAGGATCAGACCGACTACAGCGAGGCCGCAGCACTGGCCCCCAAACGTGCAGTGATTGCCTCCAGGGATGATGCCATTGTTCCAGTCGCGCTCAGCAAGGAATTGGCACAAGTCATTCATGCCGATTTCTACGAGGTGGAGCACGGCGGACACTTTCTGGATAGTGACGGCTTTACTACTTTACCTATTGCCTATGATGTTCTGCGCGATATGATCGGGCATGAGACAAAATAATCTGCCCATCTCTCGCCCAGATCCTATCCTCATACACGCTTCAATCGTCTAGCTCTGAGCCATAATCCGAATCCGATGAACAGAACCGTCGTCAGCACGCCGGTGGTCGGGCTGAACCACAGCTCGCCTACCGGCGTGAATGTAATGATCCCGGCAACCGATACCAGCAAGGTAGGCACCCCATCCTCCACAGCATGCATGAGTACACACGGCCACACCGATTGCGTAAGACGATAGAGCTCAACGTACATGATGGACCAGGCAACCATAAGCACACAGCCGATGAGGACATAGCCCCACCTCGTGGTTGTCCCGAAATAAGTATCCGGCAGAAAAACCAGATAATAAGCCGTATGCCACAGCGCCCAGACCAGACCGGACACGAGATAGATTATCCAGTCATTCAGCTTCAGCTCAATCAGCTTCGGAGTCAGATAGCCGCGCCAAGCGAATTCCTCGAAGATGTTCTTAATGAAGCTGCCGGCGAGCGATACCCCAACGAGGGATAGAATCGTATGTAGTTCGGCCTCTGAAGCGCTGGCGCTATTGAACAGCAGAGCAAGCCCCACCACAATAAACATAATTAACGGATAGACTGCAATGGCTGCAACGTACCACTTCTTATTTTCTCTCAAATTGAACCTTACGCCCATATCCTTCCAATCGCGGTTCACCAGCCGTAGTACTAGCATGGCGATCACCGGCAAAATCAGCCATAAGCCCATTCCCGGTGAATTCCCTTCCGGCTGATCCGGCAGCTTCGTATCCACCCATACCCCAATCCAGCCGCACGCCAGCACAATAACGATGAACAATAGAAGACTAAGCCTTGTTCTGCCTGCTGTCATATGATCATCCCCTCCGGGTTCAGGATTGCTCCGTTCTGCGCTTCGCCGTGCTGATGACATCCTCTGCCGCGCTGTTCAATAGCTGAATCATCTGCTCCTCCGTATAATGGTCCGGCAGCAATTCGTTCGCAACCATTACACTCATCCCGACCTGGAACATCTTCATCTTGAGCAAAATCATCCCCAGTTCATCATCGGTTAATCCATTCAGATCCGGGTCCGTTCGCATCATCTGAATGAATCCCTGCGTCTCTGCCTCATTGTACTTCGCCTGACCGTTCTTCTTCATCACCAGATCCCGGAACAGCACCGGATACTCTCTGGCAAAACGGATGCTGGCCGCCCCGATATCATGGAACGGATGCCCGGAGTTCTGCTCCAGCAGAATCTGTCTGCTCACCGTAAGCGTTCTCTGGTATACCTCCTCCACCAGCTCGCCAGCCTCTTTGAAATTGACATAGATGGGGGCGATAGAGCCTCCCAGCTTCTCGGCCACCTTACGGATGGTCACGGCATCCACTCCTTCGGTCCTCGCAATCTCGAACGCCGCATTGATGATTTGTTCTTTGCTGAACTTTTTTTTGGGTGCCACGGGCTTCCTCCTGAAATAGAGCATTAAATACATAACTAATGATATATATCATATGATATATAAACCGTCCCAGGTGTCAACCTAATCTTAACGGCTTGATTCTCCTTTTTGACAACTGTTGTGTTCTGAGCATTTGTTCATATAGAATCAAGTTATGAGCTTCACTCCAGAGAATAATGGAACAAATCAGCGAAACTCACGTAAATTCCGATAAGTTAATTCAAGTGATACCGGCGCAATTTCATCATCACATCATGAAGGAGGCGGCAGCCCGTGGCATTTATCCCGTTGAACTGTCCCAATTGCAGCGGAAGAATTGAATACAAGGAAGGCACCATCCTCAAGTGCCCTTATTGCCAGACTGAGCTTCTGCTCAAGCAAAATAATGTCTACTATGTGGATCAGACCATTAACCATTATCACGGGACACCCCCTCCCAAGGCAGCGCCGAAACCGCCCGTCTCCGTCTCCTTTCCCGTCAGGCTGGTGCTAATTATGTTGCTGGTGCTGGGAGGGGCCATCGGTACTTATCTTTATTACGGCCTCAGTTCCCCGCAGCAGGCAACCAAGGCTAATCTGTCTGTACGGACGATGCCCGAAAGCGAGGTCCTGCTCTCCTTCCTGCGGGAGATCCTGGGTAAAGGAAATGCCTTGCCGACAGAGGAGGAGATCGCCCGTCTGCGCTATTTAACCGTGGAGCGTTCGGAGAATAACCAGTGGAAATTCACTTACAGTCTCACCGATCCCTTCAGCAATGAGCGGGCCGAGAAGATCACTTATATTACCCAGGACAAGCGGCTGAATGACCAGCGAATTGATCAGCGGGACTTCGAAGCCTTTAAGGGACTGATGGCCCTGGACCTGAATGGAACCTACGAAATTGACCAGACGGAGCATACCAGTCTTGCCCATATACCCGGATTAAAAAGTTATGGCGGCGCCTTCAACGAATCCTTCAGCAGATTCTCCGGTTATTTCGGTGACAAGTCCAAAATCACGGAGCTGTCCACTCAACTGCGCAGTAATCAGGAAGTGGCCACACTGCTCGAATTCCCTAACCTAAGCTCTTTGTCCATTACTTATGTGGATGAGTCCGTGACGGATTTGCATCTGCTCAATAAGCTGCCGCTGAAGTCCCTGTCCCTTACCTTCGTCAATGACCTGGGGTGGTTATCGTCTATGACCGGGCTGTCCTCTCTGGCGATTCATTATAGTGAGGCGACAGACTTGCAGCCGCTGTATGCCTTAACCCAGCTTCAGGAGCTTAAGCTTTCATATTTAACCAATGTAAAATCCATCGACTTCTTGCAGAACATGCCTGCTCTGCAAACGCTGGATATCGAGAATCTGAATTTCACCAGCCTGAAGCCTCTGGCCGGCAAGGCCTCCATTACCACCCTGCGCCTGGCTTCCTTAAGCAAGCTCGGCTCAGTAGCGGCCGTGAACTACCTGTCTTCTCTGCGGGAAATCACATTGTCCGGTTACTACGAGAAGCCAGAGGCACTGGCCTTACCGGGCGTCAAGCGGGCGGAGATCCCAACATCCTTCCTCTCCGGGCTGAAGGCCCCTGCGGTAACGGACCTGACACTCCGGGGCGGAAGCGGGGAGCTTAATATGGCTGAGCTGAAGAAATTCCCGGAGCTTGCGCAGCTGTCCCTCTGGGGGAGCGACGACATCATCCAGCTTCGTGCGCTGGACAGCTTGCCCCGGCTGAAGACACTAAGTATCTACGATTCGTCGCTCTATTCAGAGAGCGACGCCTTGTTCCGCCTGAAGCAGGTGAACACGCTGGTGTGCTCGGAATGCAGACTAGATTTCAGACAACAGGCAGGCGCGGCAAACAGCGTGCTTGAGCATCTGACCTTGGACCGGCCTTACTTCTCCATGAACAACGACTCCGTTAATGAGGTTGACCAGGTGATGCCTTACTTCGCGGGCCTGACTGCTCTGCGTTCCTTCACCCTGCAGGACAACAACCTGGCTTCTCTTGCGTTCATGAGCAAGTGGCAGGCCATCGAGGCGCTTCATCTGGAGAACAATGCGATTTCCGATATAGAAACCTTGAGCAAGCTGCCTAATCTGCAAAAGATATTTTTGACCGGCAATTCTGTGCTGAACAAATCCGTGCTTGGTGCGGGCGTGCAGGTGTATTAATTTCCCTGCATGACACGAGAATGACGCTGTGGGAAGCAAATGCCCGAGCGTCTTCTTGCGTTCTTTTGCCAGATACATTACAATACGTTTAAACGATTAAGCATTAGAACGGAGAGAGCTATGAACGAATTAAATGGTAATCAGAAAGCAATTCATATTTTCGAGAATTTAAGCCCCTATTTTCAAGGCTTGGGAGACCCGATTCGCCAGCAAATCGTTGCGCTGCTGATCGACAAAGAGAGTATGAATGTGACACAAATTGCAGAGCATATTCCGATGTCACGGCCTACCGTCTCTCATCACCTCAAAATATTACGGCAAGCAGGGCTGCTTACGGTTCAGAAGAAGGGCACGGAGATGTTCTACAGACTTGAATTTAACGAAGCGATAGCACTTATGAAACAGCTTGTCCATTTTGTCGAAGAGGAATGTCAGTACTAGTGCCCTTAACCTGACTAGCACATGTCATTCCAATTTTTTAAAACATTATGTCGAATAAATTAAACATTTAAACATTTAACCGGAGGCTGATAATATGAACAGGAAAAAAGTACTTATTGTAGGGGGATACGGCGCCGTAGGCAGACAGATTGCGCAAATATTACTTGATCGGCACCCCGATCTGGATATTGCGCTGGGAGGAAGGTCACCTGAGAAAGCGGCACCTTTCGAGTCCGAACGAGTCCAGACAGTCGTAATTGATAATAATGCGGATGATCCGCTGCTTAATACAGACGACAATGTATCGCTGATCATTAACTCCGTCAACGATCTGCAGGATCGGCTGCTTCTGTCTGCAGTTAGAAGAAAAATCCCATTCATCGACCTTACTCGCTGGACAGAGATATTCCAACAATCGGTCAGCAAATTGGAGAACATAGAGCTGTCTGCTCCTGTCGTGCTGTCCTCGGGATGGATGGCGGGAACTGCTTCACTGTTCGCCATGCTGCATTCGGCCTCTCTTCAGAACGTCTCCATCAATCTTCATGCGTTATACTCGTTGAATGACAAGGCAGGACCCGATTCTGCGGCGTACATGGATCGTATGACCATACCATTCCATATTACGGAACCGGAGGGGCTGCGTCTTGTATTCCCGATGACCGACCCTGTCAAAGTCCAATTTCCAGACGGATATACAGCAAAATGTTATCGGCTTGACACCCCGGATCATGTGACCTTGCCAAAAGCTGACCAAGTTGACTCAGCCAGCTTCCGCATCTCCTTCGATAGTAAAGCATCCACATACGCGCTTGTCGGACTGGTCAAAAGCGGAATATGGAAGCTGACCAGCGGGGAGCGATTCCGTTCGCTTAGACGAAGTCTGCTCTACAATCCGGGCACTGGCAGCGCACATCACATCCTTATTCATCTAAAGGGCCGTGATCATGAGGGGCACTGGGTTGAACGGAGAATCGCGATTTCTGATCCGCTTGGTCAGACTCATCTTACCGCCTTGGGTGCTGCTGTCCAGGCAGAAAAGCTACTGCAGGCATCCGAAGATGAACCACTGGCTCCAGGCATTTATTATCCGGAAGATCTGCCTGATGCGCGAATGGACGCCTCTGCAATCATCAACTTTTTCAAACAATATGGGGTTCTTATATCTAATAATTAATGTTCCGAAGAAATCGAATGAAGGCTGGAGACGGCTTTAATACCAGTGTTTGGGAATATATGTTTCTTATCATAAAGATTCTGGGTAATACCTAGAATTGTGTTTGTCTACATATCAATTGATTACAGAACAGGAGAATTAAGATGGAGAACCAAAACCCGGATACGTACCGCTTTCAGGTGAATTTAAGCGGTATGATCAACATTTTGTCTAACCATTTGTATAGCAGCCCCAAGGTATTCTTAAGGGAGCTGCTCCAGAACGGCATAGATGCAATTACTGCACGGCAGGCTTATTCGCCGGAAGGATACGAGGGCAAGATTCATATCGAGGTCAGCGGGACTTCCACCGGGGCGACTTTATTGGTCGAAGATAACGGAATCGGGTTAGACGAGGCTGAGATTCATGAGTTCCTGGCCATGATCGGACAATCCTCCAAGCGGGGCGGGGACTTCCTCTCCACCAATACCTCTTTTATCGGCCGGTTTGGCATCGGGCTGTTGTCCTGCTTCATGGTGAGTGACGATATCGTCATGGTTACCCAATCGGCCAAGGGCGGCCCTGCACTGGAATGGCGCGGGAAGCCTGACGGCACTTATACGATCCGCAAGCTCGAAGGGCAACATGCTCCGGGCACCAAGGTTTTTTTGCGTTGTAAGGAAGGCTCTGAAGCTTACTTCGAGGAAAGCAATCTGCAGGAAGGGCTGTTCCATTACGGCGCTCTGCTGCCTTATCCTATCCAACTGGTGTCGGACCGCAACACCCGTCTGATTAACCCGCTGACTCCGCCGTGGATCAAAGATCCGCAGCTGGCCCGGAAGCATCGTGACGAGGTGCTGGCCTTCGGCAAGCAGGTGCTGGGGGAGACGTTCCGCGATTTCATTCCCCTGCACACCGCCTCGGGCCGGACGGGAGGCATCGCCTTCATTCTGCCGCATGCGGTGAATCTGAACGCCAAACGCAATCACCGGGTATACCTGAAGCACATGCTGGTCTCCGAAGCTGCCAGCAATATCCTGCCGGACTGGGCGTTCTTCGTGAAATGTATGATCTGGACCGATGAGCTGCAGCCCACTGCTTCCCGGGAGCATTTCTACGAGAATGCCCAGCTGGAGCAGGTGCGGGAAGAGCTCGGGAATGCCATTCGTCAGGAATTAATGCGGATGGCCGAGTATGACCCGGACCGCCTGCAATCGATCATTTCACTGCATGCCTTATCTATGAAGGCTCTGGCAGTGGAAGATTCATCTTTCTATTCTATCATTCACGAGTGGTTGCCGTTTGAGAGCACATATGGCAGAAAGACGCTTGGCGAGCTGAAGCAGCAGCCTCCTCTGTACTTCACGGCCACGCTGGACGAATACCGCCAGATTACCCACGTGGCTTCGGCCCAATCCATGCTGGTGGTGAACGGCGGGTATATCTATGATGCCGAGCTGCTGTCCCAGCTTCCGCTCATTGACCCGGATGTGCAGACGGAACGGCTGCTACCGGAGGAGGTATCGTTATCCTTTACAGACATTACCCCTCAAGAGCGTCTGGACTACTATGAATCTGTAAGACTCGCAGACAGTGTCCTGCAGAAATTCCGCTGCCAGGTGCAGCTGCGCCGCTTCAAGCCTGAGGAGATTCCGGTGCTCTACACGCTGTCTGAGGAGTCCGCCCAGTGGCGTGTAATGGAAGCGACCAAAGAAGTGAGCACCGATGCCCTGGCCTCCGTGCTGGGCAGCCTGGGCGCTTCGCTTAAGGAGACGGCATACGCCACACTCTACTTCAACCTGAATAACCCTGTCATTGAGAAGGTATTCCATCAGGGGAATCAAGCCACGCTGCCCTCCATTGTCGAGATGCTGTACTGCAATGCGCTATTAATGGGACATTATCCGATGAACCGCCAGGAGATGGCGCTCCTGAACCAGGGCATTATTCAATTTATTGATTGGGGATTGACCGCCAATCAGGCCACAGGAGGAGAGAAATAGATGAACCTTACCGAGATGGATTTCGACGATTTGATGGAAGAAGCCTATGGCCTGCCGGGAGGCAAGGCCAAGCTGGAATTGCTGGAGCAGGCGGTACGGGTGGCCGACGCCGCAGGAGATATCGACCAGGGCTATGAGGCCCGCAGCGAAATCGTAGAGCTGGGCAGCTTCCACGGGTATCCGATGAAGGCGCTGGTCGCCTTCTCGTGGCAGCTGGGACAGTATGACAAGAACCCCGGCCGGTTCGATGATTACAGTCTGATGTGGTCGTACAAGTGGGTGCTGGACCGCATTACTGCTTTTGCAGATATTAGCCGCACTCAGATTGAGAACCTGCTGGAGGATATGAAGACCCGCTACGAAGCCGAAGGCTACAGCAGCCGTACCTATCACTATTACCGGGCGAATATTCTCGAAGATTTCGGGGAGCTGGACGCTTCACAGGCCGAATGGGCGATTGTCCAGACCATGGACCGGGACGAGATGAGCGATTGTGAGGCTTGTGAGCAGCATGGGCTGGTAGAGTTCCTGTCGAAGCAGGGAGACGACGAAGCAACCGTAAAGGCAGCCGAGCCGATTCTCAAGGGCCGGATGACCTGCGGTGAGGTCCCGCATGTGACCATTACGAAGGTGCTGTTCCCTCTCCTGCGGCTGGGCCGCCAAGCGGAAGCGGATAAGCTTCAGAAGAAAGGCTATAAGCTGGTCAAAGGAAACCGCGACTTCCTGCATCATCAGGGAGAGCATATTGGTTACCTGACCCTGACCGATCCAATCAAAGCGCTGGAGGTCTTCGAAGAATATATCGCCTCCTCACTCGATCATGAGAACCCGGCCGATCAGATGATCTTCAATGCCTACTCCGCCAAAATGTTCCGCCGTCTGGCGGAAGAATCCATCCGCTTCCAGGTCAAGCTTCCAGCCGGGCACCCGTGTGAGCGCCAGTCCGAAGACGTCGCTTCGCTTGCGAAGTACTTCACGCAACTGGCTCTCGCCACAGCGGAGAAGCTGGATAAGCGGAATGGCAACGGCTATTATACTGAGCTGATCGAGAAGCTGTAATCCTGCGTTCTGATGGCTATCTGAAAGGACAAGCGTAAATAAGAGCAGCTCCCGTAATGGGGGCTGCTCTTTACACATTGTAAATACGTATTTACGTCAAAATATCTCCAAAATAAGGTAATTACAGAACGTTTGATATGTTATACTGATTGAGCAATAGAATAGGCTTAAAAGGGCCGGTCGGCTACCTCTCTCAGAAGGGAGGGATGCCTTGTGACAGTGTTTGAAGCAATCATGCTGATGCTAACCTTTGGTTTGCTTATCGTAGCGCTGCTGTCCAATACACACAAATAGACCGCCCCCCTGCAAAGGTATGCGGTCTATTTGTCGTATCCTATTTGCCTGAGGCCTACCGCCCTTAAAAGCGGCTATTGCTCTAGAGAGTCGTGTTGGAGCACGGCTCTCTTAGCATTGTACGCCCGTTCTGCTTATACTATACCACAGGTGTTAACGCATGTTAACAGTGGTTAACAAATTTTAACACCTTTTCACGTAGCGAATCTCTTACTTATTATACAACCTGTAGAGGAATACAGCAGCTTCTGCTCTAGTGGTGTTGCCAGCCGGATTGATCTTGTTACCGCTGCCTTGGATAAGTCCTTCCTTGACCATGGCGGCTACGCTGTTCACCGCATAGGAAGCCACCTTGGACTTGTCGGAGAATTTCTCCAGATCCGCAGCCGTCCCCTGGCTATTCAGCTTCTTCTCCAGCTTCAGGGCTCTCTCGGTCAACACCATCATGTCTTGTCTGGTGATCTTAAGAGCGCTGCCGAAGCTGCCGTTGTCCAGGCCATTCGTAATCCCAAGCGCTTTGGCCATTCCAATCTCATTATAGTAGTAAGCATTCTCCTGTACATCGCTGAAGTTTCCATTGACCTTCGCAGTCAAGCCAAGTGCCCTGACGAGGGAGTACAGGAAATCTGCTCTGGTGATCTCGGTTGACGGATGGAATTCACCGCCCTCAGTCTTGAGAATATCCTTGGATGCAAGGACTTCGACCGCGTTCTTCGCCCATGCTGCCTTTCCGAGATCTGTGAATGTCTTGGATACATAAGCTACTGCGAAATCGCCGAGATGAGTAGTTGTGAAGGTTACCTTACCGGTCTTGGAATCATAACGTCCGCTCGGTACGGTCATAACCTTTCCGTTGCCGTCAATGTACCGGATAACGATCATTTCAGGATTCTTCAATTCATCCGCAGTTGGCTGGTAAGGCACGGATACGGTTACAGGTGCACCAGGATTGCTCCAGGCCGTTTCTTTTCCGTCCGTCTTAAGGCTAAGCTGAATGATCGGTCTATCGCCTAGAGCCGCCTTTACTTCCGCCGGGAGCCCCGACTTGTCGCCTTTTCCAATCTCCAGTGATACTTCCTTGCCACTGCTTTCAGGTGTGCCTGTCAGCATATTAGCGGAAATAACGACCTGACCGAATTCGGTCGAAATGGTCAGTTTGTTATCCTTGGTTCCGCCGGTCAGTGCTGCAGCAGGCAAGCCTACCGAGTATGATTTCACTCCTTGCACGGCAGGGATGTCCAGCGTCACATTTTTCCCAATGAATTCCTTGGCTTGTGCCAGATCTGCTACCTTAACCATTGCGGTTCCATTGTTCGCTGTCGCCTGCATGGTTATTGTCTGACCCTGTACCACTGGAGCGGAAGGGGCAGGCGTTGCAGATGCAACAGGTGCAGACGTTGAATAGGTTCCACCAGGTGCAGACGTTGCAGGCGCAGGTGTTGCTGGTTCAGGTGTTGGCGTTGGCGTTGGTGTTCCTGGTTCCGGAGTGGACGGAGTCTCCGTCTTGCTGTTGGTGACTTTCAGGGTATACGTCTTGACCCTGCCGTCTGCCCCTGTGACCTCAATCTTTATATCTGTTTTGATGCCAGGTGTCAACGCTATAGCTTCGGAAGCTGTACCGCTGGTAACCGCCTTATCGTTCACTTTAAGGGTTGACCTGCTGTCTGCCGCTGCTGCTGTCACAGTAATGCTGCCGGCATCCTTCAGGGACACCTCGTATTCTGTGGTTGCTGCGTTGAATACAGGCTCGAGTGTTCCCGCACTTAGTGTCAGGCTGCTGAGGTCTGCATTCACGCTATTAGGCGTATAGACTCCAAGATCGCCAAGGTCGATTTTATTATTCTGAATAGTCTGATATTCGCCTGCAAAGTAATCATCCAGATACGAATGTCCCAGAATGAACCGGTCCGGCTTCATAGCACCATAGTAACCGGCATTTGCATTACTCTGACCGTCAAACAGGACATAGCTTCCCTGCCATCCGGAACCGGTTACGCCCCAGCTGATGATGTGATCAATATACGGGGCGAACTTGTTAAACATTTTGTAGAGCAGTGCGTACTGATAACCAAGGGCGTCCGACTGTCTGACATTAAGCACTGCTGGAGCGGTTGCGCCTCCTCCTGGAGCATCGGTCGGCACCTTAAGGTCAAGCTCTGAGTAGGTAATACCCGACAACAGACCACGGTCAACGAGTGAGGCATAAAGGGCCATCGCATATTGGTTGTCACTGGCAAGGGTCTTACCCACCGCGTCATGTCCCTGAATCCCGATATCTTCGATCAGGGGTCTTCCGTCATACAGCGGATCAGAGCGCCATGCGGTATTTAATTCGAGAACCATGTTGTATACGGTTCTAGCTTTACTGCGGGTGGCAACCCCGTAATCGTTGTAGGTCAGCTTCGGAGGATTGTCAACGATGTAACTGTCAATGCTGCCTTTAGTATCGTGTCCATCCAGCTTCATGTACTCTGGAAGGTTAGCGTAATTGGCTTTGTAAGCTTCCGCCATCTTGGCGTTGGGGGCCGCGATGTGCGCGTTTTTGAACAGCAGGTATACGTAATGATCGGTGATGTCGCCGCCAATCTCATCATCTGACATGGCAACAAGCCAGTTGGTATGCTTCAGGCTCGTTCTCCAGCTGTTCGGATCCTCAAGGATAAGCTCGCTGTGGCGGCTCTCGTGTACCTCTTCGTTGAGTACATCCCAGGAATTGAAGGGAATGACGCCACGGGATTCGCTGGAGCCGTACTTCGTATCTGTGGTCAGGAAGTGCCGCATCACATACATCGTATGGTTGAACTGCACTCTTCTCGCCATTTCTTTGTCTACCTTAACCGTGGTTGTGACACCATTGCCAAGTCCGTAGAAATCGGCCCCCCCGGTATACCCGGAGGACAGGTTC
This sequence comes from Paenibacillus sp. FSL M7-0420, assembly GCF_038002345.1. NCBI lineage: Bacteria > Bacillati > Bacillota > Bacilli > Caryophanales > Paenibacillaceae > Paenibacillus > Paenibacillus sp. FSL M7-0420. The sequence continues at coordinate 470,251 of NZ_JBBOCJ010000001.1, read as the reverse complement.
GCAGGAATAATCTGTGTCATCCATCCCGGAGCCTGGTTGTACCATGCCAGAACATGGCCGTGCGACTTGTACTGTCCGGGAGTTCCAGAATCCCTAATCGCCTGATAAGAGTTAGTCGGGAAGCTGTATTCTGCTAGTCCAGGGGCAGTGGTTGCGCCGTTCATGGCCTCGCCGTTCACATTCTTCAGCCATTCCGGACCACGGGGATGCGTGCCATCGGCCTTCAGATTGTTGCCGTCAACGAAGATCTCATAGTGATTGGCTCTGGTTCCGTTTACGGGTCCGGTGCCGATCGCGCCGACCATGAACAGGCCATTCTGCTTATTGTAAAGACTCTTTAGAGGCGCTACGACACTCTGGTGTTCCTTATTGACTACGCTCGGAAGCGCAACACCCTTCGGATCAGGTGCGGTAATCTCAATGTTAGAGACTAGCAGCATACCGGTTTCTTCAGGACGGGCATTCTCCCCATGAAGCTCAAGAATGAAATTCGAGGAATTGCCCGTTGAGGCGGTAATACTGTGATGCGCCTTCAACCAGGATTCGCCGTTGTAGCTGCCCACCCAGTCAGGATTCAAGTTGTTGTACTGGTATTCCCTGAGGTAGCTGTCGAGGTTATCGCTGGCATTTCTGACTCTCCATCTCATGAATTTGCCTTGCGCACTCTTCGGATAGTAGACATCGAATTCAATCGTTGATCCCGCTGTGACATTGACGGCAGGGGACAACGGGGATTCCAGACTGATGCCGCCGAAGGTGCTTTTGCCGTTATGGGCGTAATTAATCTGAAGCACTTCCGCTTTCCCTTGGGCATCTGCAAAAGGATATGCGATCGTCTTGAATGTCCCACCGGCAAAGTCGGCCGGGACACGGTTATCCAGCGGAGTTCTTGCCTTCCAGGCATTCGTAGGCGCGGTAACTTTTACAGGAACCTTACCCGGACCCGGATCAAGCCGGAAATAGGGATCAGAGCCGTCTGATTTGATATTTGCAGTGAAATTCATTATGGCTTCTTTCAGCGTTGCAATAGCTTCGCCCGCCGGAGTGTTCGCATTACGCGCAAGCTCAAGCGCATCATTAAGAGCTTGGAGTTCGTCTACATGCACCCAGGGCAAAGCCCGGTTCACATCAGAACCGTAGACGGAACCATAGACAGACTGGCTGACTTGGAGCGGGAACTCCGCATTGCCGGTTTTTAGAGCTTCGGCTTGCGCAATGAGGTCGCTCAGTTCAACGGACGGTTCCTCTCCAGCCGCAGCAGCCGGGACGGGAGTATACGTGAAGATGGAGAACAACATGATGAGTACGAGAAGGCGGGAGATGCTGACTACATATTTTCTACTGTTCATCTAAGTTTGACTCCTTTTCTTATGGAGATTCTTACCCTTGGTTACGCCAAGTCTGGCTTGACAGTCAATCCCGCACCTCCCTCTGAACCTAATGGCAGACAATGTTTGTAAACGCATTCACGAAAGCGGATGATTAGGCTGTAACAGCTTTCATATTAGCAACTGGAAGGGAAAGTCTAAATACGGGAAATGCACGAATGATTTTAATATATTACGAAAATAGACACACTTCTCAGCTGAGGCTGCCAGAAAAAAGGAGAATATGGTGTGGGAATGGAATATAGGGCAAAAGCAAAAAGACCGCCCCTCTCGCAAAGGTATGCGGTCTATCTGATACTCTACCCGGTTAACTGACTCACATTGTTGGTTCAGCTTTTCAATCTTGCAGCCTCTAACATTAAATAAAATTGATGATGAAAATGCACTTCATTATTATATATTTTTGTAAATAAACCCATGCACTTATCTATGACTTCCCCAGTGAACGTTTGGGACACGATGGCTTTATTCGAATAGAACCTTACTGCCTTCCAGTCATTAATAATTTGGTCCAATAACAGGTCAAGCGTATCCTTTGCACTGATATGATCAAGGTTGTATTTATAGAGGGTATTTAACCTGTATTTCTCAGAACATTTTCTATAAATAGTACTGCTTAGTGTTTCTATAATCGTTTCATTGGTTAGAATGAGCTCGAAATGTTCTGCCAACAACAGTATATTATTCAGACCATTCGTGATTTCATGTTGATACCTGAACATATTCTCCACATATTTATGGATGTTTGTGTGTGCTGACTTCTTATAGTTCAAGATCTCATGATCCGCGGGGGACACTAGTGCATATTCCCAAAAGTAGTCTGGCATCTTTACGTGTTCCGATGTCAGGCATGATAATTTAAATTCTGAAAATGGCAGAGAATATTGTCTGTATTCTGTAATATCATCAACCGTGTATATTTCCCCGTTCGTAAGATTGAAGCCATAGATAAAAACAGGATGCAGTCCATGTTTTTTGTTATAGTAGAAGTCTCTCCCGCGTTGATAAAATAAATCAATAAAAATGGAAATCGGATGACCATTAGAAATAGAGTTTATGATTTCATCTTGTAACGTATCTAATGCCGGAGATTTTCTGCGAGTAGAGATGCCCATTTCCTTAAGGATCTGATCTCCCTCCTCAAGATCCAACACCTCTAACTTGAAATATCCTCTTGTTTGTATTTTTTGTTCATTAAATCTATAAATACTAATGACATTATTCAAAATCGGCAGCTCATCTTTTTCGAAATAATTGGCAAGCGTTAATAACAAATTGTAGTCGCAACTAAAGTATGGAAAATTATGATGAGGAAACATTTTGGTCATGCCGTCGAAGGGGTGAAAGGTGTCCAGGGAAACAATTTCATCCATAAAATATTTCTCCTATACTAAAATTATTGGAAATATTACGGCTATATTACCTGCATTTGATTCAACGCGTACACATTATAGTAATTTGGGATATTCAAGTCTTCGTAGTAATCGATCGAGACCTTGAAGCCGTTGGTCCGGAAGATGTTCTTAAGCCTGCTGATCTGTTCTCCGTCCAGTCCGTGTACCTCCATTACAATTTGCCTGATTTTGCCCCAATCCTCCGGAAGGATGCCTTCCAGTACCTCAAATTCACTTTTTTCCACGTCGATTTTGAGCAGATCAATTTGGTTCAGAGCGTAATGGCGGATCATTTCAGAGATTGTAGTTAGCTTGCACCGATAGATTTGTTCATTCAGAAGCCTCGGCGACATCAGATGATCGACAAACCGGTTTAGCATTCCCGGGTCGGCGAAGTCATCTCTGTAATGGTTGATTAACCCGTACCGGAGATCCTGATCGTGGTTCTCCCGGTATTTGATCTGGACTGAATCCGTGGACATCGTAGGGAAATAGGCAAACTCCGCTTCCTTGATCTCATTGGACAGCCCGGCGTTAACCGTTGTTACGCGAGGCAGTGAGCCCGTATTCATCTTCAAGAGCTCAAACGTCGGCGGCAGCGGCTCGAAGGCATATACCCTGCAGTTGCTCTTGCTGCTGACATACAGGGTGAACATGCCGATATTAGCCCCGACATCCATGACCGTGCCATGATCCGGGAGCATAATCCCATGCTTGAAATACATTTCCTTACGGAAAATCTCGTTGTAAAGGAACTCAGTCTCGCCTTCGTTGTTCTGATAGATTTCGATCCCGTTGTGCAGCTGCTTCTTGGTAGTGTCTGTCTGCGGCGAAAAGCTCTTGCGCTCCATCCTGCTCACCCGCTTCACCTTCTCTCCAATTTGTTCTTTTGGCATTTCTCTAACTGCTGGCGCTCTCATAGTGTCTGACGGCCAGCTTCCAGAACAGCCTGACCACTAGAAGCGATAGAACTGGAGCTACAAAAATCCATATCCCAAGGAACAAGTCCAAGCGGTCGATCAAATAAACCGACGGCATGTTGGTGATAAACAGGATAGGCACGACATACAGCCCTATTCTCCGCAGCCATTTGGGGTATATGTACATCGGCATATTATTCAAATCCCAGCATTTATCCAGTATGTCGAAGATCGCACCGGACTTCACCGTCCAGAAGGCGAGAATCTGCGGAAGCAGAAGCACCGAGTAGGTCACGATCGTGCTGCTCAAGATCACGCCGATATATCCGGCCAAGTGGATGAAGCTTGGTTCGATGCCAAGCCGCTGCCAGGCTATTACGATCATCGTAATCCCGGCGATCAGGTTCGGAATCGGAAACGCGAAGTTCACGTTCCGGAATGAAATCATGAACTGCAGCGATAGCGGCTTCGTCATATACAAGTCCAGCGTCCCGTTGCGGATATGGCCCGCGAATCTATAAAAGTTATCCATAAACAATCCTGTATAGATGGCGATCATAATCGTATAGGTCCCGGTGAAGATCATCATCTGGTCAGGAGAAATTCCATTAATTTCGATCCCCAGCTGGTAAACGAAGATGATATAGATCAGCTTGGTGAACAGAAATACGGTCTCCATGATCAAACCGGAGTAGAAATTCGCTTTGTATTCCATGTAACCGACCAGGCTGTTCTTTGCAAAAATAAAAAACATACGTACATGCTTTCGAATCTCACTCAAGCGGATACTCACAGATCTAACCTCCAACGGCTACATATTTCTTCATCCCGGAATCCCAAGACAACTTGGCAATGATCATAAGCACAATGACCCAAACCGCCTGTAAGAGGAGCCCGATAACGATCTCATGAACCGCCAAGCTCCCATTGATGATCTTAACCGGGAAGTATACGACATATTGAAACGGTAAATAGCTGGAGATTCTGGCAAACGTATCTCCGAAAATATTAAGCGGAAAGATGGCTCCGCTGAGCAGATAGACGCCTTGGTTGAACGCAATAAAAACGCCCCAAACCTCAGTAATGATGAACGCAAGCGCACTAATCGAGTAAAAAAGCAGAAAGTTGATGAGCAGTCCGAACAGAATACTGACCAGGAACATCACGATCTGCCCCGCTCTAAGCTGAAACTCCCAAATCTGAATAAACACGGTCATCAGGATGACGAATAAGACAAGGACGACCCCGGTCTGAACCGTTTTCCCGCCGAAGAAGTTGCATATCCGATAGCTGAAATAATGAATGGGCTGAGCGATAAATTTGCTTAGCCCACCCGTCTTGATATCATTCGCGATCTCCCCTTCGAAGCCGGCAGATACCAGCTTGGAGACGACGCCGGACAACACGGAATATATGATGATCTGCGAATACGTATAGCCGTTAATAATCTCTTGCGGCGAACTGCGGAACACGGCTGTCCAGAGGAAGCATTGGACAAGTATGATAAAGCCGCCGCTGATAATACTCATCAGGAAATCGGTCCGGTATTCCATCGCATTCTGAAGCGCAAGGATATACGTCCTTTTATACTTTTGCAAGGCTTTCATGTCTGCCCCCATCTTTCTGATATAAGCTTTCGATGCCCCGCTCGACAGGTATATCTTCAACTGTGAAATCAAGGATCGGGAACCGGTCCAGCATCATCTTAGAGAGCCGCTGAAGATCATGCTTATCGATCTCCATGACGGCATTCAGGCCGTCATGTTGCGTAATAGCGCCATAGTCGCTTAGTGCTTGCCTCGGTACTTCGTCCGTAAATTGCAGCTTGATGATCTTCTTGGCATGGAACAGCTCGTTCACACGCCGGAGATCGCCGTCGTATACGATCTTCCCTTGATTGATGATGATCGTCCGTTTGCACAGATCCTCAATATCCGCCATGTAGTGGCTTGTCAGAATGACCGTCGCCTTCGTCTGCTGGTTATAATACTTCAGGAACTCCCGAATGCGCTTCTGCGAAATCAGATCGAGTCCGATTGTAGGCTCATCCAGGAATATCACCTTGGGCCGGTGGATAAGCGACGCAATAAGCTCCATCTTCATCCGTTCCCCCAGCGAAAGCCTCCGCACCTGAATGTTGAGCAGGTCTTTAACGTCCAGCATCTCCGTAAGCTCATCCAGGACAAGGTTGTAGGGCTTATCCTCGACCTCATAGATGCATTTGTTCAGGTACAACGATTCATTCGCCGGCAGATCCCACCACAACTGCGATTTCTGCCCCATCACGATCGAGAACTGCATCTTGAATTCTTTCTTTCGTTCCCAAGGGACATAGCCTAATACCGTCGCTTGCCCGCTTGTCGGATACAAGATGCCGGACAGCATCTTAAGCGTAGTCGTTTTGCCGGAGCCGTTCGGGCCCAAGAATCCGACCATCTCGCCTTGCTCGATCACAAGCGATATATCGCTAACCGCTTCTTTGATCAGGGATTTGCGCTTCACTAGATTTTTGAGCGATTTTTTGAGCCCCAGCTCTTTTTCGTAATACTTGAAGCTTTTGGATAAACCCTCCATCTGGATGATACTCACTTGCGCACCTCATTTATGTGAATTTAGAATCGTTATACACCGTGCAAATGCAACACACTGCACTTGGAACATGCCGGTGTCAGTCGTTCGTCCATCATTTCCCTTATTCTTCTATAGTTCATGCTATGCCATAATTCCTGTACAGAAGCTTCATGTAATTTGCCGATCTCGAACTCCTTGAAGAATTTGCACGCGATAATGGTTCCATCGGGCGTAATGTCCATCCGGTTCGAGAGCGCCAGGCACTTCTTGTTCATCGTCCCTTTGCCCTCCACCTCTTTGCCGAGCACGAAATCCTCGATCTGGTCATGATCCAGATTCGGCTGGTAGCGCAAGCGCATTTTCCAGACCCGTTGATTCACCCGGTCCAACTCATTCATAAGAGCAGGGATACGTTCCGGATCGAGCTTGTAGTTAAAGGCGTGCCAGCTTCGTTCGCCCCTGTGCCCGCTCGCCGGAAGGAAGTCGAACTTCTGGTCGAAGTAATCGTCCATCCCCTGCGAGCATTCGTCCGAGATGTACCACGGGAAGCAGACGATGACCAGATCTACGCCGACGCCCTCCAGAAAGTCCAGCAGATCATACAGCTTGCCGGTCATACCATCGTTAACGACAGTATGGATCGAAATTTTGCCTCTGAATTTGTTCTCCTTGCGCAGCTCGACCAGCATCCGGATCGCATCTATCGCCCTGCTGAATACCCCTTTGCCGCGAAGCGCATCATTCTCTTCTTCGAATCCATCAAGCGCGATGAGCAGCTCCAGGTTGTCGGAGATTCTCTGCAGGGCGTCCAGCTTGCGCTCAATCAGCAACGCATTCGTGCAGATCGTCGTCTCCCGGGGATGGGCTTCAAGCAAATCGGCCAAACGGTCGAAATGGCTGTATACAAGCGGCTCGCCGCCCCAGATATAGAGTCTCGACTTGGCGGGTTCCGTCTCAAGGATCAGCTTCTCCAGCAGTCCGTAGTCGAGCTGTTCCCGCTGCTGCTCCAGTGTCATGAAGTGATGGTAGCCGGTATCGTTCCATTGATAGCAATGCTTGCAGCGCAAGTTGCATTGGTTCGTCAGTTTAATCCCGACCGACTCCGGCAACGGTGTCGCGTAACCCGCTATTTTCTCCATATTCCGCTTGGTTTCCATCGTGTTCCTGATGGTACGTTTCAATATTTGCAAATCCTTTGCGGAATGTTTAATCTCAGATTTCGGATTCATATCAACACACCCTTCTTAAACGTAATAGGTTATTCACATGAATCAGTAGATATAATACCTTGAACAAGCCGTACAAATCGGAAGCATATTTTTTTTCATATACGTGCGATACTCTTTGTACTTGTCACTGCGCCAGATGTCCAGCAAATTCTCTTCATTCACATTGCCGAAGGTCAAATCATAGAACGCATGGCAGGGCGAAACATCGCCCCTTGCCGTAATCTCCGCATACACCCATGGAAGGGAGCACTGATTTCGTTTATCCGCCATCTGATGGAATTGCCCCGAGAAATAGTTGCGCAAATTCACCTCATCTATCGTCTTCGGATAGGTGATCACATGGATGCTGTTTCTCAAGCAATATGCCTTAACCTTGTTGAGCTGTCTCGTTAATTCCGGAATATCGATCTGGCTAAACGAACCGATGTCCCGCCACACCATCCCCTTGGCATAAGGAGCTTCATGCACGCCGAATTCCCCGCTAAGAACCTCCACATATTGGTCATACTGCTCTTCCGTGGCATAGAGCTGCACTTCCATGCTGATATGGTCCAGCATCGACAAGTCGATATGCTTGAAGAAAAATTCCTCGACGTACATATAGTTCAGGGGCGTAATGATAAAGGATACACCCAGCTTCGGAAATTGCTTGCCTTTGCTTTGCCGGAGCTCATAGAGCTTCTCGATTCCCTTGATTACTTTCTTGAATACGCCTCTGCCCCTCTGCCTGTCGTTGATTGTCTCAGGGCCGTCGAGCGACACCCAAATTTTATTGGGCGCATTCTCGGCAAGCATCTCGGCATGCTGCTCGAGCAATGTGCCGTTCGTGGGGAAGTCCGCTACGCTTCCATAATGATTGATCATGGCGAGAATATCACTCAGCCAAGGGTACATCAGCGGCTCGCCGCCGAAAAAATCGTAATACGGCTTGCCGGGGCTGCACTCGGCGATGATCTTTTTGATCAGATCGGGGTCCAGCTGCGCTAATGTTTTTTTGCTTTTGTAGGGCCCTTCGAGTCCCCACTCATAGCACATCTTGCATCGCAAATTGCACTCCTCGAGCAGCTGCAAGACGATCCATCTCGGATAGCTTGTCGTATCCCGGGCGACACTCAATTTGTTAACACTCATCGCATAACCCCTTCTGCCATTGAAATCTTACCTCTTCATTAACGCGACTCTCGAACAATAATGATCCACATAATTCGTCCGTTCTCCGGGTCTGTTCTTGATCGCTTGATGCATCTCCTTAAGAACATCTACGGAAAAATCCATCTCCCGCCATTTCTCGTAGCGTATTCCGAACCCAAGCGACTCCCACAATTCCAGATTGCTAAGCTCATGACTGCCGAACGGCTCCAGCAGAATAAGAGGGGTTTCGGATGCAAGCGAGTCGATCAATGTGCCCGCTCCCGGCTTGGCCACGATAGCCATTGCCTGCGAAGCGACGTCAAATAACCAATGATGATCCGCCTCAGCGGCGTATGAATTCGTAGCTTCTCCCGCTATTTCAATATATGGCGGGAACTCGTGCAGGCCGCTTCCGCTCTTCACCCATGAACACCATTCAGGATCGTTCATCCAATACCGGTAATCGGGATCGGGCTTCGCTTCCTTCCAGTCGTAAGCTACGATATCCAGCCCATAGTTATGGCCGGCAAGCTCCGGAATTGTACTTTGATAAGTGCCCATCCCCCAGCCGCCGCCATGAACAACAAGCCGCCGCTTCCTTGATTCGAAGGGCAGCGGCGCACCCGGAAGAACCGGGATTTCGTATCGAATCGCCATCTTACCGGTGTCATAGAGACAAGCATTGTAATAATGCTCGTCATAGCGGGGATGAAACTTCTTCAGGCTCTTCCAGGACGGGGCCAGATCGGAATCGACATAGAGCAGGTCTACATGAATTGGACTCGGCAGCATCTTCTCCCTGTACAAATCCAGAATATAGACCCAGTGTCCGGATAGCGATATGAATTCGCAGCGCTCTTCCGCTGCCCACGCCTCCAGCAATAGCTCAACCTGGGCGTAATCCATGCTGCTCCGGATATCCATCGGCATTCGCGCCGAAAAATTGGCAAGTGCGAAATTATTGTGGTACGCCGTCCTGCTGTCTGCAATATGATCCCTTTTGTCTTGCTCCAAATAGCTTTCGAACACGAGCACTTCCGTCGCGATATCCCTTTCCTTGAAAACGCTTGCAGCTAATAGGCCGGGAATATAGAAACCCAGACCGAAACCCGAGCATAGAATCGTTACTTGCCGCTTACCCATAAATTCTCTTCCTCCATCCATGGTATCAAGCGCTTCCCGTCTATCGTTCATGCAGATGCTGTCTTCTGCAGCTCCGAGATATAATTGCAAAAGGCCGTGACCGACTCCAAAAAATCGAAGTCAAATTGTTCAAAATCGATTTCAATACCGAAACGCTCTTCCACCTTTAATAGGAAAGTAATTAGCTGTAACGAGTCGAGCCCCCCGTCTTCCATGATGCTGGAATGCTCGTTCAAGCGGTTTGCCAGCTGGGCGTCGTCCTTGATTTCGCTTATCATCGCTATGATCTGTTCTTGCATAGGTACCTCCCGTTTAATGGATATATTGACCCTGGTAATAATGGATCGTTCTAGCAAGTGCATCATGCAAACCGATCGCCGGTTCCCAGTCCATAATCGTCCTTGAAATGGTAATATCCGGCTTCCTTCTCCTGGGATCGTCTTCCGGCAGCGGGAGAAACTCGATCTGCGCGTTGGACTTCATGAGCTCCTTCAATACTTGGGCGACTTCAAGGATGGTGACTTCCTGCGGATTCCCCAAATTGACTGGCTGTTCATATGTGGTGCCCAGCAGTCTTATAATCCCTTCCAGCAAATCGTCAATATACTGAAAGCTTCTCGTCTGTCTGCCGTCGCCATAAATCGTAAGGTTGTTCTTGGACATGATTTGATTAATGAAATTGGTAATGACACGACCATCATATAAATCCATCTTCGGGCCGAATGTATTGAAGATTCGAATGACCCTTACCGGTATGCCGTATTTTCTGTTCATCCAGTAGGTGATCGCCTCTGCATACCGCTTCGCTTCGTTATAGCAGCTTCTTGATCCGATCGAATTCACGTTGCCATAATAGCTCTCCGGCTGAGGGTGAACGGTTGGGTTACCGTAGATCTCGCTTGTTGAAGCCAAGAAGAACGCAGCCTGCTTTTCTTTGGCCAGTTGCAGCAGATGCATCGTTCCTTCGCTGTTGACCCTCATCGTTTCGATCGGATAGGACAAATATTTGGGCGGGCTGGCAGGACTTGCGAAATGCATCACCCAATCGACAGGGTCTTCAATGGCAAGCGGATAAATGACATCATGCTCGATAAACTTGAAATTTGGCGACCGCAAGAGATTGTCCATGTTGACAGGGGACCCGGTCAGAAAATTATCGACCCCGATAACGGTATGTCCTTCCCGCAGCAGCCTCTCGGCAAGGTTGGAACCGATGAAGCCTGCGACTCCTGTTAATACAATGAATATAAAGATCCCCCCATTGCTTACGGTTGGTTAAACAGCAGGAACTGTGCAGAGCTTATTCAATACGCTGTATCGCAACGATTATAATCCCAGCATCACTCCCTCCATATGTAATATCTAGAACACCATGGGCTCCGGAATGCTCACCTTCTTCAGCCATCGTTCAAGGAAGATGGCTTCTTCATTTTCTATCTTCGTTATCAGTGTATGTAAGCTGTCTATAATACTCACATCCCTTGTCAAATTATATTTAAACGCTACATTCACAAGGATCTTCGCCTTCACTTCAATAGCTGCGAATTCATCAATATGCTCTTGATTTAAATGAATAAGATGCCGATGATCGTACAAATACTTGAATCTCAGCGTCATTATCTTCTTATGATCATAAAGTAAATGAAAGGGTCTTATATCAAGCATAGCCTTATGTTCCGCTGTCTCTTTCACATAATTAAATAGAGTGGTGTATATTTGCATGCCGAAGTCAAGATGATCCCTGTCGCCCCCATAGTTGAACATCTCCCAATATTCCGGCGTTCTCTTAGTGAAATAATTTCTTATAGAATTCACTAGGGTATCTGCACTGAATTTATCCTGATGTTGGCCATTGAATTTATACAGATACACCATTTCTCTCAGATAATCATGATTGGTTGTTAGATGATTAGTGTTGAACGCAAGATTGAAATCGGCAAATGAGATCTCAGCCTGACTGTACACGCCGTTCTTAAAGAAATCGGAAACATACAATATCTCCCGATCTAAATCATAGCCATACACAAATATGTCATGATGCAATTGGAGTCTATGATATCGGTCGCTTAGGGGCACGTAGAAATAATTGATCATGGTATGGATATAGTTATTGGCATTAACATTTTCTATAATAAAATGAATAACAGAGTCCCATTTAGTCGTTACAGTATCTCTATGTATCTTCTGAGTCGAAATCCATTTGCAACCTTCCGAAGGCCGCAGCTCATACGCCAGAGGGAAATAGAAATCTCCCCAATGATGTTTATAATCTTTGTTAATAAATAATTGAATATAATTGCTGAATATCCATGGGTGTGCGCACTCGTAGTGGGTAAGTATGGACAAGAGATGGGCATGCTGCGTATAGGTTGTAATCATCGGATAACGGACCGGCAATCTTTCGCTGCGCAATGTTTGAGTTGTATTCTTCAACTTTTCGTCCCCCCTATTCCTTTAGCAATAAGCGCTTCGTGCTTGCCCTGTCCAGTTTTCCTGTTTTTGTTTTTGGAATGTCATCTATAATCCTCCATTGTCTAGGTACTTTATACGAGGATAAATGCAAGTTGCAATGTTTGGTCAGCGCATCTATATCAACCAGACATTCTTCACAAACTTTCAGCAATGCGACGGGTACTTCGCCTAATAGATCATCGGGCACACCAACAACCATGACTTCCTCCACTTCGTTCAAGCCATATAAAAACTCCTCAATTTCTTCCGGATAGATATTGATACCGCCGGATATAATGATATTTTTCTTTCTGCCTGTGATGATGAGACACCCTGATTCATTCCAATATCCCAAATCTCCTGTCTTTAACCAACCCTCAACAATGGTAACGTTCGTTAACTCCGGGTTCCTGTAATAACCGAGCATCACATTCGGGCCCTTGACCCAAATTTCTCCTGAAGCAGCAGGTCCTATAACCTCATTCTCTTCTCCGTCAACAAGCCGGACAGACACGCCACTGACGGGTGTTCCACAGGACAGGCTTCGTTCTCCCCGTTCCATCATACTCACCCGCGGAGAAGCTTCTGTTAGTCCGTAGGTTTGAATAATGTCCGCTTGGGGAAATACAGTCTGAAGATGGTCTACTAATCTCGCGGGAATCGGCGCACCGCTTATAACAATAAATTCAATGGAATCAAAGGCACTCCAGTGGGTTGTCTGATGATAATCGGAAACAAAGTGCATCAATTGCGTAGGCACCGCTGAGAATGCCGTGACTGCCTTATCCTGAAACAGTCTAAACGCTGTGCGCGGGAGCAAGGGCAAGCTGATCAGCCTAATTCGGGTTCCAAATAGCATGCAAGAAATCAATTGGGAGACAATCGTAGAACTGAAATGAACGGGCATCGTTACAAGAAACGAATCTTGATCCGTATACCCAACCTTTTCGCCATGTGCCAACGCATTCGTTAATACATTCTCATGGGATAACATAACGATTTTAGATTTTCCGGTTGTGCCCGATGTAGGAAGGAGAATCGCACATAGATGGGGATCGGACGAATTCGTGAGCGAGATCGATTCAAACGAAGGCATCGGTTCTTGCGAGAAATCCTGAGCGGTAACCCAATGAATATGGCAATTTAAACCCGCAGGCTGTACATATTTGCTGATAACCAGCTTGGCGTCACTGGCATTTAGAATATTTTCAATCTCTGTTTTGGATGCCGAGTAAGGAACAGGTATTAGTACATGACCGCTGAACTGAATGCCAAGCGATGCAGTAATGAACAAGGGCTCATTATTTGTGTATACTGCTATATGGCTACCGGCCTCAAGCTCAAAGTTCTTTTGGATATATAGAGCAATCAAGTATGCTTCTGTCATCACTTCCGCATAAGTCCACTGCTGCTTTAGATCTTGAAGGAGAATATGATCCTTGCGATCACAAGCTTCCATGAATAAACGCTGAATGATAGTCATCATATCGTTTTCCCGGCCAAATAATTAAGGATTAATCCAGCCGTGGAGAACTTCTCAAACAACAGATCCTCATCAGGGATCGAGATATTAAACTTCGATTCCATTGAAACAATAAGCTTGATGAAGCCTGCCGAATCGATCCCCAGGTCCAGCAAACGGGTATCGGGATCTTCCGGATACTCGATGTCCAGCTCAGCAAAAACTTCATCTCTCAAGATAGATTCTATTGATTTAGACATCCTGTTTCCTCCGTTAGATAATCTTTAGAAAGGCTGATTAGAGAGGATAGCATACATGATGATATTCAGTAATGAGTAAGTGAAAGTGAGTGTGAAGGAGAATAATCTCAAAACGATGGACAATGTGCATTCGCACTAAGAGAGTTGTTTGCAGAGATGCTGCAATTAATACTGGAGGCGGAATAGGACTCGGTGCAGGAATGAAAAGCAGAAAAAAGCATTTTCCCAAGCGATAAAGCCCTGCTGAAAATGCTCTACTTCACTACGGTGAATGACACCCGTAAATGGATATGTTTAGTATAAATTGCAAATATACCAATTGTCAACAATTTAAAATTTTATGCAACACTAGTGAGTACGTCCTTTAGCTGAATAAAGAGGTATATCAGTTGATATACCCCTTTATCCATCTTATTACAATCCAATTAAGCCGTTTCCATTTTATTTGAACTGGAACCAGGTTAAATTGGCAACTGTGGTTGAATCTGACTTCACAAAAGTAACATATACCGTATGGGTTCCTACCGCTGTCCCGGCAGTAAGCGGGATATTTTTGAGGGACCATGTCTGCCATCCGCCTGTGCTTTCGGCCGTCCAAGAACCCAGCATAGGGCCTGTAGGGCTATCCAAGTGGAATTCGATCTTTCCGCCGGAATTAGCGGAGGCAACCTTCATATCAATACTTGTTTTAGCTGTACTGCCAAAGTCTACATTTTTAAATGCGATATAGTCGCCATTACTCCCGGCACCCACATTCAGCCCGCCGTCAGTGCTTGACTCATAGGAAAGAACACCGGAACTAAGGTTATAGCCTTCTGCTTCGAATTTCAATGTGTTGAATTTTGGCTCTGCCGCATAGCTGTTCGTATCTGTTATTTTCAAATCTGTCAAATTATTCACCGCAACTCCACCGACGCGGACATTGTTCAATGTCACTCCGGAGACCGTAGAGGTGTCACTCCAACCCTTCATTATTGAAACCTCGCCCAGAGCGCGTAAATTGATATTATTATAGACCACATTTTTGATCGGACCGGTTTTTGCAGAAAGATCAAACCATCTGGAGTGAACACCGGATCTTGGCCAGAAGCCTTCTACATCTATATTGTCGAATACGATGTTCTGTGCTGCCGGAGTCCCATAGAGATGACCTACCGCTAAAGCACGCCAGCATCTGTATACAAAAGAGTTTTTAACCACGATGCCATCCTGAAGCTGTTTCACTCCATCTCCAACCTTGAAGGCTCCGCATCTGCTCCAGGCCAAAGCATCATCCACCACTACATTTGACTGCTGTTCAGGACTTCCAGGCCAGTTTGCAGCTATATCCGTAGTAGCTACATCCCAGGTCTTAAAGGAGTACGTGTCATCCTCCGATACGGCGACAGTGTGCTTTATGAGTACATTCTGGCTCTCCTGGATGTCTATTGCATCATTTTCATAATCAAGTTCATTATTGTTAAAGTGCTTAGTATTCTGGAAGGTTACGTTATTGGATCTGGTAACGATTGTAGCCCAGCCACCGCTGTCTCTGATGGTTATGCCGTCAACTGTGAAGTTGCTGCACTGCAAGGGGACAAGAATATTGTTCAAATAATTGTTTGTATTTCTCATATAATGGCCATTGCCGTCAATCGTTCCCCTGCCGTATATCTTAATATTGTTTGCATTGGTTTCGGTATAGATAAACCACGTTCCATCCTTATTTAGAGAATTCTTATGAAAATGGGTAGTGTAATCGCTTGGATTTCCTGAACCCCTGATCACAGAACCACCCGCCAGATAAACCGAAACATTGCTTTTTAGAACAATGTTACCGCTCTTATAAACTCCGGCTGGAACGTATACGATACCGCCGCCTGCTGCGTTAGCCGCATTGATGGCATTCTGTATGGCAGTTGTCGCCAAAGTGGCACCGGTACTGTCAGCACCGTACTGGGTTTTAACATTGTAAATCCCTGTACCGGATGAGGCCGGAACATTGGTTTCAAGCGCATCTGCCGCAATGACCAGATCTTTGAGATTATTGATTTTAACGATAAGATAGGTTGGCGATGAAAGGGTAAAGGTCAGCGTATTTCCGCTCTTAGTTGCAGTGATTCCCAAAGCTTTGGGAGAAATATTATAGGTATTGATGGGCTCGCTTGCTGTGATTGTGATTGTAGTCGTACCTGAAAAAGAGAAATTACAATAGTTATAGTTTACAAATACCTCTGAAGTGTCGATTACCGGTATATTGGTAGAGTCTGCTGTTACCGTGTATTGACTGGTCGTGGTATAGACCGACGGTAACGGATAGCTTACAATTGTACCCGCCGCGCTTGCTGTCAAAGGAAAGACAGGTAACAGATTGGCCATACAAAAAATCAATAATGCACTTAATAACTTTAACTTCCTTAACATAAATAAACACCTCTTTCATATTTTTTTAGAAAAGACTCTGCCATCTCTTTTGTATTCGCTTACAACCTGATTATAGTTTGATAGGCGCATCCGGATAAGGCGGGTAATCCCACATTAAGGGCAGATTTCTGCAGCAGCTTTATACAGAGAAGGGAGGCTGCTGAACAAAATCATCACAGAATAGCAAGCAAAAGCGCAAAAATAAAGACGCTGCGGGAAGTCATTCCCGAGCGCCTTCTTGCTTTCATTTATGTCGAATTATCACCTACTTCAGCTCCAGTACAGCCACACTTTCCACATGCACCGTATGCGGGCAACCATCCCGTTATTGGGGCTTCTGTTATAGTGGTGGGAAACCGCGTGGAATAAGGGCCTTTATGTATGTCATGTGCTGTGATAGCAGCTTTTAGGGCGGTTTAACATCAAGTTTCACATCAGATTCACATCAATCCTAATTATTACCTTTCCAATTATAGACAAAATAATACATAGATAATAAAATAAAGAGGCAGAAATTACTAGACACACCTCAGCCGATGGGGCAATAGGAGGATAATAATGTTTAATGAACGGCACTATGTACCTATTCTTAAATGGAAAAGAGGTGAGCAAGTTGCATTAGAAAAGCTCCCCCTTCCACTAAAGGCCGCCCTGACTCCATTAATTGAAATTGTCCCAGTTACCTATGACTACAAAAATGATTGTCCTAAAGAAACAATTGACGAGCATCTTTCAGATTTTGGACAGCAATTATCTAAATCCTGGGGAACTGAAAAACCTGTATTTATTGACCTCGCTTACCTTGACGAATCTGAAACAATGCAGGATGGAAGTCATCCTTTAGAGTTTCTATTCGATCAAGTACGCACCGAGGGCTTAAATGGTATACCTGTTACAGGGAATGGAAGAGGCCTAGACTATCAAGAAAATGTTAAAAAGTTAAATTCCATTGACAAAAATGGTGTTTGTATACGTTTAGAGGATGAAGACTTTATTGGAACTGCTCAAATACTGGATGATCTACTTTTTGAGCTAAATGTAAATAAAGAAGAGGTAGATATTATAATTGACCTCGGAAGCATCACAAAAGAAAATCAATCTTCTTCAGTTATTACTGCCACCGCTGTAATTAACTCTATAAGTACAATAAATAAATATAGAAGCCTAACCGTAGTAGGATCAGGCTTCCCGCAAAATTTATCAACTCAAGTTTCCACCGGGACCACAGGATCAGTCCCGAGATATGAATGGCTAGTTTGGAAATCCATATATAAAATTAAAGATAAATTACTTAGAATCCCAACATTCGGAGATTACACGATTAATAGCCCTGATTTGATCGAGATGGATCCACGTAAAATGCAAATGGCTGCTGGAATTCGTTATACTTCAATAGATAATTATTATATATTTCGCGGTATTTCTATTAGAAAAGCCAATTCTGGTGGCTGGGGTCAAGCAAAAGCTTTATGCCAAGAGATTATCAAACACCCTTGTTACTGTGGGCCCACCTTTAGTTGGGGGGACGAGTATATTAATGATTGTGCCAAAGGTACCGCTTCAACCGGAACAGCAGAAACTTGGAGAAGAGTAGGAACTAATCATCATCTTACTTTTATCACTAATGAACTCGCCAATTTTCTCTGGACTTGAGAATTGCCCGAACCTCATCTTTTAATTCTATAGTGGGAATATTTTCTGACAATACTCTCCATAAAATCTCTCTAGGTTTGCTAAGGTACCCCTTTTGCAAACCTTTTTTCTTTAATAAATCAATAGCCTCATCTCTCCATAACAACTGTGCTAAAGAATATGCATCAATTTTCCTGTTTTTCCTTGCTTTTCGAATATCAAATAACATCATACCGCCATCACAGTCCAACTCAGCGATTTTTATTCCCCACCATTTTGGTATGATGTCATCTATTCCATCAACAAATTTAGATGCAGTCACAATAGTGACAGTATCAAACACTTTACTATATATTTCCGATTGTTTTGGAAGTCGCTCAAGTGTATCGCTCTCACTCTTTATTTCATAGCCATTCATAGATCCATTTATTACGGCCACATCAATACGAGCTTCGCCTTGGCACAATCCCAATTCATCTAATACAATTGTGTCCGGGTCACTGTGTTCATATTTCAAGAGAGTATGGAGGTGTGTTCTAATGTCAATATCACGTGTCTTCATTCCTACCCTCCCTTAAGCATAATTAACTCTGATCATTTTAACACATCTTATCAGTCAACAGAATATAGGTGATGTAAATTTTTCTCAATTAAATGCACTATATCTTTTAGATATGGAGATCGGCCGTCATAACCATGCGTTCTACAATTGGCTCGTCTGGCAGATAGTGGCGGGTCCATACTTCAACAGTTCATTAGGCGTAATATTTACCTTAATCCATCAAGGTTGCTTCTTCTAATAAAAGAAAAAGCACCTCTCAATGGGGTGCTGAATCTGTATTATTATTGTTATCTTCATCAAGGATATCACGTTTTTCCAATTCAGATCGCAGAACATCTGCAACCTTCTTTTGAAACTTTTTCTTAGTCATTACTTGCATGTAACCTGCTAAATCGCGATCAATTTCAATAACATGTTCAAAAAGCTTCTTTCTAAATTTCTTATTGTGATCTTTATCTTCAAGGAGCTTTAGAATTGCTTTCTTAGACTCTGTTAAGCTATTAATGGCAGCGGCAACCCCATCATAATAATTTAGATTTTTTTCTTCCATCAACATCTCCCCCTGCAACAGTTTCTATTCTACAATACATTTTCTTTAGATATGATTCAAGTTGCCGTTGGCTCGTGTCAGTGTCGCACTACCAGTTTATTTTCAAGGCTTCATATCTCCTTACTTGATTTAGGGGTATTTCTCATGAAAAAATGATACCAGAACCTTCCCCCCGCTCTACTCAATAACCCTTTAGCATGCAGTACAGCATTCATAGATTGGATTCTGTTTAGCGCTGTTCTTTCAGTTCCAAGGCTTAACATCTGCTGCACTTCTTTGGTTGTGTAGAAGTGTTTCATGGCCTGACTCCTTTCTGGGTCCTGTCACCAAGCTCTCTTCAAGCTCGCAGGCCCGCCACTGAATCTCCTCCGGATTGCGATGACGGCTTGTCCCTTGCCGTCATAGCCCCCTGTGGCGGCCTCCAGCACTGGCTGCGCCGGTAAGCTCCAGGCTGCAGACCTTTCGGTACGGGGTGACGGGCACGCCCGCAGCCTTGATCGCCACATTCTCACGCAGCCAGTGCTGCGTCGCACACAGCAGTGCGCTGTGCTAGCTCCCGCGCCGCGTCCTGGTCTGTTCCTGCTCCGCACCGGTACCTTCCGCTTCGCCCACTCCGCACCGTCTTCCAGCCGTCCAGCCTTCAGCTCCTCCGGCCCCATAGGCTCTCGCTGCTTTCCGGACTTCCCTAAGTTCTTTTGCCCCCATATCGTTGACTGACTTCGATTCTCCAGTAGAAGGCACGATGTGCTCCAGCTCTACAAATTCAGAACGGTCAATCGATTCAGGCAGGGCAAGCATTTCAAATATTTTCCCAGTGGGCAAATCGCTCGACATCGCGCGATTTCCGAACTGTTCAAACGCTTGGATAAACTTACGCGCTGTCTGAGGTACAAGGTCAATTGAGATGAGTCAGGTCTCCCACTGCCCATTCGCAAGGTCACTTTCCTTAACATGTTTGAGCCGTTTACCAATTTCAAAAATGGACTGACCAGCGATCTGCTTAAAGCTATTGATTTCTGCCGTAATGACCTTGAGATCAGATGAAAGAGCTAGCTCATCAAGAATCAACTCGTTCATTCGTTTCTCTTTTCTTTTAACCCATCCGTTTAGTGCAATTTGTCGTAAATAGATCTGTCCGCGTAATCTAAAGTGCGGTATCCCATCACCTTTAATCATGCGCCGAACAGTCTGAGTGGAAACTTTCAAATAAGCAGCCGCTTCCCGGAGGTCAAAAATATTTGCCCGAAGCTGCCGCTGTATCTCAGGCTGGAGCTCAGCAAGAATCTCCTCACGCAGCCCCTGCTTGATGTCCGCCCGGAGCGCCTCTATCAGATCCAGAGTCTTGTACTCCATTGCATCACTCCATAATTAAGCTCCAACATTTAAAACTCCAGAGGTATTCATTATGTGAAGGCCCTTCTGCTATCCGGTACCATGCTTGTAACCCATTTCCCCCGATGATCAGTGCCGTGACAGTACCGGCAGGCCAGACGGCGCGTGTGGATCAGGTCATTGGGGTTAGCGGTGGCGATGTCCCACCAGCGCTGCATGACCATCTCGGCCGTAATCTCCACTTTTTCAGCGCGCCTATTCTGAGCCTTTTCGATAGCTTCGGCGATCTTAGGTTTTCTTAGGTTCTCGAATCCAATCGCCTCAGCCGTCTTCATGCTGTAGCCTGCCCGGATGGCCGCCTGCGTGGCGTTCAGATCGAACAGGTTCTTTCACAAATAGCTTCTGTTTGGCCGTCACGGGCGTACAGGTTAGGCTCCATATTCAGAATGAGGTTGGTCATAGAGTCGCTCCTTCAATAGGAAACGTCCGCCCCTCAATTTTTGTCTTTTCCCACCACGCAAGAAATTCGCCTCTGTCAGCCAGCACGGACTTGGGTCCGACTTTAAAGCTTGGAATGCCGCCAATTTCAGGATTAATACTCATTAGGACATATACCTTGCGTTTCGATAAGCTAGTGAATTCTGATATCTGCTTAGCTGTAAGATGCGGCGGGAGGTGCATAGTTTTTACAATCATTTTGTCTCACCTCACTTTCTCGTGTATTATCCGGCTCTTTGGATACTAACATTTGCTAACATCCCTAAATTAATCATGAATCGGCTATTCCCTTTTTAGGGCAGCCAGAAAAGCCGGAAACTGCAACGGTACCTTTAGCCGCGTCTGCCTCCTGGCGTAAAATCTCTTTCAGTATCAAGTGGGCCCAAACGTCGATGAGCCGCTGCGGATCTGGATGCGGGACAAACTTTACGGTCACATTGATTACTGCCTTCTTCATCAAACCACACCTATCTATGTTCAATTCACACTATCTATTATTGTCAAAAGTGATAGATTTCAGACCTCGAAGATAGGCACCCAAAACTGAGGTTTTCTGAAGCAGCCCGGTATACAACCATGACCCGGTAGTCACGGGCACTCTATCAGCCGCTCGGCGCGTCATAATTTAGCCTTTCCTGCTCATCCATCCAGCGATCCAGTGAAGACAGCCTGAACCGCATCTGAGGCTTCTGCGACCCCGGGGCTCCAATAGAAAACCACGGGATACTCCTGGCCTTGGCCATTGCATACAGGAGTGTCTTGGAAATGCCGATGTACTCAGCTGCTTCTTCAGCCGACAACGTGGCCCGCTTCAGCCGATCCGCATATCTCTGATTCACAACTTCCTGTGTAGCCGGTAGCAGCTCAGCTGCAATGCGTTCTTTAATTTCATTGATAAACTCATTGGTGGTCATAATCCGCATCCCTTCTCTCAGTATAAAAATAAATAAGAGCCCTCCGAAGAGGGCCCATCAGCTTACATATTATCTACTTTCCAGCTCTGCCTTTTGTTTCTCCAGGTCGACCAATTTCTGTTCAGCTTCGGCGAGCTGCTTTTTATACGAATCAAGCATTTGCTGATTGTTCGCCCTGGCCTCTTCCGTCTTGGAGGCTGAGACGTTCAGCTCATAGAGTTGAATTGCTTCCTTGTATCGTTCGATTTTCTCTTGAGTTCTTGTAATAACAGTCATTACATCCTCAAGAGTTCGAGGCTTATCCAAATTCTCGCTGGTTGTTTTCATCGTGTCTTTTACCTCCGATTTTAAAATGACCTTCTTCCCATCAACCGATACAGAGTAACCGGCAGCCTCGCCGATTACCCGGACCGGTGCATAGCTCTTTCCGTCAACGATTATAGCCGTGTCCAGCTGCTGGCCGTCTACAATAACCGGCGCTTCTCCTTGGATAGCCTTTCCGACAAGGCTCTTAATATCATCTGCAAAGGCCGTGGTAGAAACAGTGAAAATAGCTCCGACAAGGAATCCGACAATGTATTTTTTCAAAGCAATCCCCTTCTCATCCAATTTTCACCAATATACCACAGCATCCTCAATCCGTTAAGCTCCGCCTTCTTCCAATGCTTCCAATCTGTCGTATATCTCAGATAGCTCTTCTCCTAAGGTCCTATCGGTATTACCATTTAAAAATTTGTACCATGTAGGCACTGTCACAAATCCAGTGGAAGGATTCAACTCCAGGTCTCCGCCATTCGCATACAGCAGCAGGCCGCCATTACCAACCAACTCCATAATTGATGAGATCGTATCCAGCTTCCCTTTTACTGTTCCGTTCATGTAGAAATCCAGTGAAGGGACGCCTGCATAATTGGGATCAATGGCTATTTTGTTGCCCGCATTGGTATATGCTGCAAAGATATTACCATTACTGGACATTTCGCAGCGCGGGAACGCATCCTCCTTCGTAGCGATGTACGAACCATACAACGTCATGTGTTTCTTTAATATCTGCTGCTGAACAAAATCATCATAAAATGGCAACCTAATTTGCTCTTTGATTGGTTGGTGTGGCCCGAAGGAAATACCATGATTATTTATTGTTGCTAAGGTCATAATCCCGCCGATTCTATCACCTGCCAATATCTCAAATGTTTCACGAATGGCTACCGACATAGAAGGCGATCTGCCACCCGATTTCAGCCATTTGCATATCCGATCCAGAGCCTCATCCGCATGGTAGCCTCCTGCATGGGGGATTGTTTCCGTAGGAGAGGCCTTGCATGTATGCGGCTGAAATCCATCTGCTGGTTGGAACGTATGGACCAATACGCCCCGCGGCGTCCATTCAGCAACCAGTGCCCCCGCATCACGTGTCTCGGGTTCCAGAGAAGCATATCTTTCCGGATACAATTCAGCAAATTCAGCACACCCTTCAATTAGTGCTGCCTGAAACGTTTCAGCGCTATGTGTTGCTGCTTGTTTAAACTTCTCAAACACCATCACAGCAGCACCCGCGCTACCACTCATGAAGATTAGGAAATTCCCAAACTGAACAAGCTTCTGAAGTGGTTCACGTAACCGGTATTGTTTTCCACCGTGGGTAATTGTAGCTGCCGTATCAGCAGCTATCATTAACCCGTCACTATTTTGTAAGCAAATGCAAAGACTCATAATTTATCATCCCTTCTATTTTTAAAATTGTAGGCTGACCGGTGATAGCCCGAAAACCAAAGACTTGAACTGCCTCTACAATCCCCGCTGTAATATGGCCAAGGTCAGCACTGATCGCCGATAATTCATCAACTGTGATCTTCTCTGCAGTGACCGCTCCAGCCTCGATCTTCTCTGCTGTAATCGCTCCGGCTGAGATTTTATCTCCAGTGATGGATTCGGCTGTAATGACTTTGGCGTTCAGCTCCAAAATATTCAATGTATCGAGACTGACTAAAAAATGATTTAATTCTCGAATAACACTGTTGATCTTATTCTTCACATCTTCCATTGTGGAGAACGGGGGAAGTCCATTAAGTGTGGGAACCGGCATGCTATGTCTCCTCTCCGAATATATCAATCCTTGAAATGCTCTCATTCACAACTGCAATATTTGACCCAAAAACCTGAACAGCTTCTACCAGCCCCGCCGTGATATGCCCCAGGTTCGCGCTGATTGCGGAAAGCTCATCCACTGTGATCTTCTCAGCCGTGACGGCTCCGGCTTTCAGGTTCTGCGTCTCAATGCTCTCCGCCCGGATGTTATCGAAAGCAATGTTGCCATTCAGGATAAATTCCAGATCCTTCGCCATCTTCGCCGTGGTATTGGCCAGGTCTTTCACGTAGACCAGCAGTTGTGCCGGATCTGATGGCGGTCCTTGGATACGCGGTGAATCACTCCATATTGACATTTGATCAGCTCCTTGCGAATTGTTCATGCTGGCGAGTAGGCCGTCTCTCATACTTCAATAGGCTATTAAAATTCCGTAATGCCTGGAGCTTAATGTGGTTAAACTCCCTCTCAGGTAGGCCTAGCATTGCCGCATTGCTCTTGTCGTCTTCGTCTATATTGAAGAAGGACAGACGTATGATTTGTCGTTCACGCCAGTGCAGCGCCGCCAGCGACCGCTCAATGGGGACCAGTTGCATGTTCAACTCTTCCGCTTCTTCCTCCCGCCGGATTGCAGCACCTTCTACACTGGAGCGTGGGAGCCCGCCCTGATGTCTGGGCATGCCGTCCGTAAAAGAACTTCCCAGACGGATATCCTGGTCACGCTTCTTCAAAATGCGCAGCAACTCGTCACGATCTGCCCGCAGCCCGTTGTACGCCATTAACTGCCGGCGGACATCTCGTATACTATCCATCTCCTGCTTCAGCTCCGATCATTGGCTTTGCCTTTTTAGGGTGTCACAAATGTAACGATGTCAGATCCACTCAAAGCCTCTTGGAGACTAAGTTTTGCTAAGTGCTGATGAAACTAATCAGTACACTTTCCCCCTAGTTTTCCTTAGTAATGCATGGCATTGTGCAGCGTCTTTTAGGGCTTCCGAATATTCCGGAAACTCTGCGGTCACATTGCCGGAACATTGATTCCCATATCAGGTTTTATCAGGTTCTGAATAGTAACCAACCGTTATACAAGTGAGGTTTTGTGAGGTGCGCTCTTCCTTTTTAGGGTGTCTGAAATGTCCGAATGCGCCTACTAAACCTTAACAATACTTAACATCATAGTCCCCTTCCTTTTAGGCCTGCTGAAACTGCGGAAACTGCTTCTTTGTCCCCTTTTTTATGGCCGCCGGAAACGCCGATTGTTTGAAATTCCAACAAACAAAAAACACTAGGTTTTCTTAGGTTGCTGTACTACATCAGCCCCAGCCGCTCCGCTACATCCCGCCAGTCACGTTCCGCTTCATAATACGGCCAGCGGTCATCAATGATGTTCTCGATCTCACGGCTCAGCAGGGAGGCATCCATACCACGCTCCCAGAGCTCATCAATCGTCTGTTTCACTTCCTGATTCAGTCGTTTGCTCATAATTTACTGTTCACCCCCTTTCCAGCATTGACCTTACTTGCAGTAACCCCACCATGCTAAATGGAATTGTTCCCGGTTGTTCTCAGAGGCTCACCTGCCTGTTCTCAGTGAAAACCCTTGTGGCATAAGAATTTTCCATGTTTGTTCTCATGTTCTCAGTCAGAAAGACATATACACCTATATGAAAAAAGAGGGATTAGAGTAAGCTGATTTCTCTTATGTGTACATATTGTATTTATACTGAGAACACTGAGAACACTGAGAACAAGATTTCAAATTCCCTTTTGCAGCAAGGGTTTCTATGTTCTCAGTGCCTTATCGAGTATTGAGAACACTGAGAACTATGAATCTCCAAATTCAGCGAATCTATCTTTTACATCAAAAGACCATCCAAGCTTGGTAAGGTCAAAGCAATAGGTCCAGGGATTTCCTCCCCCTAATCTGCGGCGCAGCTTTGTCCGCTGGAGCGCAGTCTTGGTCCATCCCTTACCCTTCCAAGCTTTGGCTATAGATTGGGGCTCATATCCGCGAGACTGCAAATGCTCATCAAGCAAATTATCAATTACAAAAAGTTCATCTTCCTTGATCTCACCGAACAATCGCCCCTGGAATGGTTGCCCGCCCCCGTTAATGATGAACTGCCTATTATTCGTGGTCACCCAGCTCATTACAGACTCAAGGGCCTCCTCTGCCCGGTCCAGCTCCGGGGAGCCCTCGGTAACATCTATCCAAGATTTTTCCAGATCAGCAGCAGCATATAACCTCTGGTCAAAGCAGGCATCAAACATCTGCCCAGTCACATCAACCAGCGCCATGATCCGTGACAACCGCATGGCCACTTCTCCGGCAGTTCGGCTGATCTGCAAATACCGTTCGCAAGCGGCGCTGAACTGCTTCTTCCAGTGGGTCATATCAGCAGTCTGCAAGAAGCGGATCCACGGCTCCGCCATATGGCCGTAGTTCTCACCCACCAGCTTGTTCAGCTCTTGGACCAGCCGGGCCGCTTCAATATCCGCTGTAATAAATGGCGATCCCTCCAGTGACAGCACACGGCCCACGCTGCCTCCGTCTTTGGCGAAGCTCGTAACTCTCTGCTCACCGGTTGAGAGCATTACCGTCTGCCAGCCAGCGCTGACCTGAGTGCCTTTCAGCGATCCTCTGCCCTTCCCCTGCCCACTGCTGAATTGGTAGACGATTGGCCGCGCTGTCCGTTCGTCCGTCTTCTTCGTATCGTCCAGGAAGAGTGGCAGGTGATTCATAGTTGACGCGTATCGCTCAATGGCTACCTTCGTCATGTTCCACTGCCGGAAGATTCCCGGCTTGGTTTCATCCGGAC
The DNA here is from genome assembly GCF_038002345.1 of Paenibacillus sp. FSL M7-0420. Classification (NCBI taxonomy): domain Bacteria; kingdom Bacillati; phylum Bacillota; class Bacilli; order Caryophanales; family Paenibacillaceae; genus Paenibacillus; species Paenibacillus sp. FSL M7-0420. The sequence goes on along the minus strand of NZ_JBBOCJ010000001.1, from coordinate 443,507 downwards.
TTCCGAAAAGGCTGGCCGCGATTCTCAGCGCCGTGGTTTTCCCTCTAGATGTGCTGCCTGCCAGCTCGAATATATAAGGGCTCTCTCCCCAAAGGCTCAGCAGTGGAGCCGACAGCGCGGCATAGACTGCCATTTTAACCGCGGGGAAAGGCTTGATTCGCTCCAAAACCAGCAGCGTTCCCTGCAGCTCCCCCTTGGTATGAAAGCCCCGTGCTGTTTGCCCATCCCCTGCATCCTTCGGCATGAACTGAATGTTGCCTTCGCCAATAAACTGTTCACCAAGCAAGAACCCACCACCGATCCACCCGAGCTGATTACTGACCTTCCTTGTAACCAACCAATCTGCATTCTCCGATTCAAAGCGGCTGATATAGGCTGCCAGCTTCCGGGCGTTCTCCGAATGAACCGGCAGCCCATAGTCCGACAAATTAATAAGCTTCTTAGAATCGGCAAAGGTGCTGCGTGTATCAGAAACGGATTTTGTCCCCCTGTTGCTTACCCATGAGACCTCTAGCCCCTGCGTATGATCTGTCAGATTCGTGTAGCGACCAGTGACAGCAACCAGGCATTCACAAACACCAGCCTTCCGCACCTCACCGCTTTTCAGGGCCTTGACTTCAAATAGCTTGCCAGCAATGACCTCAAAGCCTAGCGGAATCCTAATGCCGGCTAAATCTATTGCATCCTCTGCACCTGGGCCTGCGTCAGTCTCAAAATCAGGATCATTACCAAAGGCTTCCTGAATCTCAGCTGTCGCCTCTTCTTGGATTAACCGCTGAACATCATCAAGACCATGCGCAAACTTAACCATTTCTAAATAGCTGGGCTTCTGATCCACTTCCTGTTCTTCGGGGACATCCTCGTCCAAATGGCCAAAGAGATGGATCCGGACAAGATCAAAAGCATTGTGACTGTGACCATCGGCAATAGGATCGCTGTCCTGGTGTGAATACGCCAACTCTTGATCCGGAAATACCTCTAAGCCGTTTCCGCTACTGCCCTGCGTGTAGGTGAAGCGGTTTGCCATAGTGCCCGGCACATAGATTTCAGGCAGAAACTCGTTAATTGTAGATTCGATGGTATACACCCGGCAGAACTGCCCTACGATGTTACGCTTATCCCTGGGATCCTGCGGTTTCCTGCCTGTGAAGCGGGAGAACGCCTCTCCTGGGTGCTTTGGCCAGTTCGCCGGATCTGCCCAATCCGCCTGGTACATTTTCAGCACGTACTCCACTCCAAATGCAGCCCCCTCCGATTCTATGAAGAAGGGAGTAGCGTCTTTGGAACAAGACGGCAAGTACATCAGCCGATTGACATCAAATGTAGTTTTATCAAATTGCTCCATCCCGATCAGAAACGCAATTTTCCGCGATGTTGCCGAGCATTCATCTGGTGTCATTTCCCGATCCATTAAAATGATTAGTCGATATTTTGGCTTTCCGTGACGGTGGCTGTGTGTGGAGTAGATCACATACGCATAGCCACCAATCATCAGATCCACCGTCAAAAGGAAATGTTCGTCCGGAGCATCTATATCCAGAGTAATCAGGCTCCGTACATCCACGTTTTCCTTACGGCGGCGGCCACTCTTGACCAAGCCGCCAACAAAAGCCGGACCGTTTTTAACGGCCCCTTTCTCCTCACGGCTCAACTTGTCGTACTGCTTCATTGTTTCATTCGTGCGCCGAGCGATCCGCAACCGATCTACAAAATCCGGCCATTTCAGATACTCCACTTTCCAGTTGGCATCTGTAGCATTTCTTCCAAAGCTTATCGGCAGCTCCGCCTCATGAATGACTGGCTTGATACCTTGCCCGGCCGCGTCCCGCATCTGCATTCGCCGCACCTTCTTTCTTCTGCTGCTGCAAGAAGCGATCAATATCAAACGTCCCCCGCTTGGTCATGAATGGCTGCAGTTGAGCAGCGAATATCGAAATTGCACGTGGGTCATGCGAATCAAATGCGAAATCCCGAGTCTTTCCGTTGTTGAAGACTGCCCATAGTACTCCCGCATGCCCTTCATCCTCTGCCCGGTCAATTGCTACATCAAGTGCAGCATGACGGCGGGCGTAGGGAACCGACCAGTTATTTATGATTTCCCCCTGAAGGCTTATAAGTGAAAATCTCACCGTTTTCAATCGCTTCAGCTCCTCTCATTATTTAATGATCTTTCACAAACCTGGCTTCAACCACAGCGGACAAGTAAGCCTGCTCACTGTCCCCCATATCAGCTACGACTTCCAGCAGCTTCAGCGCTGCTTGTTCACGCGTATAGCTCTGATCATTCAAGAGGGCCATCGCTTCGTTTAAAATCGAATACTTCCATCCGGTCAGCAGCGCCAGCTCGCTCAGGACTTTAACTTGTTGTTGGTTCATACTGTCACCCCACCACTCCGTAACCATTCTTCAAGCACTGTCCTATGAAATAAAATACGGGCCCGAACCCGAATATGAGGAATTTTCTGTTCGCGGCAGAGTTGATAGATGGATGTCGTGGATACGCCGATCAGCGCAGCAGCTTGCTTCACATCCAAGGTCTGACGCTGTACTGTGGCCTGTTGTGATTCATTCATGCTTAAGCCCCCTCTCCCTGTTTGTATGCGTCCTCCCGGCCCCAATGAATCTGATCCAGCGAGAAGCAGCGGTAGAGCTCACAAAATCTCTCTGCCAGATTGAGGCGTGTCTTACTGCAGTCCAGTTCCAACTCCCTCAGCCTCTTGGTTTTGATCCCCAACAGTTTTGCCGCTGCCACTTCGGTGTATCCGGCCCGATCCCGCGCCATGCGCAGCGTGATAGCAACTCTCGCTGCTCTCTTCGGCGCAAATGCAGCTAGGCTGTTCAACTTCCCCGGAACGTATCTTGTCTCCCCCTCCTCTTCCATATACAATGAGTAGCCACAATGATTGCAGCGGACCAGCAACGAATGATGACCAGTCTTGCGGTCATAACCACCCCTGACCTCCAGCGGAAAGCCACAGCAGCGGATCTTGCGTTTGACAGCAATGGCCAAAGCCTGTTTCGTTTCACCCAATGTGGTATTCAGAAGATTGCGCTTCTCATCAGCAGACTCATAATTGTCATCATCCAGAATTCGCCGGCCTTCAGCCATAACAAGGTTGAACAGTGCAGGCAGCTTTCCATTTTCAATAATTCTTGTGAAGCTGGAAGCCAGAAACTCCGCCTTTGATTCTGTTTTAGGTGAGATAGTTGACATGGTAATTCCTCCTGAGATCGGGCTCCACTCTTGACCGCCTCATACCAAGAACGATATAATTGCAGAAAGAGCACCCATAGATTTAATGTTGATCGCCTTTAACGAGACCCCGCCAAGGACACTTCGTTAAAGGCGATTTGTATTTTCTTCTGTCCGCACATCCATCAACAACGCCTCCTATAAACGCCCTTCAATATGGAGAATTACAATAAAGAGCCGCTGCCTCTTCCAGGGTGACCATGTCGAAGCGGTTATGAAGTCTGTTCACCAGGGCTTGAATCTGTCCTTCTGTGAACCCCACACTCTCCGCAGCCATGATGGTATAACCTGCGGCTGACTGATTACTCCACCCCTGCACTGATAACTGATCTGACTCTTGCTGGCCTGCGTGGTAGGTTTTAATCAGAAGCTGCTCTACCTCATCCAGCAATGCGATCATGCCAGGCTCCATCCCCTGAGGAAAATGTTTCTGTTCCAGCTCCCGGCGCCGCTGTGCGGCCGTGTATTCTAGATCATTCAAAGCTATTGACCTCCTCTCAGGTTTGAGTTATTCATTTCCTGTCAAAGCTGCATACTGGATAAGTCTGGGCCGACAACTCTAATGCGATCAGATTGCCTCGCACTGTACGGACCCAAAGCCGACCATTCTGATAAGTTCCGAAGAATCTCATCACCTACGCTCCCTGCTCAGATTTGTTGGCAGTCTCCAACTCGAATAATTCCGAGAAGTCTACCCCAAAAACATCCGTCAACTTCTTAGCCACCGGGGGGCTCGGATTTCGAGCGCCGCTGCATATCTGCTGAGCGGTCACTTCACCGATTCCCGCATTTTTAGCCAGTTGTCTACGGGACCAACCGCGACGGAACATTAACTCCGCCAGCCTTTCCGTTTTAACAACAGCTTTCATTAATTGCGCCTCCTTTTACACTCTCAGTAAGTAAATAAATTGTTTACGGTATGAGAATAACATTGCTCAACACTTTTTTCAAGTACTAAGAATAAAATATTTACTTTTAGGGAATGTAATTGTAGAATTAATATATACTTTAACTTAAAGGGAGCGAACTAATATGGAAGATGGTTACGATTCATTAGACTTAAAACCTGAACATGTGCCAGCATCAGCACGAGCACATGTTGATAGTGGACCTTTAGACGTTAAGACTTACGGGGAATGGTTAAAGGCGCTTAGAGAAGAACGAGGCTTAACTTTGGCCGCTTTAGGTGAATTAACAGGTTACTCCACTTCCCACCTTTCACAGGTCGAGACTGGAAAGAAAAAGTACTTACCTGCTCCTGAGTATTTGGAGAAACTTGCTCCGGCTCTTAATGTCGGGTATTCAGATCTGCTTCAGCTCGCAGGATATGATGACCTAGCTAAAGGGGTAAGGCTACGGGAAGCACAAGAGATTTTTGGTGATGCGGACCTCACTGATTCAGAAAATATTGCTGAGATCGTGGATTTAAGAAAATTACTAACCCGAGAAACCTCCCCGTTCCCTATATACAACGGACATAAACTTTCAAGGCAAGAATGTCAGCAGATTCTAGGCGTTCTTCAAGCTATATTTCCTCAATATCAATAAGGTCAGTAGGCATTAAGCATGTGGGTTTAAGCCACCCCCTTTATCTATCGAAAGGAGCAAACACAATGGCAAACATTCAAAAACGCGGGGATAATAGCTGGTGCTTCACTGTCTACACTGGCGTCCAGGCTAACGGAAAATACGGCCGCCGCACCAAGACAGTAACAATAACCGATGAATCCTTACTGAAGACCAAGAAGCGGCTGCAGGATCACCTGGACATGGAATACAACAAATTCCGTGAAGAGGTTCAGGCCGGAGAGTACATCGCTCCACAGAAAATGACCATTACGGATTTTGTGGAGGAGTGGCGGACGAAATACGCCGCGAAGCAGTTGGAGCATAAGACGCTCACCGCGTATGAGTCCCACCTGAAGACACGGATCTTGCCAACATTCGGCCACATGAAGCTGGAAGATATGAAGCCGCTCCATATTGTCGACTTCCTTGAATTGCTCAGCCAGGACGGCGGCCGGGGCGATAAGAAAAGCGGCGGTCTCTCATCAGGGACAGTCCAGATCAACCACCGTATTCTGAAAAACATCTTCTCGCGGGCTGTGGAATGGAAGATCATTAAGAGCAACCCTGTAGCTGCGGTCCAGAAGCCGAAGGTTACCAGTAAGGAAATCGTCCCTTATGATGAGCATGAGGTAGAGCTGCTGCTTCAGGCGATTGAGAAGGAACCGATCCACTGGCGTATGCTGATTACGCTGGCCCTGACTACTGGCATGCGGCGCGGGGAGCTGCTAGGACTGGAATGGCGGCATGTGGACTGGAAGACGGGGGTAATTGATGTTTCTCAAACGCTTGTTCAAGCCCTCAAGGGTGAGATCATCGTCAAGGAACCGAAGACCAAGAACTCCAAACGCAAGGTTACGCTGCCGGCCTCTGTGCTGGAGGAACTGCGGGATTATTACGCCTATAGGGTGAAGGAGCGGGACAAACTGGGTGATGCCTGGAACGGGAGGGATCGGGAAGGCCGGGAGTGGCATTTCATGTTTTGCCATGCGGACGGATCCCCATTCCATCATGAACGCCCTTACCTGTGGTTCCGGCAATTCATCAAGAATAACAACCTGCGCTATATCCGCTTCCACGATTTACGGCACACCTCGGCCACACTGCTCATTAACCAGGGCGTTCATGCCAAGATCATTTCGGAGCGGCTGGGTCACGGGAATATCACCACAACGATGAATATTTACGGCCATGCGCTCCAGTCTGCGGACCAGGCTGCAGCAGATAAGCTGGACTCCCTGTTTTCCAAAAAAGGAAAAAACACAAAAATAAAGACGCTTCAGGAGTAATTCCCGAGCGCCTTCTTGCTTTCTTTTATGTCGAATTATATTTATTTACTGGCGATTATTTAGGCTTTTCACATCAATTTCACATCAATGAACAATTCCACTCACTGTCCTACCAACTTCCACGCATCTGTATCACCGCAAAAACCCTTGATACATAAGGCTTCCCACCACTGTACTATTTCAGCTCCAGTAGAGCGACTGATTCGATATGTGTCGTATGCGGGAACATATCCACCGGCGTAACCTCCACCGTCCGGTAGCCCCCATCCTCCAGCACCCGCAGGTCGCGGGCCAGGGTAGATGGGTTGCATGACACGTACACGACACGCTCCGGCTGCATCAGCAGGATGGTCTCCAGCAGGCGCGGGTCGCAGCCCTTGCGCGGGGGATCGACGACGATGACGTCCGGGGTGATGCCCTGTTCTTTCCAGGCCGGGATGACATCCTCCGAAGCGCCGACTTCGAACTTCACGTTGTTCATTCCGTTCAGCTTCGCGTTGGCGCGGGCGTCCTCGATGGCTTCGGGCACGATTTCCACACCATACACCTGATCCGCATGCTGGGCCAGGAACAGGGAGATGGTGCCGATGCCGCAGTAGGCATCGATTACAGTCTCCTTGCCGGTTAGCGCAGCATACTCCAGCGTTCTGCCGTATAGCACCTCAGTCTGTGCAGGGTTCACCTGGTAGAAGGAGCGCGCCGAGATGGCGAACTGCACCTCGCCAATGTAGTCGTAGATGACCTCGCTGCCCCAGAGGACGCGGGTATCGTTGCCGAAGATGACATTGGTGCGCTGGGTGTTGATGTTCTGGCAGATGCTGACCACTGCCGGAAGCTGCTCGCGGATACTGCCGAGCCAGGCGTCCAGGTGCGGGATATCCCGGCCGTTCGTGACCAGCACCAGCATCATCTGGCCGGTGCGGAACGCCTTCTTCACCACCACGTGGCGGAGCAGTCCACGGGCGGTCTCTTCGTCATAGGCGGTGATGCCCAGCTCACGGCCGAGGCTTTTGACAGCAGCAACGACCTTGTCGTTGTCCTCATGCTGGATCAGGCAGGTCTCCATGTCGATGATCCGGTGACTGCCCCGTGCATAGAAGCCGCCGACCAGACCGCCTTCGGTCACCCCGATAGGCACCTGGGCCTTGTTACGGTAACGCCATGGCTCGTCCATGCCAAGGGTAGGCAGCACGCGGATGCCTTCGCCTTGAGCCCCTGATGCACTTGCCGCATCAGCCCCCGCCGCACCGGCCACCTCCAGCTTCCCGATCCGCTGGAGGTTATCCACCACCAGCTGGCGCTTCCACGCGAGCTGCGCGGTATAGTCCATATGCTGCAGCTGGCAGCCGCCACACTGATCATAGATCGGGCAGGGCGGCGCGATGCGGTCGGGGCTGGCCTGCACCAGCTCCAGCAGCTTGGCGTAGCCGTACTGTTTTTTGGTCTTGAGCACTCTGGCCCGGACTCTCTCACCGGGAAGAGCGCCCTGCACAAATAGGGTAAAGCCCTCTACGCGGCCTACCCCTTCACCTTCATGGGTCATGCCGATAATATCGAGCAGGACCTCATCATTCTTATTCACCGGCAGTCCGGCGACAGGGGCCGCCCCTTGCTCCCGGCGGCTTGCGCTGCGCCTGCTGCGTTGTTTATTCATGTGTATAGGTTCACTTCTTTCATGTTCTTCACAATTAATTCTGCGCAAAAATCTGCAGATGCTGCGGCAAAATGCTGAAGTTGCCCGGCAGGGTGCCGCCCAGCTCACCGTCCAGGTTCAGCTGAACGTAGCCTGGAGAGGTAACCTCCATGGCATCGGTGCGGAAATAGACAACCTTCTTGTCATTCAGGTGCTCGCCCCGAATGGTTAGACGCACCAGCCGGATGAACTCGGCCAGGTTGCATTTCTTAACGGCAATAACATCGAGCAGGCCGTCATCGATGCGCGCACCCGGAGCCAGCTTCTCGAAGCCGCCGACCGAATTCGTGTTGGCGATCAGGAAGAGCATGAACTCGTCATGGATCATCTCCTGGCCGTTCGCGCGGATGTACAGCTCTTGCGGAGCAAGGCTGGCCATCTTCTCGATCCCCTTCAGGTAATAGGCGAGCTGGCCCATCATGGTCTTCAGCTTGCTGGGGACCTCATAGGTCAGCTCCGTCAGCTGTCCGCCGCCTGCTATATTAATGAAGTAACGGTCATTGGCTTTGCCGAGATCGATCAGGCGCGCTTCCTGGCGCAGAATCAGGTCGCAGGCTTCCTCCCAATTCTTCGGAATGCCCATAGCCCGCGCGAAATCATTCGTCGTGCCCAGCGGCAAGATGCCGAGCGGGGGAAGGTTCGGCTTCTCCGCCATCCCGTTAATCACTTCATTGAGCGTACCGTCGCCTCCGGCAGCTATGATCAGATCATAAGTACCGCGTTCCACAGCCTGGGCTGCAGCCGCAGTAGCATCGCCCTCTCCCGTTGTTGCATGGCAGGTAGCTTCGATACCGCCCATATCCAGCCGGTCTAGAATATCGGCGAGTCGTCTTTTCATTTCTTCCCGACCAGAAGTGGGATTATAAATCAATCTCGCAGTTTTCATTACCGGAACGCCACCTGTTTATATAATGGATAACTTTACTGATTATACCCAATTCTGTACCCCACAAGCAATGTCAGGGGCCAGCTACATTACCCGCCTACGATTTAACGCTGACCCTCCAGGCGCTGGAGCGCTGCTTCCACCTGCCGCTGAATCCAGCGCGGCAGCAGCGGATGCGGCAGCAGCGTCTGGCCGGAGTAAGCATAATTCAGCCCCTCCAGCCGCTGCGGAATAACCACCTTGGTGAAGTACCCCTCACTCAAAAAGAGCGGAGCCACCAGCACATCATAGCCCTGCTCCTGCCAATGCACCACCCGGCTTCTTACACTATCCGGGTTCAACAGCCCGTAATCAGCCGCGGCCAGCCCGCTTATCTCCCGTACCCGCGCCGCAAGCGAATAGATGCCCTGCTCCCAGCGCTGCCGGAAGCCGTCATGCCTGCTGCCGTGTCCGACCAGCAGCACCATCTCTCTGCCGGGATGCTTCGACAGTCCCCGGAGCTTATCCCACAGCATCTGTGCAATATCGGGATCGTCATCGACCGGATAGCCGTAATGAATCTTCGCAGCAACTCTGAACGGCTCAAGATCGGTCTCCCGTTCAGGAACCGGCTTCGCACCCAGCGCATATTCTATCTCATCGACATGCGTGCTGCCGGAAGACACAAACAAGGGGATCACAATAATATCTGTGACCCCTGCATGTTCCAGCTTATCAATTCCATCTTGTATCAATCGTCCTTCTACCAGCTCAAGGAAAGCCACTGCCACCGGCAGCTCCTCCCTGAGCGTGAGATGGCTCACTGCCTCATCTACCATCGACACCCAGGCCTGATCACGGGAGCCGTGACTGATTAACAATACACCCGGAACCATAAATTATCGGCCCAGACGTTCCAGCGTAAGCTTATAACCGTCATTGCCGTAGTTCAGGCAGCGCTTCACGCGCGAGATTGTTGCCGTACTGGCCCCCGTCTCGGCTTCAATCTGATTATATGTAGACCCCTTGCCCAGCATCCGGGCCACCTCAAGGCGCTGTGAGAGCGATTGAATTTCGTTCACGGTGCACAGGTCGTCAAAGAATACATAGCATTCTTCCATATTTTTCAATGTTAAAATAGCCTCAAATAATTGATCGATACTTTTATCGTTTAGCTTCTTTAGCTGCATCGCCCTATCATCCCCTAAACATTAACTTAATGTGACTATCTTGCCTCTACTATATTGTACTGGAGCACATTTTTCAAGCATTAACGGTTTCACGCTGTAAAGAGTGAAATCGACGGACAAACGTCCACTCCAGGCGCACACCATAATCAGGGTTAACCCGTCACTACTTCCGGCTCCCAGGTTAGACCGCCTTACTCATAGTACTACAAAACCGTGCAAAATCAAGCACAGACACGGTTTCTTCACTTCCGCCTGCCGCACTATAGGCATTCGCCCTTTTCCGCTGGTATCCCGGTTACCCGGGCATTCGTCTATACCGTCTGTTCGCCCATGACATACAGTATAGCAAACCACTAACGAAGGAATGTGATCCTATGCCTCAGCATTACTATAATCATTCCCGCCAGCAAGGCCGTTCACTGGCTGAACCTTACAATCCGTCACCTTACCCGGGACTATCTGCTTATACACCTGCCCCGCTTCCCGGAGAACCTGAGCTGCTGCCTGCTTACAGCGCCGAAGTCACCGATACGGCACTCGCGCTCCCTGCTGCAGAAGCCTCTACCGCGAAGGCCGGAGGCCTGCTGGGCGGACTTGGCAATCTTGGAAGTCTGGCGAATATGGAACAGATCAAGGGCATCGTTGACCGGATGGGCGGAATTGACGGAATCGTCAATACCATGGGCAAGGTGCAGAAGGTGATGCAGGGCTTCTCACAGATGGCTCCGATGGTGAAGCTTGTGATGGGCGGGTTCGGCAAAGGCAAGGGAAGCGGAGCGGGAGAGCTCGCCGCCGAAGAGGATGCAGCCCTTTATAGCCCCAAACGGCGCAAAAAAAGACGCCCCGTCACGAAGCGCCGCAATACCACCTCCAAGAAGCGTAAATCCGGTGGGCCTTCCTCCGTTAAACGCCGCCGCTCCTAAGCGGCGGCGTTTAACGCGCTTTTCTTCTACTTAAACCAGCCGCTCCGCCGGAACCAGCCGAACATCCCGATCCCCAGCACCAGCATAAGCAGCAGCACTGCGAAATAGCTGTACTTCCATTCCAGCTCCGGCATCACCCTGAAGTTCATTCCATAGATTCCGGCGATCAGCGTCAGCGGCATGAATACCGTGGTAATCACCGTGAGTGTCTTCATGATGGAGTTCATCCGGTTGGAGTTGAGCGAGATATAGCTGTCACGCAGGTCGGCGGTCATTTCCCGGTCCACTTCAATCATGTCGGTCAGCTTCAGCAGATGATCGTAGATATCGCCGAAGTAGACCCGCTCCTCGCCGTTACTCTGCACATGCTGCGAATTGACGATCCGGTACATCAGATCACGCATCGGCACAATCGTCCGCCGCAGCTTCAGCAGCCTTCCGCGCACATTGAAGACCTGGCTCATCAGCTCTTCCACCGATTCGTTGCCGCCCTGGCTCTCCAGATCCGCGAGTTCATCCTCCAGCGTATACAGAGACGGGAAATACCTGTCGACCAGCTTGTCCATCACTGTGTAAGCAGCGGCCATCGGCCCGCCCGACCAGCCCTTGCGGCTATGAATCTCAGCTTTGACCATCTGCCACGCTTCCTCCATCTCCGGCTTGTCCTGATGATGGTAGGAGACGAGAAATTTCGGGCTGAGGAACAGGTCGATCTCTTCGGCCTCCAATGTCCGCTCATTCAGCGAATGCAGCACGAAGAACTGCACATCCTCGTAATAATCCAGCTTCGGCCGCTGCAAGACATGCATACAGTCTTCAATCGCCAGCGGGTGAAAATGAAAATAGGTGTCCAGCGACAAGGTTTCATCATCCGTCGGCATAGCGAAATCCGCCCAGATCCAGGCATAATCATCCAGGACAATATCCTGAAGCAGCAGATCGGTCAGTATCTCGCCTGTATGCGTTACGGCAAGTGTTCGTATCATAATATAAGTCCTCCGCCCTATGTAGGCAATCCGCAGCAGAGCCGCGCTGTTCTAGTTGCTTCCTCCCATTGTACAGCATGTCTACGCAAAAAAATAACCGCCAGCCCGCTGACCAGCGGCTCCGGAGGTTTCTTGGTCTTGTCTTTATAGTTGACGGCGTCATTTACGGCGAACGGCCCGGTTAAATTTTCCAATATATAGCTTATCGGCCCAAGCCTTCCAGCACCTCCAGATGAAGCACCTGCAGGAATTTCTTAATGTTCACCTTCACCTTGCCGCTATCCCTGCCCTGTTCAATTTCCTTCATCTTCAGGCGTACCTCTTCGAAGTCGAAATACAGCGGCGCATAATGCTCGAACTTCGGATTCCCGTAATCCGTCAGACCGATGGACGCGAGACTTGTCAGACCCGCCGCCAAAGCGCGGCGCAGACGCTGCTCAATAGCCTTGACCTCTTTGGCTGCTTCCGCAGGCACCGGTCTGTACTTGGCAGCAGTCAGCTCATACAGCTCCTTCAGGGACGGAAGACTTCCGCTCTTCCCTTCCGCTACCGCCAGCTCCATGATGGTGATAATATCACGGCTGCCGTTCTCCGAGATCATGCCCATATTCATCAGAATCGGCTGGACAATCTCCTTGACGGTACGCTTGCCCGGCGGCAGCTGCGGCAGTCCGAACTGCAGACCCTCCAGCTTGCCCAGCGTCATCTTGATCTCATCCAGATAACGGCCCATGGCGTAACGTTCATTCACTTTATATAGAACAGATTCGACTTCAATCTTGTTGATCGGCTTGCGGATGAAGAATTCAATTCCGCTCCTGTAGGCGCGGCTGACCATATCCCCGTTCTCAATCTGCGAGATCATGACGAATTTGGAACGGCAGCCCTGTGCCTGAAGAGAGAGGATGGTCTCAATCCCGTCCTGGTCCGGCATCAGCAGATCCATCAGCACAATGTCCGGGGTCTCGCTCAGAATCAGAGCGATCCCCTCCTGTCCGCTCGCTGCGGTACCCGTCACCTCACCAAGCCCGCTGTCCTCAATAATATGCTGCAGCATTCTTCTCGCCGACGCATCGTCATCTACAATACAGAATGATAGCGGCATCCTCTATTCCTCCTTCCGCAGCTTAATGCTCGGCACTGTAATCTGGAACATGGCCCCTCCGGTATGCGATACCGGCTGAACCGTAATGCTTCCCTCGAACATATTCACTATATCCCGAACATGAGAGAGCCCGATCCCTGTGGCAGCGATCCCCTCTTCATCGAATTTCGTGGTGAAGCCCGGCTCGAACAGCAGATCGAGATCACGCTTCCCGATGCCTGTCCCGCTATCGTTCACTGTCAGAATCGTCATGCCGTCCTGCTCATAAGCGTTCAGATGGATGCTGCCTGTTCCTTGGATGACTTCCACCGCATTGGCGGTGAGATTGTTAAGCAGGGTCAATAGAGGAATGTAGCTGTCGGTTGTGTAATCGGAGGTGATGTGAATATGGAACTTAATATCTTTGCCCAGCATTTCCGCATATTTGGCATTGCTCTTAACCGCGAACCGCAGAATGCCTGATAGGGGCATGTCCCCGTTCACCTCACGCTCCACCAGCTTCACCAGCCCCGCCAGAATCCGCTGCGAATCCTTCTTCACCTCATGGAGCTGCTGGGTGATATCCAGCACCTGCCGGCTGTAACGCCCCGTGCCTTCCCCGTCCTTCAGCTTGGTGTACAGCTCGAAGCTGTTCAGCGTTACCTGCTCCAGGGTGCCTATGGACTTCTTCAGATAGAATACTTCCCCGTACAGGCCGGAGCCGAATCCGAGCATCTGCTGGGTCCGCTCATGCTGCTCCCGCTCCCGGATACGCAGCTGGCTGACAGAGATACTGCTGTATACCCCTGTGGTGAAATAGGTACGCAAGACCGCAATCGCCATCAGATACGTCCACTCGTTCAGCCGGAAGGTAGCCGAATCCAGCACAATCAGCCGGGTCAGCAGCTCCATCTCATTCGACAGAAGATCGATCAGCGCGGCAACCGCGCCCAGCACCAGCGGATGAAACGTATCGATCCGGCTCTTGATGACATGCATCAGTGCGCCGAATACCATATAATAGATCATTGCCGAGAAGTGGCTGCTAAGACTCTGCTCTACCGTCAGTCCGCTCCCCTCCACCATATCCATGGCAGTGCGGAACAGCAGCACGACCACCCCGGCAGCACAGCCTGTGCGGATATACGGCAGCTGCCTCATTAACAGCAGGAAGAGGAGAAAAGCGCTGCTGCCCATGGCAATCCGGAAGATATCTCCGTCAAACGGGTTGATCTTGAATTCTCCGGCTACCGCAGTAACGGCGGCCACCAGCAGAATCTGTACCGCCTTCATTCTCAGAATCGATTGTCCCATCGCCACTGCTCCTGCCTAGAGAGGTTGACAACTATAGTATCATAGCCGCACTGGATTGAATATGGCTTAATCCTCATTCGGCTAAGGTTATACCGCTCTGTGCTCAAGCCTTCTGGACAGCAGCGACAGCAGGTAATTGACGACAAAATAAATCAGGGCAACCAGCGCCAGCGTAGGGATGGCATAGCTGTAGCTGTGGCCAATGACAATGTTGGCATTATGCATCAGCTCCGGCAGGGAAATCACAACAGCGAGCGAGGTATCCTTCAGCAGGGAGATGAACTGGCTGACCAGTGGCGGGACCATCCGCCGCAGCCCCTGGGGAAGCACGATATGCCATAAGGTCTGTACACTGCTGAGACCGGAGGAGCGCGCCGCCTCAATCTGCCCCTTGTCGATAGACATTAAGCCGCCGCGGACAATCTCGGCAATCATCGCCGCCTCGAAGATGGTTAATGCCGCAATGGCCGCAGTAATCAGTCCGAGCTTGATCCCGACCTCCGGCAAGGCGAAGCGGATGAAGAAGATGATCAGCAGCAGCGGCAGATTACGGATCAGCTCCACCAGGTAGAACATGACCGGAGACAGCACCGGCACCTCCGAGTAGCGGATGACGCCAATAATACAGCCGATGATAAAGCTCAGGAAGATCGATACAAAAGCAACGATCAGCGTCACATACAATCCGTCCAGCAGAAACTTCAAATTATCGGCAGAGTATGCACCTGTGAAATCCATAATAGCCCTCCTTTGGCTTCAGATGTCCTTTTATGATGCTTCTTAATATTTGCGCTGCAGTCTGCGCTCCCAGATCCGCACGCCGTAGCTGAGCGGAAGCGTAAGCACCAGATAGAATACCGCTACGAAAATGTAGGTGTCGAAGGTACGGTAAGTCTCTGTAGAGATCCCGTCGGCGAAGTACATCAGATCAAGACCGGCCACCAGAGTCAGTACCGAGGAGTTCTTAATCAGGTTAATGAACTGGTTGCCGAGCGGCGGGATCACCAGCTTGATCGCCTGCGGCAGAATGATATGCAGCATCGTCTGTATGTAGCTGAGACCGGAGGAACGTGCCGCCTCCATCTGTCCCTTGGGCACGGCCATAATTCCGGCACGGATCGCTTCGGCGATGAAGGCCGAGGTATATACGGCGAGTCCAATGGTTCCTGCCTTGAAGCCGTCCAGTGTGAAGCCCAGAGCGGAAGGCCCGTAATAGAAAATATACACGACCAGCAGCAGCGGGATGTTGCGGATGAACTCCACATACACCGCACCGAACCAGCGCAGACCCTTGACTGAAGTCATGCGGAAGACGGCAACGACCGCGCCGATCAGGAAGCTGCCGATCAGGGCCAGTACACTGGACAGCAGCGTACCGTAGAAGCCTTCCATATACAATCCGAAGTAGTTCGTTAATATTGAGAAATCCATCAATGTTCACCTGCCTTTACCTGTGGATAAGTTCGTTCCTCCCCGGTATGACCACCGTTCCTACAAACAAGTAGAAACGGCGTTGCCGTCCTTGGACAAGGCGGTACCGTTTCTACGGGAAATTCGTGTGCAGCCCATTTATTCGTTCTTACCTTGAAGGAAGCAAGCTCTTGCCTGGAACAGACTTATTTAGCAGGAGCTTTACCAATCCACTTCGTGTAGATGGCATCATACTCCCCGTTCGCCTTTAGTTCAGCCAGTGTATCATTAATCGCCTTAACTACATCGGCGTTGCCTTTCTGGACCGCAATGCCGTAAGGCTCATCGGTGAACGGCTTCCCAACAACCTCGAACCCGGGGTCCTGTGAGGCCATTCCGTACAGAATCGCATCATCTGTAGTGAGCGCATCGCCCTGACCCGCCTTGAGCGCGCTGAAGGCATCCTGGTAGTTGTCGAACTCAAGCACGGTTACGCCCGGCACCTTCTCTTTGATATTCTTGATCGAGGTCGCCCCCTTGGAGCCGAGGATCTTCGTATCCTTCGTAACGCTCTCCAGGCCTGTAATCGCGCTGCCCTTCTTCACCAGCAGGGACTGGCCGGCCTGGAAATAGACGTCAGAGAAATCGACTTCCTTCTTGCGGTCCTCCGTAATGGTCATGGTAGCCACCACCATATCGATCTCGCCGTTATTCAGCATCGGAATACGCGTCTTGGAGGTGACCTCCTTCAGCTCAATGGCATTCTCGTCACCGAGAATTTTTTTGGCGATGGCCTTGGAGATATCGATGTCGAAGCCTTCCACGTTGCCGGAGGCCGGGTCCTTCAGACCGAACAGGCGGGTGTCGAACTTCACGCCGACGAGCAGCTTGCCGCGCTCCTTGATCTTGGCAATGGCCGCAGAGTCAGCGGCTGCTCCTCCGGCAGCGTTGCCGCCTGCCGCATTGTCGTTCTTGCCCTTGTTGTTGCCGCACCCGGCAATGACCAGTATGGCCGCAATCAGCAGCACACTTAACACCTTGAAGCTCTTGGACATTTTCATTTCGTTTCCTCCCCGGATTCCTATTATTTAGTTTAGTGGCTTAATACACGGCTGAGAAAAGTACGCGTCCGCTCTTCCTTCGGGCTGGCGAAGAAAGCTTCCGGCTCCGCCTCTTCCACGATCTGCCCCTGATCCATGAAGATGACCCGGTCCGCCACCTCGCGGGCGAAGCCCATCTCATGGGTCACAACGACCATCGTCATGCCTTCGCGGGCCAGGGCGCGCATGACATCGAGCACCTCCCCGACCATCTCCGGGTCCAGTGCCGAGGTCGGCTCATCGAACAGCATAATCTTCGGCTTCATCGCCAGCCCCCGGGCAATCGCTACCCGCTGCTGCTGTCCGCCGGATAGCTGGGAAGGATAGGACTCCGCCTTGTCCGCAATGCCGACCTTCTCCAGATAATACATGGCGGTCTTCTCCGCTTCCGCCTTGCTTAAGCCCAGCACCTTCACCGGGGCCAGGGTGATGTTATCAATCACCTTTTTGTGCGGGTACAGGTTGAAATGCTGGAAGACCATTCCGATCTCTTTACGCAGGGTATTGATATCTGTCTTGCGTTCGTTTACAGTTATACCGTCCACGGTTAATCCGCCGCTCGTGATCGTCTCCAGACGGTTAATGCAGCGCAGCATCGTACTCTTGCCGGAGCCGGAAGGACCGACCACAACAACGACTTCCCCTTCCTGAACATGCAGGTCAATGCCCTTCAGTACATGAAATTGTCCGTAATGTTTGTCTACCTGATGAAAGTCGATCAATGGCTAGGCCTCCTTTGTCTATTCGGGTGTTTGTCAGCAATGGTAACACTTAAAACAAACCTTACTTCAGAGACTACCAAATCCTACATAATACTATGTAAAATTTAATTCCATCATGTTATTTTCTTTTAGTTATGTTATGTATTTCATTTTCTTTTAACGCTATTAACATCTTTTATCGATTTGTTGTGACTTTTTGTGACATTTCTCTCTTGAAAAATAAAGAACCCCTCTTAGGCCGAGGCTTACCGCTGAACACAAAAAAAGATGTCCTAAAGCCATCCATGGCTTCTGCGACATCTTGTCCAGGTAATCTATTCTGTTCCAGCCCTAGAAGAAGAGCTTGAAGATCACTCCCGCCAGCACAGCGCTGATCGGAATCGTAATGAACCAGGTAACCACGATCCGTCCGGCCACTCCCCATTTGACTGCGGAGAAGCGCTTGGCTGAACCTACACCCAGAATCGATGAGGTGATCGCATGGGTTGTACTTACCGGCAGATGCAGGAGCGTGGCTGAGAAAATAACCGAAGCCGCCGAAATATCCGCCGCGAAGCCGTTGATCGGCTCAATTTTGAAAATCTTCGTGCCCATCGTCTTAATAATCTTCCAGCCGCCGATCGACGTTCCGAGTGCCATCGATGTAGCCGCTGCAATCTTAACCCAGAGCGGAACCTCCATCGTATCCAGCCGTCCCGAGGTGACGAGGGCAAAGGTAATGATCCCCATCGCCTTCTGCGCGTCATTCGTACCATGGGTGAAGGATTGCAGTGCAGCCGTCACAATCTGCATCGAACGGAAGCCCTTATTGACCGTATGCGGACTGCGCTTCGCGAAGATCCACTTCAGAATCGTCATCACAATATACCCGATTACAAAAGCGATCAGCGGGGAGAAAACCAGCCCCTCTACGATCTCAACGAACCCGTTCCATTTGATATGCTCTGTCCCTGCCCCGACATAGACCGCACCGGCTAACGCACCGATAAGCGCATGGGAGGAGGACGAAGGAATACCCAGCCACCAGGTCACGAGATTCCAGATAATCGCCGCAATGAGCGTCGCTGTGACAATATCTATCCCGTTGTCCAGGAGGGTGGGATCGGTAATACTGCCCCCGATCTTCTTCGCCACTCCGGTGAACATCAAGGCGCCGATAAAGTTCATCGAGGCGGCCAGCATGATGGCTGTACGCGGCTTCAGCGCACGGGTTGAGACAGAGGTAGCAATCGCATTGGCTGTATCATGGAAGCCGTTGATGAAGTCGAACGCCAGCGCAAGAAAGATAACAAAAGCTAGTACATATATAGATGTATCCATATTTGAGGCCCCTTATGAGTTACGCATGATGATCGATTCCAGCATGTTGGCTACGTCTTCACATTTGTCTGTGGTTGTCTCGAGCCGCTCGTACAATTCTTTGCGCTTAATCAGCTCAATCGGGTCCTTCACAGTCTCGAACAGGGCCTTGGTGCAGATACGCAGGACTTCGTCGCCCTGGTTCTCCAGATCATTCAGACGGATGGTGTATTCGCGGATCGCCAGCAGCTTCTTCTGGGAGAGCAAATGAACCGCCTTCTGGATCTCGTATGCACTCTGGCGGAGAATCTCTGCGAACTGGACAATATACTCATCCGCATCCAGCAGGTTATACATATAGAAACGCGAGGCAGAAGCCTCCAGCCCATCAATGACATCGTCCATGCTTGTAATCAGATCCATGATGTCGTCCCGTTCCAGCGGCGTAATGAACGTCTTGTTCAATTCCTTGATGACAGTGTGTGTGTAGGTATCGCACTGGGATTCGTATTTCTTCATCTCCCCGGCGAAGTTCTCCACATTGCCCTGGAGAGTCGAGATATTCTGAGCGAAATAATCCGCCGCCTGAACAATGGTGTCAGCCATGTTTTCCAGCGTCTCAAAGAATATATCCTTTTTTCTGAGCCTCATTAGCTTTATACCCCTTTACATGAAATTGCCGTAAAAAAATGCAGCCATCCAAATGTAAATGCATGAAAATGAATGACAACCCTTGTTATCTTATCATATCGACAGAAGGGATAGAAGACAAAAAACCGAACTTTTTCACACTATAATAACAATTCCCTGCAACTTACGAAAATAATCATCCGAACATTCAATCTCCAGCCGGAATTAGGGGGATGCAGGCGCCTGCGCGTATTCGAGATGACTGCTGAACGAAGGGCTGTTCGGAACGATCAGAATATGGGTAATCCCCGGGAACATCAGCGCCTCCTTGCCGTCCTTCTTCACGAACCGGATGACGTCTCCGGGGCTGCGCGACCACTTGCCGTTCATCGCTACGCCGCGCTGTAACAGCACTGCTTCTCCCCCCAGCTCCGTATCCACCTGCAGCCGGCCGACATCGTCCAGCACCTTATGATCCGAACCCATCACGATGATATTCGCCGCTTCCACCGGACGGTTATTATTCAGATCGAGATGCGGCTTGCCGTTCACCCAGCGGGCGTATATGCGCTGCTCTGCGTTATAATGGTACCCGACATTGTAGCTCTTCAGCAGGAAGTTCACACCCAGCGCAAGCGCCGGGGTGCCCTCCACAGGAATATAATCCGGATCATTGAAAAGAAAACCAGGGACCTTCACACTCTCCGCATAGCCCAGCTTCACTGCCCCCTCCCGCAGCTTGGCGGCATTGCTGTACAGGTTATGCGGGGCCTTGCGTTCCTTGTCCCGCCAGAAGTAGGCCCCCGCGCGGCCGATTTCGTCCATATCCGCCTTCTTCTGCCGTTGCAGAATGGCATAAGCATCCGGACTGCCTCCGGCATGCACCGTTATGCCGCCATAGCTCTCGCCGATATCCAGCAGGTAAGGGCGGATACTGCGGATCGGCCCGATCTTCACCACCCCGGCATGACTCTGAAAGATACCGATCAGCCGGGTAATTCCGCCTTCGGCCAGCACCTCGTACAGAATATCTGCCTCGCTGATCCCGGACTGCGGGCGGGCCGCCGGGGCATTATTGATCATGACCGCGAGCGGCCGGGGCAGGCTCTCCTCCTCAACCGGCAGGCCTGTTAAGCCGGAGACTGCTCCGGCGGCAGGCTCAGGAGAGGGGGACTGTACCGCTTCTGTCGGCTGTGGCTCCAGGGTAGGCGCTGCTGTTGGTGCAGACGTAGGTACGGGCACAGGGCTGGCCTGCTCGTTACTGCAGGCAGAGAGCAGCACGGCGGCAAGGACCAGAGCAGATACAGGACGGGATACATAACGGTTCACCGATATAGACACGTTGTTCCTCCTAATCGTAAGTTACAGCTTGCTTCTCTCGATTCTCTTCTATGAAACTCGCTTCCTTTATTTAATCATAGCTGGCAGAGTTTGTCTTGAGTCAAGTGGAATCGGCAACAGAAAAAGGGTACAGCCCTTATAGCAGCTGTACCCTCTATTCATTCCTATATTTATCAAACATCCAGCAGTTCAGGCTGAGCGTACCGTATTGGTAGGCCTGGATCATTAACTGTGCGCGTCTGCCTTCATCAGCTGCACCCATTACGTAGAAGAGCGGGATGAAATGTTCCTTGCCGTAGGTAGGTACGGCCTCCCTCACATGCGGTGCTTGCTTCTCATAGGCATACAGGGAGGAAAGATCCCAGGCCGCAAGCCGCTCAGCAATCCACCCGTCGAAGTCAAGCGCCCATGGCTCCGGCTGATCCTTCTGCTTCAGCAGCCTGAGGTTATGCACCAGACCGCCGCTGCCAATCAGGAGGACACCTTCCTCGCGCAGCGGAGCAAGCATCCGTCCGATGTTGTACTGCTCCTCAGGCGAGCGGAGCGAATCCACGGATAGAGCCACGACCGGAATATCCGCCTGCGGGAACATGGTCCTCAGGATGACCCAGGCGCCATGATCCAGCCCCCGGCCCAGCACGGGCTGATGGGGCAGATTACTATTCTTGAACAGTTCCGAAATACGGCGGCTGAGTGCGGGATCACCTGGAGCAGGATAACTCAGCTGATACATCTCTTCCGGGAACCCGTAGAAATCATGCTGCGTTTCATGCTGTGCGTCCACTGTGATCAGCTGCTCGGGACTGTCCCAATGAGCTGAGAAGATCACAATGCCGCGGGGCTTCCCCAGATCCGAACCCAGCCGCTGCAGGAAACGCGTATAGTCGTTATCCTCAAGTACCAGCAGCGGGGAGCCATGCGCAATGAAAAAGGCCGGTAATTTCATAGGGTAAGAGCCTCCATTTCCGGTATGGTCTTCCCCTTTATTTTACAGCTAATTCCTAGCCATTGCGAGTGCCGTTACCGCTCCTATATCATCCAGTTCTGCCATTCCTCCTGCAGATGCTCCTGCTGGTTCATCCAATCCCGGGTACGCTTCAGCACCTGCTCCTGCGCCGGACCCGAAGAGAAGGTATGATCGCCCTGGAAAATAATCTCCTTGTCGCACCGTCCTTCCGGCCGGGTCCAGAACAGCTTCTGGTAGAGAAACGCATAGTCCACAGGAATCACATCATCGGAGGTTCCATGGATGACCAGCACATCGCCGCTGAACTTCCCGGCTTCCTGGAACGGCTGGAAGGCAGCCAGGGAATTGAAGTATACCGGCGTGAACGAATAGCCGGCGTAATCTGCTGAACCGCTCTTCACCGACCGGTCGAAGGCATCTCTGCCAACAATCTTGACGATATCATTGAAGGGATAACCGACAGCTGACCACAGTACAAGGTTCTTCACCCGCCGGTCACGTACACCGGTCAGCAGCGCCACCGCGCCGCCCAGACTATGGCCGATCAGCGTTACACGCTGCGGGTCCACATCGGCCGAGCTGATGCCGTAATCCAACACCGCCCGGGTCTGCCCGATCATCGACTCCATATCCTCGCTGCCGTAATCACCGCTGCTCTCCCCGCAGCCCGCATAATCGAAGCGGATTACCATATAGCCATCCTGCGCCAGCTCACGGGCTGCCTTGACGAAGATGCGGTCGACACCGATCCGGCTGCCCACGAAGCCGTGGCAGATCACTGCAAGCGGCACCCGGTTCTTGCACCGTCCTGTCCCTGCCCGGTCTGCGGCCGGATAATGTATGCTCGCTGTCAGTTCCTCTCCGTTATGCCGGATGATGATATTCCGTTCCATTGCGGCGTCCTCCCCTGAATGGCTGATTTATTTTAAAATACGATAATTCCGATTAACTTAGTATGATTAATATCTCTATTATAATATCTGTGCTAATTTGTTGTCAATACGCATGAAGCCCGCAGCTTACGTCAGCTCTACCGGAGAAAAGGCCCCTTCCACTCCCGCAGGAGCAAAAGAGGCCCATACCCGCTTAGGCATCACTCAGTCATAGCTGTCGTGAAACATGTCGTGTGTCTCCTGCCGGCCTTCCCAATCCTCGAGCCCGTTCTCCTGGCCCTGCCCCGCAGCATCCCACAGGCTGAAGCCGTCAGAATTGCCCCAGTCCCCCACTTCATTAGTCGGTACAGGCGCGGTGCCGTCGTTCACAGCCTTGCCCGGTTCCTGCTTGTTGTCCTGTTCCATAACGCTCCCTGCCTTCCCTCTAGCTATAGTTGGTGAAGCCACCACCTCTTCAGTGTTTACTCTTCCAAAAGGATTATTCAGACCTTCGTGAACGAACGTTGTCCTTGCACACGGCTGGTGCACAAACGTATACTCTAGGTTGAAGGTATCCTGATCACTCAATGCTGGAGGTATAGGTCCACACTATGAAAGTCAAAGCTATGATGAAGCAGAACAACCTGCTGCGGGAGCAGATGACGCCGTCTAACCGCTCTTATTTCGAAGATATGATTCTGGCGATGCGCGCCAGTTCAGTAGATGCTGTACGTGCAGAGGAGCTGCTGCTGGAGGCGGCTGAGCTGCTGCTGAAGGGACAAGCCAAGGGCAAGAATGCCAAGCAGATTTTTGGCGGGAAGCCCGGTGATTATTTCAAGGACG
Source organism: Paenibacillus sp. FSL M7-0420 (assembly GCF_038002345.1). Taxonomy (NCBI): domain Bacteria; kingdom Bacillati; phylum Bacillota; class Bacilli; order Caryophanales; family Paenibacillaceae; genus Paenibacillus; species Paenibacillus sp. FSL M7-0420. The sequence goes on along the minus strand of NZ_JBBOCJ010000001.1, from coordinate 420,160 downwards.
TGATGGACAGCGCCCCGCCGCGCACACCGCGCAGCCGGCTGAATAACTCCCTGATGATCTCCTGGTCCGCCCTGACCCTGCTGTTCGGGACGATGGGCGTTGCCGGTCTGATCACACAGTGGAGCGGCGGCCCGCACGAACTCTTCGGCCAGCTCAGTCTATTCACGCTGGTCGTTGTCGGCGCAGGCTCCATCCTGCTGGTTGAGCTTATTATGAAATGGATGGCCTCCCTGTCGGAGGATGACAGTCCGAAGCCCAAGACCTTCGACATTAAGGCCCTGGGCATCTACATCGGAATTGCTGTGATTGCGGTATTCGCCGGCATATTCCTCGATAATCTGTTCCCGGTGATTCCGGTCTCGCCCTGGGTCAGTCTGGCGCTGGCCGCTGCCGGAGGACTGGGGCTGAAATTCATATTCTTCCCATCTTAGAGACTGTATCCCACATCCATTCCACACAGGAGGAGACTCGAATGAACAAGCATGCCGTTATATCCGCCGCAATCGCCCTGCTCATAGGGCTTCAGGCAGGCGCAGCCGTCCCGGCCGGTGCCGAAGGCAGCGGAAGCAGCCGGACAGGCACTTCCGGTGCAGCTGCAAGCGCTAAGACTGCCAGCCATGCAGAAGCGGTCTATAAAGCCGCGCTGCCGCTGCTGTCCAGCGGTAACCTGCCGGGTGCCATTGCCTATATGAAGACAAAGCTGTATGCAGTCACTCCTTATCAGGCGACTGTACTGACGCTGAAGCTGGAGAACCTGCATAAGGCGCTGCTGCCCTCCTGGGAGAAGAAATTCAGCAGCAGCGAGGTCCAGCGGAAGCTCCTCACCGTCTACAGAGGGGGAGTCAGCATGGAGAAGCTGGCTGAGAGTACAGATAACGCTTCCTTGCGCGCCCTGCTGCAAAGTGCGGGAGAGAGCGGATACAAGCTGGATACCGCCGAGGGCAGCTTTTACCCGGTGATTGATTATGCGGATTACCGCAAATATAAGCCTTATGTAACGGAGGATATCAGCAGCTATATTTCCATTATGGCAGCTGAATCAGATCTGCCTCCTTCCAAGGATAACGGATTGATCATTGCTTGGGGCGAGGTAGCCGACCGTGCGCTGACCCAGGAGCAATTCATCCAGACCTATCCCACATCCAACCGGGTACAGGCCGTTAAGAAGCTTTACAACCAGTATGCTGTGAACACCTTCTACGGCCTGAATAACACCCCGCTCTTCCATTACGATAATCTGGAGATGGATCTGGAAGCGCAGAAGGCTTACGCCAGCATCCTGGCCAAGAACGGCAGCTCCAGCGCCTTCCTGCAGAAGCTTGAGGGCTTCATGAAGCTGATGAAGAGTAACGGCTACCTGCTGGACGACGCAGCGGAGCAGTATCTGAAGACTGAGGTGCCCCAGCTGTAGGCGGTTCAATTAAATCCCATACAACGTGAAACAGCCCCGTCCAGACTTTGCTGGGCGGGGCTTACTTTGTCTATATGCAGCTACCCGCCGCACCTCAGATCAGCATACTGAACAGATTAACATCCTTGTTAATCTCCACGTAATCGACGCCCTTCTGCTTCATCCGCTCAATCAGCGGGGCGTAGGCATCGGTAGACATCAGTTCAATGCCGACCAGGGCCGGGCCGTTCTCCTTCTCATTCTTCTTCGTGTACTCGAACCGGGTAATATCATCATCCGGTCCGACCACCTCGGTCAGGAACTCGCGCAGGGCGCCCGCGCGCTGCGGGAAGTTGACCATGAAGTAATGCTTAAGACCCTCATAGATCAGGGAACGCTCCTTGATCTCCTGCATCCGGTCAATATCGTTGTTGCCGCCGCTGACGATGCAGACCACGCTTTTGCCCCGGATCTGATCACGGTACATGTCCAGTGCAGCAATGGGGAGGGAACCGGCAGGCTCCACTACAATCGCATTCTCATTATACAGCTCCAGAATGGTGGTACACGCCTTGCCCTCCGGCACCTTCACCACATCATCCAGCAGCTTCGAGCAGATATCGAAGGTCAGGCCGCCGACACGCTTCACCGCCGCGCCGTCCACGAATTTGTTGATCTCCTTCAGGGTGATTACCTCACCGCTCTGCATGGCCTCACTCATCGAAGCCGCGCCGCTAGGCTCCACACCAATAACCTTGGTTGCCGGACTCACCGTCTTGATATAGGTGGCTACACCGGCTGCCAGCCCGCCGCCGCCGATGGTGACGAACACGAAGTCCGCTGGCTTGTCCAGATTCTCCATCACCTCCATGGCAATGGTTCCGTTGCCGGCAATAATACGCGGCTCATCGAACGGGTGAATCAGCGTCATGCTATGGTCAATGCAAGCCTGCAGCGCTTCATCGTAAGCATCATCGAAGGTATCCCCCTTCAGAATCACCTCAACGAATTCGCCGCCGAAGCGCCGGACCTGCTTAATCTTCTGATTAGGAGTAGTGCTCGGCATGAATATCTTGCCTTTGATGCCTAGTGCCTTGCAGGAATAAGCCACGCCCTGGGCATGATTTCCCGCGCTGGCGCAGACGATGCCCTTGGCTCTGTCCTCGTCAGACAGACTGCGGATCATATTATAGGCTCCCCGGATTTTGAAGGAGCGTACAATCTGCAGATCCTCACGTTTCAAGTACACATTACAGCCGTATTTGGCCGACAATACCGCATCCAGCTGGAGCGGCGTACGGACGATAACCTCCCGCAGCACATGGTGCGCGCGTACAATATCTTCCATTCCTACGATCCGGTTTTCGCCTTCTCTCATGTTTTCCCCGCCTCACTGTCTCTTTCTTATCGTTTCGCTTCTTGTAACATACTCTTCCAAGGACTTTTTTTCAACCCTTGTCCTCCCCACACACCATAACATCCACTGAGAGTGGAATTGTAACCTGCAGCTCCCCGGCCTATAAGCAAGCGGGCGGCCCGGCATCTATCTGCCGGACCGCCCGCTCAACACAGCCCTCTATACCTTAAACCTCGACACCGCACTCAGCAACTGCGCCGAGCTAAGCTTGATCTCCTCCATCTCGGCTACGATGCTGCCGGACCGCCCGATGATCTGCTCTGCTCCGGCAGCAATGACTCCCGCTCCTTCCGCTCCCTCATTCGTCGCACTGCCTGTCTCACTGATCGCAGTAAGCATGCTCTGGATGGAAGTCAGCAGCTCTTCCGAGGTGGCGCTGAAGTCCGTCACCAGCTCCTCGATATACCGGGCATCCTCACTGTACCGCTCTCCGGTCTCCTGCATGGCATCGTAGTCCTTCTTCACCTGGCTGTCCATGAAGCCAAGCATACTCTCCGCAGCCTCCACCAGATTGGACACCGCCTGGACTACCGCCCCGGTCACTCCCTGGATCTCAGTCACCGTCTCACGCGAGTTGTCGGCCAGCTTACGGATCTCCTCTGCCACTACAGCGAACCCCCGGCCCGCTTCCCCTGCCCTTGCCGCCTCAATTGAAGCATTCAGCGATAACAGGTTGGTCTGGGCGGCGATCTCCAGAATAGCGCCCGTAAGCGTACTGATCTGCGAGATCGATCCCGACTGTTCAATGGCCGTGCGCAGCTTCTCTTCGCTAAGCCCGTAGACGGTATCCGCCTGTGTGCGGGATTCCCAGGCTCTCTCCTTCAGCCGCTCCGCCCGCAGGTTAATTTCTCCGGCGGCTTCCGCCCCCTCCTGGGCTTTGCGGGCAATCCCGTTGATCGCCGCCTCGATCTGGGTTGTGCTGGCATTCATCTCCTCCATCGAGGCGGCGGTCTGCTGCAAGCCTGCGGACAACTCCTCCGTAACCCCCGAGATATCGGTGATGCTGCCATCCAGCACGAATACATTCTGCTCTGTATTCCCAACCGCGCCCGAGATACTCTGCGAGCTGTGCATGATCTCCTGAATCAGCGACTGCTGCGAGGCAATCATATCGTTGAAGCCCTCAGCCAGCACCCCGATCTCGCCTCCCGCAGTTACCCTTGCCCTTACCGACAGGTCCCCCGCCTTCGCCTGCCCGAACGCAGCCGTGAGGAGCGGAATCTGCTTCAGAATACTGCCCGAGACCAGATACAGCAGAACAGACAGCACCGCGATTGAAGCAATAATCGAAAGGAAGAAAATCAGCTCGAAACGCTTCAGCTCCAGCTCCGCATGCTTCTGCGGTACGATCAGCGCGACTGACCACTGGTTAGCCACAGCCGGTGAATAGGATACATAGCTGGGCTCGCCGTCTATGTCCGCCTGGATGACATTTGAGCCCCACTGCAGCATTTTATCGCCGACCGTCTTCCACAATCCGCCCAGATCAGCCATCTTCTTCAGCAGAATATGATCCGGATTGGGATGATAGATGAAGGTCCCCGTCTCATCAATCAGCACGGCATAGCCGCTGCCTTTATAATGAAAAGCGCCCAGCGCAGCTGTAATCTGCTCAATCGAAATATCTGCACTCGCCACGCCGATCAGCCTGCCGGAATCATCAAGCAGCGGTGTGCTGACACTGACGACCATTTTGCCTGACCCGGCATCAATATAAGGATTGGTAATCGTTACACGCTTGTTCGCAGCCGCAGCGGAATACCAGCTTCGCTCCTTCAGCACGTAGTCTGCCGGAGGCTCGAATTCATCCTGGGTAATCACCTTGTTCACCGCATCCAGACCTATGTATACATTAAGCAGATTCTTATTGTTGTTCTTGATCAGGTTCAGCGTCTCGATCAGTTCCGTGTACCCGTCCGTAGTCTTCAGCGTCTGTGCATCCTTCACCCTTAGAATGAAATCGCGGAGGTAGGCGTTGGCATTGAGAAGCGCCACACTGTCCACAGCAGGCTGCAGCAGGTCATTGACCTGCACCCCGATCGCCCCTTTCTCATACGTCAGCGAGCTCTTCAGCCCGTCCACGATAAGCTGCTTGGCATTGCTGTAGATCACTACAGACACAGTCGCGAAAATAACCACCACAGACAGAATCACTGACAAAAACAGCTTGCCGCGAATCCCCATATTACGGAGTGAGCCGATAAGCCCCCTCTCCTTGACCCTCTTACTCTTTCCCAGTGCCATAGACCCTCCCACCTTCCATGTATAAAGACTCGGGGCTGTCCCGAATCTTCTCTGTCTTTTCGACTTATTTCTGCAAAAAATCCCTTTATCCCTGTACCGTTTTCCCATAGGCTGTGAAATAAGTGTGTCCATGTCAGGTATTTTCTCATAATTATCGAGTCAAACCTCTTATTTACCCATATCACCGCTTATTCATGTCAGGTTATTTCCACAAAAAAATACTCCCTTGTATCTGCTGTATTCAGCAAACAAAAGGGAGCATATCTCTATATACCAATTTTCCAATTCATCTTATCCAGCAATCTGCCGCACTACTGTTCCAGCAGCTCCTGAAACCATTTCAGGTTCAATTCATGGTGCGCTCTGACATTATTCATCATCGATTTTGCCATATCGTAGATCTTATCTTGCTTGGCATCCAGCGCATGGTCAATTTCAGCAATTTTGCGCCGTGTCTGCTCCATCTGCACAGCAACAGCCGCCTTAAATTGCTCAGGATCATATTGGTGAGCGAACAGCGTCGTCATATAAAAGGTTAACGTAATATCGTCTGTCTGCAGCGAGTACTTGGCCATCAGCGCTTTGAAATGCTCGTCGCCCTGCGGTGTAATCTCGTAGATGTATTGCTCGGGATAATTGTTCACACTGACGACCTCCACCAGCCGGACCAAGCCTTCCCCCGCTAACTTCTGGAGGTTATAGTACAGCGATCCCTTCGTCATATGAACAAGATACTTGTAATCCCGCTCCTTGAAGACACTGAGCAATTCATAAGCGCTGGATTGTCCGCAATCCTTAAGCAGACCCAGTATAAGTAAGGGTATAATAGCGAATTCCTCTTTCTGTATTTATTGAAAATCACCGAGATGCTCCGCAATCCATTCCCGGAACGTATAGGGCTCCCGGCCAAGAATCGTCAGCACCGTGTCGGTCACGGCGAGCTTATGCTTCAGGGTATACTCCCAGTCCTGAACTCTAAGGGTAATGTATTCTTCAGCGATGTACTTGCTCATATAAGAACGGAAGTCATCGATGGTCTGCTCTTCCAGTGTAATGGATTGTCCCAGCTGCTTAGAGATTTCGGTCAGGATATTCCGCTGGCTAAGAATATTGGCTCCTGTGAGCGTCAAGACCTGCCCGGAGAATCTGTCAAAATCCGTTACAACCACACTGATAACCCCGGCAATATCTTCTTCATGTACGCTCGCCAGCTTAGCCTCCAAGGCCGGTAACCGGATCGTCCCCTTATTGTATCTAAAAAGGTCCCTCCAGTAAATGGTATTATGCATGAAGGCCTCGGCCCGGATAAACACATACTGAAAGCCATACGCCTGAATCTGCTCCTCAACCTTCTTATGTTTCATAGCGTTCTCGTTGTAAGCGGCATCCGAGCGGTTGATGGAGGCAGAGGATAAGAACACGATGTTCCGCACACCCTTGGACCGGGCTGTCTGCAGAATCTCTTCGGCATCATCCAGGAGGATCAGGAATAAGGTCTCCACGCCGTGCAGGCTGTCTGACCAGGCACTGCAATCCTTAATATCCCCAGTGACGATCGTCATGTGACCGGTCTGATCGCTCATCAGCTTCTCAGGTGTGCGGGTGAGGGCTTTGAAATTGACAGCCTTAGACTTGAGGGAATGTACAACCCGGCTTCCAACGGTTCCAGTTGCTCCAGTAATAAATAGCATTAGGAGGACCTCTTTTCAGATAATTTAGTCTAATTAGACCATATCACATAATATAGTCTAATTAGACTAGGATCGCAAGGGGTAATATGGTCTTTACACCTCCGCCTCGCCGAATGTGTTCGGTTTTTCTCATACACGGCCGGTGTGCGGTGAAATCAGCGAGGTCACTCCTAATCTCCATAAAAAAACACAGCCCCGGAGGACTGTGCTCTGCTATCCTATATGATGTCTATTGCTTCAGCATCCACTTAAGCAGATCCGGCAGGCTCGCCCACAAGCGCGAGTGCATAATTACATATTCAATCGCTTCATTGGGATCACCCATGCCGACAAAATCCGGAAGATTATGCGGCAGCCGCTTCATGCCCAGCAGGTAATCCGGCACATGCTCGTTCACTCCGCGGGCTATGCGGTAGAGCATTTTGAGCTGCGAGGTAATACCGTTCTTCTTAAACTCCAGTACAATCCGGTCATAGGCAAAAGCCGCCGCCGCATCCTCTTCACCGTATTTCTTAATGATCCGCTCAGCCTCTTCAAGCTGGTTGCTATACAGGTATACAGCAGTCAGCAGATAGCGGGCACCGGTATTATCATCCTCATTCAGCTCCAGAATATGCTCCAGCATCTCTGTTGCTTCCTCCGCCTTACCGCCGAACCAGCAGGATTCCGCGTAGCTCTGGCAGATACGGATATAAGGGCGGGTCTCATAGAGCCCCCAGAAGAACCCTTTATGCTTCGTAAAATAAGACTCGCCCAGCTCCCGTCTGCCTGCGGCGATTCCCGCCTTCAGCAGCTCACGGGCGTCCTCCTCATTCTCCGTCTCCTCGGCCAGAATAAGGTAGGCTTCCGGGCTGTCAGGATAGAGCTCCAGCGCCTTCTCCGCCAGCTGCACCCGGCGCTTCGCAGAGGTTGCCTCCATGGCTTGGGCCAGAAGGGTCTGTGCCTTCTCCTGCGGAGTTCCCGCTCCGTTCAGCGCCATCAATTCGTCCGCTTCCCCGGCCATGCCGTATTCCTCGACATAGTTATAGATCTCTTTAACCTTGCGGGAGATCGTGGCCGTGGTAACCGCGTATTTGTCCGCCAGCTCCGCCTGCGACAGCATGAAGCCGTACTCCTCGGACAGCAGGTATTCGATCGCCGCACAGAAGGAGCCGGTCTTCTTCACGGCCGGCTTGGTCTGGCGGGAGAAGCCGTTCCACAGCAGCAGTGCTTCCAGGATCAGCTCCCGGTCATACTGTTCTCTCATGTGCTCGATCAGCTCCAGCGCCAGCTGTTCATGGGCCGGATGCTCCCAGTTCAGCTCCTTCGCCACCATCTTCTTCAGCTTGGGCAGCGTAAGCTTGCCCGCAGCAGGGGCGGCACTTACCGTAGCCGGCTGTTCCTCGTGCACGATTACGCCGGGTATGGTTACAGGTGCTTGCGCCGCTGCATCCCCTGCTGTAACCAGCCGCAGCATCGACTGGGCTGCCAACCGGTCTTTTTCCATGCAGCATTTCTTATATTTGTTCCCGCTTCCACACGGGCATAAGTCATTTCTTCCTACCTTACTCAAAACGAATTCCCCCTTAAATCAGTAACTGTACATCCGCATAAGCATCGCTGTTATTGTACTATTATAGCATTCGTTATGGAATTGTTAAAAAAGGCCTTTCCTTAGAAAGGAAAGACCCTTTATCTGTATATATCCGCACATTTTCCCCCGTACGAGTTGTATTATAGCACTTCTCCTACAACTTGTCAGTCCTTTTTTTGGGACTTTCTCCTCAGACCAGTGCCTTCATTGCGATATCACTGCGGTTCTGTTTACCTGCAAACGTGATAATCTCCGCACTGGCATAGGCCGATGTACGTGCTTCCGCAATGGTTGCCCCTAGGCCTACCACCCCAAGCACACGGCCGCCGGCGGTCACCCAGCCTCCGTCTTCGCTGCGTGCGGTACCGGCATGGAAGACAAGCGCCGAGCCGCTGTCTTCCAGCCCGCTGATCGGCACACCCTTCGGGTAAGGCCCGGGATATCCCTCCGAGGCCAGCACCACGCAGACTGCCGCCTCAATGCTCCACTCGATCGGAATATCGGCGAGTCTGCCTTCGGTCACAGCCAGGAAAATCTCCAGCAGATCGCTTCGCAGACGGGGAAGAACCACCTGTGTCTCCGGGTCCCCGAAGCGGGCATTGAACTCAATTGTCTTCGGTCTGCCGTCCGGCGAGATCATCAGTCCTGCGAACAGCACTCCGCTGAAGGGACGGCCCTCAGCCACCATCGCTCTGGCTGTCGGCTCAATAATCGTCTCCACCGCTTCACGGATGATCGCTTCATCGATATGCGGAAGCGGGGAATATGTCCCCATGCCTCCCGTATTAGGTCCTTTATCGCCGTCGAATACAGGCTTATGGTCCTGGGCCGCAGCCATCGGCCGCACCGTTTCGCCATCCACGAACGCCAGAATCGACATTTCCTGCCCGGCAAGGAACTCTTCAATGACGACCTGCGCCCCTGCTTCCCCGAAAACCTTGTCGACCATGATCTCCTGAAGGGCCTGCTCCGCTTCCTCACGGGAATACGCCACGGTTACCCCTTTGCCTGCGGCCAGGCCGTCCGCCTTGATGACAATCGGCACTTCTTGACTCCGCAGATAAGACAAGGCTGTCTCATAATCGCTGAATTTCTCATAATCGGCTGTCGGAATGCTGTATTTATGCAGCAGATCCTTCATGAAGGTCTTGCTGCCCTCAATCTCTGCGGCATTCTTCCGCGGGCCGAATACAGGGATATCCTGGGCTTCGAAGGCATCCACAATGCCTGCAGCGAGCGGATCATCCGGTCCGATGACCACCAGGCCCACCTTCTTCTCCTTGGCAAAAGCGGTCAGCTTATCGAACTCGAAGACGCCGATCGGTACACATTCCGCAAGCTGCGCAATCCCGGCATTGCCGGGCGCGCAGTAGATTTTACCGGCACGGGGACTGCGGGACAAGCTCCAGATGATCGCATGCTCGCGTCCGCCGCCGCCGACTACTAAAATATCCATAAGGCTCTGATCCTCCCAGCGTGCTAGTGTTTGAAATGGCGTACGCCGGTGAAGACCATGGCAATGCCGTATTCATTGGCAACCTTAATCGATTCCTCGTCCTTGATCGAGCCTCCCGGCTGAATCACTGCCGTAATGCCCGCCTTCGCAGCCATTTCCAGGGTATCGCCCATCGGGAAGAAGGCATCTGATGCCAGCACAGCACCCTTCGCTTTCTCGCCTGCTTGTTCAATGGCAATCTTGGCCGCACCGACACGGTTCATCTGTCCTGCACCTACACCGACTGTCATATCGTCAGCCGCCAGCACGATGGCGTTGGACTTCACATGCTTCACGACCTTCCAGCCGAACAACAGCTGCTTCAGCTCTTCTTCGGTAGGCTTACGGTCGGTTACCACTTGCAATTCCTCAGGATTCACGGAGTGTACGTCGCTCTCCTGCACCACCATTCCCCCTTCAATGGAAGTGACCACAAAGCTGCTTTTACGGGATGCAGCAGTGCTGAGGTTGCCCAGCTTAAGCAGGCGGATATTCTTTTTCTTCGTCAGGATCTCCAGCGCTTCATCCGTGAAGCCTGGGGCCAGGACGATTTCGAGGAAAATATCCTTCAGCAGATTAGCCGTGTCCGCATCAATAATCCGGTTAGCAGCAACAATGCCGCCGAAGATGGAGGTAGGGTCCGCATTGTACGCTTTTTGATACGCTTCATAGACGCTTGTGCCCACGCCCACACCGCAAGGATTCATATGCTTCACAGCTACAACGGCAGGCTCTTCGAATTCTTTGACAATCTGGAGCGCTGCGTTCGCGTCATTGATGTTGTTGTAGGACAGCTCTTTACCGTGCAGCTGCTCGGCAGCCGTAAGGGTATCCTGCGCCGCCAGCGGCTTGCGGTAGAATGCAGCCTTCTGATGCGGGTTCTCGCCGTAGCGCAGATCCTGGATTTTCTCATAAGTGACCGTATAGCGCTCCGGCAGCGGTTCACCGGTGACATTCGCCAGATAATCGGCAATCAGGGCGTCGTAAGCCGCCGTATGGCGGAAGACTTTGGCCGCAAGACGTTTGCGGGTAGCAAGGGTTGTATCTCCACCGGCGCGTACTTCTTCAAGCACATTCGCATAGTCGGCCGCATCGACCACCACACTGACAAACGCATGGTTCTTCGCCGCAGAACGCAGCATGGTCGGTCCGCCGATATCGATGTTCTCGATAGCCTCTTCATAAGACACATCCGGCTTGGCAATCGTCTCCGCGAACGGATACAGATTCACCACGACGAGGTCGATGTAATCAAGGCCAAGCTCATTCATCTGACGGGTATGCTCTTCGTTGTCACGAACGGCCAGGAGGCCGCTGTGTACGGCCGGGTGCAGAGTTTTGACGCGTCCATCCATGATCTCAGGGAAGCCGGTAACATCAGAGATGCCAATGACCGGAACGCCTTCCTTCGCCAAAAGTGTGCTGGTGCCGCCTGTGGAGATAATTTCTACGCCTAATGCAGACAACTCGCGGCAAAAATCCACGATGCCCTGTTTGTCCGATACGCTGACCAGCGCTCTCTTGATACTCACTTTGAATAGTCCTCCTCTGGATTCACGCTAGATTATTGGGGTGTTGTACGATTGCTTATGGGTTCAGCTGTTCTGAAGCTTCATATCAGAATTACCTTGTACCTATGGAGCTATGAATGATTGCCGGATGAACTGCGGATGATTGCAGCGGCGAATCCTGTAAAATAAGCTGGTAATTTAGGTAATCAGTTGTTTTGGTTGCTTCTGTCCTGCTATATATGCTTTTGTCCTTACGGCAGCAATCCTGTATTTCCGCAATTTCCGGCTATACCGCCAGATCCTCCGTCAAATATTGCCACTTGTGAAGTATTTCCCGAGAAATATCAGAATCGGCCGCAGTTTGCCTGAAATGTCGAAATCACTCCGGTTCAACAGTCAACAAGCAGCTATGCAGCAGCTTCGCTTAATCGGCAATGGTCGTCATTCTTCCGTTCAATTCTACTTTTCCGGCGGCAAAAGCACTCACTACCTCAGGATACAGCGCGTATTCCACCTGATGGATGCGTGCAGCCAGCGATTGGGCGGTATCTCCAGACTGGACCTCCACGCTGCGCTGGGCGATCACCGGTCCGGTGTCCATGCCTCCATCGACAAAATGCACGGTCACGCCCGTCAGCTTCACGCCGTACTCCATCGCCTGCCCGATCGCGTCCTTCCCGGCAAACGCCGGCAGCAGCGAAGGATGAATGTTGATGATCCGTCCGGCATACGGTGCGAGCAGGACGGGGGAGATCAGCCGCATGTAGCCGGCCAGCACCACCAGTCCGATGTTCCGGCGCTGCAATTCAGCCACAATCGCGGCCTCGTACTGCTCCCGGCCCGCGAAGTCCTTCGGCCGCAGCAGCAGAGCAGGAATTCCTGCCTCCTCTGCCCGCTGTGCTACAGGCGCTTCCGGCTTGTCCGAGACCAGCAGCTCTATGCTGCCTCCGCCCAGCCTGCCCTCCCGCTGTGCCCGGACCAGTGCAGCGAAATTGCTGCCCGTTCCGGAGGCAAAGACAGCGATTCGGCTCCACTCCATCAGACTTCAGCTCCCGTAAAGGTAACGATGCGCTCTCCTTCAGTAACTGTGCCGATCCGGTAAGCCTCTTCCCCGCTGGCCTTAAGCAGCGCAAGGGCACGCTCTCCGTCCGCTTCAGCCACGACCAGCACCAGTCCCACGCCCATATTGAACGTTGTGAACATGTCGCGGTTGCTTACCTGCCCCTTGCTCTGCATCAGGCTGAAGACCGGCTGAATCGGCCAGGAGCCGTAGTTGATCTCTACATTCACATGCTCCGGCAATACGCGGGGAATGTTCTCGATGAACCCGCCGCCGGTAATATGGGCCATGCCCTTGACCGGAAGCTGTTCGAGCAGAGCGAGCAGCGGCTTCACGTAGATTTTGGTCGGAGCCAGCAGTACATCTACGAGGGGAGCCCCGAGTTCAGGCACGACATCATTCAAGCCGTAGCCGCCCTCTTCCAGCAAAAGCTTGCGCACCAGCGAGAAGCCGTTGCTGTGAATCCCGCTCGAAGCCAGGCCTATCACAATGTCTCCAGGAGCGATGTCCGCTCCCGTCACCAGCTTGGCCTTATCGGCCACACCTACGGTGAATCCGGCGATATCATATTCGCCAGCCGCATACATGCCCGGCATCTCGGCGGTCTCGCCGCCGATCAGCGCGCAGCCCGCCTGATGGCAGCCTTCCGCGATCCCGGCTACGATCGCCTCAATCTTCTCCGGCACGACCTTATCGCAGGCCAGATAATCGAGGAAGAACAGCGGCTCAGCGCCCTGCACCACGATGTCATTCACGCACATGGCGACCGCATCGATGCCAATCGTGTCGTGGCGGTCAGCCGCGAACGCGATCTTCAGCTTCGTGCCCACACCGTCTGTTCCCGATACGAGAACCGGCTCTTCGTACTTGTCCTTATTCAGGCCGAACAGGGCGCCGAAGCCGCCCAGCTCGGTCATCACTTCCGGCCGGTATGTGCGCTTCACATGCTTCTTCATGCGTTCTACGGCTTCATTGCCAGCCGCAATATCCACTCCGGCGTTTTTATAAGCTTCCGACACTTTTGAGCACCTCATTTAAATTAGTTTAGAGCGCGGGTTCGGGGCGGCAGTGATTGAAAAGACAGGTGGTTATAGTCGTCATTCCGAGGAATATTTGGACTTCCGGCCGCTGTTATATTTGGATTTCCTGATTAGAACCGCCGGCCGCGGTAGAAATTCAAATATAAAGGCGGACGCTACCGCTCCTACAGTTCCAAAATTCCTCTCCATGACTCCAACCACCGGGTTTTCAAACCCGTGCCGCAAGCCGAAATTTCGCGCCTTGCACAGCGGCAAGGGGTCGGCGCTGTGCGAAGCCCAGCGCCTCCTTAGGCAACCGCTCCCCCGACTTTGCGATAGCAAACAGGACAGGGACGGGAGCTCTCCCCGCACGGGGCGAAGCCGTGCGGTCTCTGGGGCGACAGAGCCTCCGATTGTGCGACAGCAAACAGGACAGGGTCTGGGGCACTTCCCCGCACGGGGCGAAGCCGTGCGGTCTCTGGGGCGACAGAGCCTCCGACTTTGCGATAGCAAACAGGACAGGGGCGGGAGCTCTCCACGCACGGGGCGAAGCCGTGCGGTCCCTAGCGCGACAGAGCCTCCGATTTTGCGACAGCAAACAGGACAGGGTCTGGGGCACTCCCCGCACGGGGCGAAGCCGTGCGGTCCCTGGGGCAACAGAATCTCCGGATTTGCGCAGCAAACAGGGCAGATTCTGGAGCCAGAGGGCCCGGCGGACCGCAAGCCGCCGGGGGGGCAGCGCCGTGAAGCGTGTCCCGTCCGTGCGCAGCACACAGGGACAAAGCGGGCACCCGCACCCACGCCCTCTTAGCAAGTTTAGAGCAAACTCCTCACACCAAACTTTCGGGTGGCCGGAGGGCAGCGCCCTCCGGAATCCCCCTTTGTAAGGGGGACTTAGGGGGATGGGCACCAGATGTTAACACGAGCATCCGTCCTTCTCTTCCCCGCCGAAATCCACCTGTGTCGGGTAATCATTGTCGAAGCAGGACAGGCATAGACCGCCTTTGTAGTCGTCACTATTATAGCCGCCGATGGACTGGATCAGTCCGTCGGGCGAGAGGAACGCCAGAGAATCGGCGTTGATCTCCTCGCACATCTCGGCGATGCTCTTATACGAGGCAATCAGCTCGCGGCGGTCGGGTGTATCAATGCCATAGAAGCATGGATTCTTGAACGGCGGCGAGGTAATCCGCACGTGGACCTCTACGGCTCCGGCTTCGCGCAGCAGGTTGACGATCCGGCGCGAGGTGGTGCCGCGCACGATGGAATCGTCGATCATCACTACGCGCTGGCCTTCCACGACGCGGCGTACCGCGCTGAGCTTCATCTTCACGCCCTGCTCACGCAGCTCCTGGCTGGGCTGGATGAACGTGCGGCCGGTATATTTGTTCTTGATCAGCCCCAGCTCGTACGGGATGCCCGTCTGCTCGGCATAGCCGATGGCGGCGGAGATACTGGAATCCGGCACGCCGGTGACAATATCCGCATCCACGAAGGCTTCGAGCGCCATCCGGCTGCCCATCCGCTTGCGCGCGGAGTGCAGGTTGGAGCCGTTCAAGTCGCTGTCCGGGCGGGCGAAGTAGATGTACTCCATCGCGCACAGCGCTTTGCGCTTAGGCTCGGCGAAGCGGTCTTCGCGGAAGCCATCCTTATCGAGCACCAACAGTTCACCCGGTTCAATATCACGCACCAGCTGGGCACCGATGACTTCAAGCGCACACGACTCGGAAGCGAAGACATAGGCTTCGCCCAGACGGCCCATCACGAGCGGACGGAGTCCGTGGGTGTCTGATGCGACAATCAGCTTGTCATTGGTCATCAAGAGGAAGGCAAAGCCGCCGACCAGCTGCGACAGGGCATCCTTGGTTGCTTCGACAAAATCCTTCTGCGAACGCGCAATCAGATGCGCCAGCACCTCGGTATCACTGGTCGTCTGGAAAATCGAGCCGCCCTGCTCCAGCTGCTTGCGGATCAGCGGTTCGTTAACGATATTGCCGTTCGTGGCAATCGCCAGATCGCCGTCACGGTATTTGAAGACCAGCGGCTGCGCATTGGTCAGCCGGCTGTCTCCGCTGGTCGAGTACCGTACATGCCCGATGGACATGTCTCCCACCAGCGAAGCAATCTTGTCTTTGTCGAACACTTCCTTCACCAGGCCCATGCCGCGGTGGTAGTTGAAGTCGCGTCCATCCGCCACGCAGATGCCCGCGCTCTCTTCTCCCCGGTGCTGCAGAGCGTGCAGGCCGTAATAGGACATGGAAGCGGCTTCCGGGTGTCCGAAGACTCCGAAGACACCGCATTCCTCTTTTAATGTGTCAAAAATATCTCCCGAGCCCGTTCCTTCGTTGTAAAAGTCGCCGGTCCACAGGATAGGGGCTTCCTGCTTGTTCCCGGTCTTTATTTCATAAGACATGGAATAGCATCCTCCCAAATGGTCTTGAGTTCAGTAACGGCTTCATCCAGTGCAGCCGATCCGTCCAGATCAACACGCAGGCGGTCCCCGCCAACGGTTCCAATGATCTCAACAGGTACGCCGTAAGCGGCTACTGCAGCCTTCAGCTCTTCTGCACGGTCAGGTGCCGAAGTCAGTAGGATACGGGACTGGCTCTCGCTGAACAGCGCCACATCCGGGCGCAATCCGCCGGCAGACAGCTCAATATTCGCGCCGATCCCGCCGCTGATACAGCTCTCTGCCAGTGCTCCGGCCAGACCGCCTTCCGACAAGTCATGCGCCGAGCGGACCAGACCGCTGCGGATTGTAGCAAGTACGGCATCCAGCAGCTTGCGCTCTGTAGCCAAGTCCAGCTCCGGTGGACGGCCTTCAGTCACTCCGTGAACGGCATACTGGAATTCACTGCCGCCCAGCTCTGCCTTCGTCACGCCAAGCAGCAATACAGCATCGCCTTCCTGCTTGAAGGCCTGGGTTGTAATATGATCGGTATCTTCAATGAGCCCTACCATACCGACAACCGGTGTCGGGTAGATAGCTCCCGAAGCATTCTCATTGTACAGACTGACATTCCCGCCGATAACCGGCGTATCCAGCACCCGGCAGGCTTCCGCCATACCGTCTACCGCACGCTCCATCTGCCAGAAGATCTCCGGCTTCTCCGGGCTGCCGAAGTTCAGGTTGTCCGTTATCGCCAGCGGCTGGGCACCGGAGCACACGATATTGCGCGCCGCTTCGCTAACAGCAATGCGTCCGCCCACTTCTGGGTCGAGATAGACGTAACGGCCATTACAGTCCGTAGTCATCGCCAGCCCCTTACGTGTACCGTGGATAGTTACTACAGCCGCATCGGAACCCGGACGAACAGCCGTACTGGTGCGGACCATATAATCGTATTGGTTGTATACCCAAGCCTTGCTGGCTACAGTAGGTGAGCCCAATACTGTACGCAGCGCGCCGCCCAGATCAGTCACTTCCTCATAACGAAGTGTATCAATAGAGGCATTCTCCTCATAGTAAGCAGGAACGGCAGACGGTTTGTTATAAATCGGACATTCATCTACCAGCGCCTTCACCGGCATATCACCGACCACTTCGCCGTGATGGAACAGCTTCAGGCGGCCGTCATCGGTCACCTTCCCCACCTTGCGGCAGATCACGCCCCAGCGGTCAAAAATCTCCTGCGCCTGCGCCTCATCCTTAGGCTCCACCACGAACAGCATCCGCTCCTGCGATTCCGAGAGCATCATTTCATACGGGGTCATCCCGTCTTCACGCTGCGGCACCTGATCCAGATACAGCTCCAGACCATTACCCGCCTTGCTCGCCATTTCCGCGCTGGAGCAGGTCAGTCCGGCTGCGCCCATATCCTGAATGCCGAGGACGATGCCGCTGTCGATCAGCTCCAGACAGGATTCCATTACCAGCTTCTCCATGAACGGATCGCCGACCTGAACTGCTGTTTTCTTAGCTTCGGATTCTTCACTAAGCTCCACAGAGGCGAAGGTCGCACCATGAATGCCGTCACGGCCAGTAGGCGGACCTACGTAGAACACGGGGTTACCTACCCCTTTGGCGACACCGCGCTGGATTTTATCATGGTCAATCAGACCGACACACATTGCGTTCACCAGCGGATTGCCGTCATAGCTGTTGTCGAACATAATTTCCCCGCCGACGGTAGGGATGCCGATACAGTTGCCGTAGCCTGCGATCCCGGACACAACATGCTCGAACAGATATTTAACCCGGTCGCTCTCAAGCTTCCCGAACCGCAGGGAGTTCAGCAGCGCCACCGGTCTTGCTCCCATGGAGAAAATATCGCGGATAATCCCGCCCACCCCGGTCGCCGCGCCCTGATAAGGCTCTACTGCCGACGGATGGTTGTGGCTTTCGATTTTGAAGACAACGGCCTGGTTATCACCGATGTCCACGATGCCCGCGCCTTCGCCCGGTCCCATCAGCACCTTCGGCCCGCTTGTCGGGAAGCGGCTCAGCAGCGGCTTGGAGTTCTTATATGCACAGTGCTCAGACCACATGACGCTGAACACACCGATTTCTGTATAGTTGGGTTTACGTCCCATGAAGGAGGTAATGAGCTCATATTCGCTGTCTGATACACCGAACTGACTGTAGATTTTCTGCTCCGCGATCTGCTCTGCGGTCGGCTCCTTAGCGGATACTTGCTGCGTCATAACGATCCCTCCATGTCTTGAGAATGGATGTGAACATCCGTTTGCCGTCTTCCGAGCCCAGCAGGCTATTGGCTGCACGCTCCGGGTGAGGCATCATGCCGACTACATTGCCCGCCCTATTACTGACTCCGGCAATATCAGCCACCGAACCGTTCGGGTTGTCACTGTAGGTGAATACGATCTGATTATTTGCTTGCAGCTCTGCGAGCGTCTCTTCATCACAATAATAATTGCCTTCGCCATGCGCGATCGGAATGACGATCTCTTCATCCTTCGCATAGTCAATAGTAAACGGGGTTGTGTTATTAACGACCTTAAGCACCGTGTCATGACAACGGAACTTCATCGACATGTTGCGGCGCAGCGCGCCCGGCAGGAGCCCCGCCTCGGTCAGAATCTGGAACCCGTTGCAGATACCAAGCACGAATTTGCCCTGCTCTGCCGCCTTAGCCACTTCAGCCATTACCGGAGCGAACCGGGAGATTGCGCCGCAGCGCAGATAGTCACCATAAGAGAAGCCGCCAGGTACAAGGATGCAGTCATACGCCGACAGGTCTGTCGCTGTATGCCATACATAATCTACTGGTTCGCCAAGACTGTCTTCTACTGCCTTGTAGCAGTCAATGTCACAATTGGAGCCTGGAAAGACAAGTACCGCAAATTTCATGACGTTTAGTCCTCCAATTCGTAGCGGTAATCCTCGATCACCGTGTTGGCCAGCAGCTTCTCGCACATTTCCTTCAGGCGTCCTTCCGCTTCTGCGCGGTTATCGGTATCCAAGGTCAGCTCCATATATTTGCCGATCCGCAGACTTTCAACTTCCTGGAATCCAACGGAATGCAGGGCGCCCTGCACGGCAACTCCCTGAGGGTCGAGCACGCTTTTCTTGATGGTGACGTAGACTGTCGCTTTTAACATACGCTTGTAGTTCCTCCTAGAATTTAATGAACTGAATTGGGCTTAATGGCAGCTTGCTTAACTGCATAATGTACAGCTATATTCTCAATATTCCCTGCAAAATTAGCCTTAGTTGCATTTCATACAGCTATTTCTACGGACATCTGCGTTTCAGGTCATCCCGCTAATGTTTAGTTGTACCGGATACAATTAAACAGCAAATGGCCTCTTTTTCGGGCAAAATAACTGTAGAGAATGCAATTAAAGTTGGCTGCAGCTGTTCAGAATAGGATCATACGATAATCTATAACGACTTCCCGGTCAGGCGGTGATAGATATCCAGATACCGGCGCGACGTCTCTTCAACCACCTCAGGCGGCAACGGGTCCGGCTTACTGTTCTTGTCCCAGGAGGAGGCTGACAGGTACGTGCGGACCGGCTCCTTATCCATGCTGTCGATCTCGATATCTAGTGCGTACTTGTCCTTGGCCCAGAAGCGGGAAGCATCCGGCGTGAAAATCTCATCGATCAGAATCACCTTACCGTCCAGCAGACCGAACTCGAATTTGCAATCGGCGAGGATGATGCCGCGTTCTTCACAATAGGCTCTGGCAAAAGCGAACAGCTTCAGGCTCTTCTCCTTCAGCTCCAGCGCAAGCTCTGCGCCGATCTGCTCCTGCATCTGCTCAAAAGGGATATCCTCATCATGGCCGACATCATTTTTGGCTGCCGGTGTGAAAATCGGTTCGGCCAGCACTGCATTCTTGTGCAGTCCCTTAGGAAGCACGATTCCGTTCACCTTGCCGGTCTCCTGATACTGCCGCCAGCCGCCGCCGGTAATGCAGCCGCGCACGACACATTCGATATCAATCCGCTCGGCTTTGCGGACGACCATGATCCGGTTCTTCAGCGCTTCACGGTCCTTCACAATATCCCCGAGCTTGTCCACCTCGATATGCACCACATGGTTCTCGATCAGCTCCCGGGTCTGGCCGAACCAGAAGGCGCTGAGCCGGTTGAGCACATTGCCCTTATCCGGCACCGCCGGGTCCAGCACATAGTCGAAGGCAGAGATGCGGTCTGTCACCACGATCAGTACCTCATCCCCCAAATCATACAGCTCACGAACCTTGCCTTTGTAGAGCAGCGGCGCATTTACAAGTTCCACGGCAGTGGATACGGCCGATGATGTCATGACCTTTCCTCCCTTGAACAAATGATCTTGCTACATAATTATTCCTTCGGGTTAATAGGGTCACTGCGGGAAGTTTTGGACTTCCGATCGCTGTTATGTTTGAATTTCTTGATTTGGACCGCTGGGCGGTGAAAATCCAAACATAAAGGCGAACGCTAACGCTTCTCCAGTTCCAAAATTCCTCTCCGTTCCTCCTTTAACCCCAATGTCTAATCGTGTCCCCCTGTCGCTTACGCTCCAGAACAACTACTGCCCCCACCGCACGCCCAACTCTTCTCCAGCTCATCAGTTCACCACTGACTTACTATTTTTAAAGATTAGATTAGTTCCAGCTTGCGGAAGATGGTGTCCACATGCTTCAGATGCCAGGAAGGATTGAACGCATCCTCGATCTCTTCTGCGCTAAGCACGGCCGTGATCTCCGGGGTTGCTTCCACGATGTCACGGAACTGGGTCTGCTCCTCCCAGGCCTGCATCGCACGCGGCTGAACAGTGTCGTACGCCTGCTCGCGGCTGAAGCCCTTGTCGATCAGCTTCGTCAGAATACGGCCGGAGAACGGAACGCCGAAGGTACGGTTCATGTTGCGCTTCATATTCTCAGGGAATACGGTCAGGTTCTTCACGATATTGCCGAAGCGGTTCAGCATATAGTTCAGCAGCATGGTCGCATCCGGCAGGATGATCCGTTCTACGGAAGAATGCGAAATATCGCGCTCATGCCACAGCGACACGTTCTCGTAAGCTGTCATCATATGGCCGCGGATGACGCGCGACAGGCCGGAGATGTTCTCGCAGCCAATCGGGTTACGCTTGTGCGGCATAGCGGATGAACCCTTTTGACCCTTGGCAAAAGCCTCCTCTACCTCGCGGATCTCACTCTTCTGCAAAGCGCGGATCTCGGTAGCGAACTTGTCGAGGGAAGTAGCAACCAGTGCCAGCGCCGCCATATACTCTGCATGACGGTCACGCTGCAGCGTCTGGGTGGAGATTGGTGCCGGGCTGGTGCCCAGCTTGCGGCAGACGAATTCTTCCACGAACGGGTCGATGTTGGCATAGGTGCCGACCGCCCCGGAGATTTTGCCGAATTGTACGCCATTGGCGGCATGACGGAAACGCTCCAGGTTCCGCTTCATTTCCTCATACCACAGCGCCATCTTCAGGCCGAATGTTGTTGGCTCGGCATGTACGCCATGAGTACGGCCCATCATCGGGGTATCCTTGTAGGCGATGGCTTTGTCTTTTAGAATCTCAATGAACCGGATAATATCCTGCTCCAGAATCTCGTTGGCCTGACGCAGCAGGTAACCCAGCGCCGTATCGACCACATCTGTCGAGGTTAGTCCGTAATGCACCCATTTGCGCTCTGAGCCAAGACTCTCGGATACGGCACGGGTAAAAGCAATCACATCATGGCGCGTTTCCAGTTCAATCTCATCAATCCGCGCGATATCGAATTTGGCATCCTTACGCAGCTTCGCGGCATCCTCATGCGGGATCACTCCCAGTTCGGCCCACGCCTCACAGGCGCAAATCTCAACCTCCAGCCACGCGTTGAATTTATTCTCTTCGGTCCATATGGCCCGCATCTCAGGTCTGCTGTAACGTTCAATCATAGCTTGTCAGTTCCTCCAAAGGTTAGTTTGCTCTACCCAGGACAATCCGTCTCCGGTGTCCTTGCAGAGCAGGTTGATATGGCCCATCTTGCGGCCGGTCTTGCTCTCGGTCTTACCATATATATGAAGCTTGGGTGATACTCCAAGCCTGCTCACTTCTTCATTCGCACGGCAGGCTGCCTGAACGGCTCCGTCCAGATGCTCGCCGAGTACATTCACCATCACTACAGGAGTCAGCAGCTTCGTATCGCCGAGCGGCAGATTGCAGATCGCCCGCACGTGCTGCTCGAACTGCGAGGTCACGCAGGCATCCATCGTGTAATGGCCGGAGTTATGCGGACGCGGGGCCAGCTCATTGACGAACAGCTCTCCGTCCTCCGTCACGAACATCTCTACCGCCAGCAGCCCGACGGCATTCATGCCGGACACAATCCGCTCGGCCAGCTCACAGGCCCGCCGCTGAATCTCCTCTGGCACCCTTGCAGGAACAATGGAGAGATGCAGGATATTGTTCACGTGAATGTTCTCGGCGGGCGGGAAGCTCTTGACCTCCCCCGAGGCGCTCCGGGCGGCGATGACCGAAATCTCGCACTGGAAGGCGATGAATTTCTCCAGCACCAGCTCCGGTACATCTGCTTGCGCACCCGGCGCGACTCGCCGGAACGCTGCGGCCAGCTCTTCCGGCCTGCGGATGACGGCTTGTCCCTTGCCGTCATACCCTCCTGTGGCTGTCTTCAGCACACAGGGCAGGCCCAGGTCGGCAGCCGCCGCTTCCAGCTCCGCCAGGCTGCCAACCTTGCGGTACGGGGCAACGGGCACGCCCGCTGCCTCGATGGCCGCCTTCTCGCGCAGCCGGTGCTGCGTCGTATACAGCAGCGCGCTGCCCTGCGGCACGTACGACTCCTCCGTCAGCAGCGCGGCTACGCCCGCATCCACGTTCTCGAACTCGTACGTGATGACGTCCGAGCGCCGCGCCAGCTCACGCGCGGCGTCCCGGTCGTTATACGCCGCAGTGATCTGCGGCGTCACCTGCCCGCACGGCGCATCCTTTGCCGGGTCCAGCGCCACGAAGCGGTAGCCCATGGCGCTGCCGGACAACGCCAGCATGCGCCCAAGCTGCCCGCCGCCGAGCACGCCGATCGTTGCGCCGGGCAACAGCGTCCGTGGCAACTGTGCCCCGGTCTCTTCCCGCTGTGCTTCAGCCCCGGCAGCTATCGCTTCGCCTTCAGCCTTTACCATTCGTCCAGCTCCAGCACCTTCCGCTTCGCCTTCAGCCTTTACCATTCGTCCAGCTCCGGCACCTTCCGCTTCGCCCTCAGCCTTCATAGCGCGCTCTGGGCCGCTCTCCAATCCCCCGGCCTTCAGCTCCTCCGGGCTCATAGGCTCTCGCTGCTTTCCAGCACCTCTTGCTGAGTCGCCTCGCGCCGCAGCTGCACCCTGTCCGCCACCTCCGGCTCGAAGGCGCCGATGATCTGCGCCGCCAGCAGTCCCGCATTGATCGCTCCGGCGCGGCCAATTGCTACCGTCGCTACAGGGATGCCCGCAGGCATCTGCACAATAGACAGCAGCGAATCCATGCCGTTCAAGGCCTTAGACTGCACAGGTACACCGATGACCGGCAGCGTGGTCTTCGCAGCCACCATACCCGGCAGATGCGCCGCGCCGCCCGCTCCGGCGATAATAACCCGCAAGCCGCGCTCCGCTGCCTCTTCGGCATAACGGAACATCAGATCCGGTGTGCGGTGTGCGGAGACAACCTTTTTCTCATAAGCTATATCCAGCTCCTCCAGCACTTCACAGGTATGCCTCATCGTTTCATAGTCCGATTTGCTGCCCATAATGACACCTACTTGCACAGACATCGTTCACCCAGCCTTCCATTTCCGTTATAGAGATTTCTCTGATTTCAGTGTGTCCCGTTTCCTGCCAATTCCCGCGTTGACCGAGAAAAATAGCCCGGACTCCAGACGCATTCTGCTGCGGGTGGACCCGGACTACTAAGGAATCAGGTGATAACCGCCTGGCAGCTGCACAGTCCCCGTCCTTACAGACAGGAGAATGCAGGAACACCGCCCCGGTCTGCGGGGAGGCTATCTGCTGCCGTTCCAGTTATCCTATTTCCTCGTAGTCCGGCAATTTACGGTTACCGGGTAGAAACTTCCGGGCCCTATCCCCGGTTTTATACGAGCTCTTCATAGATTCAGTTTAACAACGCCCTACACATCATGTCAACTTAAACACGAACATTGTCATATCATGTCTGTATAATGTTCGCTTTTGGGCTTGATTGAAAATCTTATTCCCGCTAATCCGCCCATCCTCGTATTAAAATAACCCCACAAAGTGGAGCTTAGCCTCGAAGATAACTCAGGTACTTTGCGGGGACCCCAAAACATATAAATATCTCCTAAAAAAAGGGGAACGCCGCAGCGTCCCTCTACTAAATTCCCTATTATTTAACAACCAGCACCGGAATGCGCGCACTTTGCACCACATTATGGCTGACGCTGCCCAGAACGAATTCCCGGATACCGCCCAGCCCCCGGCTGCCGATTACGATCACATCTGCATTCTGCTCTTTGGCATAATTCAGAATAATTTCCGCAGGCGATCCCTGCAGCAATTCTACCGTAGCATTCAGACCTTCGGCTTCCAGCCGGCTTTTCACTTCATCCGTAGTCTGGACCGCGAGGTCATAATAATCCTTGTTCACCGATGCCGGCAGAGGCGCGAGAGCTTCCCCGATGAAGAATCGCGGGAATTCAAATGCGTGTACGACGTACAGGGAGGACCCTGGCGTTACCTTAGCCAGCTCAATCGCCCGTTCCAGAGCCTGATTCGAAGCCTTTGAACCGTCATAGGCAAGCAGAATTTTAGAGAATAACATATACGCCACCTCTTTCTATTATTTACATCATTACCAAGCCCTTAAGCGGCTTACCTCAAAAAATATCCATACAGCACCATATTCAGCAGCAGCAGCAGCGGAATTCCGAGTCTGAAGGAAGTATGCCTTGTCTTGTGGCGTTTGCGGTACATGGCAATCAGCACACCCAGCGCACCGCCCATGAACGCCAGCAGAAACAGTGTTTTCTCCGGCACCCGATCCCGTCTTTTCCGGGCCTTGTTCTTGTCTTCCGACATCACGACATACCCGATAATGTTGATCAGCGCGAACCACAGCAATACCACCTTGACCATCCTTCCGGCCCCTCCTCCTAGCATCCTACTCTGCTCTCTATTATATTACCCTTTCCGGCAAAAAACCAATAACCTCACATCACCGGCCCTGCAACCGCCGCTCTTTCTTGCTCCGCCCGCCTGCGGCTCCGGCTTCCCTGATCCAGAACCAGGACAGCACCGCCGCAAGCACCGCTGCAATGGCGCCCAGCCAGAAGCCTCCGCGCAGGCCATACGCCGCACTCATCCATCCCGCCACAAAAGGACCGCCGGACATGCCGATCGCATACACCGCCTGATAGAAGCCCATCGCCGTCGCCCGCTTGAACGGAGCTACCCCGGAGACCGATTTACCCAGCAGGAGCGGGAAGATCAGGCCCTGCATGAAGCCGTTCCCGATCTGTGTTATGCATAACGCCGCAAGCGTGGGCATCGAAGGAATGAGCAGCGTGAACACCGCACTTCCGGCAAAACCCAGCATCAGCGTCCCCCGGTCGCCCAGCCACCGGCCGAACAGCCGCGCTCCATAGAGGGTCGCTACCGCATGAGGCAGCATAAAAGCCAGCGTCAGCCAGCCGAGACTCCCCTTGCTCGCGCCAATATAGAGCGCCTGATTCGGCGTGTAGCCGAACATTGTAATGAACAGCACACAATGGGCCAGCACTGATAACAGCGATACTTTTACCAGCAGCGGCTCCTTCACGACACCGGCCAGATCCTTGAGCTTAATCGCTGCACGCTTCTCCAGCTGTTGCTCCGGAAGACGGACGACCAGCAGCATCGCGGCCACCGCCACAACCCCTCCGATGATGAACGGGGTATTCCAGCCGAAGTGGTCTACGATATAGCCGCTGATCATCATGCTGGTCAACTGGGCAATCACCGTGGTGAACTGGAGCATCCCCATAGCCCTGCCCGCCTCTTCTTTCGGAAAATACCCTGCGAACATCACCGAGTACACGACCCACGCCGATGCTGCTATCCCCGAGACCGCCCGCGCCGCCAGCGCCCAACCCGGATGTGCCCCTGCCAGGAACAGCAGACAGCTCGCTCCGCTTGCAATCAGTCCCAGATAAATGAACGGCCGCCGCCGGTTAAGCACATCTGAACCCATCCCTATCGGCAGCCGGAACAGAATCTGCATCAGGCCGTATATCCCAAGCACCGCTCCTACCATGACATAAGAAGCTCCCAGATGCTCCACATAAGGCGAGAGCACAGGAACATAGATATATGAAGAGAACCAGAACATAAAGACAATCACCAGAAAATACAACCGGCTGCTCCCCTTCGTACCCGGAGCCTCTGCCGCTTTCTCCACACCCGCTAAACCTTCAGCCGCCGCCACTTCTCCACCCGCCCCACTCTATTTACCGGAGCCCTAACGCCTGACCCCGTATCAATCTTCTACAGTAAAGCATATCTGCCGTCCCTTGAATAGTCCTTAAGCCGCAACAAGACCACCGGTATATCCCGGCAGTCTTATTAGGGGCCTTTCTTTGTCACCTAGTCTTTCACTCATGAGCGCATCCACCTAACAGCTCTATCCCACATCAGGTTAGCTTGCCCAGTTGTACGGCCTTCCAGCTGCTTGGACTACTTGCCCTTCTGCTTCGCTTCCATCGCCGCCTTCAACAGGTCGCCAAGATTGTTACCGGCACTTTCCGTCTTGCTGTACTGCTGAACCAGCTTCTGCTGCTCGCGTTTGTTGATATGCTTGTGATCCTTATCCATCGTCTCTGTAATTCCGCAGCCGAGGCACTGCACATA
Organism: Paenibacillus sp. FSL M7-0420; assembly: GCF_038002345.1. Lineage (NCBI taxonomy): Bacteria > Bacillati > Bacillota > Bacilli > Caryophanales > Paenibacillaceae > Paenibacillus > Paenibacillus sp. FSL M7-0420. Next base: position 393,461 of record NZ_JBBOCJ010000001.1, on the reverse strand, counting down.
CTTCCCGGCCTTGCCCTCCTTCATCTCCATCTTCTTATGGCACTGCGGGCAGCGGCGGTTCGACAACTGCTTCTCGCCCGCCCGCGTGTAGCCGCAGTCCTCCTTCGGACAGACCAGCAGCTTGCCGCGTTTGGTCTTCTTCTCTAACATCCTTGTTCCACACTCCGGACAATGGCTGTTAGAGACATTATGCGGCTTGTATTCCGCTCCACTGTTCTTCACCCCGGACACCAGCTCCTGGGCCATACTCCGGATACCCTGCAGGAACGGCTCCGGGCGCCCCTGCCCGCGCGCAATTCTCTCCAGCTCTGCTTCCCAGCGTGCCGTCAGCTCCGGTGTACGCAGCTGTCCCGAGACCAGTTCAATCAATTGCTTGCCCTTGCCAGTCGGATGCAGCAGATTGCCCTGCCGTTCAATCGTATCCGAGCTGACCAGCTTCTCAATGATATCCGCACGGGTGGCCGGTGTCCCCAGCCCATGCTTCTCCATCTGCGTCAGCAGCGTCGCTTCATTATAACGCTTCGGCGGCTGAGTCCGTCCCGGCTTGATGATGCAGCGCGCAAGCTTCACGCTATCGCCTTCCCGCAGCTCCGGCAGCTTCACACTGCCTGCTGCGGGTTCATCCCCCGCATTCTCCTCTTCGTCATCCTGGCTCATATCTCCGCCGTATACCTCACGCCAGCCTGCATCCTTGACGGTAGTTCCCTTCACATAGAAGCTTTCACCATCGACGGTTACCGTCACAGCTACGGCGTCATAACGGGCCGGAGGATAGAACAGGCTAATGAACCGCCGTACGATCAGATCGTAGAGCTTCCGCTCTTCCGTACTCAACAGATTGAGCAGCACCGTCTGCTCGGTCGGAATAATCGCGTGGTGATCGCTGACCTTGCTGTCATCGACAATCCGCTTTGTGATTGGCAGCGGCTTCCGCAGCAGCGGTCTGGCGAGAGCTACATACGGACCTACAGCCACGCTGTCGAGTCTTTCTTTTAGCGTACCCGTCATATCAGCGGTCAGATAACGGCTGTCTGTACGCGGATAAGTGACCAGCTTATGCTGTTCATACAGCTTCTGGAGCACACTTGAGGTCTGCTTGGCCGAGAAGCCGAATTTGCGGTTGGCATCCCGCTGCAGCTCAGTCAGATCGTAAGCCAGCGGATGAGGCTCGCTTTTCTCACTCTTCAGGACCTTAGTAATCCTTCCGTTGCGGCCTGTAAGCTTATCTTTAAGAACTCCTGTCTTCTCTCTATCAAAAATCCGTCCATCCCCGCCCTGCGCGCGCCATCCCGCCTGGAAATTCCCGAAATCCCCAGTCAGCAGATCATATTCCTGGGAACGGAAGCCGGTAATCTCATTCTCCCGGTCCATAATCATTCCTAAGGTAGGTGTCTGCACACGCCCCGCAGAGAGCGGCGCGCCGAACTTGCAGGTTAAGGCCCGGGTCACATTCAGCCCGATCATCCAATCCGCCTCAGCACGGCAGCGGGCAGATTCATACAGCCGGTCGAAATCCCGTCCAGGCCGGAGCGAAGCGAATCCTTCCTTAATCGCCTTATCCGTCTGCGAAGAGATCCACAGCCGCCGGAACGGCTTTTTCCAGCCAGCCATATTCATAATCCAGCGCGCCAGCAACTCACCCTCACGCGCCGCATCCGTTGCTACGATCAGCTCTTCGATATCCTGCCGTTTCATCAGCTGCTGCACAGCCTTATACTGCTGGCTGGTCTCGCGCAGCACCTTCAGCTTGGCCTTCTCTGGAAGAATCGGCAGATCCTCCAGCGCCCAGGTTGCATATTTATTGTTATAGTCCTCAGGCTCAGCCAGGCCCACCAGATGCCCCAGCGCCCAGGTCACCACATATTTCGGACCTTCCATATAACTCTTCTGTTTATTCCCACAGCCCAGCACCCGCGCAATCTCACGGGCCACCGACGGCTTCTCTGCCAATACTAATACCTTCATCGTCCAAACCCCTCCTGTCATCAACAACCTATTATAACATGACATACAAGTCCGCAATTATCATCAGGCCGAATTCCCTCCACTTCAGCTAGACTAGAATCATCCCCCAGCCGAAAGGAGTCACAGCCAATGCCCGCCTCAGAATTGTATAATATTATACCAGTAGGAGTAGTAATGGGAACACCGCAGAACCTGCGACTTGAGATTAGACCCGAATACAGACCTGCCTTGAAGGGGTTAGATGCTTTCAGCCACTGCCAGATCCTGTGGTGGATTCATGAGTTTGCAGAAGATTGCTTCCGGGAAACTACGCAGATCGAGCCTCCCTATAATGCGCCGGTCAGTGGTGTTTTTGCGACCCGGTCACCGGTCCGCCCTAATCCGATTGGACTTACAGTTGCCCGTATTATATCCGTCGATCTTGATCAGGGAATTGTGGAGGTCAGCGGACTGGATGCCTATCAAGGAACACCTGTACTTGATATCAAAGCTTATTTCCCTTCCACCGACCGTGTCTATCAGGTTAGAGTGCCCGAGTGGGCTGCCTCATGGGGGGAGTGGACTGTAGAGTAACCATAGAGGAGAGGACTTCATGAAGAACAGCCAGCTTATTCTGCAGGCCACCCAATATATTGAATCGAATCTGAAGCAGCCGCTGTCTGTTCGGGACCTCTCCAAAGAGACTGGGTATTCCTTGTTCCACTTCATCCGCCTGTTTCAAGGGGTTACAGGGTTCACCCCGGGCGACTATATTGCAAGACGCAGGATTTCCGAGGCGGCCAGGGAGATTCTTGGCAGACCCGAGCGGACCTTTCAAGAGATCTCATTGGACTATGCTTATAATGATTACGAGACCTTCACCCGGGCCTTCAAAAGACTGCTGCACACTACTCCCACCCATATCCGCCACAAGTCTAACCCGGACATCCCTCTGCTGCTTCACCCCTTACAGCCGGCTGATTTACCACATTGGTCAGACCAGAAGGGCGCCTCTCCTGACCTGATTGAGCTTGGTGAAATCAGGCTTCAGGGGCCATTCATTACCGTTACGCAAGATCAGTCGGTCATCGGATCAGCATGGGAGCAGTTGTTCAGCAGCCTTTCCGCTATCCCGGACCGCAAGCTTCCAGAACAATATTATCAGCTAGGCTATTGGCCGGATAACTATGAGGACCAGGGAATCTCCTTTCACATTGCCTGCGAGTTGAATACCCCGGCATCTGTACGTGACGGCACTATCGTTCAGTCGAGCTGCGAACAAACAAGCCACAATCTACCCATTCACACACTGCCTCCAGCACGTTATCTCAGATTTAAGCATACAGGACCATCCGCAGAAGTATCTGCCACCTACAAATATATCTATGGCGTTTTTCTGCCGAGAACCGATTACCGCCTGAACCTCTCTTATGAATTTGAATACTACGGCCAAGACTATCTAGGCCCCCACCATCAGGACTCTATAAGTGAAATCTACATTCCGTTAACGCTGCTCTAATCAGGAACAAAATGCCTGCGGCATCCCCATTGTGATCGGTTTTTCGATCACATTCGGCCCACACACCTCTGCCGCACCGAATGTAGTCGGTTTTTCGACCATATCCGGCCTACACGCCTCTGCCGCACCGAATGTAGTCGGTTTTTCGACCATATCCGGCTCACACGCCTCTGCCGCACCGAATGTAGTCGGTTTTTCGACCCTATCCGGCTGTTCGGTGAAATCAGCGAAGTCATTCCAATTACTGATCCAGAATATTTTCATCCTGCCGATGCTCCAAGACACTTCCCCCCAACTTTATGCACAACTTATCCGCATCGGATGTAAATCATAATTTCCTAATCAGCAAGATAACCCCACAAAGCGGGGCTTTAGCTTCGATGATGACTTAGGTACTTTGCGGGGACCCCAAAACATAAAAAACCAAAAAAGCCCGCATCTGCACAGCAGACACGGGCCAGACTCAGCCTATCTTACCCATTCCCGTTTTCACGGTTCGCGGGTTCATGGAATCACTATAGTGCTCTCAAGATCCTTATGATAAGTTCTCATCGGTTTCCCATTAGCATCCAACAAGAGCTTCAGCTCATTATCCAAAGTGAATGTATACGGTCTGACCGTAATCGTCTTGGGTGGTTGCGGGAAGAGATTGTACAGACTATCCACAATAGGATGCTGAACGGCCTTCCTCAAGGCATATCCCTGACCGGAAGTAGCTACATTACCGGCATCATCCACAAGCTCATAGAATACCTCCGTTGGACCATATTCCCCTGTCTGCTCCGGTGATGCAGGCACTTCCCCTTCACTGGTGATGATCATCCTCATGGCAGCAGGCGTGATGTCCAGACTCTTTACTTTATAATGGAAGGAGTCTTTGCTCGCTCCCTGGCCCGGGGTAAGGTTGATGATTCCCTCCGCAAGCTTCTTCGCTGTTACCTCGAACTCAAACGGCTCGGCGATCTGGGCAACCGGTACGCGGATATTCACCTTGAATTCGTCTCCGAGAGCCGAAGCATTGTGCAGTTCTCTAAGCTCCAATAAGAGGGTGTTCGGTTGTCCTTTTACATCACCTGTGATAGAAGAACCGAAGCCGATAGGCTCTCCTGACGCCAGAGTAACCACCGGCAGACCCAACAGCCCTTTTGTCGACTGATCGAATTCATGAGTTTTATAATTTGTAATCTCTGCAAGTACCCGCTCATCTGTTACTCCAGTTCTTTCAAAACCAATGGCCAGCTGAATTCCATCATAAAATACCTCCGTAACACTTAACGTCACTCCATCCTTGGTAACGCTCATATTAGGAGAAGTAGTCAGCCCCTGTTCCGCCGCCAATTTCAAACCCGGGTTCTCCGTGTGCTTGAATATACTGCTGAACACGGGCAATTGACTCAATGTATCGGCCCATACCGGGGAGATGAAACCTGCTGCTACTGTACCTAACCCGATCATTACGGCTATACTTGCGGCTGCTAATGTCTTTTTAAGCAATTTGCTTCCTCCTCTGGTCTCCAAATGTTCGATCCGGTTCATAATCTGCTCATTATAGCTATCTACAGGAAGCTCTACTCTTCCAACGCTGCTGCGAATACGTTCCAGCATTTGCTTCTCAGTTTGATTCTGCCACTTCTCCATGAGCACACCCTCCCCTTTCACCCGCTTTTTGCTGAATCAGTTTTTTACGGAGCCGTTCATATTTTTTGCGCAGCGCCGCCGAACTGCTTCCGGTAATCATTGAGATCTCTTCGAAGCTGTATTGTTCAATGACACGAAGGATTAATAGCCCCCGCTCTTCCGAAGTGAGATTTTCAAAAATCCGGTCTACCGGCGAATCCTCCGGCAACGCTTGTTGATTCGTCATCAGTTGCAGCTTATACAGAGACAGCAACCGGCTGCGTCGCTTACGCCTGCGAAGCTGGTCCAGACAATGATGATAAGCCACCTTATATAGCCAGGCCGAAAAAGAAACCCGCCGTTCATAACGCCCAAGCTGCTGATACACCTTAACGAATATATCCTGCACAGCATCCTCTGCTTCTTCACGGCTCCTTAGGAGATAGTAGCAATACGTGTAAATCTTTTTTTCATACTCCTTAATTATTGTTGAGAACGCTTCCCTGTCTCCTGCATGTATCTGATGAATGGCTTCTTCAATCTTATTTGGATTCATTGGGCCCCCGGGGTTGCCTTGCTCCAAAAGAATCACCTCCACTTTCCTTTTACACCTGTATAACGAATGCCAATTGTGTATTTGTGACAACTAAGGAAGTAGCAAATATGACAAAAGACAGTTCCCCTGAAATTCGAGCCACTGTCTGGATTTAACGCTATGTAAGTCTCTCTCTCAGACATCAATCTATCTTCTAAGCTTCAAGCAAGCCTCAAAAAATACCCGTTCCCCGCCTTGCCCTCGCACATATACACCTTCTTCAGTTAGAGAAGATCGCATAACACTAATCTCCTCAGCATACTTGGCTTCCTGGGTATAGGTAATATGAAGTCCCATAAGCTCTAACTCCTCCCACTCCTCCAGTGCCAGTGCATCACAGCATAAATCTGCATATCGGGCATTGTTAAGATGTTTGTTGTTATCCAGCCCGCTATATCTGACCTGATAACGGTAAGCCTCCTGCAAGGGGAGTTCGGATGGAATAATTACTTTATCCGGCAGACTTCCTACGGAATCCTCTACATACGGCTCGACAACAATAGGCAAAGCCGATGGACGCAGAATTTTCCGCTTCCCGATATCCACAAGGGCCCAGATCGAGCGCGCCGAAGCAAGCTCTACACCTTGGCTATCATAGATCCGGTAATCCCGCTGCCAGAGCGGTCCTTTGTTTCCTTTACTCCAGGTATGCACATCAAGAAGCTCACCCGGCGACGGCAGACGCTGCAGATTCAGATCAAGGGTGATGATCATCCAGCCCATTCCCGCCTTGAGCATACTCTCCATACTTAGCCCCAGACTGCTTACAGCAGAATCCGCAGCACGCTGCATAATATCCAGCAGGAAGGAGAGCTTGCCCCTTGACCGGTAATCCGTGTCACTTGCCTGAACCCTGAACTGCTCTGTCCACAAAAAGCTGCTATGCTTGTCCATAACTTTTAGCTCCTTCACCTGTCTATCCCCAATTCTCGGTACCTATCCACATTATTCTAACGGATATCCACATCATTTGGGGAGAAGTATCAAAAAAACTAAATCTATCCACATGTGTATAACTATGCGTCACTTGTAAGAAGACCTGAAGTCTACTCACAAGCTGTCCACAAGGCTTCCCTGAAAATACAAAAAGACCACTGTCTGAGAATCAACAGTGGTCTTGTGTGCTTGGCAACGTCCTACTCTCCCAGGACCCTTCGGTCCAAGTACCATCGGCGCTGGAGGGCTTAACGGTCGTGTTCGGGATGGGTACGTGTGGAACCCCTCCGCTATCGCCACCAAACATGATTTTTCGAAGCTTCCGCTTCTCGAAATCGCTGCGAGAAAATATCTGTCCCCAGAAAGGACATGCAGCTTAAGGTGTACCAGGCTTGATCGCCTGAAAACTGAATCCGAAACGAATCTGCGTGTTAGAAATTTGGATAAGCCCTCGACCGATTAGTATTGGTCAGCTCCATGCATTACTGCACTTCCACCTCCAACCTATCTACCTCGTCGTCTTCAAGGGGTCTTACTAATTGGGAAATCTCATCTTGAGGGGGGCTTCACGCTTAGATGCTTTCAGCGCTTATCCCGTCCGTACGTAGCTACTCAGCCATGCTCCTGGCGGAACAACTGATGCACCAGCGGTACGTCCATCCCGGTCCTCTCGTACTAAGGACAGCTCCTCTCAAATTTCCTGCGCCCACGACAGATAGGGACCGAACTGTCTCACGACGTTCTGAACCCAGCTCGCGTACCGCTTTAATGGGCGAACAGCCCAACCCTTGGGACCTACTTCAGCCCCAGGATGCGATGAGCCGACATCGAGGTGCCAAACCTCCCCGTCGATGTGGACTCTTGGGGGAGATAAGCCTGTTATCCCCAGGGTAGCTTTTATCCGTTGAGCGATGGCCCTTCCATGCGGTACCACCGGATCACTAAGTCCGACTTTCGTCCCTGCTCGACTTGTAGGTCTCGCAGTCAAGCTCCCTTATGCCTTTGCACTCTGCGAATGATTTCCAACCATTCTGAGGGAACCTTTGAACGCCTCCGTTACTCTTTAGGAGGCGACCGCCCCAGTCAAACTGCCCGCCTGACACGGTCCCCGTACCCGATGAGGGCACTAGGTTAGAACCTAGATACGATCAGGGTGGTATCCCAACGGCGCCTCCGCAGAAGCTTGCGCTCCTGCCTCCACGGCTCCCACCTATCCTGTACAGATCGTACCCAAATTCAATATCAAGCTGCAGTAAAGCTCCATGGGGTCTTTCCGTCTTGTCGCGGGTAACCTGCATCTTCACAGGTATTAAAATTTCACCGGATCTCTCGTTGAGACAGCGCCCAAGTCGTTACGCCATTCGTGCGGGTCAGAATTTACCTGACAAGGAATTTCGCTACCTTAGGACCGTTATAGTTACGGCCGCCGTTTACTGGGGCTTCGGTTCACAGCTTCGGATTGCTCCTAACCGCTCCCCTTAACCTTCCAGCACCGGGCAGGCGTCAGCCCGTATACTTCGCCTTGCGGCTTCGCACAGACCTGTGTTTTTGCTAAACAGTCGCTTGGGCCTTTTCACTGCGGCCCCCTCGGGCTATTCACCCTACCGAGGCACCCCTTCTCCCGAAGTTACGGGGTCATTTTGCCGAGTTCCTTAACGAGAGTTCTTCCGCGCGCCTTAGAATTCTCTTCTCGCCTACCTGTGTCGGTTTGCGGTACGGGCACCTTCTCCTGACTAGAGGCTTTTCTTGGCAGTGTGAGATCATGACCTTCGCTACTGTAATTTTCGCTCCCCATCACAGCCCAGCCTTAATGATGTGCGGATTTGCCTGCACACCAGCCTCACTGCTTAGACGGACATCCATCAGTCCGCGTCACTACCCTCCTGCGTCACCCCATCGCTCATAGCGGATTACGGTGGTACAGTAATTTCAAACTGTTGTCCTTCGACTACGCCTGTCGGCCTCGCCTTAGGTCCCGACTTACCCTGAGCGGACGAGCCTTCCTCAGGAAACCTTGGGCTTTCGGCGGATCAGATTCTCACTGATCTTTTCGTTACTCATACCGGCATTCTCACTTGTATGCTGTCCAGCGCTCCTTACGGTACACCTTCAACCCACATACAACGCTCCCCTACCCCAGGATCGACTTCACTCCAGCTTCGAAGTTCGTGTCTATCCCCTGGAGTCATTTAGCCAACCATCCTTTCAGATGATTTATTGGCATTCATGATTCCGGATAAACACGCCTCAAAGGCGCAGTGAAGTCGATCCTAGCCATAGCTTCGGTGGTGTGTTTAGCCCCGTTACATTTTCGGCGCAGAGTCACTCGACCAGTGAGCTATTACGCACTCTTTCAATGGTGGCTGCTTCTAAGCCAACATCCTGGTTGTCTGTGCAACTCCACATCCTTTCCCACTTAACACACACTTGGGGACCTTAGCTGATGGTCTGGGCTGTTTCCCTTTTGACAATGGATCTTAGCACTCACTGTCTGACTCCCGGCAAGAAGTAAATGGCATTCGGAGTTTGACTGAGCTTGGTAACCCTTGCGGGCCCCGCACCCAATCAGTGCTCTACCTCCACCACTCCATTCACCGAGGCTAGCCCTAAAGCTATTTCGGGGAGAACCAGCTATCTCCGAGTTCGATTGGAATTTCTCCGCTACCCCCACCTCATCCCCGCATTTTTCAACATGCGTGGGTTCGGGCCTCCAGTGCGTGTTACCGCACCTTCACCCTGGACAGGGGTAGATCACACGGTTTCGGGTCTACGTCCACATACTAAATCGCCCTATTCAGACTCGCTTTCGCTGCGGCTCCGGCTTCTCACCTTAACCTTGCATGTTAAACGTAACTCGCCGGTTCATTCTACAAAAGGCACGCCATCACCCATAGAAAGGGCTCTGACTTTTTGTAAGCACACGGTTTCAGGTTCTATTTCACTCCCCTTCCGGGGTGCTTTTCACCTTTCCCTCACGGTACTGTTTCACTATCGGTCGCCAGGTAGTATTTAGCCTTAGCAGATGGTCCTGCTGGATTCATACGGGGTTTCACGTGCCCCGCACTACTCGGGATCCGTCTCGGAGAGAACACAGTTTGGGCTACAGGGCTTTTACCTCTATCGCGGGCCTTTCCAGACCTCTTCACCTACTGAATTCCTTTGTAACTCCATGTGAGACGTCCCACAACCCCAAGAGGCAAGCCCCTTGGTTTAGGCTGTTCCGCGTTCGCTCGCCGCTACTGACGGAATCACTATTGTTTTCTCTTCCTCAGGGTACTTAGATGTTTCAGTTCCCCTGGTCTGCCTCTGCGTATCCTATGTATTCAGATACGAGTAACTGCGAATTACCACAGCTGGGTTTCCCCATTCGGACACCCCCGGATCAAAGCTTGCTTACAGCTCCCCGAGGCAGTTTCGTTGTTCGCCACGTCCTTCGTCGGCTCCTGGCGCCTAGGCATCCTCCGTGTGCTCTTAGTAGCTTAACCAATGTGTTTTCCCTAAGGAAAATCACGGTAGCAACTAATAACTATTCCAACTTGCTTACACAAGTTTCAGCTAAAAGATGTTCTAAAACGCAAATTCGTTTCGGTATCCAGTTTTCAAGGATCAAGTTGAGAGCTTAAACTCTCAAAACTGACCAACGAGTGAGCATTCGAACCCAAGGGTTCTTTGGTGGAAGCGAAGCTTCCGATTTGAATGTCCTCATTGCAGAGAACGATTCTCCATAGAAAGGAGGTGATCCAGCCGCACCTTCCGATACGGCTACCTTGTTACGACTTCACCCCAATCATCTACCCCACCTTCGGCGGCTGGCTCCCTTGCGGGTTACCCCACCGACTTCGGGTGTTGTAAACTCTCGTGGTGTGACGGGCGGTGTGTACAAGACCCGGGAACGTATTCACCGCGGCATGCTGATCCGCGATTACTAGCAATTCCGACTTCATGCAGGCGAGTTGCAGCCTGCAATCCGAACTGAGACCGGCTTTGCTGGGATTGGCTCCACCTCGCGGCTTCGCTTCCCGTTGTACCGGCCATTGTAGTACGTGTGTAGCCCAGGTCATAAGGGGCATGATGATTTGACGTCATCCCCACCTTCCTCCGGTTTGTCACCGGCAGTCACTCTAGAGTGCCCAGCTTCACCTGCTGGCAACTAAAGTCAAGGGTTGCGCTCGTTGCGGGACTTAACCCAACATCTCACGACACGAGCTGACGACAACCATGCACCACCTGTCTCAACTTTCCCCGAAGGGCACCTGATGCATCTCTGCTTCGTTAGTTGGATGTCAAGACCTGGTAAGGTTCTTCGCGTTGCTTCGAATTAAACCACATACTCCACTGCTTGTGCGGGTCCCCGTCAATTCCTTTGAGTTTCAGTCTTGCGACCGTACTCCCCAGGCGGAGTGCTTACTGTGTTAACTTCGGCACCAAGGGTATCGAAACCCCTAACACCTAGCACTCATCGTTTACGGCGTGGACTACCAGGGTATCTAATCCTGTTTGCTCCCCACGCTTTCGCGCCTCAGCGTCAGTTACAGCCCAGAAAGTCGCCTTCGCCACTGGTGTTCCTCCACATATCTACGCATTTCACCGCTACACGTGGAATTCCACTTTCCTCTTCTGTACTCAAGTCACCCAGTTTCCAGTGCGACCTCAGGTTGAGCCCAAGGTTTAAACACCAGACTTAAATAACCGCCTGCGCGCGCTTTACGCCCAATAATTCCGGACAACGCTTGCCCCCTACGTATTACCGCGGCTGCTGGCACGTAGTTAGCCGGGGCTTTCTTCTCAGGTACCGTCACTCCGGCAGCAGTTACTCTACCGGACGTTCTTCCCTGGCAACAGAGCTTTACGATCCGAAAACCTTCATCACTCACGCGGCGTTGCTCCGTCAGGCTTGCGCCCATTGCGGAAGATTCCCTACTGCTGCCTCCCGTAGGAGTCTGGGCCGTGTCTCAGTCCCAGTGTGGCCGTTCACCCTCTCAGGTCGGCTACGCATCGTCGCCTTGGTGGGCCGTTACCCCACCAACTAGCTAATGCGCCGCAGGCCCATCCCCAAGCAGCAGATTGCTCCGCCTTTCATTCTCTCCTCAGGAGAAAAAAGAAATTATCCGGTATTAGCTACCGTTTCCGGTAGTTATCCCAGGCTTGAGGGCAGGTTGCCTACGTGTTACTCACCCGTCCGCCGCTAAGTCTGAAAGGAAGCAAGCTTCCTTTCACACTCCGCTCGACTTGCATGTATTAGGCACGCCGCCAGCGTTCGTCCTGAGCCAGGATCAAACTCTCCAAATTGGTATTTAGAAAGAGCGATTGCTCATTTTGAAACATCTGACGAGAATTTACATTCTCTAATTTTGGATCTCACCGAAGTGATCTCCAGATACTCACTCGTTGTTCAGTTTTCAAAGATCAAGCTCGTTGTTAGCGGCGATGTTATCGTCACCAGCAACTCTTATAATATATCACGTTCTTCTGAGCAATGCAAGCTTTATTTTTGAAATCACTTATTTAAGTAATCTCTCATTTCCTTTGCCGCTCCAACAACGCTTATTTATAATAACCTATCCTTCTATTAAAAAGCAACCTTTATATAAATAAAAATAACCCGCTTAATGATTAAGCGGGTTAGTCTCAGATAATGCTATAGTTCACAGCTATTCTTAGTAGAATTTCGCTGCAGTATATTTGCTTGCTGATTTGACCAGTTCTGTTGTTGCTGTTTTCTTGCCCAGACCTGCATCCACTGTAGTATCAATCGTCACCCATTTGCCGTTCAGGAACACTTCGTTCCAGGCATGGTATGAAGTTACATAGCTTGTATTCCCCATAACCAACTTGGTTGGAATCCCTTCACTGCGGAGCATAGTAGCGAACAAGGAAGCGTAATCGTAGCAGATCCCTTTGTTGGTAGCCAGTGTGTTGTCGTTGTTCGGAATATAATCCGTGCTTACACTGTTGGCCAGAGAGTAGTCATATTTCACGTTAGCTACGATGTAATTGTAGATAGCCTTAACTTTGTCTGCATCTGTGGTCAGACCCTTTGTAAGCTGTGCTGCCTTTTGAACGGATTTATCGGAAGAACTCCACTTTACATTCTGTACAGAGCTCAAATATACGGCATTCACATTGCTCATGGAGAGAGATACAGTCTCGGAAGATAGTACTTTGTATTTGTTGCCGGTAGTATTCTCAAGAACGGAGACCTTGTAAGAGCCATTACCTTGTTGCAGCGGGAACGTCTCGGTCGGTTTGGAAGTGTATAAGTTGTAAGTATAGCTGTTATTGTCCTTGGTAATCATGAGCTTCATCTTCTTGTCCTTAGGAACATCGTACGAAACCCCGATAATCCCTTGATCAAGTTGTCCAACATTTAACCAGCTTGAATCTGCATTTGCTGCTTGAGCAGTGCCTGTCTGCACGGAAGTGACGATCACAAAAAGCGTAATCAGCATTAAATAAAACTTCTTCATGGATAAAACCCCTTTCGGTAGCTGGCTGCCATTCTTACGGGAAGGCCCTTTAGCTTTGCGTCCCTACCTTTCGATAGGTTTGCCGTTATCGTATAAGCTTTATCTGTCCAATCTACTACCACATAATGACAGATCCAGAATGAAAACAAACAAAAAAAGCCTCTTCATTCGGTAACTGGCTGCCATCCATGACGGGAAGGCCCTGTAGCTTTGCGTCCCTACCTTTCGATAGGTTTGCCGTTTATCGTGTATTAGCTTTCATAGTTATATCTTACCATATCTATATCTATTAGCAAGACCCAATTGCTAGATTTCACCACAAATATACTAAAATTTTATGTTTTTTCGACCTTTATCGCCTTGTCCTGATAGAATCAGGTCAGCTTCGCGTGAATGATGAGTCTGTGGGTAGGGTTGACTAGCGGATCACAGGTAATAAGGGTCAAAATCTTATCGTCATCCTTTCCCTTCAGTACCGAAATATCGGTAGGCTCTACAATAGATACATCATATACAACATACTTGTATTCCTGTCCGCTTGTAATAACAGTAATGGTATCCCCTTTACCAACCTCATCCAATCTGTTGAACAGCCGCCCTGCCGTTCTTGACCGATGCGCAGCAATCGCTGCATTGCCTACCGCGCCAATCGGAGCTGTCTCCTTCATATGCGCCGCTGCATGCTTCATATTGGTCTTGTTGGCGCCCTCCAGTACAGGCAGCTTCAGATCGATTTTATCGATTTCAATAATAGCGGTGATCTTGCCTCCCACTTCAATCTCGGGCGCTGTAGTGGGCACCGGCTCTTCCGCACCAGACTCTTCCGCCAGCAGCTGGGTGACTTCCGCATAAGGCTTACTCAGATCCTGGCTGGCAGGAGCCGTAGCCGAAGGAACGATTTCACTATAGGCCTGTTCAGCCTCTTCCAGCAGCTTCTGCTGCTGACGGTCCTCGTACCATTCGCTTCCTTTGGGGTAGAGCATAATCAGGACCCCGGCAAGTATAATCAAATAGGATAACTTCCGCATGACAATCGCCTCCGCAATATAGAATAAGTGCTGCCTCCGCAGAATACGGGGAAGATATACGCTCTATCTCTTTAGAATACCCACTTCCGGCTTCCAAAGAAATTAATGATTACTGTAATAAAGGTAACCAGCACCTTGGCCATCAGCACCTGGACTCCCAGCCGGTCAGTCAGCAGATGAATCAGCAGCACCGAAATGCCCAGCACCAGCAGATTCAGCACAATAAATCTCACCAGCTGCATCCGGTCAAAGCCGCTATTGCCTCCTCTGTCCCGGCCCTTGAAGGTCACCTTCTTATTCCAGACAAAGCTGTTGGCCGTCCCGGCGCTGTAGGAAATAATCTGTGCAGGGGTGTTGAGCATCCCCAGGGAATGCAGCAGGGTAAATACCGCAAAATCAATGAACGTGTTAAGCAGGCCCACCGCATTGAATTTCAGAAACTGGATCATGCCTGCGCTCCAGGCCTTATTTTGCATAGTCGCTTTCCTTCCGCGTGTCTTCGGTCTCGGCATCCGGATAGCCCCGTGTCTCGCTTACGATATAGAGCGGTCTGTCCTTCGATTCATCATAGATCCGTCCGATGTATTCCCCGATGACGCCCAGCAGCATCAGCACAATGCCGTTAAACAGCAGGTTAACCCCGACAATGGAGGCCCAGCCCGGTACAGTCCAAGAGGTGAAGACTTTCTGGAATAAGACCAGAAACAGGTAGATGAAGCTGGAGAAGGACAGGAAGAATCCGATATACGAGGCGATTTTGAGCGGCTTGTGCGAGAAGGAGGTGATTCCGTCGAGCGCAAAGCGGATCATTTTCTTAAGCGGATATTTCGTCTCCCCGGCGAAGCGTTCCTCCCGCACATATTCCACCATGGTCTGCCGGAAGCCGACCCAGCTTACCAGCCCCCGTACATAACGGTTCTTCTCCTTCAGGCCGCGCAGCACATCGCAGACCTTACGGTCGATCAGCCGGAAGTCCCCGGTATCCGTGGGAATCTCCACACTGGTCATGCTGCTGAGCAGACGGTAAAAGATTTTGGCTGTCACCTTCTTGAAGAAGGTCTCTCCGTGGCGCTTCAGCCGCTTGGCATAGACTACCTCATAGCCTTCCTTCCACTTGGCGATCATCTGCAGGATGACCTCCGGCGGGTCCTGGAGATCTGCGTCAATGACCACAACAGCCTGGCCTTCAGCATAATCCATACCCGCCGTAATCGCCACCTGATGGCCGAAGTTACGGGAGAAGTCAATCAGCTTGACATGCTCATCCGTATTGCTTATGCCGCGCATAATCTCAGCCGTACGGTCCCGGCTGCCGTCATTGACGAATACTAGCTCATAGGAATCGCCGCAACCATCCATTACTTTTTTGAGCCGCTCGTACGTTACCTGAATGACTTCCTCCTCATTATACATGGGCACAATTACACTATATCTGGCCTTCACAAGGGTTCCTCCTAAATTTATTGTAAGCCACAGCTTCCTTGATGCGCTTCATCAACATCAGCTTTGAGCAACTATGCGGCTCTTACAGCTCCCCTCCTAGAATACCCAGGAAGGGAACCAGCGAAGTACATGAATGATATAACTGCTGTTCACCTGCATGCCGGACAATACCGGATAGAACATTACAAACAGGATGGCGGCGGCCGCAACATAGGCGTACCGCAGATATCTGGCACCCTGGAACCTGCCGTCAAGCAGCTTCAGGATGTACACAATGGATAGAATCATAAACGGCACCATCGCAAAGTAATGGTACAGGAACGTCTCACGCGGCACAAGCATCCACGGAACATATTGTGAGAAGAAGCCGATCCAGATCATATACAGGCTCTTGTCCCGGCGCTTCAGGGTGAACCATACAGCAGCCAGCATCGTGAAGATTCCTGTCCACCAGATCAGCGGATTGCCCATCGTTACTATGCTGCTCGCCTTGCCTGCAGGCAAGCCTTCGCCGCCGCTGAAGAACCACACCGGACGCTTCATGAACGGCCACTCCCACCAGGACGAGGCGAACGGATGTGTAGCTACAAGCTGGCTGTGATAGTTGTACATATTCTTCTGGGCATCAATCAGCCCCTTAACGGTGAAGCCCTCTGCCGACGCAGATAGTGAAGGAATGAAGGACAGGCTGTATATGATTCCCGGAATGATGACGAAGAATCCGATGCAGCTGGCCAGCGTGATGATCGTGTTCTTCCAGAAGGACTGATCTGCAGTCCGGCAGGCGGCTTTGAGCTCCTGACCGCTCAGCTTGCCTTCAGCCAGCAGGCGTCCGGCAGCCTTATACTCCCGGTAGCGGTCCAGCAGCGACAGCACCAGCATAATAGCAAGTCCCGCGCCGCCGTAAATCACGATCCACTTCGAAGCAACCCCGATTCCGAAGAACAGGCCGGACCAGAACAGCGGAGCCAGTGTGGTCCGCAGCGGCATCCGGTAGAAATTCATCGTGAAATACCGCTGCATGAAATAGAACATCAGCATAATGAAGAATACACCGTACACATCGATGGTCGATATCCGCGTCTGGGTGAAATGCATGAAGTCCAGAGCGAATAGTCCCGCTGCCAGTGCAGCATAGGTGGTCTTACGGAACAACCGCATCGCCATGATATAGATCAGCGGCAGCATTGCAATCCCGAACAAGGTCCCTATGATCCGCCACCCGAACGGATTGACGCCGAACAGCTCCATCCCTACCCCGATCAGCAGCTTGCCAAGCGGCGGATGCGTATTCTCATAAGGAACAATATTATGATAATGCTCATAAGCCGTACGGGCATGATAGATCTCATCAAAATACGTACTGTTCATGAAATTAGAGTTCTTGGGTATGACGGACTGCTCGTCGAACAGATTGGCCGGCATTCCTCTTTTAGCTGCTGCTCCCGAATCGGGTGTCACGCTTGCTATCGTCAGAGGAACCTCCGGTGCCCCCTGCTCATAGAAGGCCATCTCATTGAGCGTGAAGCCTGGAGACGTAACCGAGAGCTTGACATATCTTGCGGATACGTTAAGCGGCTGGCTTTTCCAGATGAAGACATTGCCCACATCCTCGCTCACCTCAAGCGGGCTGCTCCAATTATCAGGGGTCTGGCTGAATTCCAGCTGAAACTTCCCTGTTCCGACACCGCCGAACACATTGACCCGCTCCAGTTGATGGGCCTCCCCCAGATCCACATAGAAGCTCTCGCCGCTGGCTGCCGGCTCCCACAGAGTCTCAGGTGCCTTGTTATCTCCCAGATGATAGAGGGCAAGTGCCCCGTATAGTACGGTGATACCGAGCATCCAGATCCAGTCTCTGCGCTTCAGCTTCAGCGGAGAACGCCGCTCAGCAGCGGCAAGCGGCTTGATGCCTTCTGCAAGCAGCAGATCTGCTGCGTACGCCTCCTTGGGGGTAACCGGCTCAGGCAAAAGCTTCACAGTTCGGCGGATATATACATCGTATCCAATATAGAGAAGATATATCGCAAGAATGATAGTGGTAATAGCTGTAACCAGAACAATGCCGTCAGCCGGCGGATTTCCGCCGGTATTCAGGTACGCCAGTGTATAACCAACATTGATGTACTGGGTCAGGGAGAACCCGAGGAACAGGGTCAGGAACCGCCGGTCCCGGCTCTCCATGAAGGCGAATAAGGACAGAATCAGTACCGGATACAAGTAACGCTCATGCATTTTGGTACCGAATACGAAGACAATCGTGATCAGCACCATAGCGATGAAGTAGGACTTGGAGAGATCCTTGCGGTCCTTGGTATTGAAGGAATAATAAGCAGCAAGTGCTACTGCCACCAGGATGAAAATAAAGCCCCATATACGATACGGTATGCCGAGCCAGGTCACATCCAGTGCCGACCACATCGGGTCAGTCAAGGCATACAGATTGAATGCATTCACTGTGGAATACGGATAGGAGGACAGTGTGCTTTTGTAGAGGTTAATCAAGCCTGCAAAACCGCCGTTGTTCCAGAAGAACGGGGCTGCGAGGACAAGGAAAATCCCCAATCCGTACAGGGCGCCCAGCGCAAGCTGCTTCCAGGCCCGGTGATGGTAGAAGGCAAGCAGCAGTACAGGTGTGAAAATCAGCGCCTGCGGCTTGATCAATGTAGCGACGGCAAAGAAGACCGCCGCACGTACGAAGCGCTTATCGACAACCCCCATTATACTGAGCAGCAGGAAGATGAGGAAAAAGGAGTCCGCCTGCCCCCAGGCTGCCGAATCCATCAGTACAGCGGGATTGAACAGGAACAGCATCATCAGCCCCATAGCCAGCCCGGAGCCGAGCCTGGTACGTGCGCTCTTATAGATAATCCAGCCAAGCACCAGATCAGAGAGAATCGCCGGCAGCTTGAAGAGAACCGTCTCGGCACCTGATCCGCCGGCAAAGTTAAACAATCCACGCAGCAGACTAAGCAGGTATAGCACATATAAGTACCCCGGCGGGTAATCAGCAAAATAACCTTCCTCATAGAATTTGCCCGGTCCAAGGTCGGTCAGGCGCTGTCCCCAGGCCATGAAGGTGTTCATATCATTCTTATAGCCCTGTGCCGTAAGGCCGATCCAGATGCGCAGGATGAATGCCGCTCCAAACAAGACGTACAGCCAGCGGGTATAGATTACATCCTCCTGTCTCAGCAGACGCTCACTGCGGAAGGCTCTTGTGTATAGAAAAGCAAAGAACAAACAGAATACTCCGGAAAGCAGCAGCAGCTTGGCCGGCGATACTTTATGCGGCACTTCCTCCGGCTTGCTTCCGCCGTCCGCATCTGCCGGCGGAGCCTGGGCTCCGCTGTCCAGTGAGATGATATTCGATCCCTCCGGCACTGTATCCAGCTTCTCTACGGACAGATCATCGAAATAGGCTTTACCCTGAATCAGATTGGCATAGCCGCCCAGCGCAGCGCCGATTCCGATCTCGGTCTGCTCCTTGCCGGTCTGGCCGATGAACTCCAGACGCTGCCATTCCCCGCCGGTATCGCTAGTAGCGGGATAACCGCCGCCAATGCCTACCGGGAAAATATTGGCCCCGATCCCCCCGCCTGCGATGCTGGCTATTTTGACATATCCAGAGATTCTGTAGTAACTATCCGGCAAGACGGTAATGGTCTGCACCCACTTCAGGTGATTGGGCTCCAGATTCTCGATAACCGCAGCCTTGCTGCCGGAATGAACCTCTTCGGACTGAACGGATATGGAGCCCGCCGCATCTCCGGCAATCCACATATCCTTGCTCCAGCCTGCCGGGGCCCCGTCTCCCCCTTCTTCAAAGCCCGGGTTCTGCAATAGGTTCCCTTCGGCATAAATACTTGTTACAGGAAGAATAAATAATAGGAGCATCAGTATAACGGTTGCCGCTGCACGTACCTTCTTGGTCATCGTTCTACCCTCACCTCGTCAATGTTAATCCAGCCATTACCGCCGGTTATGTATACTTCTGCCTGTATCCCCTGCTCCAGAGTGACTGCAGGAAGTGTGACCTGTTGATAGGCTTCCGCCGCAGGCAGCTCTGTCTCCGCAAGCACCTTACCGGCTGCCCGAACGCCGATCTTGCCGCCGCTGCCCCCGCTACTGGACATGACGGTCAGTCTGTACTCACCGGCTGCGGCGGTAAAAGCCTGCGAAACGATGTTCTCCGCTCCGGGATCAAGATAGGCCAGCTTACTCCCGGCGAAGGGGTTGTTGACAGCAACTCCCGTTCCCGCAGAGAAGGACCAGCCCGCCGTCCCTTCTTCAAATCCGCCATTCACAAATTCGCTTGCAGCAGTCTTGGGTGTGTCTTGAGGCCCGCCATTCTGTTCACTGGTGAGCAGTACGCTGTAGTTGGCGAAACGCTTCACTCTGGACCCGGCGCTTGCTACAGGCGGCGCAGTAGTATTCGCATAGATATATGCGGCATTCGCAGGCACCCTGTTCAAATCCTCAAATCTGTATCTTCCAAAGGAAGAAACACGCTGAAAGGCTTCTCCCGGATTGGCATACTGAACGGACTTCAGGAAATCATGCGGACTGATCTGTTCATAGAACAACACATAAATATAAGGCATATTCACCTGATTCGTAAGATAGACTTCACCGGTGCTGTGTTCCGAAGCATACTGGACTGCCTCCCCCAAGGATTCATAGAAGGCCGGACCGATTCGCTCAGGGAACTCGCGGAAATACGTATTGGAGAATAAAATAAACATCACGGCGAACCCGGCCGCGGCCAGGATGGCTATACCTTTGACTCTGCCTGCCAGCCAGACGAATCCGGTGCTTACCAGCATAATGAACGGATAAAAAATAATATTAATCCGGTTAATATTCACAGTTGTAATCAGCGCCATTAGCACCGCCACCAGGAACCAGAGCAGCACGGCTCCCTTACCAGCGCTCTCCCTCTCCCGCCGGCTTGTCCACCAGGAATGCAGGAGAACGATCAGGCCGAGCAGTGCAAAAGGCAGTGCCGGCGGGTACGCATATCCGTAAGGAGAGATGGAGTTCCAGGCCAAGCCGTCACTTCCGCTCCACATCAGCTTGCTGAAAGCACTGAGGTTATCCGCAGCCGCCTGCCACAGCCTGCCGCCGAATACGGATGAAATCTCCTCCACGCGCGGCGTCGTAAGCTTCGGAATCGTGAACAGCGGAGTGGCTATATCCTGCATAGCGTAACGGTTAATGATAATAAATAGTAATATAGGCAGCGCCAGTGCCGCAAACCCTACACAATTCCAGACTAGGGCACGGGGTCGCAGGACCTTGCTATATAATAGAAGAATTGCCGTACCGAGCGCAAATAGCGGGACGAAGAAGTAGGCTGTTCCATAAGCATACAGTGAGAGGGCCAGCATGCCGGTAAAGGCGTACAGCCATCTTGGATTCGCAAGAGAGCGCAGCAGACAGTATACAGCGATCAAAATCATCGTAGGAAACAGATTCGATTCCAGCGCCCACCTGGACATCATAATATGCCACGGATTAATGGCGATGAAGAACATGGCAGCGGTCCCGGCCCCAGGCGAGGCCGACAGTCTTTTCATAATCAGATAGAAAAACAGCATGCCCAGTAGTCCCATGATCAGACTAAGCGCCCTTACAGACAACGGCGTCAGTCCGAACAACAGAATGAACGGCATGGACAAGTAGGCATAGAGCGCATTCTGCCCGCTCCCCCAGGCGATCAGGTGAATTGGCAGATGAACACCATTCCGGTCCATCCCGTAGTGTAAAATGGCGTAGGCATCATAGCCGATAGAGGCTTCGTCCTGGTTCAGTCCCGGTGGAATAGAAGTTATGTATAGAATACGGACTATTGCCCCAAGCAGGAACAGCAGCACCGGCCAGGGCTGGCTACGGAAGAACTTGTACACTCGATTGAATACACCGGACACCATTTATCACCTCTTCAACAATATAATCTAAATATTGGTTGATGAAAAGGGTAAAACCCAGCTTGTCCCGCGCGGCTCCCCCCTTAAAAGAATAAAAAGAAAACGGCCCCTTCATATAATGAAGAGACCGCAGAATGGAAGTCAGAATCCGTAGAGCTTATCAGCCTTGGCTGCCGATCAGAACATAACGCAGAATGATCAGAATTGCCAGCACCCACATCATCCAGTGGATATCATATTTCTTCTTGCCGGCGATATTCGCTACACAAGCCAGAATCACGTAAGTAACAATCCCGAACGAGATCCCGTTAGCAATGTTATACGTAAACGGCATGATCACGAAGGTCAGGAAGGCCGGAATCGCCAACACCATGTCCTGGAAGTCAATATCACGGATCGATTGAGCCATGAGTACACCGACAATAATCAGCGCTGCCGCTGTGGCCGGACCAGGGATCAGAGCGACTACCGGAGCCAGGAACAAGGCAAGCAGGAAGCAGATCCCCGTAGTTACTGCAGTCAGACCCGTACGTCCGCCTTCAGCTACACCGGCTGCACTTTCTACATAAGCGGTAGTGGTGGAAGTACCCAGCACCGCACCGCCCGCAACAGCTACCGCATCTACGAACATGGCGTTGCCGACACGTTTTTTGCCCTCTTCAGGGTTCTTCATGATTCCGGCACGTTCAGCAGTACCCACCAGCGTACCGAAGGTATCGAACAGTTCTACAAAGGTAAAAGTGGCAATCGCCGATACGATACCGGTGTGCATAATGCCTTCCCAGTCGAATTCCCAGAAGTTAAGCTGGGTGAAGTCAGGAACCCATGGCGTCTGCGGATTGCTCAGTGAACTGAAATCTACTGCACCCATGAGAATCGCAGCCACGGTAGTCCCGAGAATTCCGAACAGGATGGCGCCGCGAACGCGCAGTACCATTAGAATGGAGATCAGCAGCAGACCGATAATCACGAGCTGAACATTGGTGTTCTCCAGGCTGCCCATATGAATAACCGTTTCAAAGGAGAGTACATCTGTAAATGTATTGGCGGAGATGTCTTTACCGGCTTCAACGCCGATGGTCATCAGTCCGCTGTTCTTCAGGCCGATAATGGTGATGAACATCCCGATACCGACAGTGATCGCATGCTTCAGGCTGTCAGGAATGGCAGTGAGCAGGATTTGCCGGACCCGGGTAACGGTCAGGAGGATGAAGATAATCCCGGAGATAAATACGGCGGTAAGACCCATCTGCCAGGTGAACTCATGTTCAGTGGTGGCGGAGGATAAGACGACGGAAGCGAAATATGCGTTAAGGCCCATACCAGGTGCCAGAGCGACCGGGAAGTTAATGAATACCCCCATGGCAATGGTGAAAATACCGGCTGCCAGCGCAGTCGCAAGGAATACGGAATACCAGCCCATATCAATGCGGCCGAAGGCAGTCAGAGTGCTTGGATTAACCGACAGAATATAAGCCATTGCCATAAACGTGGTTATACCGGCCATGATCTCTGTGCGTACTGTGGTGCCGTTCTCTTTCAATTTGAAAAAGCGGTTCAAATCGTTCTCCCCCTAAGGTTGTATGTTGTGCCATTACAGCAACACAAAAGCCGGCATCTGGGAAGACACCGGCCCGAAAAAGAGATGGCTGCCGGGAATTCCGGACAATCGCCGGAAATCCCAGAACAAGTTGCTCTTCTTAATCGTAGCCAGGTCATTACGGTGACCTCGTAGAGACTTCCGGGCCGATCCCCGGAATTATACGAATATATTTGCTGTAGCGCTTTATCATTTTAGGGGGAGATGACAGCTCTTGTCAATGGTAAATACGAACATTGCCCGTCAGGTTTACACAAATGTTCGTAAATTGAACATTTCTATGACAAATCCCGCTTGGTTCAGGGAGAATCGGCCAAACCTTGCAGCATAAATGCGGATAGTTCCGCACTTAATTAATTATAATTAAACTCTACATGGATGGGCACGCAAACATATGTTAAACTGAATTAGCTTAGCGATAAGCACTCCATTTTCTTACAAGTTCCTTAATCCGAAAGGGGATGTTTTAATTGGCTACTACTTATATGGTGGTTTCAGTTTAGAACTGCATAGCAGGCATGCTTCTTAAAAAGGCGGGTAAAAGCCCGTATTATTTGGTATGCCATCCCAAGTAACCTTTCGTGAATATTGCTGTTTGCGGGATACGATGAAGGTCGTATCTTCTTTGCATCTTGATGCCGTAGAACAGCAGCTTCTTCTTGAGGCTGCTGTTCCGCGGCATTTTTGCGTCCACAAAACAACTTTAAAAGGAGCTAAACCCAAAACCATGATTGATCTAAAAACCTATGGATATACAGAAATAGAAAAAATCCCGTCCAGGCTATTGCCTGGCAGAATTACAGAGCTCCGGCGGGAGCGCTTCACGGTAATCACAGAGCGGGGCGAGTTGACCGCTGTACTCAAAGGCACGTTCTATCACAGTACAGAAACCCGGGAGGACTTCCCGTGCGTCGGTGATTTTGCCTTACTGCGCCCGAACGGAAGCGGGGATTCGCTCATTGTTGCCCTTCTCCCCCGCCGCTCCAAGTTCTCGCGGGCAAATTATTCCGGCCATGCCGCAGGCTATACCAAAACCATTCTGGAGCAGGTCGTGGCAGCTAACTTTGACTATGTATTTATTCTGTCCTCCCTGAACTGGGATTTCAATGTCACCCGCATGATGCGGTACCTGACCCAGGCCAGGCAGAGCGGCGGCCAGCCGGTCGTCATTCTGACCAAGGCTGATCTCACCGAAGATTACAGCCTCCGGCTGGCAGAAGTCCGGCAGAGCATGCCGGATGTTCCCGTGCACGCCGTGTGCAGTCATAACGGTCTCGGGCTGAATGAGCTCGATGTCTACCTTAAGCCAGGTTCAACTGTCGTCTTCCTTGGCATGTCCGGAGTCGGCAAATCATCGCTGCTTAACGCCCTGATGGAACGGGATGTTATGAAGGTCAGTTCCATCCGGGAGGAAGACAGCCGGGGACGGCACACGACGACCCACCGTCAGTTGTTCATGCTCCCCTCGGGAGCAATGGTAATCGATACCCCCGGGATGCGTGAACTGGGGCTGTTCGATGCTGACGAAGGCATCTCTGCAGGCTTCGCTGATATAGAAGACCTGTTCACCAGATGCCGGTTCAGTGACTGCCGCCATGAGGCCGAGCCGGGCTGTGCGGTGCTGGCCGCCCTGGCGGAGGGTTCCCTGACGCGCGAACGCTGGGAGCATTACATGGCCCAGCAGCAGGAGAACCAATTCGTCCAGAACAGAACCGGCTATCTGATCAGCAAGAATGCCCGCAATCAATCCATCGCTATGCAAAGAAAACAAACCAAGAAAACCGGGGGCTGGAAAAAATGAAGATTCCAACTGAAGCGTTATATACTGCACTAAGTGAGCTTTTCAAAACAACGATTACATCTGCTGACTACCAGACGTTACAGCTGCATGGCGGGACCTTGGGAGATGTGCAGCTGGTTACCGGAACGGCCGAAACGGCTGACGGAGAGCAACGGCCGTACCATATTGTGCTGAAAATCCAGAAGAAATGGGAGCGTTACGATGATCCGGATTCCTGGCGGCGGGAATATGATCTCTACGCTTCTCCATTGGGGGCAACCTTCACAGAATCCTTCCGCTGGCCGGTGTGTTATCACGCTGAGATGAATGAAGCCGGGGATGAAATGAGATTATGGCTGGAATATATGGATGGCATCTCCGGTCTGGAGCTGACCGGTGACATGTATGAACAGGCGGCATTGGAGTTGGGCCGGTATCAAGGGAAGCTGTACGCGGAGCAGCCTGAGGGGCCGCAAAGTCTGACCAACCTGAGCCATCCAGACCTCATGAAGAATACTTATCTGCACTACCGGTCTTGGCCGGTTGTCTACGACTATATCCGTTCAGAGGAATGCGAATTCCCGCAGCATGTGCGGCAAATGCTCATCGACATTGATGAGCATTCAGACGATATTTTTGCCCGGATTGAATGCCTGCCTCTGGTGTTATGCCACCGGGACTTCTGGGTAACCAACATCATCTATTCTGGCGGGACCATCGCGCTGATCGACTGGGATACCAGCGGCTGGGGCTACCTCGGCGAGGACATCGCCAGCCTGATTGCAGATGAGGCGGATCTTGATCACATGATTGAATACTATCAGCGGTGTGTCCCTGCTTATTACCGGGGCTTCGCGGAATATGCGGGAGAGATTGCCCCGCTTGCCGGCCACTGCGTCTACGAATTCATCCTGCTCGTATTCGGATACCGGCTGGTGGAGGGATATCTTCATGCGGATAGTGATGATAAGAAGACAGAGTGTCTGAATACGCTGGAGAAGGTGTATGAATTGAAGAGCTTGCAGCTGTCCGTCTAAGCGGGAAGAACTCCAAACCTTAATATAGGGTTTTGGAGTTCTTTTTTGTCATAACCGTTTCAGCGAGAAATAGAAGGATAATTTATCGTGTGCAACATATAATTTCTTATATTTCGAAAAAAACTCTCTCCCATCAGCAAAAATCGCCTATAGAAGAGAGTTTTTATTTTATCCTTGATCTATTCCCACTCGATCGTCGCTGGCGGCTTCGAGGTAATGTCGTACACGATACGGTTGACGTTGTCCACTTCGTTGACGATGCGCACAGAGATTTTCTCCAGTACATCCCATGGGATACGCGCCCAGTCGGCGGTCATGCCGTCGATGGAGGTTACCGCACGAATGCCTACGGTGTAGGAATAGGTACGCTCGTCACCCATTACACCCACACTCTTCATGTTAGGGAGTGCAGTGAAATACTGCCAGATCTCACGGTCAAGACCCGCCTTGGCAATCTCTTCACGCAGGATATAGTCGGAATCGCGGACGATCTGCAGCTTCTCTTCGGTCACTTCACCCAGCACACGAATCGCCAGACCCGGACCCGGGAAAGGCTGACGCCACACGATCGCATGCGGCATGCCCAATTCCTCGCCCAGCTTACGGACTTCATCCTTGAAGAGGGTGTTCAGCGGCTCGATCAGACTGAATTTCATATCTTCCGGCAGCCCGCCCACATTGTGGTGCGACTTGATCGTCTGCGCCGTCGCTGTACCGCTCTCTACGATATCGGTATACAGTGTACCTTGAGCCAGGAACGCGAAGTCACCCAGCTTGGCCGATTCTTCGTCGAAGCAATAGATGAACTCGTTGCCGATGATTTTACGTTTCTGTTCGGGATCGGAGACACCGGCCAGCTTGCCGAGGAAGCGGTCACGGGCGTCTATTTTGACGACATGGATATCGAACTTGCCGACAAAAGTCTCCATGACGCTCTCCGCTTCACCTTTGCGCAGAAGGCCGTGGTCGATGAACATACAGGTCAGCTGATCGCCGATCGCACGGTGAATCAGCATCGCCACAACAGAGGAATCCACACCGCCGCTGAGTGCGCAGAGCACCTTCCGGTCGCCGACTTTATCACGGATATCCTTAACGGCATCCTCGATGAACGACTCCATCGTCCATTTGCCCTCGCAGCCGCAGACCTCGTACAGGAAGTTCGAGATCATCTCATTCCCCTTCACGGAGTGGCGTACCTCAGGATGGAACTGAACAGCGAAGAATTTGCGTGCATCATTGCTCATGGCTGCAATCGGCGCGCTCTCTGTACCGGCATCCAGCTTAAAGCCCTCCGGAAGCTCCACAACATGGTCGCCGTGGCTCATCCATACCGTCTGCTTGCTCTCAAGACCTGCTGCAAGCACGGAGCTGGGTGCGAATTCTACATCGGCTTTGCCGTATTCGCGCTTGGCGGAGCGTTCCACCTTGCCCCCCTGCTGCTGAGCCATCAGTTGCATCCCATAGCAGATTCCGAAGATCGGCAGCCCGAGCTCGTAAATCGCCGGGTCTACATGTGGTGCATTCTCCGCATAGACACTGCTTGGCCCGCCTGAGAATACAATCCCTTTGGGTGATAAGGCCTTAATCTTCTCCATCGGTGTATTGTACGGCAGAAGCTCACTGTATACCCCCAGGTCACGAATTCTGCGCGCGATAAGCTGGTTATACTGTCCCCCGAAATCCAGAACAACGATTATTTCATTTGGCTTGTTCATTACTTGCCTCCCTTGATTATTGGATTCATTATACTCATGGTTAATTCTCAGCGTCAAGGAAATGGGGTCCCTCTGTTTCAAGGTTTTGGGATAGGTGTGGCAGGGGTGGAGGTAATACCTGCACGAGGCAAAGGTAGCGGAAACAGGCTCGTGGCCATGACAGTACTTAATACCTGCAGATGAGCAAGTGTCTGCCGAATTCCCGCTGCCGGGAACAGGTATCTATGTTATGGAAATACAGTGAAGAATTACAGCCCTGGCTGGCTTATACAGCGTTGCTAGGGGAAGCGTGAATTTGATTGTATTCGGTTTTTCACATACATTTGGTCCTCGTGCCCGTGCAGCGCTAAATGTGGTCGGTTTTTCGATTACATTTGGTCCTCGTGCCCATGCAGCTCCGAATGTAGTCGGTTTTTCGATTACATTTGGCCCTCGTGCCCATGCAGCGCTAAATGTGGTCGGTTTTTCGATTACATTTGGCCCTCGTGCCCATGCAGCGCTAAATGTGGTCGGTTTTTCGATTACATTTGAAGCGGCAAGCTTAGCCGTCACAAAGACGTCCGCTGCAAATGCAGGGACGCCGCTTCTCGATCAGGTTAGATGGAAGGTGATCATCAGGCACCGTGCCATGAATGCCGCTGCGTCTATGGTATCGGCAGCGTTGGGGGGCGCGGGGGACGCGGAGGGCGTCGAGCGAGCGGCGTCTCCAGCGGAGCCCGACGACGCTAAGGGCACGCCGCCTCCGGCGGAGACAGCCACAGGCAAAGGCACGGCCTCGCCGCCGGGGTCCGACGCCGCTAAGGGCACGCCGCCTCCGGCGCCGCCATACGCCAGGGTCTCCCACTGGCGTACAAACCCCCGGACGGCGGCGCGCAGCCGCCCGTCCTCGATAGCCAGGGAGTCTGCGTACTCCCTGGCGGTAACCCCGGGCAGCGGCGGCCCATAGCGCGCCGCCAGCCCGTGCCAGGCCAGAGCGGCGGCGCGCAGCTGCCGCTCACGGCCAAGCCTGCCGGCGCGGCGCACCGCCGGCAGCAGGGCCAGGCTGCGCCGCCAGCGGATGGCGGCAGCCAGCACCAGCGCCGCCAGCGCAAGCAGCGCAGTGTCCGGGCCGCCCGCCTGCGGCAGGGCGGCGGTGAGCGCGTCCGCGTGCAGCGCAGCGGAGCGGCGGGTGTCCGGCGGCGCGGAGGCCGCCGCCGGGTCCGTAGCCGCCGCGCCGAGGGCAGCGGCGGCAGCGGCGGAGGGCGTGGGGTCGAAGGGGACCCAGCCCGCGCCGGGGAAATAGACCTCGACCCAGGCGTGGGCATCGCCGCCGGTCACGCTGTAGCGCTGCGGCACAGAGCCGGGCACAGCGGTGCCCGGGCCGTAGCCCTGGACGTACCGCGCCGGAATGCCGCTGCTGCGCAGCAGGACCGTCATCGCAGTGGCAAAATGCACACAATAGCCCTGACGGGTCCCGAACAGGAAATCATCGGTGAAATCGGCACCGGACGGCGGCACCCGGGTCTTCAGCGAATAGGTGTAGCCGTCCTGAAGATAACCGGCTACAGCTACGGCGGCATCGTAACGGCTCGCCGCCGCAGCTGTAAGCTGTCCGGCCAGGGCACGCACTCCGGGCGGCAGAGCAGCGGGGAGCTGCAAATACTGGCTGCGAACCCCTTCGGGATCACTCCCCTTCAGCTTCCGCAGCGCTGCCGGATCGCTTGGCGGCAGAACAGACTTGACGGTATATTCCGTAACCCCTGCGGAGCTGTAGACTTCCGGCAGACGGAAGCTGAGCCTGTCCGGGCTGGCCAGCACGTAACCCAGCTGGCTTCCGTCCGCAAGCCGGATGTTCTGTATGTCTGTTATAGCGCCTGCACTGAACAGCGGCATACCTCCAGTGGAAGGCGAGGCCAGCTGAATCCGCTGGATAAATGTCTGGCCCCCGGCTAATTCAGCATCCGCCAGAGCGGGCAGCGCCCCGGACAGCCGGGGCAGATTCAGCGCTGAATACGCCGCTCCGCTCCTGATCCAGCGGCGGCCGTCATAATACGCCATGCTTTCTCCCCGCCAGTAATAGGGACGGGAAGCAGTGACCGTGAAGGCCGCCTCCCGGCTGGGAGTCAGGGGCATGCCAAGCTCTCTGTCTTCCATACTGTAGCCAGTGCTGCCAGCGCTGCCAGTGCCGGGTACGCCTGCCTCCTCCGGTCTTTGCGCCGCTGCCCAGTGCTCCAGCTTGTCCAGCACCGGCTGCAGTGTAACCGGGGCAGCCGGGCGTGCGCCCAGCCCTTGCCCGGCCATCCAGGCGGCCAGCGTTACCAGTACAGCTGCCGAGAATGCCCTGGCTCCCCAGCGGGCGTAAGGCAGAACAGGCCTTTCTGTCTTCTCTTGCAGGTGGAGCAGCCCGCTTAAAGCCCGCAGCCACAGGATCAGCCCCGCAGTGACCAGAACATCCCCGGAAGTATTAACGGAATAGCCCATATCCAGCACCAGCAGATACACCAGCGTTACACCGGTGAACAGCGCAATACTTCCCCTGTACAGCGCGAGCTGCTGGACGGAGGACACCAGCAGTCCCCAGCCCAGCACCAGAATCAGCAGCCTGCTGTCCTCGCTTAATGCGGAGATCCGGCCAGAGAGCAGCAGCAGGGCATCCTGTCCACTTTTCTCCATGGCATAGACCTTCAGCCACCCGCCCCCGCCTCCCGCAGCAGCACAGAGGCCATACCAGGTCATGAAGATTAGAAGAAACTGCCCGCTTGCCTGGACAAGACGGGGCAACAGCAGACAGCCCCATGCGAGAAGCGCTGCTGCCGAGAGCATCAGGAGCCGCAGGAGCTGTGTATGGTCCGCTGCCGCAGACAATCTGTAGAGCGGCAGCAGCCACAGCCCAAAGACGCCCATAATCGCCAAAGAGAACAGACCGCGATAATACAGAGGACTGTTCTCTCTTTTACCTGCGGAGCTGTTCTCTGCAAGGTCTGATTCCTGCATCCCTGCCGCTGTAAACCTGATGCTTCCGTAGCGGCGTTGCCCGCTGTGGGTTGAGCCCTTCGGACTGGCGCCATCCGTACTCGCACTAGCAGGAGGTGGAGTTATCCGGGAATCCATCAGGCTCCGCCCCCTTGTACCCTTGTGCAGGAGCAGCATAGCTCAGACAGTGAATCCTCGCGCCAAGCCGCATCAGACTTCCCGCAATCGTATCCGAGGCAGGCGGTCTGTTGTTCCCGTAAGCTGCGGGATCATGCTGCCCGGTTGTTTCCCACCCCTCCGGTGCCAGCCTGCTGCTGCGGGATAGCTCCGGCAGCGTCCCCGCTGCTCTGGCCGGGCTCCGCACAGGACTACCGGGAGTCCGGCTCGGAGAAGGCTGGTCCCAGACATAATACAGCTCCACCCGGATTCCTTGAACCAGGAAACGGGCCAGCGTTCTCGCCGACTCCTCCTCCAGCCTGCCGGTAACGACCGATACCGTCATCCCGGGAATCCAGCTCTGTGACGCATCCTCCAGCAGTCTGCTGAGACTCTGTGAACCGGAAGGAGCAATCTCTGTAAGCAGATCCCGGACCCTCCCGGGGATCTGGCCCAGCCCCTCATGTCTGGCCATTCCTTCCGGCCAGCCGCCGCTGAAGAGCTGGATGTAGCTGCCGGTACGCTCGGCAGAGAGCAGCAGCCCCATCGTAGCCGATACCGCCTGTTCAAAGGCCGGGATTACCGTCCTCCGTTGGCTGCGGGGAGGATGCGCACCGCCGGGAATCTCGTAATCCGCCGGACTGCTCGCAAGCACGATGCAGGTCATCTGCCCCGCTTCACGTTCCGGCACTCTGCTCTGCAGGTTGCCTTTACGGGCGCTGCTCTTCCAGTGAATCCGGCTGAACGGATCACCCGGCGTATAATCACGGATATCCGCTGCCTGCGGGCTGCTGTGGTTCCCCCGCCCGGACACACGGTCTCCCGGCAGCAAGCCGGTATCCGGCACAACTGTGCCCATATATAACGCCCTTGGCAGCACCTTGAAGTCCGCCTTGCCGCCCGGCTGGCAGCCGCCGGTGAACAGCCCCGGCAGATCTCCCCAGGTTACACTGCACCCATGAAGCTGATGTACACCCCTGGGAACGGACAGCAGCTCATAAGAATATTTGAAGGAACGCCGGAAGCCGGGAAACAGCAGTTCCTGATGGCTGCCCCCGCTCCAGTAATCGGTCACAATCATCCAGGGCAGCGGGATTCGGGCGGCAAAAGAAATCTGAACTTCCACAACGGCGTCATCCCCCGCAGACAGACGCGCAGGAACAATCGTGCGCTGGACACTAACTCTCCGGGGACCGCAGAGCTGCATCAGCAGGCCGCCGGACATGACCACTCCGCCCGCTGTCAGCAGCAGCAGGAGCGATTCTCCGCCGCGCCACATATACAGTCCTCCGGCAACTGCCATCAGGAGCAGCATTCGCCCCCACTCCTTAGCTGCGCGGCGGATGCGCTTCCGGGGGAACCCGGCTATCTCTGCATTCCCGTACCTGTTCTGCTGTGAATATACCTGTGATTTCGGATCTGTCAATGATGATGAGGACAAGGAGGACACCCTTCCATGGTCATAGACTAGCCCCCTGACAGCCTGTTCTTTCCCTGGCTATACTACTTGCTGAGGCCTCTTGCTATCTATTCTTTCCACCAAAAAGGATGCCCAGACATTCAGCTGCCGCTTTTCCACGCCAGCTCTGCCTGTTCTCTGCTCTCCTTGCCTTCCCCTCCGTCCGGCCCTCCTCCAAAACGGATATCCGCCTTAAGCTGCGGTAACCCTGCGCTCCTCTGCATTAACAAAGGCTTCCGCACCCGGATGACCTGCCGCCTCAAGCAGCATACGCAGGGGTACCCAGAGGGAGGAGCCTTGGAGCTGCACCTGTGCCGCCTTGTACTCTGCTGTACCGTCCGGCCAGTGAATGCCAACCTCCTGCTTCTGTGAGTCTAACGTCATGCTGCGGCCGTTCCAGCTTACAGCTGCGCTGCGGGTGTCCGCATCCCAGCCGACCCGCCCGCCCAGCCGTTCCACGGTGGCGCGGAGCGGAACATAGTACTGCCCGTCCTGGAGACGGTACTCTCCGGGCTTCAGCTTGATCTCCATCCGCCCAATCTCAAGCGCAAGCGCCTTGCCTGGTGCAAACAGCTCCGCATTCGGAGCAATATTGGCCGATATCCAATCCTGTGACGGCTTGCCCCGCTGAAGGGAGGCTGCCTTGGAGGACACCCTGAACTGTACGGGATCACTCTGCGTATCCAGAACGCCGAACTCATAACCGGCCGCTCTGTAGCGTTCAATAATGGCAGGCAGCGCCTTGGCGCTCTGTTCATGGCCTGATCCGTCATGCAGCAGCAGCACCACACTGGAGGCGTTCAAGTCAGCCACAGATGCCTGCACAATCTCCGCAGCGGGCACTCCCCGGCGGCGGGAATCTCCGCTGTCCACAGTCCAGTCGATCACCCGGTAGCCTGCCTGCTTCAGCAGATTGAAGTATGTACTGTCGAAATGGCCGAACGTGCCGCCCGGTGCACGGACCAGTTGCGGACGGACGCCTGTGATCTCACGTACCGTTTCCTCCGTCTGTTTGATTTGGCGCCAGAATTCCGTGAAGCCGCTATATAAATCATGATAGTTATGATTGTAGGTATGGTTGCCGATAGCATGCCCCTGCTCCCAGATGGCATGGATCAGCTCGGGACGCCCTGCGGCCTGATCCCCCAGCACGAAGAAGGTCGCCTTAACCCCCTGCTCCTGCAATATGCTAAGCACCTTGGGAGTAACTGCGCTTGGCCCGTCGTCAAAAGTCAGATAGACCACCTTCTCCTGGCGGTGACCGGCTGCCGGAGCAGCTTTCCCCGCAGCAGCAGCTACTTGGTGTATAGCGGGAGCAGGACGCTCTGCATCTGCCTTAGGGGCTGAACCGCCCGAAATATGCGGCTGCCGTGATTCTGCGGTTGTCATTCTGGCCGCTGCCGGAGGCAAATCTTGCACCGGGACAGCCGGAGCATTATTCTTAGAGAGTAGAGGTAACGCACTGCCTGCTTCAGCCTGCAGGGAGTACGTAATCCGCGAACCGGAAGAATTCCCCTGCCCTCCATAGGCTGACACACCCAGACTCAGCACAACAGCAATAACAAGCAACCCGCAGATCATGATGCTGCGGATCGGATTTTCCAGGTTGTCCTTCATCTTCTCTACCTCCAGCATTCTATTGGCGCACCCGCACCATTTGGTAGATTGTATGAAGACAAGCTTAAGAATAGAATAGGCGCGCAGCCTTTGGAGAGTGAAGAATCTATGGATATGCTGAAATGGATACAGGAATTGTTTGCGAGCTATGGATATAGCGTATTGTTTTTCGGGCTTTTGCTAGAATTTATCGCCCTGCCTTTTCCCGGGGAGACCACGATGGCCTTCGCAGGATTTCTCTCTTTCACGGGGAGGCTGGATTTCTTCACCCTGGTGATCGTAGCCTTCTTAGGGACTACAATCGGGATGACCATTACTTATTTCATCGGGCTCAAGGCGGGTCTGCCCTTTATCCAGCGGTATGGTAAATGGTTCATGTTCTCTCCGGCCAAGCTGGAAAAGACGCAGCGCTGGTTCGAGAAATACGGCAGCGTGCTGATCTCCATCGGCTATTTCATCCCCGGCGTCCGCCACTTCACCGGCTATTTTGCCGGGATTATTGCCCTGCCCTTCCGTAAATTCGCTATGTATGCCTACGGAGGCGCAATATTCTGGGTGGTGTTATTCCTCGGAATCGGCAAAATCTTCGGCCCGCAGTGGATGGGCATCTTCCACCTGATCGAATCCTACGCCCTCTGGATCGCGGTAAGCGTGCTGGCTATTGCCGCGCTGATTGTCATTTACCGTTACCGGGCTGCCATTTCTCTCCGGCTGCGGCGGCGCAAGCCAGTGGCTACGCTTGATGCCAAGGTCCAAGTGAAGGTCAAAGAGACCTCCAAGACCCGCTGACTATAGCCTCACCTTAACGTCTGAAAGAAGGTATCCCTGTGAAAATAGACCGTCTGCTCTCCATTGTTATATTGTTGCTCAACCGGCCGCTGATTCAGGCCAAGGAGCTGGCCGATATGTTCGAGGTCTCCGTGCGTACGATTTACCGTGATATAGACAGCATTAACAGCGCAGGCATCCCTGTGGTTACCTATCAGGGGGCAGGGGGCGGCATCGGCCTCATGCAGGGCTACCGGCTGGACCGCAACGTATTATCGCAACGCGAGCTGGCCGATATTTTCAGTGCGCTGCAAAGCGCCTCCTCCATCGGAGGAGAGGGCCATCAGCTGTTGATGGAGAAGATCAGCAGCGTTGTCCCTCCCTCCCAGATCTCCGCCTTCCGCAGCAAAACCACCCAAATGATCGTCGATTTCTCCCCCTGGGAGCTGACAGCTCCGCTGGAGGAGCGGCTGGACCTCCTTAAAGAAGCCTTAGAGGAGGAGGTCTTGGTCACTTTTGAATACATAACTGCTGAAGGCAGGGTAAGCCTGCGTACGGTCGAGCCCTATACGCTGGTCCTCAAGGGACAATTCTGGTACTTATACGGGTTCTGCCAGGACCGTCAGGATTTCCGCCTCTTCAAGCTGCTGCGGATGAAAGCGCTGGTGAAGAAGAACAGGCACTATATCCGCCAGGATATTCCCCTTACAGAGCTGCCATGGAGCAGTAGCTGGAAGGAACCGCAGAATCTCATACCGGTCACGCTGCGGTTCGCCCCCGAAGGCAAGCATCTCGCCGAGGAATACTTCGACTGTGAGACGCTCCAGCGGGATGATACCGGCGGTTATACCCTAACGCTCCAGTACCCTGAGAATGACTGGCTATACGGCTTCCTGCTAAGCTTCGGGACTGTCCTGGAGGTGCTGGGGCCGGAGCATGTCCGCCGCAGATTAGGCGAGGTGGCCCGCGGCGTTGCGGCGGCATATTCAGCAGACTTGCCGGAGCGGCAATAAAAGCCGACCCTAAGCATTTTCAATTCGCCATCGCATGACCTCCTGAGAAGCCGGTTTTTGACTGGGAGACTGGGGAGGATGAAGGACAGCGGGGTAATTCTACCCTAGTTCGCAGACGCAAAAAGACGATCCGCTATAACCGTTAACGGTTATAGCGGATCGTCTTTTTTTAAAATGTATGCACGATTATGCTCTCTGTGATTTGGTCAGGTTCGGCTGTGGCTGTTCGCCTTCCGCTTCTTCCGTCTTCAGGAAGTCGGGCTGCGGAGAGGTCTTGCGGATGAACAGCGCCAGCACCAGGGCAACAACAGTCACCCAGGTTGCTACAGCGAACGCGTGGGTAATCCCGTTAATCGTTGCGTCCTGAGTAAGCTTCAGCATCGCAGCCTTATCGGTCTTCGACACCGCACCGCTTACCAGTGCATCGGTAATGTTGCTCTTCGTACGGTTGGTCATCAGGCTGACGAACAGGGCCATCCCCAGTGCGCCGCCTACGGTACGCAGGGTGTTGGACATGGCTGTACCATGAGAAGCCAGACGCTGCGGCAGCTGGTTCAGACCGGCGGTGACGATAGGCATCATCAGCATCGACATCCCGAACATCCGGGCCGTATACGTCAGGATCAGATGAGTATAGGTGGTAGTGGTGCTGATCTGGCTGAATTCCCAGGTAGTCACTGTGGTGATGGCCAGGCCGATAACCGCCAGCCAGCGGGCGCCGATTTTATCAAATATAATTCCGGTGATCGGTGACATAACGCCCATCAGAACCGCACCCGGGAGCAGCATCAGTCCGGATTCCATCGGTGTAAAGCCGCGGATGGTCTGCAGATAGATCGGCAGCAGGATCATCCCTGCATACATAGCCATGGTGACGATAATGTTGATCACGGTAGTCAGGGAGAACATGTTGTAGCGGAAAATCCGGAATTCAAGCAGCGGCTTATCCGTGGTCAGCTCACGCCATACGAACAGCCCCAGGGACACGATACCCAGGATCAGGCAGAGAATAACGGTCGTGCTTCCCCAGCCGTCTGTTCCGGCATCACTGAAGCCGTAGAGCAGCCCGCCGAAGCCCAGTGTAGACAGAATCACACCCGGTTTATCCAGCTTTGGAGAAGTCAGCTTACCTACATTCTGCATAGTCTTCATGCCGAGCAGCATCGAGAAGATGGCCAGCGGAAGCACGATGTAGAACAGCACGCGCCAGGAATAGTTCTGCACGACCCAGCCGGACAAGGTAGGGCCGACAGCCGGAGCAAAAATCATCGCAACCGCCATCAGTCCCATCGCCTTGCCCCGTTCTTCAATCGGGAAGATGCGTAGGAACACAATGTTCATCAGCGGCATCAGAATTCCGGCACCTACGGCCTGAATGACTCTGCCGACCATAATCATCTCAAAGCCTGTTCCTATCGCACACACCAGTGTACCTATCGAAAATAACATCATTGCCGTCGTAAAGAGCTGGCGGGTCGTAAATTTCTCCACTAGATAGGCGCTGATCGGCACGAGCACACCATTAACCAGCATGAACCCTGTCGTCAGCCATTGGGCCGTATTGGCGAGGATATTCAGATCCTCCATCATTTTGGGCAGTGCCACATTCATCAGTGTCTGATTCAATAACGCCACGAAGGCGCCGATCAGGAGCGCTGCGATAATCGGGCCTCTGCGGACCGTCTTGGACGGTGCATTACCGGCTGTAATTGTACTCATAGCTTCTTGTTGTCTCTCCCTTGTTCTAGAATTCGGATAATTTCACCATGCAGCCGCAGCAGCTCCTGTACATCCTCCGCAGGAATATCTGCCAAGGGCTGCAAATGTCTTCGGAGTGACTGTCTGCTAAGCAGACGGATCTCCTTGCCTTTCTCGGTCATCGCCAGCTTGAATATTCGTTTGTCGCTCTGCGAGCGTTCTCTGGTAATCAGTCCGGCCTTCACCATCCGGTCCACTACACCGCTGGCAGCGCTGTTGCCCAGATGCAGAAGATCGGCCAGCTCCGTGATCCCGATATCAGGATGCAAGGATAACTTACGCAATACCATCAGCTGGGTAGATGTGATGTTAAGCTCCTCTGCATCCTTCCACAGAAGCTGCTGGAAATTATGGGTAATGCAGCGGAAAGAGGATAGAATATCGTCCAGTTGCTTTTCCTTTTCTTCCAAGCCTTATCCCTCCACAAGCATAATGCACAATAATACTTCGCATGCGAACTATTTTACTAGTTACCTATTTATCCGTCAATGATTTTCTTACAGAAATTTTCTGAAAAATCACGGAAAGCGAGGGTTACACATGAATTTTGAACAACGTAATCACTGGAACAGGCAGCATAAAATTTTATCGGGAATCATCACCAAGCCGGAGACGCATACTGAAGCAGTCGCTATCATTCTGGAGCTGCACACTGCCCTCTACGCTTCTGAAGAAAGCAACGGGCAACAGATAACCTATGAGGATTCCTTAGGGGACAAGCTGCTGGAATCCACCGCGCGCAGCGGGGGTGGCATCCGTCCCACTCACCTTCGTGCCAAACACATTGTATTCGGTTTTTTGCATACATTCGGTCAATGGTGCCACCACGCTCCCCAATATGTTCGGTTTTCCGCATACATTCGGTCCATACGCCTGCATGTGAGCACAATGTATGCTGTTTTCCGTATACATTCGGTCCACACGCCTGGGCGCCAGCAAATGTGTGCTATTTTCCGCATACATTCGAGCCACACGCCTGCGCGCCAGCACATTGCAGCAAAAAGAGCGGACCGGTGTAATAACCGGTCCGCTCTGTATATTCAGAAGCTGCTATCCTTGGCAGCCCACACCACCGGCCAGTACCGGCACCAGTTGCGCCACCTCATCCGCTGACGGCTGGGTGCCGGCGGCAAGGCCGCTGGCAATCGACATCATCAGCTTGATCCGGTTGGCCTGGTTGACCACGCTGACTCCGGCATCATAATCAATGGCAACGATGTTCGCGCCAGGATATAGATCCTTAAGCCCCTTAATCATCCCGCGCCCGGTAATATGGTTCGGCAGGCAGGCAAACGGCTGAATGCAGGCAATATTGTTCACGCCGTTATCCAGCAGATCCATCATCTCCGCCGTCAGGAACCAGCCTTCGCCCATCTGGTTGCCTACCGACACGAGGCGGCTTGCCTTCTCGGCCAGACCGTAGATATTCTCCCGGCCTTTGGATAGTCCGGCCTGCTCCAGCGCTACCTTGACCGGCTTGCGGTAGATTTCGAGGTAGGAAATCAGCATGGGATTAATATAGCCCAGCCGCTTGCTTTTGCCGAATTGCTCGGCCTTGTAGATCGGATTGTAGACACAGTAGAAAATGAAGTCCAGGAAATCAGGCATCACAGCCTCTCCGCCCTCCGCCTCAATCATGTCGATGATATGGTTGTTGGCATCCGGATGGAATTTGATTAGAATCTCCCCGACAATGCCCACCTTGGGCTTATCCGCCGGGATAACCGGCAGCCGCGAGAACCCGGCAACAATCTCACGGGTCAGCCGCTTGTATTCACGGAACGAGAAGTTCGACAGGCTGCCCTTGCAGCGTCCCATTCCCTGGCGGAATAAGGCCTCTGTGCTTCCCGGCACCGCTTCATACGGTCTGAAGCGGTGCAGCAGGCGCATCATCAGATCTCCGTAGCAGGCTGCGGCGATCAGGCGGTTCGCCAGCTTCAGGCTGATGCGGAAGCCCGGCTGATTCTCCATCCCGGAGGCATTCAGGGAGATCACCGGGATCTGCCCCAGACCGGCATCCTTCAGAGCCTTGCGCA
Organism: Paenibacillus sp. FSL M7-0420; assembly: GCF_038002345.1. NCBI lineage: Bacteria > Bacillati > Bacillota > Bacilli > Caryophanales > Paenibacillaceae > Paenibacillus > Paenibacillus sp. FSL M7-0420. The sequence continues at coordinate 354,088 of NZ_JBBOCJ010000001.1, read as the reverse complement.
GCAGGGAGATGTAGTTCGTCGCCCGGCAGCCGCCCCCGGTCTGCGACATGATTACAGCGGTCCGGTCCGGGTCATAATCGCCGCTCTTCAGTGCCGACAGCATCTGCCCGATCGTTACAATCGCCGGATAACAGGCATCATTGTTGACGTACCGGAGGCCTTCCTCCGTCTCCTGCGGACCGGTCGATTCCAGAATTTTCAGCCGGTAGCCCGCATCCTGGAAGACCCGTTCGAACAGCTCGAAATGAATCGGCGACATCTGCGGAGCAAGGATGGTATAGGTATCCTTCATTTCTTTGGTGAACGGCACATTGACTTGCGGCTTGTAGAGCAGCTGCGGCTTAACCTCGCCTCTCTCGCGCTCACGCATCGCGGCCTGAAGCGAACGCAGGCGAATCCGCGCGGCTCCGAGGTTGCTGATTTCATCGATTTTGATGAGCGTATAGACCTTGTTGTGACGCTCCATAATCTCCTGAACCGCATCGCAGGTAATCGCATCGATCCCGCAGCCGAAGGAGGTGAGCTGGACCAGCTCCAGATCGCTTCTTCCCGCCGCCAGCCGGGCCGCACGGTACATCCGCGCATGATAGGTCCACTGGTTCACTACACCAACATCCCCTTCGCTGCGGTCCAGATGGCAGATCGAATCCTCGGTCAGCACCGCAAGTCCCATCCCGGTAATCATATCGGCAATCCCGTGGTTGATCTCAGGGTCGGCATGATACGGATGCCCGCAGAGCAGAATTCCCTTCGTACCTGTCTCCGTGAGAAAGACCAGCGTCTCCTCGCCCTTGGTGCGCACATCATTCTTCGCCTGCTCCGCTTCCGCCAGTCCCGCCTGGACAGCAGCCGCAATCTCCTCCTTAGGCACCTCGGCGAACGTTCGCGCCAGCACCCGGGTCAGCGCCGGAATATCATCGAAGGTCAGGAACGGGCTGACCAGCGGAACCCCCTGCTCCTTCAGACCGTCCATATTATTGCGGATCACCTCGGGGTAGGAAGCAACCACCGGGCAGTTGAAGTGATTCTGCGCCGCATCATCCTCCTTCTTCTCATACACCACCGCCGGGTAAAAGATGAAGTCCACGCCCTGGCCGATCAGCTGCTGTACATGCCCGTGGGCCATTTTGGCCGGATAGCAGATCGATTCCGAAGGAATAGTATCCATTCCGCTCTCATACAGCTTCTTGCTGGACTTCGGAGACAGCACGGTCCGGTAGCGCAGCGAGGTGAAAAAGGTATGCCAGAACGGGTAATTCTCGAACATATTCATCGTGCGCGGAAGTCCAACCGTGCCCCGGACCGCCGCCACTTCCGGCAGGCCCTCGTAGGCGAAGAACCGCTCATATTTGTATTGCATCAGGTTCGGCAGCGTGTTCTTCTCTTTCTTGCCGCCTGCGCCGCGTTCACAGCGGTTCCCCGTCACATGGAAGCTCTTGTCCGGGAACCGGCTGATGGTCAGCGCACAGCTGTTGGCACAGCGGCTGCAGCGGCCTGGAGCGACTGAATACTGGAAGTCCTCCAGCTCCTGCGGTCCGAGAATCGTGCTAATTCCTTCCGGGGCAGCCTGTTCTCTGGCCATCAGCGCACAGCCGTAAGCGCCCATCACGCCGGCGATATCGGGTCTGACTACCGTCCTTCCCGTCAGCAGCTCAAAAGCCCGCAGGACAGCCTCATTATAAAAGGTTCCGCCCTGAACGATGATATTCCGGCCCAAATCCTCGGGATTACGGATCTTAATCACCTTTTGCAGCGCATTCTTCACCACGGAGTAAGCCAGCCCGGCCGAGAGATCGGCAAGCGTAGCCCCCTCCTTCTGGACCTGCTTCACCTTGGAATTCATGAACACGGTACAACGCGAGCCGAGATTCACCGGTGCCTTCGATTCGAGCGCCGCAGCGGCGAACTCCTCTATGCCAAGCTCCAACGCGGAAGCAAAGCTCTCCAGAAAGGAGCCGCAGCCCGCCGAGCAGGCTTCATTAAGCATCAGGCTGTCGATGGCTCCCCCGCGGATCTTGATGCACTTCATGTCCTGGCCGCCGATATCGAGGATGAAGTCGACCTCCGGCATGAACCGGGAGGCTGCCTTGTAATGGGCCACCGTCTCTACTTCTCCGCCGTCCATCCGCAGCGCCGCCTTGACCAGACCCTCTCCATAACCGGTTGCGTAAGCTCCCGCAATGTAGCAGCCTTGGGGCAGAATCCGGTAGAGCTCCTTCAGCGCGCCGGTGACTGACTGCAGAGGATTGCCTCCATTGCTCCCGTAAAAGGTATGCAGAATCTCATCCGCCGCTCCGGTAACCACCAGCTTGGTCGTGGTAGAGCCGGCATCAATGCCCAGATAGACCGGCCCCCGGTAGGCAGCCAGCGCGGAACGCGGTGCCGTAGCCTGACTGTGACGAAGTCTGAACTGTGCCAGATCATCCGGCGCTCTGAACAGCGGCGCCAGCTCTGCATCCTCCGCGCGGTCCTGCGAGAAGTCTACAGCCATGATCCGGGCAATCCAGCCGCTCAGCGGCAGGAATACGGGATCTGACCCGGCAAGCGCCGAACCGATGGCAACGAAATATTGCGAGTGCTCCGGGAACAGCACCTCCTCCTCCTTCAGTCCAAGCGTCTCCTTGAACCGGTCCCGCAGAACGGACAGGAAGGTTAACGGTCCCCCGAGAAAAGCAACACGCCCACGGATCGGACGTCCGCAGGCCAAGCCGCTGATTGTCTGGTTCACGATGCTCTGGAAGATCGAGGCCGCCACATCCTCACGCCGCGCCCCTTCATTCAGCAGCGGCTGCACATCGCTCTTGGCAAATACCCCGCAGCGCGAAGCGATGGGATAGATCCGCTCATGCTTCACGGCAAGCTCATTCAGACCCGCAGGGTCCGTCTGCAGCAGAGAGGCCATCTGATCAATGAATGCCCCTGTACCGCCTGCACAGGCTGTGTTCATCCGCTGCTCGATGCCGCCGCTGAGGTAGATGATTTTGGCATCCTCTCCGCCCAGCTCAATCGCGGTATCACATTCTGGAATCCGTCCGCTGATCGCCCTCGTGCAGGCAATGACCTCCTGGACAAACGGAATCTCCCCGAGCTTGGACAGGGACAACCCGGAGGAGCCGCTTACGGTGAGGGCTGCTTCACTGCCGGAGAACCTATACTGCACCTCTGAGAGTAGGGTAACCGCCGCTTTTTTTATATCACTGAAATGACGCACATAATCCTGATATATAATGATATCCCGTTCCATAACCACCAATTTGGCCGTAGTTGATCCGACGTCAAGCCCAATACGCAGTCTCTTCATGCCATCCCCCATACCTTGCTCCAAATTTGAAGTAATATGAGGCAACTATATCACGAGAGCGCCTGACTATAGCTGTTAGAAATGTAACAGACAAATACAATTAATTACCAGCATACTTAATTATTTCACGATTTGTTCTAATGCGGCCTCCACATGGCCCTTCACTCTGACTTTTCGCCACTCTGCGCTCAGAATCCCTTCCTCATCAATCAGAAAAGTAGAGCGCACAATCCCCATGAATTCCTTGCCGTAGAGCTTCTTGAGCTGCCATACCCCGAACAATTCGCTCACCGTATGCTCCTCATCGGATAATAACGGAAAGGGCAGGCTATTCTTCGCAATAAATTTGCTGTGTGAGGCCAGCGGATCGGCACTGATTCCAAGAACAACCGCCCCATTCGCGGCAATCGTATCGTGGGCATCGCGGAAATCGCAGGCCTCCTGGGTGCAGGCCGGGGTACTGTCCTTAGGATAGAAGTAGAGCAGCACCTTCCTGCCGCGGTAATCGTTTAAGCTGATGTTGCCCCCTGTTGAGGCAGGCAGTGTGAAGTCCGGAACCTTGTCGCCTACTGTCATACTCATTTATTATTCACTCCTCTTAATGTGGTTGTTGATTTCTGAAATTGCGTGTCTTCCCAAAAGAAATTATAATGTAGAGAATGTGAACTGGAAAGGACGAACGAAATGCCACCAAGAAAGAACCGGCACGCCAAAGCCGGCAAGTCAAAGAAGAAAACGCTGCTCTGGACTCTGGCAATCATACTCCTTTTAATCATCGGAGGTCTGGTTTACTATTTCACTGCAATTTACAATCAGCTCGATAACCTCCACAAGACAGGTGAAGATTCTCCGTTCGCCAATGTTCCCACAGCCTCGGCGGAGGCGGTTAAGCCCCCTGTATGGGAAGGCACAGAGCCGGTCAATATCCTGCTCATGGGCGTGGATGCGCGCGGGGTGAAGAAGGGCGAAGTGCCGCGTTCCGACACTATGCTGGTCGCCTCACTTGATCCGGTGAAGAAGAAGTTCTATGTCTTTTCCATTCTTCGTGACACTTATGTTGACATCCCTGACCACGGTTCACAGCGGATCAATGCCGCCATTACCTATGGACCCAACACGGCGATGCAGACGGTCAGCGACCTGCTCGGTATCCCGATTCAATATTATGTCTATACCGATTTCCAGGGCTTCATGAAGCTGGTGGATGCCGTGGGCGGTGTGGATTATGAGGTCGAGAAGGATATGCGTTATACCACCAAGGCGGACGGGCCTGAGTTCGATATCGATCTCAAGAAGGGCTTCCAGCACCTGGATGGCAAAATGGCGCTGCAGTATGTGCGCTTCCGTCATGACGCGACCTCCGATTTCACCCGGACAGAGCGCCAGCGCGGCTTCCTTAAGGCTGTAGCAGATAAGGTGATCAGCACCACCTCCATTATCAAGCTGCCGACCATTCTTGGTGAGGTTACACCTTATATTGACACGAATCTGGATATTAGCGACATGTGGAAGCTCGGCGCTGTAGGCTATGACAGCTCTATGGGCGGCAGCGCGCAGATTCCGCCGATGAATCTGATCCGGGAGAAGACCCTCAAGGACGGCTCCCAGGTGATCAGCTTCAGCAGCGAGAAGGCTCTGAAGCAGTTCGTAGAGGATACGCTAACCGCACCCGAACCTTCGCCAACTCCTGGAGCAGAGGCTTCACCGGGCAGCAGCCCTTCCGCATCACCGGGAACAAAGTAAACTCCAATATAACCATGCTTGGCACACGGGGCGGGCGGACAGCGGGAATCAGCCGCGGTTCGCCCTTTCCCATGGGCGCAAGCCAAGAAGAAAGGAACATTACCTATGAACCGCAGCACATCAGAACAGTTATACGAGGAAGCTCTCCAGCATATTGTCGGAGGCGTGAACAGCCCCTCCCGCTCCTTCAAGGCCGTGGGCGGAGGCGCCCCTGTCTTCATGAAACGCGCCGGAGGCTCACGCTTTTGGGATGAGGACGGCAATGAATATATTGATTATCTGGCCGCCTATGGCCCGATTATTACCGGACATGCCCACCCTCATATCACCGCCGCTATTACTGAGGCCGCGCAGAACGGACTGCTCTACGGAACGCCAACCCGGCTTGAGATCAAGCTGGCCAAGATGCTGAAGGAAGCTATTCCCTCGATGGACAAGGTACGCTTCGTCAACTCCGGTACAGAAGCCGTCATGACGACCATCCGCGTCGCCCGCGCCTACACCAAGCGCAGCAAAATCATCAAATTCGCCGGTTGTTATCACGGCCACTCTGATCTTGTGCTTGTAGCCGCAGGTTCAGGTCCATCGACACTGGGTATCCCGGACAGCGCAGGCGTTCCGGCCAGCATCGCCCAGGAGGTCATCACCGTTCCCTTCAATGATCTGGACGCCCTGCGTGAAGCGCTGGAGCAATGGGGCCAGGATGTGGCTGCCGTAATGGTCGAGCCAATTGTCGGCAACTTCGGTATGGTTATGCCGGAGCCAGGCTTCCTGGAAGGCTTATGCAAGCTGACGCACGAGAACGGCTCCCTGGTTATCTATGATGAAGTCATTACCGCCTTCCGTTTCCACTATGGCTCCACTCAGACCTATGCCGGTCTTGCTAATCATGAGGAGATCATTCCCGATCTGACGGCCCTTGGCAAAATCATCGGCGGCGGGCTGCCCATCGGCGCTTACGGCGGACGCAAGCATGTCATGGAGCAGGTCGCTCCGCTCGGTCCTGCTTATCAGGCAGGCACGATGGCCGGTAACCCCGCCTCGATCTCGGCAGGGATCGCCTGCCTGGAGGTGCTTAGCGCAGAAGGCGTCTATGACGAGATGGAGCGGCTGGCCATCCGCCTGACCGAAGGACTTCAGGCGTCCGCTGACCGTCACGGTATTCCGCTGACCATCAACCGGATTCGCGGGGCATTCTCCACACATTTTTGCAGCCATCCCATTACGAATTATGAAGAAGCGCAGGATACCGATGGTGAAATGTTCGCCAGCTTCTTCCGGCATATGCTGAGCCGGGGCATCAATCTGGCCCCGTCCAAATATGAGGCCTGGTTCCTGACCACAGCCCACACGGATGCCGACATCGACCTCACCCTGGAGGCGGCAGAGGCTTCATTCGCGGCTATGGCTGCGGAGAAGTAATCGCCCAACTATAAGAATAGGCTGTCCCAAGAGTCAGATAATGACTTCGTGGGACAGCCTTTGTTTTGTTTACGTAAGATTAAGATCCATGTGAGTACCGTCCATACATGAACAACGCTGCCACCACGAGCGGGTCACCAGCCGTACGTCCATCAAATTCATATCCGCGTTATCTGCCCTTCTGCTCATACAGGCTGCGGATCTCCACATCCTGCGGAAGCTTGAACGGGTTCTGCGGATTGATCCGGTCATAGAACATCATTCCGTCCAGGTGATCCATCTCATGCTGGATGATGATCGCCTGATAGCCTTTGAATTTCTGGGTGACCACCTCGCCGTTCAGATCAAAGCCCCTGACCTTCACAGACTCATAACGCGGTACGAAGCCGTGCACCGGCCGGTCCACGGACAGGCAGCCCTCGCTCTCCGGCAGATAGACCATCGCCAGCGAATGGCTGATAATCTTGGGATTCACCCAGGTATATTCCACATTTTTTCCATTATCATCCTTCAAATACATGACAAACATCCGCTTCGATAGACCGATCTGGTTAGCCGATAAGCCTACCCCTGAACGCAGCTTATATTTGGCAGACATCTCGGCATCCTGACTGTTCTTCAGAAACTGCATCATGCTCTGCAGCGCACCGCGATCTTCCGCCTGCAATGGCAACTCTACGGGCTGCGTTACCGCACGCAGAACAGGGTCGCCTTCCCGCACTATATCCTCCATCGTGATGATGTAATCAGCATTATACTTTGTACTAGACAACTGGGTTCATCCACCTTTTCCACTACGGGCCTGATTTGTGATTTGATGATGCTATGGTTAGATTATGCTCGATTAAGGATTAATGAAAGCTGTCCGCAGCTTGCTGCTGTAATTCACATCGAAGCCCAGTCCGGTAGCGAGTGCGGCGAGCGGAAGATAGGTTTTATCCTCTTTGCCAACCTTATGCAGAAAAGCTGGAGTAGCAATCGCTACATCCGCACCGTTCACCTTAATGGTCTTCGAGCCGATCGTAATAACCACCGTTCTTCCTCCGTAAATTACAGTCGCACTGGAGGTTTTGTTATCCCATTTGCCATCCGCTGAGACTGCATTCAGAATATCCTTCAGCGCCAGAAAGTTCTGTCCGTTCTTCAGAATGGGCTTATTGGGCGTATTCAGTTCCTTCCCCTTCACCACGATGGACATCGGCGCTGTCTCCGAAGCCATCGCCGTTACTGCCGGCGTACGGTATTCCCCCCATTGCAATTCAGCGAATACAGCGGCAATCCGTTCATATCCAAGCTGCGTAGGATGGAAATCTGCCGCCCCAGCTCCGATGATATGAGTTAGCGATCCCTCTACACCGGCGAACTTTGCGGCTACATGAGCTACCTTAAGCGGAGCGCCTGCCTGGTTCAGGGTAGCCGCGATATTCTCAGCCGCGATGGTGAACTGTGCAGCCGCATTCATCAGCTTGTCATACGATGCGCCCAAGGCAATTTTCGGGGCAGGCTGATACTGGTCGGCCAGCAGAATGGTTGCCTGCGGATTGACCTCCCTGATGTTCTTCAGCACCGTTGTTACATTACTGCTGTATTCCGTCAGACGCTCTGCAAGCTGGGAAGCGAACTCGGCATCGCTCAGCGTCTTGTAATTCAAGAACAGGCTGCTGACATCATTACCGCCGATGGTAATAGTAATCAGATCCGCCGCAGCGAGCTCCGTTCTAATCTGCGGGGCCAGCGCAGCAAATTGCAAGGTACGCGGATCAGACAGCCCCGGCTGAATGGCCTCCGGCGTAATTACCGCGCTGTCCTTAATCGCTCCGGTGTATTGAAGGAGTCCCGCTGTCTTAAGGCCCAAGATGCCATAATTCTTAAGCTCACTTCTGCCGTGATACCAGCCCTGCTCCAGTAATCGCTCAGCGTATCCGTACGGCTTCACGCCGGGATCTGTCATCCCCGGCTCATACCCGGCAGTAATGGAATCTCCAAGTGCCACGATGCGAAAGACATCCTGCTCCGTTCCTTGCGCCACGGCTGCTGCGGCGGCAACCGCCGGACCTGCATGCACATTGATTAATACGGTGAACAACAGCAGTCCGCCAGCAGAAGCTGATATTAACCTTCTCCATGTCTTCAGCATCGTATTCCTCCTAAATTAGTATAATTCTATTCTAACATCCCGCCCAGCTCCTGTGGAAACAGCTTTGCCGTCTTTTTATAGCAGGTAGCGTTTCAACGGCTTATCTTTGCGCAAAAGAGCGGTCTTCCGATAATTCGGAAAACCGCTCCTGTGGATAACAGCAGCTTATCGCTCTCCGCTGCCGGATTCTGAAGATTTCTCCGGTCCGCCAGTGCTGGGCGGACCGCTTGCCTGGTCTGAGCGCTTCACATATTTATCATACCGGTCATCCAGCTCATAGGCGATTTTGCGGTAACGAAGCGTCTCTTCGACTATAGGGTCAAGGGTAGTCTGTATGCGGATCTCATACTTGGGCGAAATCTGACGGATCTCCTTGGCCCGCCGGTCCGCCTGCTCCATCTCGCCGTCCTCCAGAAGCTCGCTTAGCCTCCGCTCCAGATCTTCATTCTCATTCATAACGGTGTAAGCCCTCCTACTGCTTCTTGAAGCCTGTAGCATCTGCGGCCTGCAGGGACGTAACCAGATAATCATGAATTCGTCCATTGCTTGCGACTACATGGCGTGTGCCGATATCATAGGGATCGCCCAGCGTATTCGTGACCTTGCCGCCGGATTCAAGCACCAGCAGCACCCCCGCTGCGCAGTCCCAAGGGCTCAGTCCAACCTCCCAATACCCGTCCACTCGTCCGGCAGCAACATAAGCCAGATGCAGTGCCGCCGATCCTCCGGCACGAATGCCGCGGACCTGCGGCATAATCTGCTGCAGACCGGCCATATTCGCCGGCTGGGCCACCACGCGGTCCGGCGGGAAGCCCATGGCGATCAGGCTGTTGCCCGGCAGAGTCTCAGCCGATACCTTCGTAGGAATCCCGTGCATGTATGCGCCCTTACCCTTCTCGGCCACGAACATCTCGTCCCGGATCGGATCATAGATCACGCCTACCGTAAGCTCTCCCTTAACGACCAGAGCAATCGATACACAATAGAACGGGAAGCCGTGCACGAAATTAGTCGTGCCGTCTATCGGATCGACGATCCACAGATACTCATGCTCCCGAGCTTCATCCAGGGCGGCCGTCAGTGCCTCCGCACCAGGCTCAACACCCTCCTCGCCAAGGATGGCATGGTCGGGATAATGGGTCAGGATCAGCCGGCGGATCATCTGCTCCACACCCTTATCGACCTCCGTGACCAGATCCTGGGCAGATGTCTTACTGCCCAGCTCCTTCACCTGGCCTTGTCTGCTCTTGATCCATTCCCCCGCTTTGGCCGCAGCATTGATGGCTGCCGCCGTATGTCCCTTGCTTGTAACTACATAGGGCTGCCGTTCATTTCGGTTATCAGGACTTACAGGACTCATCTCTTCACTCCGCTTTCTTTGCGCATGATTGTTCTCCCGGGGACCGCTGTTTCCGCAGGATACCCTTTCTCTGCCTTAGAACATGACTGCTCAACTTTCTTTCAACGTACCTCATTTCGGCCGGTTTATCAAGTCATGACTGGTGCCGCTAGAGGGCCTGGCCGGCAAGTTTTTTGCCAGTTATGGTTCTATATTCACACTCGCTCCGTTTAGTACCATAATTCCATTCCCGCCTTCTGACAGTCCCTTCATCTCCTCCATCAGACCGAACAAGGCCCCATCCTTGAGCTTCGCCTCAATCATCACATCTACGGCGGGAGTATCCGCAGCAATCCGCTTCAGAAAAGCAACCAGCGGTGCCGGCTCCACCCCATCGGCATGGCTGCGCGGATCAGACGGGCTGCGCGGGCTGGACACATGGATCTTCGGCGGCAGCTGCCCGCCGGGCGGCACATCCTTCAGCGCCAGAGGGCTTGTCCATGTCTTCAGGATCTCCGGCCACAGCTCCCAGGGGAGCTCACCTTCATTGTTGACCCATTGGTGATGGATATCCAGCACCATCGGCAGCTCCATTCTGCGGCAGACCTCCAGCGTCTCCACCGCATTGAACGTCTTGTCGTCGTTCTCCAGCGTCATCCGCTCTCTAAGCGCAAGCGGCAGCGCGGAGCATTGTACGCAGAAGCGTTCCGCAGACAGAGGCTTGTCCCCGTAAGCGCCGCCGATGTGGATATTGCTCTTAGCCGTCGCCGGCAGCCCCATCGCGTCCAGCATGTCCGTATGATGCTGCAAATCACGGATCGAGCTTGCAAGCACCTCCGGACGCGGCGTACTCAGCACCGTGAAGTGATCCGGGTGGAAGCTGACGCGCAGCCCGTGCTTCTTCACATAGCTGCCCACCTCAGCGAATTCCTCCGCAAGAGCAGCCAGCGGATTCCAGTCCGCCAGATCAGGATGGGTGGCCAGCGGAACCAGCTTGGAGGTGAGCCTGTAGACCTTAATATCCGAGCCAACATTATGCTTCAGCAGACGGAGCGTATTATGCAGATTCATCCGGGCGATGGATTCCAGCTTACGAAGGCCTGCCTCCCGGTCGCCCAGCTTGTTGAAGCTTGCCATAGTCATCGTTTTGGAGGGAGAACAGTCAGGGATCACCGTAGACATGGCAACATAGCCGAAGCGGACAATCATCCCTCTTCCCCGAAGAACATTTCGTAGGCAAGAGCCGTCTGAACGCGCGACTCTTCCTCATTCAGCTTCCGGACCAGATCCATTTCCACCGCCGTAACCTCATTGCCCTGAAAATTGATTTCAGCAATCGACGCAGAAATTTTGACAATGGCCACCGCTACATTCTCCGGGTTATAGGCGATCACCTTCTGGCCGGTCGGATAGACACGGAAGCCCTGCTTCACCATCTTGGTACGTCCGTACTCCAGCAGCTCGTACAGCTCCTGCTCATTCTTGAACTTGCACACCGAATTGAATTCTGATTGAAACCCCATGCTTCTCTCTCCTTCCCGGCCGGAATGCTCCCGCCGATCAACGTGATTTATTCATTATCGTACTTCAGGCCCTGTCTGAACCGGTAACGCTCCAGCGCCAGCCCGATCATACGGTCCAGCAGCGCTTTATAGGACACACCAGTCTCACGCCACAGCAGAGGATACATGCTGAACGGGGTGAAGCCAGGCATGGTATTCACTTCATTAATAAGTATCTTGCCGTCAGACTTCCGCAGGAAGAAGTCGGCCCGGGTAATTCCGCTGCCCTCAATAGCCTTGAAGGCCAGTATTGCCGACTCGCGCAGACGGTCCGCTACCTCGGGATCGACAGGTGCCGGGATCAGCATCTGTGATTTGCCGTCCGTGTATTTGGCCGCATAATCATAATATTCACCGGAAGAGACGATTTCACCCGGAACCGAGGCCTCCGGCTCCTCATTGCCGAGGACCGCCACCTCCACTTCCCGCGCATCCACGAACTCCTCAATAATTACCTTCGTGTCATAACGGAAGGCATAATCCACAGCCTTGATCAGACTTTCCTTGTCGGTGGCCTTGGAGATTCCTACGCTGGAGCCCAGGTTGGCAGGCTTGACGAATACCGGATATCCCAGCTTATCCTCCAGATCTACAATCAGCTCGTGCTTGCGCTGTCTCCAGTTCGCAGCATTGAAGTAGCAGTAGTCACATTGCTCCAGCCCCGCCTCGCCGAACAGCTTCTTCATGACAACCTTATCCATACCCGCCGATGAAGCCAGTACGCCTGCACCAATGTACGGGATATTCGCCATCTCGAACAGACCCTGAATGGTGCCGTCCTCGCCGTTCGTGCCATGCAGCAGCGGGAACATGACGTCTATTACCTGCTCGCCTCCGCCAAGTCCGCTGAACAAGGCATTCAGGGCCATGCCCATATCTCCGGCAGCCCCGGAGAGCTTAAGCTGCTCAATCGCGGGGAAGGGAGCCTCCAGCACTGCACCCACCTTCCATACCCCCTGCTTGGAGATATAGAACGGAATAATCTCATATTTATCGTAGTCAAAAGCGTTCATAACCGCATAAGCCGTCTGCAGCGATACCTCATGCTCTCCGGATTTGCCGCCGTACACCAGTCCTACGGTAGTTTTAGCGTTCCCCATGCCCTAACCTCTTTCTGATCTATAAATAGTCATTGATATGAAAAAAACGATAAGCCGTCCGGTCCGTCCAGGCGTAGGAATCCTTGTAATCCCAGAAGCGGTGACGGCTGCTGACCGTCCGCGCATTCACCAGCGGCTGCCCGCCAGCATCAAAAGCGGTAACGATCGTGCTGTGCTGATAATGTCCGTTGCCGTCCCAGTCATACTGAATAACGTCGCCCAGCTGAAGCTGCTCCGGCCGCTCGACAATCTCCGCACGCAGCCCGCTGCTGCGGCTCCCGCTCAGATAACGCTTCAGGCTGTCGGAGACCGCCCAGCTGAAGCTCCACCATTCCTGGGCTCCATTATAGCCCTTGTACCACCAGCCCGTTTCTCTTTTACCAGTATAATTGATAGGCGCTCCCCCTGCAAAGAGACATTGGGAGACATAATTCGTGCAGTCCACCTCGAAAATCTCGAACTCCGGATTCCCCTCCTTCCACCAGAGGTCGGCATAGGCTGCAGCCTCCTCCCTGCGGTACCGCACCTCCCTTGCGCCGCTTGCGCCCTTCAGGACACGGCGGTTCAGCAGCGGCTGGGAAGGACGCGGATCGGGCAGCGCCTCCCCCCATTCCGAGAGCCGCAGAGACGGATCTTTCTCCACTACCTTGCGCACCCCGCTCCGTTCCGGCACACGGCGCTCCACATTCACAATCTCCCAGCCGCCTTTTTCACGTTCAAAGGTCAGCCGCTCCGACTCCACCACATCCTCGCGGTGCGTCATGCCGCCCTTCTCATAATAGAAGGCGCTGTGCAGCGCCACATCGGCGACCACCTCGGCAGGACTCTCCCGCACGGTACGGATGGTCCGCACTCCCGTCTCCCCGCGCAGCGGAGTAATGCCCCGGCGGCTGTACCACTGGGCAATCCGGCGGGAACGCGTGCGCTGTTCGTCCTGGAACCGCGGGTCCCTGATCGTGCTATGGCGCGGTTCGGCGCCAGGTGCAACCCGCCCCTTGTTCAGCTGGTCCACATAGACATAGAGACTTTTTTTCCACTGCTGCTCCATTCATCCTCCGCCCTTTCGTTCACAGATAAGAATGTATATGATGTAAGCTAAGAATATTCCTTCACGGTTTCACCGCCACAATGGCTGCTGTCCTATGTATATGAAGCATTGCTTGCACCTATACGGAAGCGGGAGCGATTTAACTGCAAGGAAGTCAGGGAGCCGGGGGTTCTATGCATCCGTGGAAACCCTGAATATACCTTACATCAAGGAGCAAAAAAAACTTTACTCCCCCCATTGTAAACGTTATACTTAAAGTATAGGAATTATGAAATGTAGTTTCACCAGATGAAACGAGGAGGCGCATATATGCCAAGCAAGGACCATTTTTCATTGGCCAAGAACCTGAAATCAGGCGGCAAAACTTATCGCTACTATCATTTGAATGCTCTGGAGGAGCAAGGTGCAGGCGACATTTCCTCCCTGCCATTCTCCATTAAGGTCTTACTCGAAGCGGCTGTCCGCCAATATGACGGACGGGCAATTACTGAAGAACATGTCAAGCAGCTGGCCAACTGGTCCGGCGGCATTGACCGCAATAAGGAAATCCCGTTCATTCCTGCCCGGATTGTCCTGCAGGATTTCACCGGCGTGCCTGTAGTTGTCGATCTCGCGGCTATGCGCGATACCGTTAAGAAGGCGGGCGGAGACCCGAAGAAGATCAACCCGCTTGTACCGGTTGACCTTGTTATTGACCATTCGGTTATGGTGGATGCGTTCGGAACGGCCGACGCCCTTGAATATAATATGAACGTAGAATTTGAGCGTAATGAGGAGCGCTACCGCTTCCTGCGCTGGGCACAGACCGCCTTCAATAATTTCCGTGCGGTTCCTCCGGCAACCGGAATTGTGCATCAGGTGAACCTGGAGTATCTGGCCTCTGTTGCGGCCACCAAGACCATTGACGGAGAGACGGTTGTCTACCCGGATTCCCTGGTCGGCACGGATTCCCATACTACAATGATTAACGGCCTTGGCGTAGTAGGCTGGGGCGTTGGCGGAATTGAGGCTGAAGCAGGAATGCTCGGACAGCCGCTGTATTTCGTTACCCCGGATGTCGTCGGCTTCAAGCTGACCGGCAGTCTGATGGAAGGCGCCACAGCTACCGATCTGGCCCTTACCGTTACCCAAATGCTGCGCAAGAAAGGCGTAGTCGGCAAGTTCGTTGAATTCTACGGTCCGGGTCTGGCGAACATCAGTCTGGCAGACCGGGCGACAGTAGCCAACATGGCTCCTGAATACGGCGCAACCGTCGGCTTCTTCCCTGTAGATGATGAGACACTGGCCTATCTGCGCAGCACCGGACGCCCGGATGAGCTGGTAGAGCTGGTGGGGGATTATTATAAGGCGCAGGGCATGTTCCGCACCGCAGAGACACCTGACCCGACATTCAGCGATGTCATTGAGCTGGATCTGGCTTCTGTGGTTCCCAGCCTGGCCGGACCGAAGCGTCCGCAGGACCGGGTAGAGCTTACCCATATGAAGGAGAATTTCGAAGGTATTATCCGTACACCTGTCGACAAGGGCGGCTATGGCCTCAGCGACGAGAAGATTGCCGAAGAAGTTGAGATTCAGCACAAGAACGGAAGCACTAGCAAGCTCTCTACAGGAGCGGTAGTCATTGCAGCCATCACGAGCTGTACGAACACCTCTAACCCGAGCGTAATGCTGGGCGCAGGACTGCTTGCCAAGAAGGCTGTAGAACGCGGTCTCACCAAACCGGGCTATGTCAAAAGCAGCCTGACTCCCGGATCGCTGGTCGTTACGGAATATCTGCAGAAGGCAGACCTGCTGAAGCCGCTGGAAGCGCTCGGCTTCTACCTGGCCGGCTACGGCTGCGCTACCTGTATCGGCAACTCCGGCCCGCTGCCGGATGAAGTCAGCGAAGCCATTACAGAACATGATATGACGGTTGCCGCCGTAATATCCGGGAACCGTAACTTCGAGGGCCGCGTGCATGCCCAGGTCAAAGCCAACTATCTGGCTTCACCGCCGCTGGTTGTCGCCTACGCTCTGGCCGGCACGGTGAATATTGACCTGAAGACCGAGCCGCTGGGCTATGACCCGCAGGGTGAGCCTGTCTTCCTGGCCGATATCTGGCCGACTACAGCCGAGATCCGCGAAGCCATAGGGCTCTCGCTCAGTCCGGAAATGTTCCGCAGCAAATACGAGAATGTATTCACAGCCAATGAACGCTGGAATAACATTCCGGTACCGGAAGGCGAGCTGTATGAATGGGATAACAACTCCACCTACATTCAGAATCCGCCATTCTTCGAGCATCTGGCAGACGGTGTCTCTGACATTAAGGATATCAAGAGCTCGCGTGTACTTGCGCTGCTTGGCGATTCCGTCACTACCGACCATATCTCGCCAGCCGGGAATATCTCCACTTCCGGTCCAGCCGGAGAATATCTGCGCGGCCATGGCGTGGAACGCGCTGACTTCAACTCCTACGGCTCACGCCGCGGGAATCATGAGGTGATGATGCGCGGTACCTTCGCCAACATACGTATCCGCAACGCAGTGGCTCCTGGAACAGAAGGCGGCGTCACCACCTTCCTGCCGAGCGATGAGGTGATGTCGATCTATGACGCCTCCATGCTGTACCAATCGGCCGGACAGAACCTGATCGTTATCGCCGGTAAAGAATACGGCACAGGCAGCTCCCGCGACTGGGCTGCTAAGGGAACACTCCTCCTCGGAGTCAAAGCCGTCATCGCTGAGAGCTTCGAGCGGATTCACCGCAGCAATCTCGTCGGCATGGGCGTGCTGCCGCTGCAGTTCCAGGAAGGCCATGGCTGGAGCAGCATGGGGCTGACCGGACGCGAGACCTTCGACATTACCGGTCTTGACAACCACGTCCTTCCCGGACAGGAGCTGACAGTCACTGCTACCCGTGAAGACGGCACCCAGTTCGACTTCCCGGTCATTGCACGTCTCGATAGTACCGTAGATATCGACTACTACCGCAATGGCGGTATTCTGCAGACAGTCCTCCGCCAGATGCTGGCAGATGCTACAGCTTCGGAAGCGGCTCAGCCGGTAGAATAATTCGGCTTCATAAGGATAGATCATTATACAAGCTGCGCCGGTATCAGATTTCAGTCTGATACCGGCGCAGCTTTTTATTTTATCTAAATAGGCCTTATTTAACTGACAGCAGGCTGGTCGTAATGAAATCCAACTGCTTCTCCAGGGAGATCGGATCATTGTACGTATCGGCAGCAGGGTTCAACAGGAATACATTCCCTGCCTTGACCGCCGGAAGCCCCTTCCACAGCGGATTGTCATAGACAATCTTCGGGTCTGTAGTATCCCCTGACCACGGGCAGGTGAAGATAATATCTCCGGCAAAGTCCGGCAGCTTCTCCAGGGAGATGGAAGCCCAGCCAGTTCCGCTGTCGATGGCCTCCTTCTGCGCTTCTGCAGGAGCCTTCAGCCCGAACTCCCCATACAGAATCTCACCGCCACGGCCATAGTTATGTCCGAATACAAACAGTCCCTTGGCATATGGGTTCAGGATGGATACGGTCTTATTGCCAACAGCAGCCTGCACCTGCGGCTTCAGCTCAGCAATGCGGGCCTCCCACTGGGCGATCCAGGCCTTCGCCTCATCATTCTTGTTCACCAGCTTACCGTAGTCGAGCATCTGATCCTTATAATTCTTGGCACCATATTGAATCTGTACCACAGGCGCGATTTCCTTCAGCTTATCGATGCCTTCTGTGCCGGTATACACAATAATCAGGTCAGGGTCCAGGGACAGGATATTCTCCGGGGTGACATCGTCACCAAGCCCTTCTGCACCTTCAAGCATGTCTGCAAGATACGGACTATCCTTGGCTCCTTGCATGACCCCTACCGGCTTCACACCCAGTGCCAGAAGATATCCTGTATAAAAAGCTGTAGTATCCACGATTCGCTGCGGATTCTTAGGCACTTGAACCTCACCGGCGCTATCCTGGAAGGTAACCATCTCTCCTTCAGCGGAAGGCTCGCCAGCAGCCGGAGCAGCAGTAGGTGCTTCAGAAGCTGCGGGTGCAGGTGCATTCGCTGCCGTCCCGGAGCCTGAGCCGGAATTACCCGATGAACCGCAGGCTGCCAGCAGGAGAGCCATGACGAGAGTAAAGACAATCAGGATAAGACTTTGTTTAGAGTGTCGCAAGATAATCCCCCTATGTATATGTGATATTGATAATCATTATCATTAGTAATATATCACAGAGTAGGCAGGCTGACAACACTTCAGGAACTTTCCGCAGAACAAAATACCTGCAGCATCCCCATTCTGATCGGTTTAATACGAAAATAAAAGTACCGGACAATGCACCGCAGACTGGATTTTGACAAAAAAAGACCCACCGCCCTAAAAAAACGTTTCGTTTTTTTTGAAAAAGGGGAGACTATGGGGTAGGATTTAGTTGCACGCTATATCCTAACTGCTGGATATATTGCACGTACCGATCCAACCGGTTTTTCTTGGACGTCTCATCGCCTAGTGAGACGTCTATTTCTTGGTAGGACCTCTTCTCCCGCATCAGGGCATGGAGGATTCGAATCAGCAAATGCGCGGTGGCGACGTTTGCTTTTTTATCGCCTCGTCTCTTACGTATTCGTCGAAAGAATTGGCCGATCCGGTTCGAGGACCGAGAGTTCGCCCAAGCCGCCTGACACAAGGCCCCTTTCAGATGCTTGTTCCCTTGCATCGTTTTTGACTTTCTTCGCTTTCCCGCGCTTTCGTTGTTCCCTGGACACACCCCCGCCCATGAAGCAAACTGCGCATCACTCGGGAACATTTCCGCGACATGCGGCCCCACTTCGGCAAAGATGGTCACGGCAGACGTCCGCTCAATTCCTGGAATGGAGTCAATTTGTTCAATCACCTCCAGGTACGGTTCTGCCTTCGCCTCGATTCGCGCTTCCAGCTCCGTGATCCTTTTCTCCAAATAGACCAAGTGGTCCCAATGGTCTCGAATCATCTCCCGATGATGACGGCGCAACTTGCCATTGAGCGCGTCTAGCAACTGCGGAACTTTCTTTTTTAAACGGGTTTTGACCAGGCTTTTAACGGCCATTTCGTCTACGACCTCGCCGTCCATGATCTTCTGGAGCAGGCCCCGGCCCGAAACCCCATATAGATCGGACATAAAGGTGGTCAGCTTGATGTTAGCATCCTGCAGGATTTTGTGAATACGGTTTTTCTCCGCCGTCACCGCCTGCACCATCTTACTCCGGTAACGGGTCAAGTCTCGCAAATCCCGGATGTCCTGTTCTGGCACCATACTGCCTTCAATGAGCCCGCAACGGTGCAATTGCGCTAACCAGCGCGCATCTTGCATGTCACTTTTTCGACCCGGCATATTCTTTACCCGCTGGGCGTTGGCCAAGACCAGATCACAACTGCCCTCTAAGATATTCCATACCGGTTTCCAAAACACGCCGGTACTCTCCATCACCACTTCCCGACAGCCGTGTTCATTCAGCCAATCTTGCAGGCCTAGCAATTCTCGGGTTGTCGTCCCAAAGGTTTTCAGGTGACATTGTGGTTTCTGTTCGATCGGTCCTTTCAACACGCAGGCCACAACGGTTTCCTGGTGCACGTCTAGACCGGCGCAACACATACGTACAGCATCCATTCCAATCATCCTCCATCGTCAGCTTACAAATCATGCGCTCGAGTGAGTGTAATTTAATACACGTACTTTTGGGGGCTACAATAGGCGATGCTCGAAAAGCGCAATAGAACAGTTTTTCGCACGGGGTGTATCCCAGTAACCGTTTCCGCCCTTTGATTTGTATATGTAGTGTTGACGACTACAGCCTCATTTAGAATGGTTGCGACGGATGCCACCCACTTATTTTCATTCCTGGGGGTGACAAGGCCTCTGTCTTGTCATGCCTGTTTTTCGACCACATTCGCCCCACACGCCCCTGCCGCAACGAATGTGGTCGGTTTTTCGACCTTATCCGGCCCACACGCCCCTGCCGCAACGAATGTAGTCGGTTTTTCGACCTTATCCGGCCCACACGCTTCTGCCGCAACGAATGTAGTCGGTTTTTCGACCACATTCGGCCCACACGCTTCTGCCGCAACGAATGTAGTCGGTTTTTCGACCACATTCGGCCCACACGCCCCTGCCTCAACGAATGTGGTCGGTTTTTCGACCCTATCCGGCCCACACGCTTCTGCCGCACCGAATGTAGTCGGTTTTTCGACCTTATCCGGCCCACACGCCCCTGCCGCACCGAATGTGGTCGGTTTTTCGACCATATCCGGCCCAGATGACCACTCGCTGTCCATGTGTTCGGTGAAATCAGCGAAGTCATTCCTATTACTGATTCAGAATATAGTCATCCCGTCGATGCTCCAAGACACTTCCCCCCAACTTTATGCACAACTTATACACATCGGACGAAAACCATAAGTTCCTAATCACCAAAAAATCCCCTTTCGCTGGAAAGGGGATTTCATTTCTCTGAAATAAGCTGATAAATTATCGCAGCCTCAGGAGGGCTTTCAGGACATCTCGATAC
Source organism: Paenibacillus sp. FSL M7-0420 (assembly GCF_038002345.1). Lineage (NCBI taxonomy): Bacteria > Bacillati > Bacillota > Bacilli > Caryophanales > Paenibacillaceae > Paenibacillus > Paenibacillus sp. FSL M7-0420. The sequence goes on along the minus strand of NZ_JBBOCJ010000001.1, from coordinate 333,899 downwards.
GCTCGGAATCGAATATTCTTTTGTAGACCAGTGCTATGATCTGTGAGCGGTCTGTTACGTCCATTTTATTAAAAATACGGCTTAGATGATTCTTGACGGTATGCTCGCTGATAAACAAGGCGCTGGCAATCTCCTTGTTCGTCTTGCCCAGAATAATCAGCTCCAGGACTTCCTCCTCGCGCGGCGAGATTCCCCATTCCTCCTTGGGCGTCTTCAGTGCCGTACTGTTCAGCAGCTTCCCTGCCGACACACCTCTTTTGGCGGGCAACGCTTCCGAGCGGCTGCGCAAGAAGGATTCGAAGGTAGTGCGCGGCTCACTGTACAGCTCCCCGACCACATGATCATCCAGGTTGAAGCGGGCGGGGTCCAGCCACTCCAGATCCGAGTCCGCCAGCAGCTCCTTATCCGCGCCCTTGCCTGCATGATGAAGCACCAGCGCGAGCAGTTGGGCAGTGACAGAGACCGAAGGCTTATTGATCTGAAAATAGAACGAAGCAAATTGGTCCACCTGCTTCAGCAAAGTAAGCTCCTCCGGGTAGAACCCGTATCCATGCAGGAAATCCAGCCTGAACGGAGCCAGCTGAGCGGCCGTTCTCATCTGCTCTGACTCCCGCTCTGGCAGTCCTGTATAACGGGCAAGCTCATACGCCATGGAAGAAGCCTCTGCCGACAGGCGGTGCAGCTCGGGATTACTGAGCCGGAGATAATGAAGTGTCTGTCCGGTGAAGACCCCTGCCTGCTTCATATGTCTGACTTCCTTCTCGATCAGACGGATCGAAGTACTCGCCAGACTGGCGAGACAGCCGGTTAAGGACAGCCACTCCTCAGCTTCGCTGCGGCGTCTGAAGCCCACAGACAGAATGCCCTTGAATACCTTCTCGGCAATCAGCGGACATTCGAGCAAGACCTGCCCCTCGGCCTCCCCGTTGATGATCGCAGAAGAGAGAAAGGCCTGCGAGGAGTAACGGGACTGTAGGTCCTGGACATACAGCGCAATCTCCTCCGGCCTCCACCCCTTGGCGTAATGGGTATCCCCCGGCTGCTCCTCGAAGAACACGAGCACCGATGACGGGAAGAACGGCATGCCTATTACCATATCCAGCAGCACAGTACCCAGCTCCTGAATGGATGCGGCCTGCGGCAGCAGGCGGGCAGCCTCCTTCAAGCGCTGGGTGGCTTCCCTGCGCAGGGCTTCGCGCTGCACCAGCTGCTCTCCCCGTCCGGATAAGCCCAGGAGCGCAGCAACATTCTGCTCATGCTGGGCATAATCCTGGATTGGATGGCTCTTCCCAAAGCCTACAGCAAGCAGCAACGCCCTCTTCCCGCTGTGAATTCTCAGCGGATAGCATGACAAATATTCCGGCTGCGTCATTGCGCGCTGAGTGAAGAATAACGATCTCGGATCTTGGGCAATGTCCTGCCAGTGCCGGGGCTCCCTGCCCAGAACTGCCTGTCCCAGGAAGCCGTCTCCCTGCTGGAACCCGGCATTCATGAGAAGTCCTGCTTCTTTGCCGGCAGAATATTTGACCTTGAACTGTCCGGCCTCCTCCTCTTGGGCAAAGGCATACAGCTCCGCATCAGAGAACGTACCGGCCATCTGCTGCAGCACAACCTCTATCTTCAGGAACTCACTCTCCAGATTGGATAACAGCTGGGAAATCACCAGGCTCCGTCTCTGTTCCAGCGGCTTCACTGCGCACCCCGCCAGCAATTTGGAGAGCACATTCCCGAGCACACTCAATTTCCCCCTGATGCTGACGATGCCTTCCCGGCTAAGCTCAGGCATGGCGGCCAGTACATCCTTCAGCATCTCATAGTCGGGGTGTTTCCGCATCTTGGCCTCGAACGCCTGCAGCACAAGCCCGCGTGTACCTTCTTCCATATATAAGCCGGACCATAAATAGTATGTCTGCCCATAGTCAGGCACCAGCGGACTGACCACATACTTCAGTCCGGGGACCCACTCTTCAAGTACGGCAGGATATGATAAGGGGCCCATTCTGAGCAATGCAGGCTCGAAGGGCCGCTCTATGACCTGTAAAGATTTAAACATCTTCTGATAGAATATTCCGGAAAGCGTCGGGCGGGTCACCACATTCCCAGCCTGATCCGTAAGCACAAGCGCCTGGCCCGTAACAGAGCCGAACGTATCCTGGAGCTCTTGAATTTCTCCCATCAGTGAATCGGGTATAACTACTTTCATCCCATCACCTCGTGCACTTAGATTCCTATTATTTCTTCAATCTTAATTTAGCTAATCATTACTAATGATAGTTCATTTTAACTAGATATACAATGAATGTCGAAGGCTGAATAGCCTGTATGTCCTAAATTTTCCCTTCATAAATCCGCTGCCGTAGGCCTCAGGTTAGCCCATCATTAGGCCCATTTCAGCAGCGGCCTCAGCCAAAATGACAGCATATTCCTCCAGGGTCTCCCGCGACAGGCGGCTGACCGGGCCGGACATCGAGAGCGCTGCTACCACGCCCCCGGCCCGTCCGGCGATGGGCACAGCCACGGCTGCCGCTCCCGGCTCGCGTTCCTCGAAGCTGGTCGCATAGCCGCAGCGGGTGATCTCCTTCAGCTGCTCCAGGTACTGGCTGCGGTCTACGCTGTCCGGCCATGCGGGATCGGCCAGCAGCCGGACCTGCACTTCCGGCGGCGCATAAGCAGCCAGAACCTTGCTTGATGCGCCTACCGAGAGCGGCAGCCTTGCGCCGATCTGGGCTACCCGGCGGATAGCCTGCCGGCTCTGCACCGCCTGAATGCGCACACGCTCCAGATTGTCGCGCAGATACAGGCTGACTGTCTCTCCCAGGCGGTCGCGCAGCCGCTCCATGGCGGGCAGCAGAAGCACCGCCGGCTCGTTCAGCGTCGGGAGATGTGTGGACAGCTCCCAGATGCGGATGCCCAGGCGGTATTTGTCCGTCCCCTCATCCCGCTGCAGGAAGCCCTTCTCCTCCAGTGTGGTCAGCAGGCGGTGCACTGTGCTTTTATGCAGGCCGATCTTCGCAGAGATCTCCGTCAGACTAAGGTCATAATCATCATTATCCTGAGTGAAGCACAGTAATATATCCAGCGCACGTTCTACGGCGCGTACAGTCAGCTTCCGGTCTTCCACCCCGATCTCCCCTTCACATGTTTCACCTATTGAAACCCGGTTACATAATTATTAAGATATCCCTATCTTAGTGCAAAAGCCTAAATAAAGTCCAGTAGATTCCGTATCCATAATCAGCCGTCCGCAGTTTACAGTTACATTACAAAAGAACCATTTCCATTGACTTTGTAAGGGCATAAATTTACGATTAAATATATGAACTATTCATGCTCTGAATCTTGAAACTTTCCAGGAGGGGACCTTATGAATCTGGCAACTAGTCATCCCGGCGCGCCGGTCTCCCGTATGCCTAACGAGGGTAAGCCCGCTTCGTCAACACTAATTCCACTTCGGATGATACGCCTTAAGCACATCATTGTGGCCCTGCTGTTATCCGTATTCTTCTTCTTTGTATTTTGCTTCATCGCCCTGCATGCCTATATCGCCTGGGTACTCTCGAATCCTACCGTAGCCCCACTTTACTCCAATCCTTATCAGGCCAAGGGGCTTGCCTACGAGGATATCAGCTTCCCTGCCAAGGACGGCAGCCGGATGATGGAGGGATGGTATATTCCTTCCAAAGGAGCTACCAAAACTATTATTTTCAGTCACGGCTATGGCGCGAACCGCGAGGAGAGCTGGGTTCCCATGTATGATCTGGCCCACTACGCGCACAGCCTGAGATTCAATGTCGTCATGTTCGACTACGGCTTCGCCTCCAAGACCGACAGGGATATCGCAACCGGCGGCAAAAAAGAATCCCAGCAGCTGCTCGGAGCCATTGCCTTCGCCAAGGAGAAGGGGGCAGACCAGATTGTGGTCTGGGGCTTCTCGATGGGCGCAGGCACCGCCCTGCAGGCAGGACTTGTAACCAAAGATGTGGATGCGATGATTCTGGACAGCACCTTCCTGCTGGAACCGGACACCCTGTACCATAACATCAAGCAGAACATCAATCTTCCCCGCCAGCCTTCGCTGGAGATTATGGAGATGCTCTTCCCGGTGCTGAACGGCACAGGACTGAATCAGATTCCTTACTCCAAGGTCAAATCGGAGGATTATCCGTTCCCGGTACTGTTCATGCACGGCACCAAGGACGATAAGGCACCTTATCCGATTGCCGAGGAGCTGGCGGCGAACCAGAGCAATCCGTATTCGGATTCATGGATCGTGGAGGACAGCCATCATGAGCTGCTGTTCCGCGAGCATCCGCGTGAGTATCTGCGGCGGGTATCCGCTTTTCTCGGGAATGTGCAGCTGGCCCAGATCAGCGGGAGCCAAGGCAACCCCACCGCAAGCAAATAGCATCTTATCGTTACCTAAGGCATGTGCAGATGTATCCTGTGATACATTCTGTGCATGCCTTTTTACTGTGCGGGACACAGGACTCCAGTCCGCCGCAATTCCCCTCACAGGCCAGTCTCATAAGCTGTCCCTCTCCGGCATATAATGGACCGATGAAACTTTAGGACGGGAGGACTACATGTCATGCCATATGTATTCGTTGCACCGCCGCCAGTACAGATTCTAGGGGAGATTGCCTTCTGGAAAAATCAGGAGAAGGAGCATGCCGAGGTCCTGATCCAGATCATCCCACGCCTGGAGGAGCCTTATGTAAAGCTGCTGGAGGACTGGGCCATTGTCTTCCTGGCTACAGAACAGACGGCGCAGCAGCTGCTCGCTAGTCCCCAGGCACCGGACGCAGGCGGTCCGGGGAGTCCCTCTGCCGAAGCCGGGCGGCTGCTGCAGACCGCCTGCGACCAGTCCGCCGAATTCATCCGGCACCTGAAGGCCATGAAGGAGGCCAGCGCCGCCGTCAATGCCTTCCCCCTGGCGGGAACAACGCTGCTGCACTTCATCCGGGAGTCCGAATACTTCCTCGCTGTACTAGCCGCTCTGACTCCTGCGGACTACGGGCCCGGGAAGCTGCGGATGAATCCGCCGGAACAGGCTGAACCCGCACCTTCACCCGATCCTGCTGCAGGCGATGACAGTCTACAGGGAACAGGAAGCTTCGCAGTTCCGTTATGGGAATCCCGCGAGGCAGGCGCGGTTCCCATCGGCGGGCATACGCTTCCCCCTCTGCCTTATGCCTATAATGCACTGGAGCCGTATATTGACGAGAAGACGATGATCATTCATCACGACAAGCATCACCAGAGCTATGTAGACGGGCTGAACAAGGCGGAGAACAAGCTGGCGGAAGCGCGCCTGAGTGGCGACTACGATCTGGTTAAGCATTGGGAGCGGGAGCTTGCGTTCAATGGAGCCGGACACTATCTGCATACGATCTTCTGGAATGTCATGTCCCCGCAAGGAGGCGGCCGCCCCTCCGGCGCCCTGCTGGACGCTATAGAACGCAGCTTCGGAAGCTATGACGCCTTCAAGACCCAGTTCACTGAGGCCGCGGGTAAAGTCGAGGGCGGCGGATGGGCTATTCTGGTCTGGAGCCCGCGCAGCCGCAGACTGGAGATCCTGACGGCTGAGAAGCATCAGAACCTGTCCCAATGGGATGTCGTTCCGCTGCTGGCCCTCGATGTGTGGGAGCATGCCTATTACCTCAAGCATCAGAACAACCGCGCCGATTACATCCAGGACTGGTGGAGAGTCGTGAACTGGCCTTATGTCGCCGAGCGCTACGGGGCCGCCCGCAAGCTGGTCTGGCAGCCTTTCTGAGGCTGATTCCTCCCTCTCATGGCGGCGTTCTGCGTATCTCTGGCCAATTCTGAGGTTGTTCACTCTCACCGGCTGCTTGTATGGAGTAGCATTGTTGCACTTCTTGCAGGATTTCTCTAAATTTATTAGAAGCTGTGGAGGTATTGGGCCACACACCTTCGCGCGAGCACAATGTATGCTGTTTTTCACACACATTTAGGCCGTGTGCCTGCTAGCGAGCAGAATGTATACTGTTTTTCACATACATTCGGGCCACAAGCCTGCGCGCTAGCAAACGTATGCTATTTTCCGCATACATTCGGGCCACATGCCTGCGTGCCAGCAAATGTATGTTGTTTTTCGCATACATTTGAGCCACGCACCTTCGCGCGCAAAAGCCCGCCGCCACTGTTGAAGTGGCAGGCGGGCTTTTGCGCTTGCAGGGCCGGTCCGGCAAGCTTATCCTTCCCGGCTCCGGCCTTATTCCTTGATCAAGGCCAGGAACTCGGCCCTTGCCGCAGCGTCCTCACGGAAGGTGCCGCGGGTGGCCATCGTAACCGTCTTGCTGCCCGGCTTCTTCACGCCCCGGGCACACATGCACAGATGCTCCCCTTCGACTACAACCATGACACCGTGCGGATTCAGCACCTCAGTCATGATGTCGGCGATCTGGGCCGTAATGCGCTCCTGCACCTGTAACCGGCGGCTGACCGCTTCTACGAGCCGGGCCAGCTTGCTGAGTCCGGCAATGCGGCCGCTGGGCACATAACCGATATGCACCTTGCCGAAGAATGGAGCCATGTGATGCTCGCATTGGCTATAGTAGACAATATCCTTCACAATGACCAGCTCTTCATGAGACTCGTCGAAGGTTACGCCCAGCGCTTCGCGCGGATCAACGGAATAACCGCCGAAGATCTCTTCATACATCCGGGTCACTCTGGCCGGTGTTTCCAGCAGGCCTTCACGGCTCGTATCCTCACCGATTAATTCCAGAATTTTCTCAACATGATACTCAATCTGCTCACGGTTTACAGTAACCTTCCCGTTCTTGTACTCCTTGATGCCCCCCATGAAAACTCCCCCCTTCCGCACCTGCAGCTGACTCTTATCTATTATACGATCATCATTATTACTTCTTGCGGGAATGTCCTTTGCCCGCAGCAGGACGCCCCGGCGGATTACCGTTCTTCATCATCTGCTGGGCACGCTGCATTTGCTTCCCGTTCAGGTTATACCCCATTTGCTTGGCAACCTTCTGCAGCATTTCAGGATCATTCTGCATCGTTGTCATCTGTCTGCGCAGATAATACACACCGATGAAGAATCCGCCGATCAGACCTACCACAAGCGTAATAATAGGCAATGCAATGTTCATCTGTAATCCACCTTTGTACTCTATTGTCTGGCGATAACCCTGTTCAGGCACGCGAATCTATCATAGCATTTCAACAACTGGACAGCAATTGGCAAATCCCGTTGACAGCCGGTTCATTTCCCGTCTGCTGCTCTCTGCTCACGCAGCTTGCCTGCGGCCCGCTCCAGCATGTCGCGTACCGCAGCGTCCTCTTCGCTCCCAAGCGCCTGCTCAACAGCCGCAAGGGCCTCTTCGCCGCCGATGCGGCTCAGCGCCCAGGCTGCCGTCCCGCGCATCACCGGCCGCGTCTCCTTCAGCACAAGCTCCGTCAGCTTCGGCACCGCCGAAGCCTCCTTGAAGTTGCCCAGCGCGATGACCGCGTTGCGCTGGATCGGATTCTTGCCGCGCCAGGCGGCGGAGCTGCTGCCGAATTTCTCCTTGAATCCCCGGTTGCTGAGATCCAGAATCGGCATCAGCAGCGGCTTGACCACCTCAGGATCAGGCAGAAGCTGCGGGCGGTGGTTCCAATTCTTGCCGCGGTTATGCGGACAGACAATCTGGCAGGTATCGCAGCCGTAGAGCCGGTTCCCGATCTTGGTCATATAGTGATCGCTCAGGAAGCCCTTCGTCTGGGTCAGGAAGGAGATACAGGCCTGGGCATTGAGCTGGCCCGGTCCGACCAGCGCGCCGGTAGGGCAGGCGTCGATGCATTTGGTGCAATCGCCGCAGCCCTCCTCTACAGGCTGGTCTGGGGGAAGCGGGAGATTCGTCACCATCTCCCCCAGATAGATCCATGATCCCCACTTGGGTGAGATAATGGCACAGTTCTTGGCGCTGAAGCCGATCCCCGCCCGCTCCGCTACTGCCCGGTCTACCAGTGCTCCCGTATCCACCATGCTCTCCAGCACAGCATCCGGGACACGCTCACGGATGAAGCTCTCCAGCTTCGCCAGCGCTTCACGAAGGACATGATGGTAATCCTGGCCCCAGGAGGCGCGGGCCAGAATACCTCTGCGCGCACCCGGCTCGGATTTGGGCGGGTCCTCCATTTTGGAGGGATAGGCCACCGCAATAGCAATGATGGAGAGCGGCTGCTCTCCGGACTGGAGGGCCGGAACCGTCCGCTTGTCCAGGTCAGGCTCCTCGAAGCCGGATTCGTACCCCTTGTCCCGATGCTCCTGGAGAATGTTCTTCAAATATAAAAACGGCTCCGCAGTGGTGAACCCGATATCGTCGATACCGAGCGCGGGGGCGGCCGCCTTAATCTCTGCCTTAAGTTCCTCCCAATTGGAAGGGGGCGGAGCGTAACCTTTCTGGATGTTGAGGTGCATATCCGCCTCTCCTTTATAGATTGACTAAGGTTGCTCTACAGGGCCTTCATCTTGGAGATAGGCCACCAGATCAGGGACACCTTACCCACAATACTCTCCCCTGCGACAGCGCCGAAATAACGGCTGTCCTTGCTGGCTCCGGCATGCCGGTTGTCCCCCATGACGAAGTAGGTCCCCGCCTGCACGGTCAGACTGCTGAAATCAGGATCTTCTATAGACGTATCGATATATGGCTCATCCAGCAGCTTGCCGTTGAGATAGAGCTGCTGGCTCCGTACTTCAATAATGTCGCCGGGAATGCCGATTACCCGCTTGACCAGATATTCCTTGCGGCTGGGTCCCGTACTGGGATCATGAAGGACGACAACCTCCCCGCGGCCCGGATTCCCGAAGCTGAGGGCGATTTTATTAATAATCAGCTTCTCTCCCTGATAGAGGGTAGGCTCCATGGATTGGCCGATTACAGTTGACACATTGAACACATAGATATTAAGCAGTGACATCACAGCGAACACAATCCCTGCCGTAATGATCCACTCCCGCATATCCTTGATCCAAGTTCTTCTCGACTTCTGTCTGGAGTTGTTATGCGTTACTGATCTGTATCTTTGTCTGCGGCTGCGCATGAAATCTTCTTCAAGCTCCCGGTTCATAGGCCACCTACTTGCTTCGATTGGGTTATCCGTTCCTTAACAATAGAAAAGCATATCTCCCGCCCATTTGCAATGGACATAGGGAAGATATGCTTTAGTATAATGAAACAGACTATGCAGGAATACCCATATTCAAAGTATCCGCCCTGCAACAGTTCTCTACTCTGACCTTTGATTCCGCTTACAGCAGCGGTTCAGCAACAGTTACCCGACAATGCTCAGCTTGCGCACGGATTTGAAAATGTGGTTCTCGTCATAACCCATGGCTTCATAGAGAGGCATTGCAAAAGAATTGTGTTCATCGACGGCAACATAAATGCCGCTGACCTTCCGCGCCTGAAATCTGCTCTCCATAGCCGTTACAAGACTCTTGCCGACTCCTCTGCGGCGGTAATCCGGATGGACGGCAATGCGGAAATAACAGCCGTGATTCTTCTCAATCGTACCAATCAGCGCACCGATGATTTCTCCTTCATCCTCAGCAACTACAATGAGATCAGAATCCCATGACAATTGCCTGGAGAAAGGCTCGATCGTGCTCTCGAAACATTCTTCCGATAATGCGGTCTGCAGCAATTCAGTCACTGGAGTTACATCGCTTAATTGAAAGGAACGAACGTGCATACTTTCAAGTCTCCCTTTTCTATGGCTTATGATTTTACAAAAAGAAGGAGTTTCCATAACAGCATAAAGTGGAAAAAAGCATCAAAAACCGAGGAATACCTGCTTTTGTCTCTATTAAAGCACACTTTTCTCGCGTTATCATCATTTTTCTTTTGAAAGCGCTTGATATGAAGCGTTTACATTCAATATAGTTTCATATTTAACATGTATTAGGAAATTCTAGTAGTCAAAACGTCCCGGTTACGAGTCTTATCAGTTTAACATAGGCTTAACACTTTCGGTGAGCTGAGGACGAAAAAATACTTTTTAAACAATAATGTTTATTTAGTGTTGCATTATTGTTCCAGATGCGTTTTAATAATAGTATCTCAACGGATATATACCAAAACCAACATATAATCAGGAGGGATTTTTCCATGGCTTTTCAATTACCGGCACTTCCGTATCCGAACAACGCACTTGAACCACACATCGACGCATTGACGATGGAGATTCATCATGACAGGCACCATAACACTTATGTGACGAACCTGAACGCCGCACTGGAAAAGGCACCCGAACTGCAAAACAAAAGCATCGATGAGCTTCTGACCGACCTGAACGCTGTACCGGAAGCGATCCGCACAGCGGTCCGCAACAACGGCGGTGGACATGCCAACCACACCCTGTTCTGGGAAGTGATTGGACCGAATGGCGGCGGCGCACCAACTGGCGCACTGGCTGCTGCCATTAACAGCGAGCTGGGCGGCTTCGATAAATTCAAGGAAGACTTCGCGGCTGCAGCTACTACACGCTTCGGCAGCGGCTGGGCTTGGCTCGTTGTGAAGGACGGCAAGCTTGCTGTAACCAGCACACCGAACCAGGATAACCCGATCAGCGAAGGCGCAACTCCAATCCTCGGCCTCGATGTCTGGGAGCATGCCTACTACCTGAACTACCAGAACAAACGTCCTGACTACATCAAGGCGTTCTGGAACGTAGTGAACTGGGAAGAAGTCGGCAAGCGTTACGAAAGCGCGAAATAAGCATCTGCCTTCAGCATGATGCTCTAAGCAAACAGGTTCACCTCTGCCGTAATGGCAAGGGTGAACCTGTTTTTGTATACCGGCCCCGCCCAGCGTGTACGTTAGGCCCGGCCTTAGATCACTGCATGAACTTGGCGTTCAGAGCGTCGTACTCACGCCGGGTGACCGGAATTACCGTTCCATGGCGGGGGCTGGCCGGCAGCTCATAATCAGAGGATACCGTCCACTTGCCCGAATCCAGATCTTCCGTCTCCAGCGGGATGTACCCTCTCCCTCCGAATTCATCCACAAACAGATACCACTTCTTCTCCGTATTGGATTTGAACAGGGTCGGCCCTTCAATGCCCTTCAGTCCGCCGACACTCCCGCTGAGCAGCTTTGCCTCAGGCGCAAATACCGAATCCAGGGACTCCTGGAACACCATTTTGCCAAAAGGGGATTCCGGGCCTTGCTCGCGTTCATCCTTGGTGAATCTGTAGATCTTCCCGTTATACGCAGCCATAGTGGTATCAATAATCGAATGCCCGTAGTCCATATAGACCTGCGGCTCTGTGAACGCGCGGAAATCGCGTGTCTTGCTGTACAGGATTGTCTGGTAGGCGTCCCCGGTGTGAGCGGAATCGGCGAACATCCGCGAGGCCCAGAATACGATATATTCCCCGCTATCCTGGTCATAGATTACCTCAGGTGCCCAGGTATTCCCCGCCTCCTCCGGCGAGATCTTGGCTTCCCAAGGCTCCGACCAGTCCACGAGATTATCCGATTCCCACACGATGATCGACCGGCTGCCCCGTGTCTGGGCTGCGCCCCAATCCCAATTGCCGTTGATCTTCAGATCGGTGGCGATCAGGTAGAACCGGTCTCCTTCAGGCGAACGGATGATGAAGGGATCTCTGACTCCCTTGTCGCCCAAGGGGGAGGTAAGCACGGGCTTCCCGCCGTTCAGCTCCTCCCAATGCAGCGGGTCATTGCCTACGCTGAGGGCGAAGTATACCTGTTCGCCGTCTTCGCTCCCTTCGCCTGTGAAATAGCTGAACAGATAGCCCGCATAGTCCTCCGCCGCCGGAATGTCCTGTGCAGCTTGAGTCCCGGTAACCTGAGTTCCGGCAACCTCACCCGGCGAGCCAGCCTCCTCCTCTAGTTCCGGCCCGCCTGCCACCAGGGTCACCACCGACTTGGCCGGGATAACGGCCTGGAATACCTGTTCCCCATCTGCTGTCCCATTAGCAGCTTCATCAGCAGCTACATCAGCAGCCACATCCTCGCCGCGGGCCAGATCCAGCTGCTCATTGGTTACATAGGAACGCAAGGCAGATGCCTTTAGTCCCAGTCCGCTCAGCGTGAGCTGCACCCGCTTCTCCTCCAGGCTGTCATTCACCAGCACCGCCGTCATGCTCTGCTCCTCCTCGTACACGTAAGCCGAGCCGAGCAGCCCGCTTCCGGCTTCCTGACTCAGACCGGAGAGTGCAATCCGCACCGCTCCGGGACGGATGAACCTGCTGTAATTACCAAGCGACCACAGAATCTTCGAGGTCAGGATGTTCTGCTCATCCCCAGGCTGAGTGTAATCGGTGTACAACAAGCCGTCCTTGTAATCTACCTTGGATACTGCGGTCCACCACTGCCATGCGGCTGCATTCGCCTCGGTCAGATCGAAGTGAATGGTGCGCGCCACCTGTAGCGCCGGCTCCATCCCCAGATCCCGTCCCGGGCCATAATCGCCCATAATACAGTACTCGGTGACCCAGTATTTGGCCTCAGGATCATATTGCTTCAGATTACCGTCAAGCAGCTGTCTTAGCTTCACCAGACGGTCATCGCCGGAATGGCTGTAATCAGACCAGTAGGAATGCGAGGCGATCTTATTGCCGACCGCTTCCTTCAGCACAGGGTCACCCAGCAGGTCCTTAATGTATTCCCGGTATTTCCCCAGCCCCAGGCTATTGGCTCCGCTGGAATAGACGCCGCTGCCCGCGAACTCCCGGTAGTGCTCATCATCCAGCAGAGAAATAATCTCCACTCCATCCGGGGCACTGATCTGCGCTTCCAGCCCGCTAGAACGAAGCTGGGCATGCAGCTCCAGAATCACCCGCTTCAGGTCGTCATTGTTGTACCGGCTGGCTTCCTGCTGCGCGTGATTCCAGTCCCAGGTCGGCTCGTTAACGGGACTGATATAATCGAACGCCAGCCCTTCCTGCTTGAAATGCTCCAGCACCTCAATCAGGAAGGAGGCGAATGCCGCTTCAGAGCCTTCCTTCAAATTACTGGACCCTACCTCCGGATCAGGCTGGGCATGGCCATTCCGGGTCATCCAGACCGGCGGGCTGTTGACGAAAGCAATCAGAGATTCGACTCCGCGCTCCTTGGCCGCCCGCAGGAACCACTGCTGGCCCGCCTGCCTGCTCCAGTCGTACGGCCCTTCCTCCGTTATTTTGAAGGCTTCCGTTCTTCGCCACGGATCTGGAATAATGACCTGATCGGTCTCTACCGAGCCTGCACCTATATTGAAGCGCCAGGCCGACAGCCCGATCCCTTCGGTACGTGAGAACAGCAAATCTGCCACCTTGTTCTTATTCTCTTCGGTCCACTCCTTCCCCAGGGGGTCCATGGACCAGGCGTCGGATGCGCCGAAGTTATCGATAGTCTGATAGCGGACATTGCCGTCTATCGTCACTGCCGCATCCGGCGGTTTCTGGTGCTGCACAGGGATTTCCTCCTCTTTCCTATTACTGAACAGAATCATAACAACACACACTAGAACAACGCCGGTAACCGCCATAGCTGCCAGCCGCTTCATCTCATATCATCCTCCTAACCGACCAGACCGGACCGCTCCACACTCTCAACGAAATGCCGCTGAACGAATACATAGAGGATAATCAGCGGCAGAATCGCCATCAGCACACTGGTATTCATCATCATGGACATGAAGAACGGGTCCTGAACGAGCGAATTCGCCGCCTGGCCGCCGCCGGTCATGTAGGTAGCAATGCCGTAGCCCGCCGATGACATCATCGATGACATGACCTTCGGTTCATTCAGATACATGTTGGTGAAGAAGGAGTCATTCCACTGCCACACGAAGGAGAACAGCATCACCGTTACCATCGACGGAATGGCATTGGGCAGAATCACCCGGGCGAAGGTGGTAAAATAGCCTGCTCCGTCCACATAGGCCGCTTCCTCAATCTCCCGTGGAATGCCCTTGAAGAACTGGCGGAAAATATAGACATACAGCCCTGTCTTGACGCCCATCCCGAGCATCGAAGAAATAATAAACGGCCAGTACGTATTGATCAGATTCGCCGGCTTCCCCGTGAACAGCTCAATCAGGCCGAACAGGTCAAAGTTCTTGAAATGCAGGTACAGCGGAATCATGATCGTCTGGGAAGGGACAAGAATCGTAAAGATCACTGCCGCGAACAGCAGCCCGCTCCCCCTGAACTTAATCCGGGCAAAGCCGTAACCGGCCAGCACACAGATGATCGTCTGAAGCACCATGACCGCTGAGGACAACAGCAGGGTGTTCCGCAGGACTGCCGGATAATTCATCGCTGTGAAGACCAGCCTGAAGTTCTCCAGGGTGAAGGCCTGCGGGACCCAGATCACGGTGGAATCATACAAATCATCCATACTCTTGAACGCAATCGACAGCTTCAGCAGGATCGGGTACAGGATGACGAACGAGATACCGAAGACCAGCACAAAGCGGGCGATGACCCACAACCATTTTTTCGAAAATTCTACCCAATAGGCGGCCGAGGCCAGCCTGTGCAGCTGCTCTTTCCTGGAGCGGTGCGGCATTGCTGCGGTCTCTGTCTTCATGAATGCTCCTCCTTCCTAACCGCTAGTCTTGATAAAAGACTTTGCGTGAGATCAGCGCCGTCGTGATCCACAACAGCAGCGCAATGATGGCAAAATACATCCAGGACATGGCTGCGCTCAGCCCGAAATTGAAGCTCTTGAACGCTGTATCCACCACCATGCGGCTGGTCTGGTCGCTGATGAAGCTGTCGATGATGGTATAGACCAGATTCGTCAGGATCAGCGGGCCGATCATCGGAAACGTAATTTTCCAGAAGGCCTCGTAGCCTGTGGAGCCTTCAATCTTCGCCGCCTCATACAGGGAAGGGGAAATCGATTGCAGCCCCGCCAGGAAGATCAGGATCTGCACGCCCGATTGGCTGACAATTTCATAGATCCGGCTCACCGCCCCAGTCAGATACTGCACCACGGTGGGGCTCAGACCGGATTCGATCAGCAGCGTGGTCAGCTCCAGATTCTTGATCACCGACAGGCCTCCGCCCGTGGAATCACTGGCGCTGCGCACAACGGACTGCATCAGATCCCCGTTCTCAATGCTGGCAATAATCCCCGAGGCCAGAATGACCGGCAGGAAGAAGATGGCCCGGGCCAGCACTCTGCCATGGAACTTCTGATTGAGCAGCACAGCGAAAAACAGGCTGAAAATCAGAATAAGCGGGGTGTTCAGCACGATATTCGACACGGATTCCGTTAATGTCCGGACATAGGATTCATGGGAGAACAGCGCCTCCCGGAAGTTCGCGAGTCCGATATATTTTAGCGTGAAGCCCTCATCATTGACCTGCAGGTTACTGAGGCTGAACCGCAGGGAGGACAGCAGCGGCGTCAGGAACAGGAAGCAGAAGCCCGCGAACCAGGGAAGAATGAAGTACAGGCCGTAATATCTGTTTTTTTGCTCCAGGGACAGCTTCTTAAGCTTCATTATTGCTGCTCACCTCCTACCCGGTAATTCCGTCCGTCTATGGTTACTCCGCCCACAGTCACCGGTGCACGGTTGTAATTCACTATAATCCTGGTACCCGCTTCATAAGCCGTCTGATAGACACCTTCCGCCAGCTTCTTATGCTCCTTGATCGTCTGGGACTGGACACTCTTCAGTACACGGCTCAATGCCTGATACTGCCCGGCTGCCTGATCAATCCAGCTGCGGTAATCGGCTGAATACAGCCGGTCGAAGCCCGTCATCTTGACCGCAGAGGGATCTGCATAGAACCAGGTATAATACGGTGCGCTCCCGGTCTCCAGCGCCTTCAGCAGACTAAGCGTTGCATCCTGATCGTCAGCCATATTCCAGGCAGTTCCGGCATATTGCAGATAGCCGTGGTACACCATCTGGAAGAAGGGGATGCTCTCATCCGTAATATTGAACCCGCTGCTCTGCATGGGCGCAGCCACAATATGACGGGCGAAGGGAGCTGCGTACGCATTGCCGCCTTCAACCATCAAGCGGGGCACCGAGCTGCTCATGCGCTCCAGCTGCTCTTTGACGATTCCCTCGGCCCGCTGGCGGTCAACCAGATTCTCCGCATTGAAATCGGAATTCAGCCCGCTGCCGAGATCCCGCAGGGACAAGCCGTCCACTCCAAGCGCTGCATAATCCCCGAGGAAGCCGTCTACCACACCCGGCAGTACCCGGGGACTGACGACATAACCGGAGGGCTGCTTCACATCCTGCTTGAGGTCAGAGATATCATAGGGATATGTATGCGCCAGCTTGCCCGTAATCAGCTTGGAGGCCTGTGACTTGCCGAGGCCCTTGGCTTCCGGGAAAGTCTGCAGGAACGAAGCATCGGGATACAGTGTAATCCCCTTATCCTGTGCGTAAGATTGCAGCTCCTGAAGTCCTTTTGCCCCGCCAAGCTTGCTGTCCACCGATACGCCCTTCGGGTAATTATGGTTGATGCCGCCGTTGAACCATCCGGTGTACCGCAGTTGAATGTCCCCGATCCCCTTCTCCTGCATCTGCTCCAGAATGACCCTGGCCTCCTTGAAGGAAGTAAGCGGCTCATAAGCGCTGTAGGGAATGCCCAGGAAGAACTTCTTTTTCGGAATGCCGCCGATCAATTCCAGGTAGAAGGGAACGTCCTCCGCCTCTTCCAGCCTTGCCATCCCGGTATGTTCGATTAAATACTCCCGGTATTGGGCGGCCATGCCTGAATAGCTGGCTTCTTCCTGATCAAGGAAGCTGTACGCTACAGTGATATCTCCGGGGAAGATACCTGCCTGAAATTGCTTCACCGTACTGGAGCGCCAGCCGTTGGTCAGCGTCACTTCCTCCAGACTGCCCAGCGTATAGCTGGAGAAGACATTGTTATACTGATTCAGCCGCCCGCTGACGTCTGCCTCCACGGCTGCTACCGCAGCTCCGCTCTCGATCACCGCCAGGAAGCCGCGGTCCTGAACCTTCATGCCGAATACAGGCAGCCGTGCGGTCTCCTCCTTCTGCACTTGCCCCAGCTGGGTCAGCGCAGCATCCGGCCCGTACAGCGCGGTGCGGTAAGGGGTAGCATAGAGCTTGTTATTATTGAAGTGTATCAGTGACCCGGAGCCGTCAGGCACCAGGCTGTAGCCTTCATCCTTCGTCCCGCTTGCCCCAAAAAACGGAAGCAGCGTCAACGTCTGAATATGCATATTATCCGGATAACGGACCTTATCGCCCGGGATGCTTACCCGTAGCTGTTTTCCGTCCAGCCGGTATTCCAGGGGGAGCGTCACCAGGGCGGCTCCGTCCTCCTCTTCACCGTAGGCCGCCTTGTCGATGGCAATTTGCGCCTCATCATAGCCAACCTGCTCGAACAGGGAAGTCACCTTCTTAAGCCCGACTCCCTTAAAGGACGTATCTCTTCGTTCATACCGCTTGTTCGGCTCATCATACCTGAACCGCTTCTCAATCTCCTTCTTGTCACTGTCCTTCTCAAGGCGGCCGATAATCAGGGTACGAAAGCGTTCTTCACTGATGTATTTGGGAATTCCGTCGATATTGCTCTTGACCTCCCCCAGCGTATACACGATATTCAGGCTGCCACCCGATTCCTCGATGGTGAACTGGCTGTTCTGCACACTGTGGGTGTAGTTGTCATAGTTCATGAGATTGCCCTTGCTGTCATAGTAGGTCAGCTCTACCTGTACATTCAGCTTGGATTTGTTATATCCGGTGGCGACAGCATCCTGTTCGCGGTCCTGCGGGTTAGAATACCAGAGCGCTCCGCTCTTCTTATCCTTAACGGCGATCTCCGTTGTGGCCCGGTTCAGATACAGGGTCAAATATTCGTTGTCCAGGGCCGCCTTCAGATCTGCGGATAGCTCCGGCGATTTAGGGGTGGCCTGCATGCTCTGCGCTGAGGATGGTACCGCTGCTTCGGATTGTATTGCCGTATCGGATTGTACCGCCGCTTCCGCTTCAGGCGCGGATTCCGCCAAGTCTGTGTACGGCAGCAGGGCTGCGCCGCTGAGCATAAGCACAATGGCAATGATGGTTAGCTTCTTCTTCAAAGCCTGGCTCCTCCTTTCTTATCCGCGAAGTGAAAGCTCCTGGTAGACGGTGTAGACAAAACTGACAATTTGCTGGATCAGATTAAAGAACAGCAGGCCCAGGAAGATGATGATGCCCGCCACGGCCAGTGTCAGCAGCATGGTTGTAATCGTTTTGAGCACCGTGTACTGATGAACGGTCATGGTTCCGATGAACAAGAGCCACACGAACCAGAGCGTGGCCAGAGCATCCAGTAAATGATAGAAGGAAGCCTCCCGCAGCGTGATCACATTGCTGAGCAGGATATTGGGAATGTTGATCAGAATCAGTGGAAGCAGGGCGTAGCCTGTCGTAATGACGATCTCTCCGAACTTCCCTTCCCCGTCCATCAGCGTCGTCAGGGACCAGTTCGCCAGGCACCAGAGCAGGAACGGGAAAATAATATACTTGAGCTCATTGATGCTGTTCAGTGCAAGCGGGTGATTATAATTGACCACATAGCCTACATATTGGCGCTTCACAATCATGGTCAGGGTAAGGGCCATAAGAATGCCCAGTGCCATGCGCAGCTTGCCCTTATTTTCGTATTTCAGATCCCAGAATCCGTCGAAGGGGTGCACTGCTACATGCAGTGAATATTTAATGTCCTTAAGAAACGGCATCCTGAACCCTCCCTTCCTTTCTCGGCCGCTTTACCAGGCGGACGATGACGTAGCCGCCCAGCAGCACGGCTATTATTCCGGTCATATAGAGGCTGAAATAATCGCGCATATACTCCCTGCGGTATTTCCCAAGCGCCTTGGAGTAATATTCGCGGTCATTACCCAGCTTCAGATAAGTCATAGCCTCCTTATATTCGCCTTGGCGGAGCAGTGATTTGCCGATGCCGACATACGCCATCTCATAGTTGGCATCCAGCTTCAGCACCTCCCGCCACAGCTTGGCGGCTTCATCATGCTTACCGGAGCTGTACAGGGTGTTGGCTTCATTGACCATGCTGCCGAACTGAGTCACTGTGAACTCGGTAATTCTCCCCAGATCACGGTCCAGTACATAGATTGCATTCTCATAGCTCTCCACCGCCGCCGGGTTCTTGAAGGTACCGAGCTGGCTGCCTAGTTGACCGATGACATACAGCAGCTTGCCGTCCTCATTGTAGGTGAACACCCGCCCGCGCGTGGAGTCCAGTACCCGGTAGACCCCGTTTCCGGTCACATCAATGTCAATGAAGGCGGAGCGGTCCCTGCTCAGATCGCCGATGGGCGGGATCTCCCCGCTGACCCGCAGGACATCGATGCCGGAGGGATTCAATCTTTTTACCGGAGAGAAGGTCTTCTTATCCACGGTAGTGGTATAGATGAAGCCATCTTCATCGACATCGACATTGTTGAATTCCAGCGGAATGAACTGCACCATCTTCTCGCGCTGCTCCTTGGTTGATACCGACTTCCAGAACAGATCCACAGGATCAAACTGCACCTTGTTCGTGCCCATGAAGCCTGTGAACTGCCCGTCGCTGTCGAACTCGATCAGCCCTTCGTAGACCCCTCTGCCCACCACATAGATCCGGCCTGCCTTATCAACAATCACCTTCCGCGGAAAATACTCAAAACCCGCTCCGATCACATCCGCCTCCGGCGCTCCGATCTCCCGCACGAAGGCCCCTGTACCGTCCAGCTCGACCAGCCGTCTGTTCTCCGTGTCCGCCACGTAGATCCGGCCGGCATCCGTAACGAAGAGTCCCTCCGGGTTATTGAAGCTGTCCTTCTTCTCCCCGTTCCGGAAGCCTTCGATGACACGGAGTGTCTTCCACTCCTTATCCAGCACCACAATCCTCCCGTTCCCGGAATCGAGCACATAGAGCAGCCCTTCCGCTGAGACAAACAGGTCTCCCGGAGCAGTCCAGACTCCCGTCCCTGCCTCCAGCCCGCTGATAGCCCTCGAAGGAAGATAAGCAATCGGCGACTGAACCGCGTCTCCCCAGTAGGAGTAGGTATATCCTTCATACGGCGCAGCCCCGGCCGGCCTAGGACACAGGCTGACAAGCAGCAGCACGGATACAAGCACCAGTATCGATGACTTTATTCTCAACCCTAACGCCTCCATCGCTTCAGTCCTTCATGCCGGACGAAGCCATCGTCTGAATCACATTGCTCTGTGACAGAATGAACGTCACAATCGGCACGGTCATCATAATCACCGCTACCGCAGCCCCGACTCCTGCACGGGCGATCCCGCCCTGAATAATCTGGCCCATCGCGTAATGCAGCGTCTTGAGCTGCTCGCTGTAGATGAAGCTGCCGCCGTCCGTTCCCCATAGCATCTGCATCATCAGAATGAGCAGCGTCAGCCAGGCCGGCTTCACCAGCGGCATGACGACCTGCCAGAAGATGCGGTATTCACTTGCCCCGTCTATCTTCGCCGCCTCCAGCAGCGCATCGGGGATCTGCTCCATGAACTGCTTCATGAGATAGAGTCCCAGCGGATAGGCAAAGGCAGGAACGATAACCGCCTGGTAGGAGTCCATCCAGCCCAGAGCGGACATAATCATATAGTTCGGTATCGCGGTGACATGCGGCGAGAACATCAGCGACAGGACAACCACGGTGAACAGCACCTTAGAGCCGCGGAATTTATGCTTCGCCAGCGGGTAAGCCGCCGCCGAGGCCAGCAGGATATGCCCGGCTGTACCGGCAGCGGTAATGAATACCGTGTTGAATATATATCTGGAGAACGGCACCCAGGAATTCTTCATCACCTGAAACAGATTGGCGAAGTTCTCAAGCGTGGCATTGCGTACAAACAGCGTAGGCGGGAAAATAAACAGCTCATCCAGCGGCTTGAACGCATTGTTAATGACATAAATTAACGGAATCGCCATGAAGGATCCGAATCCGGCCAGGGCCAGGAACAGCAGGGCGTCGACCTGCCAGGAACGGTTTACTTTTTTGTTCAGACGTATAGCAAGCTTCATCCCGCTTATTCACCCACCCTCTTCAGCAGCTTTTGAACAATCAGATTGCTGCCCAGCATCATCACGAACAGCACGGTGGCAATCGCCGAGGCATAGCCCATCTCGAAGCGGATCGTCCCGTAGTCCACCAGATGGGTTACGATCGTATGCGCCCCGTACTGCACACTCGGGAAGCCCGCCAGCGCCATAGCCACATCGGCAACTGCCAGCGACGCAGTGATCTGAATGACCGCACCGAACATCAGCTGCGGCCGCATGGAAGGGAGCGTAATGAACCACAGCTCCTGCCAGCGGTTTTTGACACCGTCCACAGCCCCTGCTTCATACAGCGTCTTGTCAACAGTCTGCAGTCCGGCGATGAAGGCCAGGAAGCTGGTCCCGAGGCTTAGCCAGAGCTGTACCAGCATGATGATCCCCAGCATATACTTGGGGTCCTGCAGCCATTGGATCGGCTCATAAATTACGCCAAGCTGCATGAGAAGTCCGTTGATGATCCCGTAGGAGTCACTGGAGAAGATAATCTGCCAGATGAAGAAGACATTCCCCGAGATCGACGGCGCAAAAAAGATCAGGGTCATAAACGCCCGCAGCTTGGGATTCAGCTCATTGATCAGCCAGGCAAACAGAAAACAGGCGATATAGCTGACCGGTCCGGTAACCACCGAGAAAATCAGTGTATTCTTGACCCCGATCAGGAACACATCATCGTTCCAGAGCAGCTTGGAATAATTCTCCCAGCCGATCCAGCGCGGCATCTCCAGCATGTTGAAGTGCGTGAAGCTGAAGATGATCGAAATGACCACCGGCAGTACGGTAAACAACAGAAACAGCATCATATATGGAGCCAGCAGTACATACAGATGTTTATCCCGCCGTATGTCTTTGCCGAACAAAGCCCAGTAATTACGCAGCCCGGAAGGGGACAGCCGGGGCTGAATCAAGGGTTCGGCCGTATGTTTCACTTTCTGCACAAGAGTCCCTCCCTATTCCCTTCGTTTCAAATCGAACTCTGCTCTCTTTTGATCAATCTCATAGTCGATCTCCTGCACATAATCGTACAGGGCATCAGCGGTGTTCGTTCCATTGTTGATGACCTCGCGCAGAGCATTGTCCAGATGGCGGCCTGTGAAGTAACCGCCCGGCACCTCAGGCACACCCTGCACCCATTGCCACTGCTCCTCCAGATGACGGTAATCGCTTGTCGGCCACGGCAGCTCCTTAAGCGCTTCAACGTTCGCGGTCGGATACCGCGCTGCCGCGCCCATGAGGCCCTCCATCTCCCGGCCGAAGCGGACCTGAGAATCCTTGTCTACCCACCACTTCATGAATTCCCAGGCGGCATCCTTGTTCTTCGCCTGCTTGAGCATTAGCGCGGCGGTGCCCCCGCTGGCAACATCCCTGCGGATACTGCCGTCCGGCTGTTTCGTTCCCGGAACCGGAATGAATTCCCATAGCCCTTTAATCTCCGGCGCAGATACTGTCAGATAGTTATAGAAGGTATAATCCTGAATGCCGACCGGCATCTCGCCGGTGCGGAACCGCATCGGGAAGTCGAAGATCAGCGGCAGCTTGTAGCTGGTATAGAAATTGGTCCAGTTCTTGAAGGCAGCCAGCCCGGTCTCTGTATCGAGTCCGCTCTTCGCTCCGTTATTCAGATAAAAGGATCCGCCCATCTGATAGAGCAGCATGGCATAGGCGCGGTTGACCTCCAGCACCGGTACGCCTGTCGTCTGCGCGAGCGGCAGCGCCATATCCATCCGGTGCTTCTGCAGCACCGGAATCATCGCGTAGACCTCATCCCAGGTCTGCGGCGGCTCAAGATTCAGCTCCTGCAGAATATCCTTCCGGTAGAACAGCATGTTGAAGATCTGCTGCTCCGGCAGGGCGAAGACCTGATTCTCGAACCGGTACGGCACGAGCGCGCTGTCTCTGAACTGCTTCACCACTTCCTCATAGCCGGGATACTTCGACAGATCCTCCGCCGCTTGGCGCATCCCGAAGTTCACCGGCATATCATTGCCGACCTGCATCGCCACATCCGGGCCTTCCCCGGCCAGCGAGGCGCGCAGCAGCACATTCGGACTCACCAGCTTCAGATTGACACCGATGCCGGTAAGCGGGGTAAATGTATCATCGATCATTGCCTTCAGCACCTGCGCCTGGTCGCGGCCGG
Source organism: Paenibacillus sp. FSL M7-0420 (assembly GCF_038002345.1). NCBI lineage: Bacteria > Bacillati > Bacillota > Bacilli > Caryophanales > Paenibacillaceae > Paenibacillus > Paenibacillus sp. FSL M7-0420. The sequence goes on along the minus strand of NZ_JBBOCJ010000001.1, from coordinate 310,710 downwards.
TTCCGATCCATACATCAATGGTCTCGCCGTTCTCCGTGGTATTGCCAATCGTGTTGTAATCCTCGAAGAACGAATGGGTGAAGGACGACACCTCATGCACAAGCTTCCTGAACCCGGAAGCATTCGCCTTCGGCAGCTTCACATCCGGCGAAGAGAGCAGCAGGTAATCAATCTCCAGCGGCTGCTCCCGTACCTCCAGAATCCAGGAGCCGACGCTGCCGACATTGATTTTGAACTGCGATAGCCGCTTCTGCACCGTTTCCGGCTTGTCGGCCATGTCCGCCAGCTGATAAGCAGTTTTATTCAAGGTTGCGGTTTTATCACTCTTTTCCCCTGTAAGCCGGACCAGCTCTTCCGATATGCCATATAGAATCTTGCTCTGCTCACGGAAGACCGCCGTCATATCCGGGATTTGCTCCTCCAGCCTGTAATCGCGGTACGGATCCGGCACATTGCCTGTAATCATCAGGATTTTGCGGTACATCGCATTAATGTCCAGCACACTGGCCTCCACCTGGCGCAAGAGCGGCGCAATCGCCCCGAGGCTGACCTCCAGCTGCAATTCGTGTTTTCCTTTGCTTAAATAGAACAAATACGGCTCATCCCCGTTCCCCAGCCGGTTCATCTGCCAATCCGAATCGTAATAGAACGGTATTTGCAGCATTTCCCGAAAAGGAACCTCTCCGTCAATCCGCAGGGAGCGTGTGGAATAGATCCCTCTTAGCAGCTCCTGCCGGCCTTTGATGGTGATGTTGTACAGACCGTCCTCCGGCGCTTCCACTTCCCAGGCGATCCATTGGCCCGGTACCCGCCAGTTGTTGCCGCCAATCGTGTTCATTCTGATCTTGGAGACATCGTACGGCTCTGTTGAAGGGCTTGAGCGGTCTGTGACCGGATACAAGGTCGGGGAGGATTTGTAGGCCGCGTCTTCCCCCTGAATCTTGATCGTATGGCCGCTGGTTTCCTTGTATTCTTGAGCTTCGTAGCCCTGCTTCACCTCTGCATAGGCAGCGGGTGCAGCGTAGCTGTGCAGCTTAATATAGTCGATGACCATCGGCTCTCTGCCGGACACCATCGTTATGGTGTGCCGGCCTGCCGGGAAATAGAATTGGTACGGCTCCTCATAGTAGCCTTCCGTATCTCTCAGCAGCGTCTCCTGCCAGGCCGGAGCCTCAATCTGGCGCGGCCGGAGATCATTGTCCCGGTTATCCTGCTGGATCTCCGGGTTCTCATTGACCCAGATCCGCGCGAAGGACAGATTGCGGGCGCTGGCGAACGGCAGCTTGCCGTCAATCAGCAGCTCACGTTCAATCGCCGAGCTTTTGCCCTTCACCGGATAATAACGGACCGAGATGTGGTACAGTCCGGACTTCGGCACATCCAGCTGCCACCGGATGGAGCCGCTCTCCTCCGTTCTGACGTATCTCCCCGTCTCCCCGCCAAGCTCTGTTAGCACCTCCGGGCTCATCCCCTCGGCCCCTGTATAATCGGCCCCCTTCAGCATAATTTCTTCGCGCGGCTGCTCCTCGCCCTCGTATTGCTGCAGATAATGCTCATAGCTGCCCTCAGGCAGCTGCCGTACCTCCTGCCCGTTCCCCGTTACACCTTGCGCCGCCTGGACAGCAGGCAGCTCTGCGCTTGCCGCAGGCAGCGCCATCATGGAGATCAGCATGACGGTTACAAGTGTCCGGTTCATCATCCGCCGGGATAATGGCATTCTCACTCGGGTTCCCTCCTCTAGCAGACTTGCATTTAAAGAGTGTTACAGGTGCAACTGGTTATATTTCAAGTGGAACGGCCTGGCAGTCCTTTTGAAGGACGGTACCGTTTCAGCGCGAAATTCTTATATTTCAAGCGCACACGGCTACGCCGCCCTTTAAGGGCGGCTGCCGATTCTGCGGACTAACACAGCAGGTATGGTGCAGAACAATCAGGAATTATCCTTGTTATGAGCTGTCCTGCTACCTATTTCTTCTCTTTATCCTGCTCACCGCTCAGTACCTTCTTGGCTGCGGCCTGCGCCGTTCCAATGACCTGGGCCACCCCGGTGGACGGTGTAACCTCGCCCTTCAGGAATTTCTCAGTCACCTTATCCAGCTGATCCTTGACGCCAAGACCGCCGTAGCGTCCGCCATAGACCCGCTCTACCTTACCCTCATCATTCATCGCATTGGCGATAGAGGCTTCATCCGGCAAAATATTCTCCATCGACAGTCTGCGGTTCTCCTGCCAGCTGTCGAACGGCTGCAGATCCTCCCAGATCTTCACGATGGTATCCGCATCCTTGACCCCTTTGGGAATGGCATACGCTGCTGTCTGGCCCAGCGGATCGTAGTACTTATCGGCCTGCGGGCCTTTTGGAATATAGACATATCCCCATTCATCCTTCATCTTGCCGAGAATACGCCCCTCGATTTCCCAGAGACCGCCCGGATACATAGCCACGGTGCCTTCTCCAAAATACTTAGCCGGGTCTTCCCAGTCATTGCCCTCGTTAGGCTTGAAAACCTTATCCTGCGTGTACAGCTTATGAAGGAAGTTAAGCGCTTCCATAGATGCCGGTGAATCAAAGACCGCCTTCTGAGTGGCTTCGTCGTAGATTTTGCCGCCGTTGCTGGCGATCAGCAGCTCCGAGATCACATAATGGGCTCCGGCCAGACCGTACTGGTCCATCTTCCCGTCCCCGTTCTTGTCAATCGTCAGCTTCTTCGCCGCATCAAGCATCGTATTCCAGTTCCAGTTATCCTCATCCATCAGCTGCTGCGGGTCCTTCAGGCCTGCTTCCTTGAAAATACGCTTGTTGTAGAACACGCCGCTGTCGTTCGGGCTGTACCAGCTCTCCAGACCATAGACCTTATCGCCGCCGAAGCGCATGGAATCAATCACACTCTGATCGATGAGTGAATCCTTCAGATAATCATCAAGCGGTGTAAGGAAGCCGCCATGCATCAGGCCCCAGATGAAGCCGTCAGGCAGCCGGACAATCTCGGCAAACGGATCGCTCGCCATAACGGAAGAGGACAGCTTCTCGGCGGTGGACCAATACTCTGTATTCAGGTATTTAATCTTGACGTTGTATTTCTCTTCCACCGCTTTGATCCGTTCGCGGGCAAGCTCATCTGCCTCTGAATCCCCGACAGGAGTGGCATCCCACCAGTGGGAAATGCGGATCTCCCGCCCGTTCAGATTGGCAGCCGGCGTTGCCGAAGGAGCTTCCGTTGCTGCTGGTGCCGTTTCACTGGCTGCCGGAGCCTGAGTCGCCTCCGCCGCCGGTGTTGCCGGTGCAGCCGCATTATTCCCTCCGCTGCAACCGGTTACAAGTGTAACTACGGCTGTCATCAGCATGAACCAAGCCGAGCTTTTCTTCTTCAACTGTTTCACTGTTCGCCACGCTCCCCTAATTTCAGTGATGTTAAGCCATTTCAAGATTGAACTGATTCAAGATTGAACTGATTCAAGATTGAACTGATCCAAGCATGTCTGCGCCCGTCCCCCGCTCCCTTCCCGATGTCATATTTATATAGTGGCGTATGCCAGCATATAAGCCCTTAAGACTATCCTTGAAATGATGAAAAGAAAACTTGGAAATAAATGAACTTGGATACGGGCAGTGCCGCTCTCGCGAGAAGGATAAGGATTATTGTACGGCCCATGCCGTCCCATTAAGAGCGATACCGCGTCAGTGGGCGTATTAGGAGCAACTGTGCACGGGCCTCTCCCGAGAGAAGGATAAAGATTATTGCACGGCCCTTGCCGTCCCATTAAGAGCGATACCGCTTCAGAGGGCGTATCAGGAGCAACTGTGCAGGTGCCTCTCCCGAGAGAAGAAGGATAAGGATTATTGCACGGCCCTTGCCGTCCCATTGAGAGCGATACCGCTTCAGAGGGCGTATCAGGAGCAACTGTGCAGGTGCCTCTCCCGAGAGAAGAAGGATAAGGATTTTTGCACGGCCCTTGCCGTCCCATTGAGAGCGATACCGCTTCAGAGGGCGTATCAGGAGCAACTGTGCAGGTGCCTCTCCCGAGAGAAGGATAAGGATTATTGCACGGCCCTTGCCGTCCCATTGAGAGCGATACCGCTTCAGAGGGCGTATTAGGAGCAACTGTGCACGGGCCATGCCGTCCCTCTCAGATCGGCACCTCTCTCGCGGGAAATATCCGGATGACTGGTGGGTTACGGCTGCGAATTCTTATACTTTTCAAATTATCAGTAAATTCGCAAAATCTCCTTGTCCCATATGTACCGCCAGAGTAACCGCTTACTCAAATCCCAAAAAATAATGAAATGGGTTTCATGAAATCCATTTCATTATAACTTCTGGTTATCCCCTGGTCAATCCTACTTTACACAAATTTCATGCTTCAATCCAAAAACTTTCCAGAATACAGGCCCCCTCGTGCTGACGCACTCCACATACGCCTGGAAAGTTCTTGACCGGCCCTGGATGAACATACTTGAATGCGTGCACGGCAGACTTGTCTGGTAAGCAGCTTCCGGCAAGTGTTGTTGCGAGCTATTTTGTGAGCTATTCTGCGAAAATTTTCGGGCGGCCCGTGCTGTCACGTACCACCAGCTTAGGCTGGAGCACCGTCCGTTTTCGGGGATTTCTGCCGCTGATCAGCTCATGAAGCATCTCTACAGACAGCTCCCCCAGCTGGTTGGTGTTCTGCGACACCGTGGTCAGCTCCGGAATAACCGCTCTGGACAAGGGCGAGTCATCGAACCCGACGATCGACAGATCCTCCGGTATCTTCAGCCCATGCTGGGTGGCCGACTTCAACGCGCCGATAGCCGTAAAATCATTTACACACAATACCGCTGTCGGCCGTTCCTCCTGCTCCAGCATCCGGTCCATCAGCTTCCGCCCGCCCTCGATCGAGAAGTCGTGGAACATAACCCAATCCTTGCGCAGCTCAAGCCCCTGCTCCTTTAGCTTCATCCTCACGGACTTCAGCTTCACCTGAGTCGTGGAGGTCTCCTCCATCCCCCCGAGGAACCCGATTCTCCGGTGCCCCAGGTCCAGCAGATGCTGGGTGGCAAGCGCTGCCCCTTCTTCTTCATCGGTGTAAATGCGGTGCAGACCGCTCCGGGGCAGATTGCCGTTGACCAGCACGATCGGCACATGCTTTGACAGCTCCACTACCTCCTGGGACAACGCCGGGGGACACTGGTTCAGGTTAATTCTGCCGCCCAGAAAAATAATCCCATCCACTCTTTTCTCCCGAAGGATGCTAAGGTACTCCGACTCGCGGCTATGCTCCCCCGCCGTATCGCAGAGGAAGAAGGTATAATGCTTCTCTCTGGCCACATTCTCGGCTCCCCAGAAGACCTCCGGGAAAAAAGGGTTGGTGATGTCAGGCAGAATCATCGCGATGGTGCCGGTCTCCTTCTTGAGTAGACTGCGGGCAAGCGCGTTCGGCTGAAACTGGTGCTTCTCAATCACAGCCATGATGATCTCCCGGGTGCTCTCCTTGACCGGAGCTGTATTGTTGAGGACACGGGAGACTGTGGCTACGGACACCTGGGCCTCCTTGGCGATATCATATATGGTAATCGTCTTCATCCTTTACCTCCTTGGTCTCACGTTCCTGGCTTATGGCAACTTACATCCGGGGCGGATGGGTGCGGGGGGTTGGGGTGGAGCGGGGAAGTCGGCAGAGGGGCAGGGTGCAGTTAGGGCTGGAAGGGCGCGTGGAGATGGGCTGGTGCTTAGTGGCCCTTTATTCGTGCCAGTCGCCCCTCATTTCGCTCAACCACTAACTTCCGGCTGATTCAGAGGTATATGTACTCCTCATTTCGCTCAACCGTCCACTTTTGGCGGATTCAGGGGTAGTTGTGCTCCTCATTTTGCTCAACCGCCCTCTTTCGGCCAATTCAGGGGTAGTTGTGCTCCTCATTTCGATCAATCGCCCACTTTTGGCCAATTCAGGGGTAGTTGTGCTCCTCATTTTGCTCAACCGCCCGCTTTGGGCGGATTCAGGGGTAGTTGTGCTCCTCATTTTGCTCAACCGCCCACTTTCGGCGGATTCAGGGGTAGTTGTGCTCCTCATTTACGCCTGCGGCTCACTTCTGGTACTTTTAATGGGATTTATCCCTCTGATTTCACCCGTGCGGCCCACTTCCGGTACTTTTAATGGGATTTATACCTCTGATTTCACCGCGCAGCCCACTTCAGGCACATTCAAAGGTATTTATCCCTCTGATTTCACCCGTGCAGCCCACTTCAGGCACATTCAAAGGTATTTATCCCTCTGATTTCACCCGTGCAGCCCACTTCCGGCACATTCAAAGGGATTTATCCCTCTGATTTCACCGTGCGGCCCACTTTCGGCACATTTAATGGGATTTATCCCTCTGATTTCACCGTGCAGCTCACTTCAGGCACATTTAGTGGGATTTATACCTCTGATTTCACCCGTGCAGCCCACTTCAGGCACATTCAAAGGTATTTATCCCTTTGATTTCACCATGCGGCTCACTTCCGGCACATTTAATGGGATTTATCCCTTTGATTTCACCGTGCGGCTCACTTCAGGCACATTTAATGGGTTTTTGCAGCCTGATTCCGGCGCGGTCAGTGGCGCACATATACTATACTTTCGGCTGTTTGGGTCAGGTAATACTTAATTCCAGTTTGTCCACAACCGAAGCCCCTACATTTGCTCAACAGCACACGGAAGCGGTGGCGCTCTATTGAGAAGGACGGCAGCCGTTGCAGCGTTGGCGAGAAGATAAGAGAAGCACCCCCGTCTAGTACCAAACATACTAATCTTTACACTGCAATCGGCAGCAGTGATGCTTGTCCGTGGATGTACTGTATGGCTCAGCGGGCAACAGCATCACGGTTGTGGCTGGGACCCTAGGTCCCTTGCTCATCGAAATAGCTGTTCAGGAGCTTGAGGAACACATTCGGAAAGGCGTAGTTCTTCATGTCCTCACGGCTGATCCAGCGCTGCGCTCCGCTGTCTGCCGCGTCGGCTGCGGCATCCCCGCTGTCGAACAGCGCCAGCGGTGCGTCTTCCGCCGGCTGTGCCCCCAGCGCCGCAAGCACTGCCCCGGCCTCTGCGCTCAGCAGGCCGTCCCCGCGCTGCGCCTGCGCTGCTCTGGCTTCCGCAGCCTGCGGGCCGTCTGCGCCGCCCAGCGGTCTGCCGCCGCGCTCCGCAGGAGCCGCCCCGTACACGGCGCGGCTCTCCGCTGCCAGCGGCAGCGCCGCCTCTTCCCTGCAGCGGTACACCTGCAGGGTCCACACAATATGGCTGAATGTATGCTCCGCAGCCATCCAGTGCCCCTCAGGCCGGGCGTGAATCCCGGCCTGGCTCATGGACCGGCGCAGCCGGTCCAGCGCTGCCGCTTCCGGCAGCAGCGCACCGCGCGCGCCGCCCGCCTCAGCAGGCGGCGCAGGCCAGTGCGGCAGCTCCCACATGCGGGCCAGCAGCCCGCTGGCCGGCCGCTGCCGGATCAGTACCCGGCCCGCGTGCTCGCCGCGGCCCTCCACCAGGGCGGCCAGCCGCTCCTCCGGACGCGGCGGCTTCGCCTTGGTCTTGACGGGCAGCGAGGCCTCGCAGCCCGCCAGCCGCGCGGCGCAGTGCTCCATCACCGGGCACGGCAGGCAGCGCGGTGATTTCGGCGTGCAGATGAGCGCGCCAAGCTCCATCAGCGCCTGATTGAAGCTGCCTGCTTCCCCTTCGGGGATCAGCTCGGCGGCGAGCTTTTCCATCTTCACACGGGTCGGACCTTTGGCAATGTCATCCTCAATCAGGAAATACCGGGACAAGACGCGCATCACATTGCCATCCACCGCCGGCTCCGGCCGGTTGAACGCGATGCTTAGAATAGCACCGGCTGTATACGGGCCTACGCCCTTGAGGCCGAATACGGCATCGCGGTCATCCGGCACCTGCCCCCCGTACAGCTCCTTGACCTGCTTCGCGGCATGCTGGAGATTCCGGGCACGCGAGTAGTAGCCAAGGCCCTCCCAGCATTTCAGCACCTCTTCCTCCGGTGCATCTGCGAGCGCCTCCACGGTCGGGAACTGCTCAATGAATCGGTTGAAATAAGGAATTACCGTATCCACCCGGGTCTGCTGCAGCATAATCTCCGAGATCCAGATGTAATAAGGGTTGCGGTGGCGACGCCACGGCAGGTCCCGCTTCTGGAGGTGGTACCATTCCAGCAGGAACCGGCTGAAGAATAACTTGGCTTCCTGCTGCGCTTCTATGTGCTTCTCATCTGTGGTCATCGTTATTCTCCTTGCCGTTCATAATTATATAGTTACAGGCTGTAGCCGGTCGTCCGCTCCACCACCGCGAAGGCCGAGGCCAGTCCGCGGCTGTGCGTAATGGTGAGATGAATGACATACTCCTGCTCCGGCAGCCCCAGCCGGGCCCAGGCCTCCGCCGACAGTATGGCTACTGGCTTGCCCAGCGCATCCGGCAGAATCTCAATGTCCTGAAAACCCACCATCTGTCCGATGCCGCAGCCCAGCGCCTTCACAACCGCTTCCTTGGCCGAGAATCTCCCGGCGGTGAATTCCGCTGTCTTCGCGCCTTTGCCTGCGGCCAGCACCCGCTCCGGCCCGGTCAGAATTCTCCGGGAGAAGCGGCTACCCAGGCTGCTCTCCGTAATCCCGGCAACCCTGCCGATTTCCAGCACATCATGCCCGATTCCGTAAATCACACTCCCACACCTCTCCTGGCTCTGCATTCCTTAACCCTCTTATATTACCTTCTATCCTTACCCTGCGTCTAATGATATGATCTTGCTAGGACTCCACAGATCTCATGTAACAGTGAGGCCTGTCAGCTTCTCGGCCAAGTATTATTAATAATAGTCTTAGCGTCAGCTTTCTGCTATCTTAAAAGAAAAAAAACTGAAAGTCTATCACCCGCAAATCAGGTATATCTGGTAAAGAGGTACAACCGCCAGTTCCAAGAGATGAAGGAAAGGAAGAATACCTTATGTTCCGTAATTTTGAATTACCCGCAGGAGAGGATGCGGTGCTTCGCTGCTCCCATTTTCCCGCTCAAGGGGAGGCCCGGAGTGTGGTGGTTATCGCTCACGGCTACAAAGGCTTCAAGGATTGGGGGATGTTCCCGTATACGGCACAGGCGCTCAGCGACGAGCATGAAGTGATCAGCTTCAACTTCTCCCATGCCGGCATCGGCGAGGATCTGCAGAATTTCACCGAGCTGGACAAATTCGCCCGCAACACCTACCAGCGTGAGATCAAGGATATGGAGATCCTGCTCTCCTATCTGAGCCAGCACCACAGGTTCGGCAGCCTCCCGCTTTTCCTGCTGGGCCATAGCCGCGGCGGGGGCGACTCGCTCCTCTACGCACTGGATCATCCGGCAGAAATTGCCGGGGTCATCTCCTGGAACGGAATCACTAACCTGGATCTGTTCACAGAGCAGCAGAAGAGTGAAATGCGGGAAAAGGGCCGGACCCATGTGCTCAACGGACGGACCGGCCAGCAAATGCCGCTGGACGCCATCATTATAGAGGATCTGGAGCAGCAGGCGGAGCGTTACCAGATTCTAGAGCGGATGAAGCAGGCCAACTTCCCCGTTGTCCTGATTCAAGGCAGTGAGGACGGCGAGCATCTGCGGCGCGGCTCCGAGCAATTGATCCGGCTGCGGCCGGATATCGAATGGGTGCAGATTCCCGGCGGCAATCATACCTTTGGCACCGTTCATCCTTTTGCCGGAACTACTCCCCAGTTAGAGCAGGCGATATCCGCTACCAGGGAATTCATCAACCGGGTACTGGCGAAGTAGGCCGTACACCTATAATTAGCCTCACATAATTGGCTGCCTAATTGTATTCGGTTTTCCACATACATTCGGCCCATTCGCCTTCGCACCACACATTGTATTCGGTTTTCCACATACATTTGGCCGGTGAACCTTCATACGAGCACATTGTATTCCGTTTTCCACATACATTTGGCCGGTGAACCTTCATACGAGCACATTGTATTCGGTTTTCCACATACATTCGGCTCGTTCGCCTTCGCACCAGCATACTCTTACACAAAAACCGCCGGAGCGTCTGCATCAAGCGCAGCGCCCCGGCGGCTCCGGCATAACCTGTCTAGATCCCCGGAATACTATCGCGCTTATGCGCCGTTCTCCGGAAGAAGCGCTCCAGCTTCTCCGCCGCTTCAGGGCTGACGGTCTTCCCCTCCAGATAATCGCTGTTCTCCTCATAGGTGATTCCTAGCTCAGTCTCATCCGTCTGGCCCGGCCAGAGTCCGGCCGTCGGCGCTTTGGTCACGATATCCGCCGGCACGCCAAGCACCGCAGCCAGCTGCCGTACCTGACGTTTGTTCAGGGAGGACAGCGGTGTTATATCGACGGCGCCATCGCCCCACTTCGTATAGAATCCGGTAATGGCCTCAGAGGCATGATCGGTACCCACCACCAGCAGATTGTTCTCAAAAGCAAGCGCATACTGCATCACCATCCGCGTTCTCGCTTTTACATTCCCCTTGCCCTGATGGGTGATATGCTTGTGCTGGCCCAGGGCCTTCAGGCTGTGCTCAACCTCCAGGGCGATCTCGTTCACCGCTTCTTCGATATTGGTCTCCACCGTATGGGTCAGCTCAAAAGCCCGGGCCACCGCATAGCTGTGCTCAATATCCTCCTGCTCCCCGTAAGGCTGGAACACCCCGAGTGTCATATACTCCTTGCCTTCCTCCGCCGTCAGCTCGTCCGTAGCCAGCTTGCACAGACCCGCAGCCACCGCGCTGTCCACACCTCCGCTAATCGCAATCAGCAGACCTCTGGCCCCCGCCTGGAGCGCATACGCTTTCAGGAAATCTACACGCTTACGTATCTCCGCATCCGTATCAATCGCCGGCTTAACTCCCAGCGTAGCAATAATCTCTTCCTGCAGACTCACAGGACCACCCCGTTTCTTAGAATTGTAATCCCTGCCCTTAACACAAGTTAAAAAAATCCCGCATAAGCCAAGCCTCCGGCTGACGGCTGGCTGATGCGGGATCCTTACTTATTCATGCTGCTGCCCTCAGGCTGCAGGACATTATTACTGGCACACGCGGTCAAAAACTTCCTTCAGCTCCGCAGCAATCTCGGCGGCCGAACGGTCTTCCACACCGTGACGTTCGATGAAGTGAACCAGCTCGCCGTCCTTCATCAGCGCGATGGAAGGGGACGATGGCGGATACGGTGCGAAATATTCACGCGCCTTGGCGGTAGCTTCCTTCTCCTGACCGGCAAATACGGTGAACAGGTGATCCGGCAGAATCTCGTTCTGCAGCGCCTGGGCTACCCCTGGACGGCACTGTCCGGCGGCACAGCCGCATACCGAGTTAACAACAACCAGCGAAGTTCCCTTGGCTGCCGGAAGGGCTGCTTCCACCTCCTCCGGGGTCAACAGCTCCTGAAATCCGATGCTTGTCAGATCGTCGCGCATAGGTTGGATAGAATCTCTCATATATTGATTAAAAGACATGGACATTTCTCTGCACTCTCCTTCATCACTTGAATTGAGATAAGGTCAGAACCCGGATAACGTTACCGCGTTCCAGCACTACTTGCTAACTTTATTATACATACATACTCTGCGAAAGCAAGAGACGCAGCCTGCCGCTGCACAGCCCCGAAACGGTGCCGTCCCCGTGAAATCTGCTACATATATACAGGGCTCTGGACCGCTCCCTCTCTGGACTCCACCGGAAAAGTAACGATGACCGAGGTCCCGGACCCTACCTCCGATTCTACCCGTATCGTCCCGTTATGCCGCTCCGCAATACTGAGACAGAGCGGCAGGCCAAGACCTGTCCCCTGGCTCTTGGTGGTGAAAAACGGGGTGAACAATTGATTCAGCTGGCTCTGGGGCATGCCTCCTCCGGTATCCGTAATAATCAGCAGCACGTTATCCTCATGCTCACAGGCAGCCAGCGTCAGTACGCCCTTAGCCTCCATCGCCTCCATGGCGTTGCGGGCCAGATTCAGAATCAGCTGCTTAATCTCCCGGACATTGAGCTGCAGCAGCGGCATCGTCGGGCTGATTTTCAGCTCCACACTCTGGCCGCGGAGATTGGCATCCGCCCAGATCAGCGGCGAAAGCTCCTCCAGAACAGACTGGAGCCCGGCCGGCTCTTTGTCCGATACACGGGTCTGCGCCAGCGACAGAAAGTCATTGATGATGCTGTTGGCCCGGTCCAGCTCCTCCATGACAATATGATAATAGGAGTGGAGATCCTCCGGGCTCTTTTCCCGCATCAGCTGCAGGAAGCCGCGAACTACCGCCATCGGGTTACGGATCTCATGCGTAATGCCCGCAGCCATCTGCCCGACCAGCGACAGTCGCTCGACATTGTCAAGCTCACTGCGCATTTTCTCCTCTTCCGTCAAATCCTGAATAATCATGACGATGCCGCCCGGCAGCCCCGATTCATGCTGGAGCGGCGCGGTAAAAATATGATAGGTCATCGAATCGACCCTGATCTTGGTATTGGAGCGCTGTCTGCTCCGCAGAACCGCCTGTAACCGGTCCAGGGTAGCCTGATCCATGCTTTTGCCGAAGATATCACCAGCCGGCCTGGACAAAATAAACTCTCTGGTCAACAGGGGACAATGACGCTGCATCAGGCTCAGCATATATTCATTCACCTCTGTCACATACCCGTTGTCATCGAACTCTATAATATTCAGCGGAACCACATTTGTAATCTGCTGCAGCTTCTCCGATTCCCACTGGAATTTCTCCGAGATTCCCTGCATTTGGACCCTGACCTGCAGCTTGTCCCACGCCTTATCGATATAGGTGATGAACAAGGCGCCCAGAATTAGGGCCGTTAATCCGTATAGTCCGGCGAGAGCCGCTTGGCTAGGAGGTATATCGATGACGTTCCTGCCCTGTATATTCGGTACAATAACTATGAATAACATGCTCGGGAAAAGTGCGCCCCACAGGATGAAGATTTTGCCGGGTATCGCAGATTTCTTGAACATCCCGGACATACCGAAGAGCAGCGGATACAGCAGCACCCCTGAATTCAGGAAGAGATGCTCCAGACCTGAGGGCACCGAGAACAAGGCAGTACAGAAGAAGAAATATAGCGCGAGGTAGACGCTGGAGCGCAGAGTACCATATAAGATTCCAATATACGCAGGGAGAATCGCCAGATTCAAATAGACCACCCCGAACATCGTAGCCGACAGTGCCATGCACAGCGTAATCCCCAGTGCACAGCAGATCATCAGAAAGGTATGATCATCGGGAAACCTGATGCTCCGGCGCAGGGGATGGCCCCGGTCCAGCCTCCACTGAAAGAGGAACAGGAAAATGCAGGCAGCCGATATTTGCAATAAAATATCCTTTACCGCATAAATAATTGCAATCACTCCTCAAATTGGTTAAAATTCCTTTTCCACTTAGATTAAAGCATAACCGCGCATTCCTGACAACGATAATCAGGTTTCGGTCGCTTGGATCTGGCTACACTCCGCCTGGAATGGTATGATGCCGTTAATAGAGTGTCGCAATAAGCAAAAGGAGCAAATGAATGAGTAACTATGATGTAATCGTCATTGGAGGCGGCCCGTCCGGGCTGATGGCCAGCGTAGCCGCAGCCGGACACGGGGCGTCCGTACTTCTGATCGACAAAGGGGCGAAGCTGGGCCGCAAGCTGGGAATCTCGGGCGGCGGGCGCTGCAATGTTACCAATATAAAGGAGACCTCGGAGCTGATCGCCCATATTCCGGGCAACGGCCGTTTTTTATACAGCTCGTTTGATCATTTCAACAACCGGGATATTATAGATTTCTTTGAGGGGCTGGGCATTGCCTTGAAGGAGGAGGATAACGGCCGGATGTTCCCTGTATCGGACAAGGCCGCAAGCGTAGTATCCGCTCTTATAGGCAAAGTCCGGAGCCTTGGTGTGCAGATCATGACAGACAGCCCGGTCCGGGAGGTTCTCTACGAGGAAGGAGCCGTCCGGGGCATCCGCCTGGAGTCAGGCCAAGCATTCGGCGCGAAGGCTGTCATCATCGCTACCGGAGGCAAGTCCGTGCCGCAGACCGGATCTACCGGTGACGGGTACCCTTGGGCTGCCGCCGCCGGACATACGATCACGGAGCTGTTCCCGACCGAAGTCCCTATTCTCTCCCGGGAGGCGTGGATCAAATCCGGGGAGCTGCAGGGCTTGTCCCTCCGCGATGTCACGCTGAGCGTCTGGAATCAGAGGGGCAAGAAGGTGATCTCCCACCGGGGGGATATGATCTTCACCCATTTCGGCTTATCCGGCCCGATTGCGCTGCGCTGCAGCCAGTTCCTCCGCCAGGTTCAGCAGAAGTCGGGAACCGATACCGTGGAGATGTCCATCGACCTGTTCCCGGACCTGTCCCTTCAGGAGGCGGAGTCTATGCTCCAGAATAAGCTCGATCTGGAGCCGAAGAAGGCTATCCGCAACTCGCTGAAGGGCCTGCTGCCCGAGCGCCTGATCCCGCTGCTGCTGGCGAAGAGCGGGCTGGACGGGGAGATCACAGGCCATCATCTGCCCAAGCTTGGCCTTGGGGCGCTGGCTGCCCTGGTGAAGCGGATGCCCGTTCAGGTTCATGGGACACGTTCCCTGGCGGAAGCCTTTGTGACCGGCGGGGGAGTTGCGCTCAAGGAGATTGACCCCAAGACCATGCAGTCCAAGCTGACCGCAGGCCTCTATTTCTGCGGTGAGATTCTCGATATTCACGGTTATACCGGCGGCTATAATATTACCGCCGCCTTCTCCACCGGCTATACTGCCGGTAAGCATGCGGCGGCGCAGTAAGGCGGATAAGCAGCGCCTATAGTTAGAACAGTCCGAACAGCAAAGAGCCTTCCCCCGGAATGTGGAGGAAGGCTCTTTGCTGTTATCTTGCAAACCTTATGACACTGAAGATGCGGCCGATCCAGATTCCGGCGGCAGCCCCGACAGGGATAAAGATCAGCAAGCCCCACCAGCCATAGGCTGGCATGCAGAGCACTGCGGAGCACAGAACGGCGAAGGGCATCAACAGAATCGGCATCGCCTTGGAACCGGCGTCCGCCTTCTGCACCTTGGTGAACGGTAGAATGCCGATATAATCATCCCCGGAGAACAGATTCCAGAAGGAGGTCAGCCAGTACGCCATCATACTAGTCAAGACAATATACAACAGCCACTTCAGCACTACCGGTACAATAAAGATTGCTATCAGCGACACCCCGGTGAACTGCAAATACAGCTTGAAATGGGCCGGATTGCGCAGCAGCGCCTTCATCCCTGCGGCGGCGAAGCGGCTCTCGGGCAGCTTCGAAGCCAGCAGCGGCTGTGACTTGCGGAAGATCCAGGGCTTATAGCGTGTCGGCCGCGGCTTATCCAGCACACGGCGCAGCAGAATCGCCGCAATTCTCATCCGCTGCTTGTAGTCTTCGCGCACATCATTCATGAACGTGCCGCGCAGACGCAGGCGGGCTCTGAAGGCCAGGACGGTCACCACCGCGTAGGCGGCTGCCGCCAGGAACAGAAGGGCCGGACTGTCCTTCCAGAAGAGCGCGAGACGCAGGTAGATCCCGCAGGGTACGGCCACCGCCAGGATCAGCCACAGCCGGCGGCGGAAGCCCTGCCGCTGCACCTTGACGATATGGCCCAGCAGCTTAACGGCCCAGCTGCAGGTTATAGTCAGCGCCAGCAAGCCATAGGCGCTTGCCGCGCTCAGAGCATAGCCGCGGATCAGAAACGGCAGCAGAATGACGTACACCGCCGCCATCTTCAGCGCAGTTACCGCTAGGCTATAGACCATTCCGCCCTTGAGGATCGTGCTGATCCAGTTCTGCCGCTGCCGCAGGAACAGCAGATCGCCTTCCTGGAGCAGCAGCACGATCCCTCCGGTAGCCAGCAGAATGGCCAGCAGCGAAGGCACAACAACAAAGGGTACATGGCTGAACCAGCCCGGCAGATTGCCGTTCCAGTAGCCATAATAG
Organism: Paenibacillus sp. FSL M7-0420; assembly: GCF_038002345.1. Taxonomy (NCBI): domain Bacteria; kingdom Bacillati; phylum Bacillota; class Bacilli; order Caryophanales; family Paenibacillaceae; genus Paenibacillus; species Paenibacillus sp. FSL M7-0420. The sequence continues at coordinate 294,740 of NZ_JBBOCJ010000001.1, read as the reverse complement.
AAACGGCCGCCGAGGAGGCCCCCCGGGATGAGGATATACAGCAGGACCGTCCAGTCTACAGCCGTACGGATAATAGCAGTCTGCTCCCGGAAATGGGAGAACAGTCTTCGCCTTAAGAGATTCCTCGCAGCCGGGAACGCAAATGAATTCCCGCTCATGTTAATTCGTCGAAGCAATCAAACAGCGATCCCTCCGGCAGCCCCGCTTCCCCGCGTATCGCCGCAAGCGTCCCCTCGGCGGCAATTTTGCCTCCGGAGATCAGAATGAAGCTGTCGCAGATTTTCTCCGCTGTATCCAGAACATGCGTGGACATCAGCACCCCGGCGCCGCGCTCCCGCTCCGCCTCCAGCAGGCGCAGGAAATCCTTGGTGGCCCTGGGATCAAGACCGATGAACGGCTCGTCCACAATATAGACATCCGGCTGTACCAGGAAGCCCAGCATGAGCATCATCTTCTGCTTCATCCCCTTGGAGAAGCCCGCCGGCAGATCATCGCGCACATGGGTCATACTGAACTGTACCAGCAGCTGTTCCGCCGTAGACTCGAAGGCTTCATAGCTTAAGCCGTAGGCAGCGGCAGCCAGATCAAGATGCTCCCACAGCGTAAGGTCCTCGTAAAATACTGGCTGCTCCGGCACGTACGCATAGGACTGGTTCTCACCGCCCAGCTTCACCCGGGCCTTGGCATGCTTCAGCAGACCAAGCAGCGTCTTGATCGTAGTGCTTTTGCCGGCCCCGTTCGGTCCGATCAGTCCCAGCAGCTCGCCCTTTCTCACCTGGAAGGAGATTCCTGAGATGCGGATATCTCCTGCCTCATAGCCCGCTTCCTCAATTACCACATCAAGCACGGTATCCTCTTCATCGTAGTCATCGTCGTCTTCATAATACTTGTTGATTCGGTTCTCCGTCTGCTTCGGAGTCTTCTGTTCCTCTGAGCCTTCTGTCTCTTCCATGTATCTCTCCATCTCCTGTATCATCATTCAATATAATGCGATCATAGCACCATGGACGGGCCTTTGCTGCAATAATTTTCACCCTTTACCCGTCCTTCAAAAAATTGTTCAATTTTTTATAATTAAAAGTGTGCTTATTGTGACAAATGACATGTTCTTCAATCTTTGTTTGACGTATTGTAAAAGCTAGATATCCGGAAGGAAGTATTCCAAACCGTGCGGATAAGCCCCGTACGATTAACAATAGAGGTGGAGAAGCATGATACAATCCTATGAACGCGATACTCAGTTGACCCTGCATTTGTACAGAGTTTTTGCCAAGTCCTTTAAGAGCATTAACGAGCATGCTGTAACCGGCAGCAAGATCGAAGGCTTCAATCCGACCGCCTTCGCCGTCATGGAGGTTCTCTATTACAAAGGACCGCAGCCGATCCAGCAGATCGGTGCCAAGCTGCTGCTGCAGAGCGGCAACGTTACTTATGTGATCGACAAGCTGGAAGAACGCGGCTACCTGCAGCGCAAGCCTTGCCCAAGCGACCGCCGTGTTATTTTTGCCGAGCTGACTACCGAGGGCGAACGCCTGATGAACGAGATGTATCCGAAGTATTCGGAGCGCCTGCATCTGGCCTTCAGCGGACTCAGCGACGAAGAGAAGGAACAGATGATTGTGCTGCTGAAGAAGATGGGCCTGCAGGCCGAGAAGCTCTCCCCGCTCCCGCGCAAATAAGGGGAGTTGAGGAATGGGTAGTTGTGAATATATTCACTAATTCATCCAAATATCAAGGTATGGGTTGTTCCAAAAAGCATGCACCGGCTGCTTGGAACAACCCTTTGTTTTGAGCAGGATTAACGTAAGCTGCTTGTAAGGAGCAGCATTGTTGCACATCTTGCAGGATTCCTTTATAAAAGTTACTGACTGAAGCACAATGTTGTATTATTTGCACAAATTCCGATGTTTAGAGCAAGTTAGCGCTAAATTTGTTGCATTTCCTGCAGGATTTCAGCATAAACCGCTCCTACGGGGCAATATTCTTGCACTTTTTGCAAGATTTCTCTATAATCCACAATAGAAGAAAATCATAGTTCCCTAAATAAACACAAAAAATCGCTCTTTCTGGTAAATGGAAGGTCCGCCATCCATCCCCAAAGGAGCGATTTTTGTATGTTCAAGCCCTCACCCGATAAATCTCATAATCAGGACAATCCGTGCTACGAGTTGAAGCTTAACGCTTCGATGGTGTGCTTACTTCCTGTATGGAGGGCACCCCTTGGTCAAGACGTACCGAGATTACCAGCGAGATCACAGCGAACACTGCCATCACGATGAACAGGGAGTGCAGACCGCCCTCCAGTGCGCCTTGCAGACTGCTCCAGGCTTCCTTAGGCAGCACGCTTCCGCTATGCGGGTTAAGCAGCTGGTTAATATCTGCGCCGGAGGCGGCTGCCCCCGGCTGTTCCGCCAGGCTCCGGTCAATACTGAAGTTCAGCCAGGAGCCGAAGATTGCCACCCCCACCGTCTGCCCGAGTGAGCGGGTGAAGGTGTTCAGTGCCGTAGACGCACCGCGCTGCTCATGCTGCACCGAGGACTGGGCGATAATGGTGAAGACGGTCGAGGCATAGCCGAAGCCCACCCCGCAGAATAGCATCAGCACCAGAAGCAGCAGCTGCGAGGAGTCTGCATTCATCAGCGTAAGCCCCACAGCTGCGATAACAATCAGTGACAGGCCCAGCATTCCCGTACGGCGTGTGCCTGCACGCAGAATCATCCGCCCGCCCGCGATGGAGCCCAGCATCCAGCCGACCGACATCGGTGCGAGGAGCAGGCCCGAGAGGGCGGCGCTTTTGCCGAATACGCCCTGCACCCACAGCGGAACATACGTAGACAGGCCGATAATGAGCGTACTGACCAGCAGATTCGCGCCTGTAGATACCGCAATATTACGGATGGAGAACAGCTCCAGCGGCAGCATCGGCTCGGCGGCCCGGCGCTCCACGAACAGGAACACCACCAGCAGCAGAACAGCCGCCAGGAGAATAGCCAGCAGCAGCGGAGAATTCCAGGGCAGACTCTGCCCCCCAGTCGTCAGGCCAAACAGCAGCGCCCCCATTCCCGCAGCGAACAGCAGCACTCCGGCTACATCGATCTTCGTCTTGCGGCGGACCTTCTCTTCCTTCAGATAACGCGAGATGAAGATAATCGACAGCAGGCCGAACGGCAGATTGAACACGAATACCCAGCGCCAGCTTAAGTAATCCACTACATAACCGCCAAGCAGCGGCCCGACCAGTGAAGAAATCCCCCACACCGAGCTAAGCAGCCCCTGCGTCTTCGCCCGTTCCTTCAGGCTGTAGATATCTCCGATAATGGTAAAAGTCATAGGAATCAGCGCCCCCGCACCGATCCCCTGAATCCCCCGGTAAATAATCAGCTGCTGCATACTCTGAGAGAGTCCACATAACAGCGAGCCTGCCAGGAACACTACAGCACCGCCTATGAACACGGGCTTCCTTCCGATCAGATCGCTTAATTTGCCAAAAATCGGTGTGGTCACTGCCATCGCCAGCAGATAAGCCGTAAAGATCCAGCTCAGCCACTGCATCCCCTGGAAATCCCCTACGATGGCCGGACCCGCCGGACCCGTTACCGTCCCTTCAATCGCTGCCAGAAATGTGGCCAGCAGTACGCCTGTCAATATTAACTTCCGCTGCTTGTCCCCCATTGAACTCAATGAATCCATACCTTCTCTCTATATTCTCTCTGTTCTCTCTCCTGCGCCCGTATCGCCTAGCAGCAGGGAATACATCACTACATCCTGATAGCCCGATGCCGTATGCCGGTATTGCCGCAGCAGCCCTTCCTGCCGGAAGCCAAGTCCCGTGAGCAGCCGCTCTGCGCGAAGGTTGTCCGGGTGGCACAGGGCTTCCATCCGGTTCAGCCCCATGCTATGGAAGCCGAACGCAAGCGCAAGCATAAGCGCTTCCCGCATATACCCCTGGCGCATGGCTGCCGGTGACAGCTCGAAGCCGATCTCTCCCCGGTAAGCGCCTTGAAGCTGCCAGTGGTTATAGCCGCAGCTTCCGATGACACTGCCTTCCGGGTTCAGGATGCTCCAGCGCAGGCTCTCTTCCTCCACCGCCCACCCCGCCAGCAGGGTAATTAGTGCTTCTGCATCCTCCACAGAGGACAGAGGCGGACCATCCAGCCAGGGCGCTACTGCCGGATGGCTCCAAATCGCGAACAGCGCCTGCGCATCCCCCGGCAGCATCGCCCGCAGACGCACCCTCCGTCCGCTTAACTCCGGGATAGCCCCCCCGCACACATACATGTTCCCGTCCCCTTTCAACCCTATCAGTATACAACTTATTCTGCCCGGACGGCGCATTTACCTGTCACTCCCGCTTACCCATCACAAATAGCGTCTGCCCCCATGGCTTGCCGCCACACGGTCAGACGCTGTACCTTATCGTTAATGTTATGTTCCATTCGGTGCAGCTACCTTCAGACTTAACCCGAAGCACCCGCAGCCTTAACCGGCTTAAGCACTTCGGTGCACAGTACACCAAGCTTGGCCTGAATGGCTTTGAACTCTTCGATTCCTGTTCCCGTGACACTATAAGCGTCGCCATGGGCGGTGAGGAAATTCTCCTGGGTCAGCCGTTCCAGCTCCTGTTTCACTTCGCGCTCCGCCACCCGGTACCCCAGGTTTTCCAGCTCCGGCAGCATTTCCGTTAGTGTCAGATCCTTCTCATGTGCACAATATAGCATATGGATTCCAATAAACAAGTTCTGTACGTCGGCGCGCATGTTTCACTCCTTCTGGCTACTAGCCTGCTGTATTTATAAAAGCATTACCCTGCCCTGAGTTCCCGGAAACACCTCCGCTTAAGTAATTCTTGCTTCTTCCTCTTCTTCCACTAAGCGGTAAAACCTGTTAATCCCCCGTTAATGCTTGACGTATAGCGCTTCCCTGTACTATCTTGATAGTTAACAGTTATGGGATTCATACTGACTCAAGGTACAGGAAGGTGATGCTTCATGTTTCAAGCCATGCCTTATGACGGCACTCGCAGCGAACGGTTCGAAGCCGTTCTCAGCCAGCTCGGGGCACTGATGGAGGGTGAACCGAACGCCATTGCCAACTTGGCCAACGCTTCGGCGCTGTTAAAGCTCTCTCTGCCGGACACCAACTGGACCGGTTTCTACTTGTTTGACGGCACAGAGCTGGTGCTCGGCCCCTTCCAGGGACTTCCGGCCTGCATCCGCATACCGCTGGGCCGCGGTGTCTGCGGAACCGCAGCCGCAGAGCGCCGCACGCTAGTGGTAGGCGATGTTCATGCCTTCCCGGGACATATTGCCTGCGATGCTGCCTCTAACAGCGAAATTGTTGTTCCACTGGTCAAAGGGGACACCCTCTATGGCGTACTGGATATCGACAGCCCGCTCAAGCACCGCTTCGACGACGAGGAGCGCCGCTTCCTCGAACGGTTCGCAGCCATGGTATCCGAGGTGCTGTAAGGCTAGCCTTCATCAGCAGCAGCAAGTAAGTCCTGAACCGCAAAATACCCCCACAAAGTGGAGCTTAGCTTTGATGATGACTCAGGTACTTTGCGGGGACCCCAAAACATATCAATTCTTATGCACCAAAGAAGCCGCCCCACCGCAGGAATTATTCCTGGGTGGGGCGGCTTTTGCTGTTCTGATTATACCGCCTGGAGCTGCGGCTATGAAGCTGCAGCCTGTACCGATGGCGTTATAACCGGACCGGATCGATATGCCAGATCTCGGCGGCGTAGCGGCTAATCGTATTGTCGCTGGAGAATTTGCCGGAATGGCCGATATTGATGATGGACTTCTTCAGCCATTCCTTCTGGTTCCGGTAAGCCAGGTCAATCTTGACATGGGTCTCCACATAGCTGGCGAAATCCTTAAGCACGAAGAATTCGTCATTGTTGTCAATCAGCGACTGGAAGAGCGTATCGAACTCCTGGGCATGGGAGCAGAAGGGACCAGGGACGATTAGCTGATCCAAGACTTCTTTTACCCGGCCGTCGCCATTATAGATATCGCGGGCGTGGTATCCGCCGTACTGGTAATAATCAAGTACCTGCTCTGCCCGTAGGCCGAACAGGAACATATTATTGTCCCCTACCATCTCATGCATCTCCACGTTAGCCCCGTCCATGGTTCCAATCGTCAGCGCACCGTTCATCATGAACTTCATATTGCCGGTACCAGAGGCTTCCTTACTCGCCGTGGAGATCTGCTCGCTGACATCGGCGGCCGGAATAATCTTCTCCGCCAGCGATACCGAATAATTCTCCAGGAAGAAGATACGGATCTTCCCGTTAATGTCCGGATCCCGGTTCACTACATCAGCCACTGTATTGATCAGCTTAATGATCCGCTTGGCCAGATGATAGCTTGGAGCGGCCTTGGCACCGAAGATGAAGGTCCGCGGCACGATATTAATGGATGGATTATCCTTGATCTGATTATACAAATGCATAATATGAAGCACGTTCAGCAGCTGGCGCTTATAAGCATGCAGGCGCTTCACCTGTACATCGAAGATCGAGTCGGGATCTACCGCAATACCATGCTTATTCGTGATATATTCAGCCAGATGCAGCTTGTTGCGGCGTTTGATGGCAGCCACCTGCTCCTGGAAGGAGGCATCCTCACTGTATTTGATCAGTCCGATCATCTCCTGGGGCTGATGCATCCAGCGGGTGCCGATCGACTCACTGATTAGTCCGGCAAGCTCGGGATTGGCATGCTGCAGCCAGCGGCGGTGCGTAATGCCGTTGGTCTTGTTATTGAAGCGGTGCGGATACATCTCATTGAACAGCCGCATCTCACGCTTTTGCAGAATCTCCGTATGCAGCGCCGCTACACCGTTCACACTGTGGCTGGCCACAATCGCCAGATGCGCCATCCGTACCTGATCATCATGGATGATCGCCATCTGGTTGATCCGGTCCTGATCTCCGGGATATTTGCTCATCAGCTCGCCGCAGAAGCGGGCGTTAATCTCCTCAATAATCAGGAAGATGCGCGGAAGCAGCTCTCTGACCATGCCGATCGGCCACTTCTCCAGCGCTTCGCTCAGAATGGTATGGTTGGTATACGACACCATCCGGGTAGTCATGCTCCAGGCCTGATCCCAGCCCAGATGATAGACATCCATCAGAATGCGCATCAGCTCTGGGATCACCAGCGTAGGGTGAGTGTCATTAATATGCAGGGCTACCTTGTCAGGCAGGCTGTCAATCGGCAGGCCCGTCTTGGCGAAGGTCCGGATAATACTCTGCAGGCCGGCACTGCACAGGAAGTACTGCTGCTTCAGACGAAGCAGCTTGCCTTCGTACTGGGAATCATCGGGGTACAGGAATTCCGAGATGGATTCCACCGAACGCTTGTATTCGAGGAACTTGTGATAATCCGTACCGCCCAGCGTGCCGAAGACTCTCGATGGCTGGGTGATGGACTCGGCACTCCAGTTCCGCAGCGTGTTCACATGTCTGCGGTCGGCACCGATCACCGGAATATCATACGGAACCGCCCGTACGGCTTCATAATCCTTGTGCTCGAACACAAGCTCATCATTCTCCCAGCGGGTGTCCACATGTCCCCAGAAATGCACCTCGACCTGTTTGTCCTCGCGGCGTACTTCCCACACGTTGTCATTCTGCAGCCAGTAATCCGGCAGCTCCACCTGATAGCCGTCTACAATCTTCTGCTCGAACAATCCGTATTTATAACGGATGCCGCAGCCGTGTCCTGCATATTGCAGGGAAGCGAGTGAATCCAGGAAGCAGGCGGCCAGACGCCCCAACCCCCCGTTGCCCAGACCGGCATCGGCTTCCACCTCTTCGATATCCTGCAGACAGAACCCCAGATCCGCGAGGCCCTCGCGGACAACCTCCAGCACGCCCATATTCAGCAGGTTATTGCCCAACAGCCTGCCGATCAGGAATTCCATGGAGAAATAATATACCTGCTTATCCTTGTCGATCTTGAACTTCTGATTGGTGTCCGCCCAGTCCTTACCGGCACTCTCCCGGATCATGTTGCCGAGAATATTATAAATGTCGGCGTTCGAAGCTTCTTCAAGCGGCTTGCCTAATTTCCCGATGAGTTTCTCACGGAACACTTGTTTGAAAGTCTCTTTATCGTTGAACAACAGCAGGTTCCTCCTTACACAAGCATGTATTGGTTGATAATAGTGCCTATTACAACACTGGATCAGAAGAAATGCCCTGAAGTGGCACATTTCCCCTGATCCAGATATTATATCTTGCTGCTCTTGGCTATGACAAATGGACGCCTGCTGTCTCCAACGAGTATCCGGTCTTTGCTGAGATGCACATCTTTGTCCATGATCACATTCTCAATCACGGCATTCTCTTCAATCACGCATTTCTGCATAATCACAGAATTAATAATTCTCGCACCCTTACGAATCTGTACGCCCCGGAAAATAACGCTGTTCTCCACCGTCCCGGCGATTACACAGCCGTTGGCCACCAGCGAGTTGCTGACGGATGCACTATCCAGATAACGGGTAGGTGCCTCGTATTTAATCTTGGTCTGCACCGGATTCTCTTTGAACAGGCCAAAGTAATTCTCCTGCTTCAGCAGCTCCAGACTGTTCTTATAGTAACTCTCCAGCGAATTGATAACGGCATGGTAACCCTTATATTCATAGGCGGAGATTTTGAATTTGTGGCGGTTCTTCTGAATGGCATCGCGGAAGAAATAGCTCTCGCCATGGGCGATGCAATGCTCCACCTGCTCCAGGAACAGCTTCTTCTCCATAATGAAGATGTCCAGATACACATTCGGATGATGCTTCTCATGGTGGATATTCGTTACTACGTTGTCTTCATTAAGCTCGACCCGCAGGCACGGATCATGCTCCGGCTGAAGCTCGTCGATCTGCTTGTAGACCATCGTTACGTCCGCGCCCTGCTCCAGGTGATACTGATAGAGGTCCTGCAGATCCACCGTGTTAATGTGCTGGCTGCCGGAGAAGACGATGTATTTGGCCGAAGCCCTTCTGAAAAAATCCAGATTGTTATGATAATGCTGCAGGTCTCCCAGGGAGGTATCCGTAGGGTCATTCCAGTCCGGCGGCAGGATGAACAATCCGCCATGCTTGCGGTTCATATCCCACGATTTGCCGTCGCCGAGATGATCCATCAGCGACCGGTATTTGCGGCGGACGAACAGTCCCACGCTCTCCAGCTCTGCACGCATCATGTTGGACAAGACGAAGTCAATCAGCCGGTAACGGCTGGCGAAGGGGACCGCTGCCCCGCAGCGGAAATAGGTCAATTCATTTAAATTATCCAGTTCATGATCAAGATTAATTACGCCCATAAGCTCTTTCATCGGAATCCCCCGTCCTCTTGTGGTTATATGGTTTTGGCTGCTACAGATTTGAGCTTCTTGCTTCGTCTGTCGATCAGGAGGATTTCATCCTCATTCTCCCGGTCGACGCCGATTTCCATATTATCCTCAATGACCGTGTTCTGACTGATGATCGCTTTGTGAATTCTCACGTTCTTGCCGATCTTCACCTTGGGCATAATGACTGAATCGGTGATGACACTGCCTTCGCCCACTTCAACCCCGTAAAAGAGGACAGAGTGCTTCACCTCGCCATGCACGATGCAGCCCTCATTAATGATGCAGCTCGATACCTTGGCACCCGGTGCCACATATTGTGCAGGCTGATTCGGATTACGGGTGAATATTCTCCAGCCGGTATCATTCAGGTTCAGGGGAGGCGTATCGCTCAGGAGATCCATATTCGCTTCCCACAGACTGTCTACCGTACCTACATCTCTCCAGTAGCCTTCAAAAGGATAAGCGTACAGGGATTGGCCTTCACCCAGCATCATCGGAATAATGTCCTTACCGAAGTCATGGGATGATCCGGCGTTCTCTCCGTCCTCAAGCAGATGCTTGCGCAGAACATCCCATTTGAAAATATATACTCCCATAGAAGCAAGTGTGCTCTTAGGCTGGGCTGGCTTCTCTTCGAACTCGTAAATCTTCAGATCATCTTCCGTATTCAGTATGCCGAAGCGGCTCGCTTCCTCCAATGGAACGTCAATGACCGAGATGGTGCAGTCGGCGTTCTTGGATTTGTGATATTGCAGCATGGCATGATAATCCATCTTGTAAATATGGTCTCCCGACAGAATTAATACATGCTCCGGATCAAATTGATCCACGAACTTAAGATTGCGGTAAATGGCATCCGCCGTTCCCCGGTACCAGCTGCTTCCATTCTCCCGTTCATGCGGCGGCAATACGAATACGCCGCCATCCTTGCGGTTCAAATCCCAGTCACTGCCGACTCCGATATACGAATGCAGCACCAGCGGTTCATATTGTGTCAGCACACCCACGGTATCGATGCCCGAATTCGAGCAGTTACTTAGGGGGAAGTCGATGATCCGGTAGGTTCCTCCGAAATAAACAGCCGGTTTGGCAATCGATTTGGTCAAACTTTTTAATCTTTTCCCTTGGCCTCCCGCCAATAGCATGGCTACCATCTCTTTTTTCTTCATGGAAGAGCCTCCTTGACTTATGGGTAATGGAACATGTAATAAATTAGGTTGAATGAGTGATGCTATGAAGTGTAGACCTAAGTAAATACCCTAAAAAGAAGTGTTGTGAAAAGATGTAGCCCAAAAGAAATGCAGAGACAGGATGAATACGGGTGATACGGGGAGGAAAACAGCTGATCGGGACATATTACCGGTTAAGCCGAATCAAAAGCAAAAACCAGGTTGTACCCTTTATTCTAATAGTGTTCTATACCCGCCGTCAAAACCCTTTATTGCCCGCCTTAAACTGATTAATTTCTAACTATATTTCATATTCATGGCGATATAAATCACTATAATTAGATTAACCATTATGATTAACCGCAATCAGCGCGAATGAATCGAAGGTTTGGCTCCAAAGACCTATTTTCAGCAAACCTTCAACCTGCGGCTTCAAACTATGGACATACTATACTTACTTAATTACTGGATCTGGAGGAATTGCTAATGAAAGCAGCCCAAGGTGTCCGGCTACTCCTGGTGGATGATGAGCCTCATATCCTTCAGTTCCTGGAGCTGGGCCTGATCAATGAAGGCTTTGAGGTACAGACCGCCGCAGATGGTGCTGAGGCGCTGGCAGCGGCGGCCGACTTCAAGCCGCATGTCGTTATTCTCGATGTGATGATGCCCGGCATGGACGGATTCGAGGTCTGCAGGTGCCTCCGTTCCGAGGAAGCGGAGGTGGCGATCATTATGCTGACCGCTAGGGATGAGGTAGACGACCGCGTCACGGGCCTGTCCCTGGGCGCAGATGATTACATGGTGAAGCCGTTCAGCTTCGAGGAGCTGCTGGCCCGGATTCAGGCCCGGCTGCGCAACCAGTTCCCCGGCCTGCTCGGCGAGGTCCGCTGCGGCCCCTTCCGGATTGACGGCCGCCGCAAAGAGATCCGCCATAAGGAGGAAGTGCTGGAGCTGTCTCCGACCGAATATGAGCTGCTGCAGTATCTGGTGATCAACCACGGACTGGTCCTGAGCAAGCCGATGATTCTGGACAAGGTGTGGGGCTATGACTTCGGCGGGGAGGAGAATATCGTGGAGGTCTATATCCGCTCCCTCCGGGAGAAGCTCGGCGATAAGGAACACCGGATCATCCGCACCCTGCGCGGGGCGGGGTACCGGGTGGATCTGGTATGACTGCCCGGACCCGTAGATTCACGGGCAGATTTCATGCTCCGCGTTCCCTGCGCAAGCAGTTGCTCGTCACCTCGCTGCTCATTCTCTCAGGATTGCTTATACTGATCGGCACACTCCAGTATGTACTCATGCGAAATTTCATATACAGCAACCGGGCGGAGGCGATGGAGACCCAGATACGCTCTGTGCCATTTGAAATCTTCAATAATGCAGGTAACAGACGGCCCGGGGGAGACCATCGTCCCCTGCTGCTGGACGCCCATACTACCCTCGCTATCTACAATCAGGATGGCGGCTTCATGGATTTGAAGGAAGAGACGCTGTCCGCTTCGCCTGCTCCGAGAATGAGCAATGAGGCCTATGACCAGCTGTTGAAGCTCCCCACGTTCAAGCCAAATGGGGACTACCGGCTCATTACCGCCGGGGATGGCAGCGAGCATCTGGCTGTCTTCATGAACCTCGGCAGACCGGGCGCTGCCCGGATGCTCCTGCAGATGACGGTGGAGACCGGACCGCTGAGGGATGTCATCCTGCAGCAGCTGCTTATCTTCGGCGCATTGTCGGTAGCGGCTCTGCTGGCCGGGCTGCTGCTGTATTTACCTACACTGCGCAAGACGCTGGTCCCCTTATCCAACATGGGGCATTCGGCCCAGATTATCGATGCCGGCAACCTGAATGTGCGGTTCCCGAAGGAGCAGGGCCAGCTTGAGATCGACCAGCTCTCCCAGTCCTTCAACGGCATGCTGGAGCGGCTGGAAATTTCGTTCAAGAATGAGCGGGAGGCGAAAGAGCAGATGCGCCGGTTCGCCGCCGATGCTTCCCATGAGCTGCGGACGCCGCTGACGTCCATCTACGGCTTCCTGGAGGTGCTGCTGCGCGGAGCTGCCGATAACCGGGAACAGCTCTACAGCGCGCTCAGCAGCATGCACGGTGAAGCCAAGCGGATCAACAAGCTGGTGGAGGACCTGCTTCTGCTCGCCCGGATGGACGGCGCACCCCGGCTGCGGGTCAAGCAGGTGCTGCTGGACGAGCTGATCGACGACATGCAGGCGCAGCTCCGGGTACTGGCCGGAGAACGGCAGGTTGTCTTCGACCTGGCCTGCGGCATCCGGTGCCTGGTTGATCCTGACCAGATCAGACAGGTCCTTCTTAATCTATTCCACAATGCGGTTCAGCATACCGATTCGGTCAAGGGCATCATCCATATATCTCTGCACGCCGGGGGAGAACTGGCAGAGCTGACCGTAAAGGATAACGGCTCCGGCATCTCTGCAGAGCATCTCCCGCATGTCTTCGACCGTTTCTACCGCAGCGATTCCTCCCGCACACGCAAATACGGCGGCTCCGGGCTTGGGTTATCGATTACGAGGTCCATTGCCGAAGCGCATCAGGGAGAGGTGACGGTATCCAGCACTCCGGGTGAGGGCGCTGCCTTCAAGGTCTCCCTTCCATGCCTGCGGGATTAGCCAATGAGCTGTAAATAGCGATATAATAGTTCCAGGCTATCAAAACTTAAGCGTATGCTTCCGAAGCGAGTTTTGCGAAGTGATTCCATGAGGTTTATGCTATCAAAACTTAAGCATATGCTTCCGAAGCGAGTTTTGCGAAGTGATTCCATGAGGTTTAGGCTATCAAAACTTTTAGGAGGGTATCTCATGTACGAAATCGCCATTATCGGCGCCGGTCCTGCCGGTGCAAGCGCCGCCCTGTTCGCTGCCAAGGCCGGCAAAAAAACACTGCTGATTGACAACGACAAAGGTATGACCCGCAGAGGCTGGTATGAGAATTATTACGGAATTAGCGAGATTGGCGGACCTGATCTTGTAGAAACCGGACATAAGCAGGCCGTGAAGTTCGGGGCCGAGCTGGTTGCCGGACAGGCGACCTCACTGGAAGCCAGCGGTGAGGGCTTCGTCATCGGGATGGAGAGCGGAGCTACTTATGAAGCTAAGCATGTCGTGCTGGCGACAGGTGTTCTGACAGATCTGGCTGCCGCAGCCGGGGTAACCACCGAGGAGGGTACGGAGCCAAGAATCAAGACGGTGATCGCCGCCACACCGGAAGGCAGAACCAACATCGACGGAATCTGGGCCGCCGGAACCGTTGCCGGAATGAGTGTCCACGCGATTATCACTGCCGGGGACGGCGCCAAGGTGGCCGTTAACATCATCAGTGAGCTGAACGGTGCACGGTATGTCGATCACGATTTGCTGAAGGCTTAGCAAATACAGCTGTTACATAAGAACCGCCTTTCCTTTTTGGAGGAGAGGCGGTTTTTTAATGTGGAAGGAATATGGTTATTTGTTGAGACTGGCGACTCTCTGCTCCTGCGCGTTCTGCTGCGGCCTGCCGCTGTAGAATTCCTGAACGATGTAGAGGGGGCGCCCCTTGGACTCATCATAGATCCGTCCGACATACTCACCCAGAATACCCAGCATGAGCAGCACGAACCCGTTGAAGGTCAAGGTGATCCCGATCATCGACGCCCAGCCCTTCACGGCCGCATCCGTAAAGAGCGCCAGATACAGTACATACATCAGGTACAGAAACCCGGATACGGACAGCAGTGCTCCAAGAACACCCGCCAGCTTCAGCGGCTTATAAGAGAAGGAGGTAATGCCGTCCAGCGACAGCTTCAGCATCCGTCTGAACGGATATTTGGTCTCTCCGGCCAGCCGCTCCTCCCGCTCGTATTCTATCGCCTTCTGGCGGAATCCGACCCAGCTGACCAGACCGCGCACGAAGCGGTTCTTCTCCGGCAGACGCTTCAGCTCATCGCAGACTCTGCGGTCCATCAGGCGGAAATCGCCGGTATCCACCGGAATGGAGATATCGGTCGAATAACGCAGCACCCGGTAAAATAAGCTGGCCGACCATTTTTTGAACAGGGACTCTCCGTTTCGCTTGATCCGCTTGGCATACACGACCTGGTAGCCTTGCTTCCACTCCGCAATCATCTCGGGAATCAGCTCGGGCGGGTCCTGGAGATCCGCGTCAATGATCACGACCGCATCACCCAGCGCATAATCCATACCTGCGGTAATAGCGACCTGATGCCCGAAATTGCGGGACAGATCGATCAGCTTCACACTTTCATCCCAATAGCTGTATTCCTCGATCATCTGCGCGCAGTTGTCCGTGCTGCCGTCATTGACGAAGATCAGCTCGTAGGGCTCGCCTGTTATGCCCATTACTTTTTTGATGCGCCGGTAGGTCTCCTGAATAACAGCCTCTTCATTGAACATCGGTATGATAATGGAATAGCGCACTTGAACACTCATGGGCAGCTCCTCCTCAAAAGTAGTAAGGAAGCGCGCCGGCAAAGGGCCGGATATACGCGCTTCCTGATCTCCTGCTCCCGCAGGTTAGTTCAGGGTGATCTCGTACAAGGTTCCGGCATTGCCGCTGTTCTGCGTCCCCTGCCAGTCTGCGGCCGGAACCTCCGTCCCGTTCGCGGTAATCCATTCCGTAATCTCCGAGCTGCCGCCGCCCCGCATCCCGCCCATGCCGCCGCTGGTGACCAGGAAGTACTTCACTTGCCCGCTCTCTACAAGCTCCTTCAGAGTGGCTGGGGTGTAGGGCGTATCTGATGCATTGAAGCCGTTCAGGATGACGACCTGCTCCCCTTCGTCGATGATATACGGGCCTGCCGTTCCATAATCCATCGCTGCGAACAGATATTTCTCGCCGGTATTATGCTCCTTGAGATAGGTCAGCAGAGACTCATTGATACCGGCAGCGTTGTTCCTTCCGCCCCCGCCCATGTTGGCTATGTTGGGCATGCCGCTCATATTGCCCATTGCACCCATCCCGAAGGAGCTGCCGCTATCCGGCCCTGCTGCTGGAGTCATGCTATTATTTCCATAGACAATCGGTGTAAATGCCCAGTAGAGCGGGCCAATCAGCAGCACCAGGAACCCTGTTACCGCAGCGGCATGTAACCAGGAGGGCTTATCGCGTACCACCTTCAGCAGCCGCAGAATGACCAGCAGTACCGTCATGGCAAGACCTGCTGCCAGAATACCGGTGGACCAGCCGCTGCCGATGGTATCGTCGTACGGACGGATAATGTACACCTCAAGTACCGTTGTAGCCAGCACCGCTGCGGGTAGCAGCCAGGACAGCCAGGCCTTCCGCTCCTTATAGTAGCTCCAGAGCTGAGACCAGCCTGTACCTGCCAGCGCCGCCACCGGCGGAGCCATCATAATCAGGTAATACTGGTGGAAGAAGCCTGCGATGCTGAAGAATCCCATGACCGGAACCAGCCAGGCCAGCCAGAAGATGGCTTCCTTATGCTGCCGGGTGAAGCTCCTGCGGCGCAAGCTGGCCAAGATCCCGATGCTGCCGAAGAGCACGAACGGCAGCAGCCAGCTCGCCTGGCCGGACAGCTCCTGCTGGAACAGCCGCAGCGGACCGGCGGTGCCGGTGTTGAACATGCCGCCGCCGTTCATCCCGCCGCGTCCGTTCGGGCCGCCGAACCCGCCGAATCCGCCTTCCGCTCCTTCTCCGCGCCGTCCGCCGTCCTGACCGCCCGGCACCATTCCGCCACCGCGTCCGTTCTGGCCTGGAGCAGTCCCGCCGCTGTCACGGCTCTGATTGTCCCCGGCGGCGGAATCACGGCCGTTCGTCGCCCCTTGCCCGTCTGCGCCCCCTTGTCCATCAGCTCCATCCATAGGCGGGAATTCACCGCCTAATTCCGGCATTTCCCCGTTCATTGCGGGCATGCCGCCGCCGAATCCGCCGCTCCCGGGTCCTCCAGTGCTGCGGTCACCGGTCAGACGGGACACACCGTTATAGCCAAAAGCCAGATTAAGCACAGAATTGGTGCCGCTGCTCCCGATGTAAGGCCGCTCATCTGCCGGAATGGAATCGACAATTACAGCCCAGGATAGAGACACTGCCAGCAGTACGGCAGTGCAGGCTGCAAGGGTGCCGGCCTTCTTTTTCCAGTTCACCTTGGCTGCCAGAAGATAGAATAGATAAAAGGCCGGAAGAACCATATAAGCCTGCAGCATCTTCTCATTGAAGGCGACACCGATGAGCCCGAAGGCGGCGAGCAGGCTGCCCGTCCGGTGGGTCCGGGTGCCTCGGAAGAGGAACCATGCCGCCAGCAGCAGCGTGAACACCAGCAGCGCATCAATATTGTTCGTCCGGCTTACCGCCGCTGCTACCGGGGTAGCCGCCATAACGAGCGCTGCAAGCCGTGCAGCCGCCTGTCCGAAGGCAGGCTTCACCAGCAGATAAATTAAGAGTACCGAGCCTATGCCGCCGAGCACCTGCGGCAGAATGACACTCCAGCCATGCAGGCCGAAGACCAGCGCGCTTAAGGTCTGCAGCCAGAAGGTTACCGGCGGCTTATCGACCGTTACAGACCCTGCTGAATCCAGGGAAGCGAAGAAGAAGTTATGGAAGCTCTGCAGCATGCTGCCCACTGCGGTTGTATAGTACGTATTGGCATATTGGTCATTCCAGATTCCGTATCCGTACAGGACGGCTGCCAGCAGCATAATCATTACCAGTACAACATCGGTACCCGGCCTCTTCAGTATTTTCATCGTTTGATCCACTCCGATTCGTTCATTTCTTAGGTGTATTATGGCATCCGTACCTTAACCGGCAATGAATGCCCGCTGAATGTTTGCTGAACGTGCCGGACACGCCAAATACCCCACCAAGAGATACATCCTGGTGGGGTATTTGGGAGAGCTGCTATTTCCTTTACGGCTTACGGGCCAGCGCTGCTACCTTGTTCAGGGTGTTCCAGTTGCGCGCGGTAAGCGCCGTTCCCAGCAGCTTGTCGAACGGCACCTTGAACAGCGGCGACTCGCTCACACTCACTTCATAGAAGGCATACAGCTCCCTGCCGAGCACCCGCACCTTATCGGCTCCATCCTCATAGGGACGGAGCTTCTCCAGTGCTTCAGCGGCTGGCTCCGCTGCCAGAAACGAGACGTACAGGCGCTTGTAGGCTTCCTGTTCACTCTGCGGGAACGGATTACCGGCGATGACCGCCTCCAGCTCCTCCAGAGAACGGATGATGACAGGCACCTCCAAGCCGAAGGTCTCCTGAATCTTCCCGCTAATCATCTCCGCCAGCCCGTCGCCTGTTAACGCTTCACTCTCAAATATAACATTGCCGCTCTGGATGTAGGTGCGTACATTCCTGAATGGAAGCGTTCCGAGCATGGCCTTCAGATCCTGCATTTTAATTACTTTGTTGCCGCCGACATTGATGCCGCGCAGCCATGCAATGTATGTATTCACCTGCATTCTGCCTCCTCTATACAGTCTGTTGCCCGCAGTGCTATGCCCTCAGGCGTCTGCGGATCTCGCGGACCAGCAGCTCCTTCTCGGGAACCGAAAGTCCCTCAACCAGCCGTGCGGCTGCTACCGGCAGTATCCACGGGTTAATATCAGCAAGCGTCAAGCCTGACAGCTTCAGATATCTGCGGAGATATTGCGCGGTCAGCCTTTTTCTGGCGAACCCCAGTAACACCTTAGCGAACACAGAAGCCTGCTCAGGCATGGCCCCGATACGGAACATGATTACTGACCGTGCCACATCCGCTGCAGGATTGCCGCGGACGCCGGTCATCCAGTCAATGACCCACAGCTTATCATCCATCAGGATATTATCCGGGTGGAAATCGCCATGGCATAGCTTCTCCCCGTCCGGCAGCCGGGCAAGCCGGGACAGAATCTGTGTCTTCTCCTCTGTCTCAAGCATCGGTGCGGCGATAATTTGCTGTTCCAGCCGCTTCTTCTGCGCCCCGGCTTCGCCCATGCCATCGAGCTGATGAAGGCTGTGATGCAGGCCGGCCATCTGCTTGAAGCCGCTGAAGTTCAGCCACGGCTTCCGGTTCATCTGCTGTAACAGAGTAGGACCGGCGATCTGCTGATACACAATTCCCGGTCTGCCCTCTACCACTACCCGCTCATGGGGCTGCGGAGTAGCAACACCTTGTTCATACACACACTTACTGAAACGATATTCTAAGTCCACATGCTCTTCCGGAACGTCATCGCGGTACAGCTTAAGAATCTTTCCTTCCCCGTACTCCAGCACTTCAGCCGATCTGCCTTGACCGATTACCTTCCCCTGCATATCAATGCCCTCCCGGCTAATCCAGACTGATCCGCGAGTAAATGCTCTCATCTCCCTTTATAGTGAATCGCGGAAAAACTCATGATAGAAATTAATAATAACCAGCAGCACAGCCAGCGATTCGTTGACACTGTCCACTTCCAGAGCGTGGTTGGCATCGTCAATCCTGTATACCCTTACCTGCTTCATGCTGCTAAGCTCGGCGGGATGCTGCCCGGTGAACATCGGGTCACTCCCGCCGTAAATCACACTGCCCCGGCTCTGCCGGATGAACGGAAGGCTCTCGGGAACAGGGGTAAGGAACAGATGCGAGACCTTCTCGCCCACTCCGGGCTCTGACGCCACCTTACCGGCAATAATCGTCCCCATACTCTTGCTGATGAACAAAAGCTGCTCGTAGTCGGGAAGTGAAGCAAGCGCAATCTTGCATTCCTCAGCAACAATATCAATCTCTTCGCGCTTGAAGGCCACTCTGGCAGCCTGGTAGCCGTATTCTAACAGCAGCAGGTCACAGCCGTATTCCCGGGCCAGCTTGCCCGCATAATCCAGCAGCGGCCGCTCGGCGGAATAATTCTGTCCCGGAAACACCACCGCCAGCACCTTGGAGCCTTGAGTAATAAGCTTATGTCTGACCTCTCTGCCCCAATGTGAGGACATTACAATGCTGGATACGCTCATCTATCATCCACGCCTTTCCTACCTGTTCTATGAGATTCTCTCTTGCCTCTCATTATAGCTAACTTCAGGACAGGTTGAAAATCGGACAGCCCCGCATGGGCGGGGCTAGGAGACGGCGCTTCTGCGTTTATGATCCTTCCGGCTGCTGCTCTGGAAGAGCCTGCTGCCTGCTGCTCCTTCTGCGGGCGAGAAACTCCGCTGTAAGCCACAGCAATACAGGGATAAGCACCTGGAACGGGAGTGCATATATCTTGTAAATATGATACGCGAAATACTCCATTTCCATAATATTGGAATAGATAAAATCCGACAGATAGACCATGATCAGCCCCATCTGAAGCACAACAGAACGGTAGCTCCCCAGCTTGAATACCTTCGCTATCCCGTTGCAGGTTACATACAGGCACAGACTGACCTTGACGAAGAGCGCCGTAACAAACACTATGGCCGCCGAGCCCTCGATCCGGGTAACGAAATCGCCGATATTAATCCGGCTGACCGCCACGTAAGAGGGGAAGTACAGACCGGACAGAATATCAGGGCCAAGTATCAGCAGGTTACGCAGCGTGATCATAATAATGATCCCCCCTGCAATCAATGTGCTGCTGACCAGCACCCGCTTGGCAGAGCCCTTGGCCGGAATGGCGCTGAATGCGCCCAGAAAGACCACAATCTCGGCAAAGGGGAAGGTGAACGAGCCTGCTGTATCTGCAAGAATAAGTTCAAACCTTGTATTGAGTAGCGGCTTCAGATGATGGTATTCAAACTTGGGCACTGAGAGCAATTGCAGGGTTACAATCACAATTAGCGAGAATAACAGGAGAAACTTAGCACTTCTTCCAAGCACCTCTATCCCGGCGTGGACGACCCAGATACAGAGCAGGCCAATCATAAGCATGGGTGCGAGCATCGGAGTTGCGGTTAAGGCTACGGTCTTGCTGAACTCCCCGAAATTGCGCAGCACCAGCGCTCCCAGATGCAAAGCATACCAGATATACAGACAGGAAAGCATCCGTCCCAGGACGGAGCCGAACACTGCAATCAGCATGTCAAACAGATCCTTGCCCGGAAACAGGACATGGAGTCTCGCATAGACGAGCATAAGCGGAACGGCCAGCAAAATCGCCAAGAGTTGGGCAATCCAGCTGCTGTTGCCGGACTGTGACGAAGTTCCCAGGAACAGGGAAGCGCCGGTGACAAATAATATAGCGATGCTGATGGACTGTCCAGCCGGAATAGTCTCTTTGCTCACACTCTCCTCCTCCTTCAGCGGTGCGCTCTAATATAGCTTTTTCACCCATTCCACAAACAGCGGGGACGGACTGGGAATCTCCCAGCGCATCGACAGTGCGAAGGCCAGCCCGAAGGAGATCAGGTACAGGGCGGAGCAGACCAGGAAATCCCGCTTCATTCCCTTCTTCCGCAGCCCATATGGATCAATTACAGCGATCAATGCGTAGATCAATATCACGTAAATGAACATACTTAATCCCCCAGCCGGATGGCCCGCGAAGTCTTGGCACTGCTCTGTATCGTCACCTTGGACTTGACGCTCACTTCAAGACCGGCAAAGACCTCAGGCCAGTGGTCCTTCACTTTGGCCCAGAGCTTAGGCTGGTTCTCGTACAAGCTCTCGCCAAAGCCCAAAATATCAGCCTCATATTGCTGCTGCAACTTATGAATTAACGCCAGAATATCCGCCTGCAGCTGCTCAGCTGCCCTTTGCTCGATATCCTGAATCGTCTCATCCTTCAGGAATCCCTCCGGGGTCATGACCTCATCCAACCCTGTCTTCGTTACAGTACGAACCTGTATCCGGAGCCTGCCATCCACCATTTCGTGCTTCAGCTTGGTATGATTGGAGATAATCTCCAGGGAATACGCCGGATTCCCCCGCTTATCATCCACTGCCAGCACCCCTCCCTGCAGGATATTTTTGATTATAAGCATCGTCTTCGTCTCATCGCCGCTCAGTTTGCCCATCATCCGGTCCTTCACAAATACGGCGGTACCTGCCACCCTTTCGCTCTGCTCACCATTTTTCCGGTGAATATGAATGATTGGGGCCGTCGCATTAATCCCTGAAGTCTCCAGCTTATCGATGAAATCCCATATCTCCACCGCCGGGGCGTTGTTCGTATACTTCTCATCACGCATCATCTGGGCCAATTCAAAGGACAGGATTGCTTCCGTGGTGCTTTTCATATTCAGGATCTCACGGGCCGTCTTCTCTCCAGACACGAAGATGAACACATCCGAGCGGGTCTCCGTGTCCCGGCTGTACCAGTCAATGACTTTGACTAGCCCCTCTCTGGCGGCTTCCTCACTGATGATTATGGCCTTCGCATGACTCCAGAAAAGCTTCTTGCCGGTCATAGAGATCATATTGCGGACGATTTCAAACATCGTATTCCCGCTGAGGCTGACCATCTTGTAGCCCGCCTGAGCCTTGTCCGCCGACCCGCCTGTATCCACAATCTCTGCTGTGAGCAGCAGCTTCCCATCCTCATTCTTATCAATGGCCACTCCGGCTACAATCGCCATATCATCCACCTCGGCATAATTCCAGCAGCCGGTGAGTCCCAGGCTCAGCAGCAGCAACAGTGAGATAAGAGAGGTACACCCTCTCGGCAGAGATCTCATGACCGCTTGGCCGGTCTCTTGGACGGCTTCCTTCTCCGGTTGCGCATGCCAATCATCGCAGGCCGCAAATTCATATCCCACCAGGGCGCGCGGATGGTTGTATCCTTAATATCCTGGGGGCGGATCGAGCCTACCCCAAGCATGTAAGAGACGCCGAAGGAGCGCAGGCTCATCAGATGAATGACCAGACCAAGCAGACCGAAGAAATATCCGTAGAGGCCCAGGAAGAAGGTGCTGCCCAGCAGTGCCAGTCTGGCGATGATCAGCGGCCCGGTCAGCCTTGGATTCAGCAGCGTCGTTATCCCTGTCAATCCCACCACAATGACCATCGGCGCACTGACAATCCGCGCATCTACGGCAGCCTGGCCCAGCACCAGCGCCCCGACGATGCTTACAGCCTGGCCAATCGATGTCGGTATCCGTGCCCCCGCTTCCCGCAGCACCTCGAAGATGGTCAGCATAAGCAGCGCTTCAACTATGGTTGGAAAAGGCACCGATTGCCTGGCAGTCGCAATACTAAGCAGCAGCAGGGTGGGAACCATCTCCTGGGCATAGGTTACAAGGGCAATATAACCGGCCGGGATACTGATCGACATGAAGGCTCCCAACACTCTAAGCACACGGTTAAACGATGCAAAATAATAGTTGATATAATAATCCTCACTGGCCTGGAAGTTCTCAACGAATACATAAGGAACGGTCAGCGCAAAAGGGGTGCCTTCGACGAGGACCGCAACCCGGCCCTCCATGATTTTGCTCACGAGTGTGTCCGGCCGTTCGGTACTTCCAACGGTTTCAAACGGAGAGTAGGGCTCGTCACGGATCAGCTCGGACAGATAACCTGTGTCCAGAATAAGATCAATTTCTACCTTCTCCAGCCTGTCATACAGCTCCTTAATAATATCGGGAGAGGCCAGACTTCCCATATAACAGATACAGGTCTGCGTCTTGCTGCGTGTTCCGATTTCCATGAATTCGATTTTCAGATCCGGGTCCCGCACCCTGCGGCGGATCAGGGTCAGATTCACAAGCAGCGATTCGGTGAAGCCCTCACGGGGGCCACGCACCGTTTTTTCCGTAGTAGGCTCTTCTATCGCTCTGGAGTCCCAGCCCTGAACATTGATGATAAGCCCTCCGGCATAGCCTTCCAGCAGCAGCACCGCCTTCCCGCTGACGATCGCCCCTATCAGTCCATCCAACTCCTCGGAGACCATGACATCCGGGGTATCAATGACAGTCATCCGGATTCTCTCCATTAGGGCTGCAGGGTCCCGGTGCTCTTGTTCTGCGGGCTGGTAAGCGAGTATCGGCTTGATGATCCCCGTCTGAATCAGATTCCGGTCCACCATTCCATCGACATAGATTAATCCGCAGCGGACGGGAGCACCCTGACTGTTCTCTATGATCCTTACTCTCAGTGTCCCGTCGTTATTGAAAATCTTCCGCAGCCGTTCCACCGTCTCCTCCAGCGAAGGGCTTAGCGGAGGATGCGCGGACAGGGTACCGGCAGCTTCACTATTCAGTGCAGAATGCTTGTTCTTCACTGCTATCACTCCTGTCAGAGATCTATTGCTCTGATTATCCCCCGTCTCTCTGACTCCTATTCGCCAGAATTTACTGCATGGGAGAGGCAGAAGCCACCCGGCCCTTGAACGGCACAGCAAATAAGCCCGCTCTGTAACAGAGGGGCAGGCTGGACCAAGCTTCGTATGATATCGTCAGCCGCTGCTCCACTAAGGCAAATGCTCCTTGCAGCAGCCGCTTTATGTTATGGTTAGTACAGTTAGAAAACAGCGGTGGGACTGTTACAGACAGAGAAAGGTAAAAGGAGCACGTAAAATGACACCATTCACGCGAAAAGTTATTCTCATTATTCAGTCGATCCCGGAAGGCTCCGTCATGACCTACGGCGGGATTGCCCGGGCGGCCGGAAGTCCCCGGGCGGCCCGGCAGGTCGTGCGCATTCTGCATTCCATGAGCAGGAAGTACAAGCTGCCGTGGCACAGGGTCATCAACGCCAAAGGAATGATCTCGCTCACCGAAGACGAATCCGCATCCCTACAGCAGCTATATTTAACCGGAGAGGGCGTTATTTTCGATGAACGGGGCGTGGTTGACCTGGAGCGTTACCAGTATGTTCCGGCTCCGGAGCTGGAGATGGACCTGGAGCTTCCGCCTGAACCCGGCGATGAGGAGGACACTTAACCTGTCTTCCTCCGGCCCTCGGAATAACTCCTGCGGCCCCCGCCCGCCAGCCCGTTCAGCAGGCAATACATCGTGGCATAAATCACCAGCAGCACAAAGGCGACGAACAGGCTGAAGAACACTGACTGCCGGTTCAGACTGTCCATGACCAGCCGGTAGAGCTGATGGCGGTCCGTCAGCACATCCCAGCTGTTCAGCCGGTAGACTCTGCCGAGCAGGACGCCGTAGCCGCCCATGACACAGGCGAACAGGACGAAGACCCATGAGAGCAGCATGTTGCTTTTCCGGTAGATCACGTGCTGGAACTGGTACAGGGAGAAGAATCCGGTCAGCCAGCCGCTCCAGGTGAACAGGAGGAGGGTGGTCAGATCATACCAGTACCGGTTCTGGATCGTTCCGCCGACGATATACTTGCTTTTGCGGACAGTCAGATGGATCAGATCCGTCATAATATAAGGCGCATTCGGAAAAAACAGCAGCCAGGCTACGCCCAGCGGCAAAATCAGCAGCCCCCCGATCTTCCGCTTATCCAGCTCATGCGCGGCCATGGAGAAGAAGAACGGCACCCAGGCCAGAAACAGATTCCAGAGCAGAAAGGCATAGAACGTATCCGTCTGCAGCGAAACAACGCGGTATACAGCAAGTGTTGCCGCCGTCATAGCAGCCAGAAGGATGAAGACCTTGGTGTAATTCAGTTCTTTCATGAAGGATAATCCCCTTACCTTGATATAGTCCATTTATGTAATTGTACAAATATGGGGCTGGATAGTCCAATATCGGGGGCTGTACCCTCACGCTTTGCATTGTGGTCGGTTTTGGTTTTTCACATACATTTGGCCTATGCGCCACCTCCTGGCCTATGCGCCACCTCCGCCTAACTCTGCCACTCCTGAGACTTTTCTCTCTCTCTCACCAGCCGCTTGTATGAAGCAGCAATGTTGCACATTATGCAGGATTTATCTATAAATGTTACTGGCTAGGAAGCAATGTTGCATAATTTGCAGGATTTCCGGTAGTTAGAGCAAGTTAGCGCCGGAGATGTTGCATTTTGTGCAGGATTTCAGCATAAGCCGCTTCTATTGGGTAGCATTGTTGCATTTTGTGCAGGATTTATCTATAAATGTTACTGGCCCTTACCCCAAAAATAAAAAAGCAGCGCCACCCCGAAGGGAAACACTGCTTGTGTATGATTTACCCTAGCTGCAACTGCTGCCTGCGGACCGGCAGCCAAGGTTGCCTTGTACCCGCATTGGCCCTGCAGCGCGCAGGTTATACTTATACCCCGCCGCTCAGCTTGCGGGCCACCGCCGGAGTGCGCCCCTTGAAGGCAGCGCTGCGCGATGAGGATTCCTCCAGCCCCGAGAGGGCGCTGCATTCTCTGAAGGCCGCATGTTCGCAGCCCCGGCAACGGCTGGGATTCACGCTTCCCAGCGCATCATTGATCGCTTCGCCGGTATGATCATAGAACTGGGCTGCCCCAATCCGGTCATACAGTCCTGTCTTCTTCAGCAGCTCCAGCGGCTGGCTCTGGATGCCTGAGATCATCAGCCTGCCGCCAGCGTTCTGCAGCTCCTTCACCAGCGCAGCCAGATTGGCCTCGCCTGTCGTATCCATCAGCGGCACCTTGCCCATGCGCAGCAGGATAAGCTTAGGCTGATCCGGGCCGAGCTCGGGCATGGTGTGGTCGAAGCGGTAGGCAGCGCCGAAGAACAGAGGTCCCTCCACATTGTAGATTCCGATCTGCGGACAGTCGTGGCTCTCGGTTACCATATGGGCCTCGACCTTGACGGAAGACGGGTCAGGCAGCACCTTGGAGATTCTATGCACCTCACCCATACGCTTGACGAAGAGGACAACGGCCAGGATCAGCCCCACCTCTACCGCCACGGTCAGATCAGCGAATACCGTCAGCAGGAAGGTAATCGCCAGCACCAGTGAATCCCCGGTCTTCAGCTTCAGCAGGTGGAGAAATTCCTTGCGTTCACTCATATTCCAGGCTACGACCATCAGAATCGGGGCCATCGCTGCCAGCGGAATGCTGGAGGCGTACGGGGCGAACAGCAGCAGGATCAGGAACACCACCACACCGTGAATGATCCCGGAGAGCGGAGAAGCGGCACCGCTGCGGATATTGGTGGCGGTTCTGGCAATCGCACCGGTAGCCGGTATCCCGCCGAAGAGCGGCGCGGCGATATTGGCGACCCCCTGGCCGATCAGCTCACGGTTGCTGTCATGGCGGCTGCCCGACATGCCGTCGGCCACGACTGCGGAGAGCAGCGACTCAATGGCTCCCAGCAGCGCAATGACAAAAGCCGGACGGATCAGCAGCTTGATCTTCTCCCACGTAATGACCGGGAAGTGAAAGCTGGGGAGTGTATTCGGGATATCTCCGTAGGCAGAGCCGATGGTCGTCACCTTGCCGCTGAAGAACAGGGCTGCGATAACCGTGGCACACAACAGTCCAATTAGAGAACCCGGCACCTTCGGGGCAAACCGCAACCCCAGCACCACTACGGCGAGACATACCCCCGCAGTCAGAATACTGTACAGATTGATTGTGGAGAGATGCGCCCCGATCTCCTTCATATTGTCGATGAAGCTCTCATGCCGCTTCATATCCCTCAGGCCAAGGAAGTTCGCAATCTGCCCGCTGAAGATAATAACGGCAATCCCGGCCGTAAAACCAATGGTCACCGGCTTCGGAATGAACTTAATCAATACCCCAAGCCGCAGAACACCCATCAAGACAAGAATCACCCCGGCCATCATTCCGGCAATCAGCAGATTCTCATACCCGTACTGCATGGCAATAGCGAACAAAATAGGAATGAATGCACCCGTAGGCCCGCCAATCTGAAACCTGGACCCGCCAAATAAGGAAATC
This sequence comes from Paenibacillus sp. FSL M7-0420, assembly GCF_038002345.1. Lineage (NCBI taxonomy): Bacteria > Bacillati > Bacillota > Bacilli > Caryophanales > Paenibacillaceae > Paenibacillus > Paenibacillus sp. FSL M7-0420. The sequence continues at coordinate 267,518 of NZ_JBBOCJ010000001.1, read as the reverse complement.
AGTATGCCGGCCACAATAGTTGTATAGATTCCGTACTCCGGCTTCACACCGGAAGCAATAGCAAATGCCATCCCAAGCGGGATGGCAATAACGCCGACGATTGTCCCTGAAATGATATCCTTGCGCAGCGAAGCAATGTTATAGCCTTTGAAACGGCCCCACCCTGTCATCCTCTAACCTTCTTTTCTCTGAATATCTGATTATTTGAATATAATACCCACATTACTCCTGCCCGCTGCTCTTGTCAACGGGGTAATCCGCCCCCGGAGGCCGGGGTTATTCGCTGCGGATGCCTTCAAGCAGGGAAATGGTACTCACCAGATGATTGTCGAAGATCTGTCTGGCTACAGCCAGAAGCTCCTTAATCAGAGGATCACGGAGGGCATAGATGACAGTGGTCCCTTCCTTGACGCTGGTGACCACATTTTTGGCCCTGAGGACGGCCAGCTGCTGGGATACCGCAGAGCCTTCCGAACCCAGGATCGCCTGCAGCTCGTTCACATTCTTCTCGCCTTCGCTAAGCAGCTCCAGAATCCGAATCCGCATCGGGTGAGCCAGCGCCTTGAAGAATTCCGTCTTAAATTGTTGAATATCGCTGTTCATCAGACTTCTGCTCCTTATGCTGTTACTTGTTTCAATCTATATTATATTAGCTCATTTGCCTGAAGGTGGCTATGCCGGGGCAGGAAATAGTTCGTCCGCCGGGGGCCCTGCGGCCCCTAGAGATTCACCGGATACAGCCTGGCTTCACGGGTCCTCAGCTCGACGAAGCCGCCCAGTGCCATCGGTTCGCCCAGGCATTCGAACATGATCAGGTCGCTACCGATCCGCAGATAACCCGTGCCGTCCTCCTCTATATTTTCCAGCACGCCTGTCAGGATGACCGTATCCCCTTCGATACGCAGGCCAAAGGCACCGCCGGGAGCAGGCACAATATCGACCCAGCTCATGAACAGCGCCGGCAGCTCCCATTCTGCCACCCATTCCTCACCCGGCTGAACAGGCGGTCCGCACCAGATGGCTCTGGCTTCCCCCCATTCCGCTGCCGCGAATCTGATTTCTCCGGTCCGGGGACCTTGTCCAAGAATGTGTATGTTCATCTTCATTAGCTCCATCTTCGTTCATTGGTATAACGTCATTATACATGACCGGGCGCCGGAGAGGATATCAGGTGTAATTCTGTGTTGCTTTGTTCAGATAGGTGCTGGGATGCAGCCAAGGATGCTTGAAGAACTCGTGTTTGCCGGTGATCTGGCGCGATACGCTGAGGTCATAATCAATCATGTGCTTCACTTTCTCGGCGAGGCTTCTGCCCTTCACCAGCAGGCCCAGCTCGTAATCATGGCAGGCACTCCGTTCATTAATATTATAAGAGCCGTGAAATACCGCCTGCGCTCTGTGGTCGTAGATGATTTTCCAGTGGGAGAAGCGTTCAGTCGCACTATAATCATAGAAGGATACGCCGTTACAAAAGGGAACGTACATGTTGCTGCGCACCGCCGCCCGGTTTGTCGGATGATCATTAACCTCCAGCGGATTGCAGATGGTGAGATGGCAGGCGCGCTCCGGCCCCACTTCACCCAGCCGGTCCCAGAAGGCCTGATCGATCAGATACGGATTCACAATAAGAGTCTCATCGGCCGCATAGGTGATCACATCCAGAATATATTGCTGAATCAGATTCACCGGGTTGCCGGGAAAGCTCGCGAAGAGCGTACACTCCTCCTCCCCAAATGCATAGTCCACCACAGGACGATAGAAGGTTGACGCCAGGTCAAAGTGATCTCCCCCGAGCAGCAGCCACCTGGAGTGAAAAACAGCGTTCAGCGACTGGGCCACAGCCCCCTGAATCCTGAAGCAGCCGTCATGCCATTCCTCTTCCCTGGCGGGGATACCGAGCGGACGTCCATCTACCTGCTGATCCGGGGCTTCCTGAATGGGGGTGGCAAACGTATACTGGTCCCCGATATTCAGACTGCCGATAATGGAAGTTATTCCGTCTACAATCATGAATTTGCGGTGGTCAATCACATTCAGCCCGGTCACCTCCACATCCTCCTGAACCTTATCCTGCAGAAAAAGGATGCTCTCAGGCACGCCCTGTGACTTCAGCACTTTGCGCTTCGCAGCCCATTCCTCTGCACCGTAATAGGAGTGGAAGGTATCCAGCAGTTTTGCACCTGCCTGCTCCAGACGCCCGGCAATCTTGGAGAATTGCCCCACCTCCAGGTTCTGGCCGTATCCGAGCGCAGTGACCGTATAATTCACCATGATTCTAACCTCTACTCCGCGTTCAAGTGCATGAAGCAGCCCACTAGCGATAAGGTTCCCTGAATGGTCATTGAAGAACAGCATCACGGACAGATGAATGTAACGCTCAGCCTTGCCGATCTCGCCGAGCAGCATGTCCAGACATTGTGGTCCGTTCACATAAGGATCTACCCGGTTATGCCGGGTGGTCTGCGGGGCCAGAGCTCTGAGCTTACCGGAATCGAGTCCTGCTACTGTATCCGCGAGCTGATTAAGCCATTCCTGGCTTATACCCGGCAGCTGTTCGAGCTGCTGCATATCCGTTATGACGCCCCCGCACTCCTGACGGTAAGCGCGCACGGTATCACTTTGCAAAAGAGGGGCAAACGCCGGCTCCGCCTCCTCCGCACCTTCGGTGAGTGACGCCAGGGAGCGGCCCGAAATATGATAATTCACGTAATCTATGAGATCCTGCTGAAGCTGCCCGTCCTGCCCGGCAGCAGCAGGGATTGAGGTTAACCGGTGATTGGTATGTAGATTAGTCATGCTGTCTTCATCTCCTTCGTTCTTCCCCGCCTTGCTTCGTCAGCAAATGACAATCCAAGTAAGGGTAAGGTAAGATACCCGGCTTGTACGTTTTATAAACGGCATGGCGTCTTGCAAAAAAAGGATGCCACAGCAGTCAATAGACTGCCGGAGCATCCCGGGATTCCAGATCGTATAGGGTGAACCGCTTAATTCGTAATTATTTACTCAATTCCTCAGCGCTATACACCTTAACATCAAGCGGTGCGGTCAGGAACTCTCCCGCTTTGGCGGCGAAGCCGGTGAAGTGAGGGCTTGTGTTATGAGCGGCAACGGCGGCCTGATCACGCCAGGTCTCAACCATGATATAGAGACTTCCGTCTGCTGCATGCTTATACAGCTCGTAGGACAGGTTCCCTTCTTCTTCGTGCGTGGCGGCAATCAGCGGCTTCGCCGTGGCCAGGAACTCTTCCTCCCGTGCAGGATTCACATGAAGCAGCGCATGGATAATAATCATTTGGATATTCCTCCTAGAATTTCATGGGTATAGAGTATTATTTCCACTGGGCAATCGTGTCAATAGGCAGACGGACGGAGGCGTAGCCTTCTTCCAGCGCTTTACCGATTGAAATCAGCATCACCGGAATGTAGCGTTCTTTGTCCATACCGAACAGTTCAGCGATCTGATCCTTTTCAAATCCGCCGATCGGATTGGTGTCATATCCGTGTGCGCGGGCGGACAGCATCAACTGCATGGAGACCAGCCCCGCGTCAATCATCACGGTCTCTCTGTTCACATCTGCGGGCAGCTTGGCGAAGTGGGCGCCCAGGGCGGCCAGCTGTCTTTCTTTCACCTCGGCAGGCATAAGTCCGCGTTCTACAGCCGTTCCGTAGATTTGTTCAGCGTAATCGAAGTTATTCATATCACCGAATACGGCAATCACCGCTGCGGAGGTTTCGACCTGAGTCTGGTTGAACTTGGCAATAGGGGCCAGCTTGGCTTTGGCTTCCGGGCTTTCGATGATCACAAAACGCCAAGGCTGCATGTTCACGGAGGAAGGCGCCAGCGTAGCTTCTGTAAGAATCTCTGTCATTTCCTCTTTGCTGATTTTGACGGATGAATCATATTTGCGGATCGAGCGGCGTCCTGTAATAATGCTGATGTAATCATTGTTTTTGGTAGTGTTCATATGAATTAGCTCCTTTATGGGTTTGATTATAGGTTACGGCTACAGTACATTGATATTATGCTGGAGCCGGGTAAGCATGTCTGCGAGCACTGTACGCTCCTGTTCATTGAAGCCGGTCAGCAGATCGCTGATGAACTGGGTTTTGTTCTCCCGGTAGGCATCGATATGTTCACGGCCTTGACCAGTCAGGGAGACGAGAGTCACGCGATTATCGGCTGGATTATTACGGCGGGCGATCATTCCGGTGTCCTCCAGCCCTCTTAAGTGGCGGGTGACCGCTGCAGCGTCGATATCCACTAGCTTTTGCAGCGAGATTTGGCTTATCTCCGAACTGTGATATAACTCCTGCAGCAATCTGAACCGGGTAGGAGTCACGCCTGCACAACGCTCGAACTTCGGGCCGATGCCTTTGTGCAGAGCTTGCAGAAGTTCAAAAATCTTATGTTCATCGGGCTGAGCTTCCCTCAAAATATACCCCCTAAGGCAAATATATTGTGCAAAACCTTTTCGATAAAATACACTTTACACCGAAATCATTGACCCGTCAACTAATATTATTCAGGAGGAGATTTCCACATGAGAATTGCCTTGATTCAGCTTGATATAGCATTCGGCAAACCCGAGGTGAATTATGCTGCGGCGGAGCGCAAAATACGTGAGGCTGCTGTCGGCCGTCCGGACTGCATTATTCTTCCCGAGCTATGGACAACGGGATATGATCTGACCCGTCTGGGGGAAATTGCCGACTCCGGCGGACATACCACGGGGGCCTTGATGTCGGATCTGGCCCGGGAATACGGCGTGAATATCGTTGCCGGCTCCATTGCCGTCAGGCAGGAGAACGGCGGCGTTACGAACAGTATGTATGTCTTTGACCGCAGCGGGGTATGCATCGGGGAGTACAGCAAGCTGCATCTGTTTAAGCTGATGGAGGAGCATCTCTACCTCCAGCCCGGCGGTGCCAAAGGACTGTTCACGCTGGACGGCATTCTCTGTGCCGGGCTGATCTGCTACGACATCCGGTTCCCGGAATGGGTCCGGGTCCATATGGCCGGAGGGGCGGAGATCCTGTTCATCAGCGCCGAATGGCCGCTGCCCCGCCTCTCTCACTGGCGCGCGCTATTGATCAGCCGGGCGATTGAGAACCAGTGCTACGTTGTAGCCTGTAACCGGGCAGGGACAGATCCGGCGAATACCTTCGCTGGACATTCCCTGATCATCGATCCTTGGGGCGAGATTGTCAGCGAGGCCTCCGGCGGCGAAGAGATCCTCCGCGGCGAGCTTAACCTCACCCGGGTCCGTGAGGTACGGGGGCAAATCCCGGTCTTCGCGGACCGTCGCCCGGAGTTGTATATGTAGTTGGGGCGGCAGGGGATTGTGTACGGTTTTTCGCATACACTCGGCCGCGCACCCCAGCCTGCCCAATGTATGCTGTTTTTCGCATACATTGGGGCTGCGCACACCCCAGCCTGCACATTGTATGCTGTTTTTCACATACATTTGGGCTGCGCACACCCCAGCCTGCACATTGTATGCTGTTTTCCGCATACATTTGGGCTGCGCACACCCCAGCTTGCCAAATGTATGCTGTTTTTCGCATACATTTGGGCTGCACACACCCCAGCCTGGATGGCGTAAAGTAAGTTGTGTACCACAATTTGGAGCCTAGCCAGGCAACAAAAAAGTAGGGTATCCTCGGGTTTACCACAACACCAAGAAGGAGCCCTACTCGATGACTATTGTACCCGAACATATGCTAAATAATCTATTTGAAAAACTTGTTAAAGACTTCATGAAAGAGAATATGGAATCGCTCCTGCGTGCCGAAATCCAAGGGTTTATGGCGAGTGAAGAAGCCGGTGCCAGCAATAGCCGTAACGGATACTATACACGGGATCTGCACACGAGATACGGCCATATTGAGGATCTTCAGGTTCCCCGGGACCGCCAGGGTCTCTTTCAAACTCAGATGTTTGAACCGTACCAGCGGCGGGAGGGCTGGCTGGAGGAGGCGGTGATCCAGATGTATAAATCCGGCATGGGTACCCGGGACGTGGCCCGATTTATTGAAAGCATGTTCGGCAGCCATTACTCGCCCACCACCATCAGTAACATCACCGCTACGGTGCTGGAGGACATTCACCAGTGGCAGAAACGTCCGCTGAGCAAGCGCTACTCTGTGATTTACCTGGATGGGCTGTACGTGAAGCTGAAACGGGGCACGGTCCGGGGTGAAGTCGTCTATTTTGCCATGGGAATCGACGAAGAAGGTCAGCGTCAAATCCTGGGGTTCTACGTGGGGGGTCAAGAGAGCTCGAATGGCTGGCGGGAGGTGCTCAAAGATCTGTACGCACGCGGGGCCCAGGAAGTGCTGCTGGGTGTATTTGATGGACTGCCGGGGCTAGATGCGGCCTTTAAAGAAACCTACCCGCAGGCGGATGTGCAGCATTGTGTGGTGCACAAAGTACGAGCCACGTTACCCAAAATCCGGGTGGAGCACAAAACCGATGTGATTAAAGCCCTGAAGACCGTGTATGATGCACCGGATGAGGTCGTGGCCCGGGCGAACTTTGACACGGTGAAAGCGAAGTGGAATGCGTTATATCCGAAGGAAATGCGGTCTTGGGAGGAGCAGCTTTCGACGTTACTGACGTTCTACAAGTACCCGGAACCGATGCGTAAAGCGATTTACACGTCCAATCCCATTGAGCGAATGAACAAGGAAATCCGCAAACGTCTGAAGCCGATGAACAGTCTGACCAACATGGATGCGGCAGAAAAAATCGTGTATCTGGAGATGTTAGGCTACAACGAAAGGTTTGGGCAGCGAGTGACCCCTGGCTTTGGGGTGGACACGGTGAAAAAGAAGCTCAGCCAGCTCTATGAAGCCCGCTACCCTTCGTTGCCGACAGCCGAAGAAGAGTAACTAAGGAATCCAGTTTCTGGGGGTCGGGGTTCCCCCTCCCCCCAGAAACACTACACCCCCAACCCGTAACCCCGGGGAGGTACTTCTACTCATTTACACAAACTTCTTGACGCTACCCCAGCCTGCACATTGTATGCTGTTTTTCACATACATTCGGGCTGCGCACACCCCAGTCTGCACATTGTATGCGGTTATTCGCATACATCCATCCACCCGTTGCTTCCGTCAGTATCCGCCCGCTTCAGCGGGCGTACCTCTCGCGCAGCATACGCGCTGCTTCAAGCACCTGGGGGTCGCTGTACCGCAGGCTGTAGCCTGTCTCCTGCTGCAGAAGCTCCGCCGGCAGCAGGCGGGTTCCCCGGCCGGCAACTGCCTGCCGGATCCCCGAGGTGAATTCGGCCGCCGAAGACGGGCCGCCAAGCTCCGCGAGCGCAGCGATGGTCTCCGGCCGCACGCGCGGATAGTCTAGGGAGGCATCGCCGTCCGCTGCATCCTGATAGAAGCGGCGGATGCACTCTCCGCGCGCGAGCCCCGAGCCGGACACAATCACGAACGCATGGACGAAGTATGCGCTGCTCTGTCTGCGCTGGGCGATGCCGCAGAACTTACGGCCGCCGATCGCCAGGTCGAAGTCACCGGGGCAATACGACCCGGTGACTTCTTCTGCCCGGATCTGCACCGCTGCCTGCGGATGGCCCGCGGCTACCGCTTCGGTAATCAACGAAGCCAGCAGCCGGAAATCATCGTGGAAGTCCAGCTTGCCCGCAGGCTTCGGCAGCAGCAGGGACACGTTGATCACTCCCGCATCCAGCGGCACCGCAGCGCCGCCCGAATGGCGGACTGCCGTACGGATGCCCTGCCGCTCCAGCGCCTGCATCGCCTCTGCTGCGCGGGGCAGCTTGCTGTCCCGCAGCCCAAGCGCGACTCCGCCGGGGTGGCTCCAGAGATGCAGCACCGGCGGGACCCTACCGGCCCCGACATCACGGCACAGCACCTCTTCAAAAGCAAACGGAATCAGCATATCCTCCGCAGATGCCTCTTCCCCTTCTCCCCCGGCTTCACCGCCGGTATGCGTGAAGAGGATCATTTGCTCCGGCAGCCTCCCTGCCGACCCGTTCTCCAGTACATCATAAGGTTCACTCCGCATGCTGATTCCCCTTTCTATCTATAAGGTCTAAGCTAATCTTAACTCCGTTAACTATTCACATTGTAACCGATCTCTCCGCGCACCGTATAACCGGCAGTGCCTCCCTTACAGATTTGAAATGGTGGAGCGAACCCGTTATCCTTAATGTAGTACAGAAGAATATACCAGCCATAAGATTCGCGCATAAGCTCATGCTATACACAACCTCTAGGAGTGATGCTGCATGACCACCGTACCACAGGCAAAGGACAGGCAACTAAGCAAATCCAGGCAATGGGAACAGGCTATGAGCAAGCTGTATATTAATTTTCAGGACTATAGCAAGGATGCGCGAAAAGGGTTCAACGATGAGGATATTCATCAGGCCAGAGTCAATAGCCGCAAGCTGCTGACCCTGTTGTCCATTCTTGATCCGGGCCATACTGCAACGGCAGACTTGTATGACAGCTTCAAGCAGGCCCAGAAGAAGCTCGGCAGAGTCCGTGATGCAGATGTGCTGATCGGATCGTTTGAGGCCAGGCGTAAGGCAGCGAAGGCGGCGGGCGATAAGAAGACTGCCAAGCTGCTGAAGGCGGTCATTGAACACCAGAAGGACACACGGAAGGACGCCCGCAAGAAGCTGAAGAAGGCACTGCCCAAGCTGTCCGGCCAAGCGCTCGAAGCGCTGTGGACCCCTTTTACCCAGACCCAGTTAGAGTCCTTCGCTGCCAAAAAAGACGCCAATGTAGCCATGCGCGAGCTCGAAGTCGCCTTTGAACAGAAGAAAAAAGCCTGCAAGACCCTGTTCAAGGGTCCATCCGCTGAATCGAAGGAAGCCTTCGAAGCCCTTCATGAGCTGCGGATTGCGGCCAAGGAACTGCGGTATACGGCGAATGCGGCTGCTTTTGCGCTGAATCAGAAATTCCATGCCCATGAAGCCTTCTATAAGGACATCCAGGACCAGCTCGGACTCATTAATGACAAGCGGGTATGGCTTGAGACGCTGCAATCGATTGGACGCGAAGAGCTGGATGTCGGCAAAAAAGTCTGGGTCGCCTTCACCGATACGCTGCGTGCAGAGGTACTGGAAGCTCTTCATCAGAACGAGGTCGTCCCTGTTGCTGGAGCTGAGCCCCAAAAATAGGGCATCATAGCTGATCATCCTATCATTTACACAAAGGCAGGACACCGCATGTTATCCAAGCGGTATCCTGCCTTTTATCATAAGCGTCACGTACTATAGCATTCCGGCAGCCCATAATCCGCCTCTGCGGATCATCCGGCGCAGCGGCTCTGAAGAGAAGGAAGGCAGATGGTGCCCAGGCATCAGATAGACCACCCGGCCTTCGCCGAAGGTATGGCACCATGCCGCCGGTCTCATCGCTCCGTCATGAGGATATTCGGCCAGTACCGTTGTCTCGAAGTGGGGATGCTGCTCGAAATAGTAAGGCTCGTCCTCTATCACAAAATCAGAGATCCCCTCCATAATCGGATGCTCCGGCGCAGTCACCTTCATCTGAAGCGTCGTGAACGCCGGATGATGGGTGAACCGGGCACCGAGCATCGCCCCAAGCTCCTGATTACGCTGCAGGGATATGCCGTTGTGCACGACAAGCAGCCCGCCGCCGCCAGCCACATAAGCAAGCAGGGCTCCGCTCTGCGCAGCGGGTAACTGCTCCTCGGAGAATTCCGTATAGGAGACCACCAGCCTGCATTCTGCCAGCTCTGCCTGGTTCATCCGTCCGTAATCCTCCGTAGAGACCACCTGGAGCTCCGGCTCAAGGAGCTGCTCCAGCTCACGGTCTACCCCTTCGAAGGGATGATATTTCACTTCAGTATAGCTGCCGAACGCTAGTGCTTTGTATGAAGACATGATGTACACACCTCTCTTTTGCCAAGTTAGCCTGTCCTGAATGTGTTCGTGTCACCAGGGCCAGAGATTGCCGTCCAGATCGATATAAGCCGGTTCTTCGGCTAGATACATCCTGTGGTTATGAACGATCGTCATAATCTTGCCTGCTGATTCTTCAGGAGTTACAGGCGCCTCTGCATCCTTCTCCCCGTTCATATAAGTCTGCAGCCAGCCGGGATGGAAGACCAGCACTTGTCCGCCCATCGCACGCAGATGATTGTGCAGCAGCGAAGACTGCATATTAAGCGCGGCCTTCGACATACAGTAGCCATACATATTGATCCGCTTGTTCCGCCCGATGCTTCCGGCCTCCGACGAGATATTAACCACCAGACGCTGGCGGCCTTGCAGCAGTAAGCCCATCAGTGCATTGCTCACCCTCAGCGCACCCAGCGTGTTCACGTTATAAATCTCCGCCATAGCTTCATCATCCATATCCACGAGCACCGTTGCATCATCAGACTTGTGGATAATCCCTGCGTTATTGATAATTATATCAAGGTGCCCTGTACTTCCGGCAATACTCCGCGCGGCCTCCTTTACGCTCCCTGCACTGCCGATATCGAGAGGGACCAGCCTCAGGCTATCCGGGTATTGCGCTTTCAAAGCTTCAAGTAGCGCAGGGTCCGGCAAATACTGTCCGGCAAACACCATGTATTTACTCTCTAAAAGAGAGCGAACCAGGTACAATCCGAGTCCACGGTCAGCACCGGTGACACAAGCAACCCTTTTCATAAGCTCCCCCCTCATATCTGCATGATTATGCACTGAGCCTAAGTTCATCCCTCTCACATTAGCATGGCCACCGGCCGTTAACAACGTCCTGCAAGGGAGGGGCAGGCTTAGCTGAACTTTCTTTTGCTTTAATTTTGAACTATGCTACAATCATGATTAATAGTTGTTAACAACACAATTGTTGACAACAGGTTTCATTCACTCTTACACAGGAAGGTGATTCTAAGGTGTCTATTCAACAGATCCATACTAAGGATGAACTACAGCAATATATCGGGCAGCCCGGCAAAAAACTGCTCTTCAAGCACAGCACCACCTGCCCGATCAGCGCCAAGGCCAACGAGGAATTCCAGGCCTATGCACAGCATTCAGATACGCCTGCAGCCGTGGTTCATGTGATCGAAGACCGTCCTGTCTCCAATCAGATTGCTGAGGATTTCGGGATCAAGCATGAATCCCCGCAGATTTTCCTGCTGGAGGACAGCGAGGTCCGCTGGAACACCTCACACTGGAAGATTACCCAAAAAGCGATAAAGGAAGCAGTGGAACAATGAGCGCGAACGTAATTGTCTATTCGACCTCCGGCTGCGGCGAATGCAATCAGGTGAAGCAGCTGCTGGAGAGCAAGGGCATTCCCTTCGAGGTCCGGGATGTGATGACCAGCTCCGTCTATCAGGAGGAAGTGGAGAAGCTGGGCTTCATGGGCATTCCAGTCACCGTATCCGGGGACCGGGCGGTCAAGGGCTTCAATCTCCCTGAGCTTCAGGAGCTTATGGATGCTGCTGTTCTGTAATATACGCAAAGGTGCTGTCCTCTCAACGGGAGCAGCGCCTTTTTTTTGCGATTCATCGATGAAATAACTGTATATTTATATATATCTGGAAAAGGAGGCTTGATCCTTTGAAATGGCTACAGGATGAGCATGCCGCCAAATGGCGTGAAGAAGGACAGCGTTATGTGAGCGACGTCAATCAATTCGTACATAAGGGTCTGACAGAAGGCTGGGACACAGCGGGAAATGAACCCGCAGAGGATACACGCGGGGCCCTCGCCGCCAAAATCTATAAGATGATTCGAGGAGCTAATGAGCACGGTGAGATTGCTGAGCTGCGGGAGCAATTGCCGGCGGCAACGTGGCCGCTCTCCGGGCACTTTCAGAAGGAGATGCAGGCGATTCGCGGTATCCATTTCATAAGTGATGATGCTGTAGTGTTCAGCACCGGCTCACCTTGGGAGAAGAATGCAGTTGTGGCTGTACATAAGGATGTTATTTCCGTATTCGACGAATTTAGCCTGGTTGGGGCATCTCCTGACAATCAGTTCTATGCACTCGCGGGCACGCAAGGGATTACTATTCTGCAATCCATGAACAGCGCATTACAGGGAGAAGTAGTGGCCGAGCTTTCGTGGCGGGAGCTGAATGGAACGATTCAAGCGCTGGACCCGGACTTTACCGTTTTGAACATAGACCGCCTGGATCAGGAGTTACCCTTGGAGCAAGTTATTCCTTTTAACGGCGGTCAAGCGTTATTGCTTGTTACAAGTCAGGGGATTATCCTGGTCCAGCAATCGCAGGAGAAGCCATGGGAGGTGAAGCTGCTGCATCCTGACCTCGAAGAATATAAAGCAGATGAGATGGAGCATATTGAGATCGACATGCCGCATGGTGCTGTCTCTCCGGATGGAAGATGGATTGCCTATGGCAGCCAGGGCAGTGATCATCTTTTATATGACACAGCTTCAGGGCAGGTTCACTTATTCAATCCGGAATCCAGTTACCCGCACTATACTATATTTACGAAGGACCAGCATAGTGTATGGTACAATGCCTGCCACTTCTACAATGGCGTTACTCTTGCCGTGTCCCTTGAAGATCTAGAAGCAGGCAAGCTCCTGCCAGATCAGGAATATCCGGTCGTTAACGGGGAAGCCCGGGTGTATGCGGCGGCAGCGCTGAAGGACGGTGTTGTCATTGGCGATGCCTATGGCTACTTGAGGCTCGTTGATGTAGAGGGGCGGGAGCTGTGGCGTTATTATGCCGGAAGCACCATTTCCGGATTAGCTGTCAATCCGGATGAGACCATGCTGGCCGTGGGGACTTATGGAGGGATGCTGCATTTCCTGGACCTTCATGCCACTGAACGCAGCGACTATGAGATTACAACAGGAACCGTTCGTGAGATGAAGCGGATGATTGCCTGGAAGAATCAGAATGGGCCGCTTTGGTGGTGAGCTGATACATGGGGGAACCCTTCTTCTCCGCCGCCGTCTGCCAAAAATAAAAAACGGCGATTGAGCGAGATAAATGGCAGATAATCTGCTACATATATGAGTTTTCGCTTCCATTTGCATAACCAGTCAGCCATTTGCTGAAAACAAGGCGAATAGCACTCTTTTCCATTTTTACAAACCCCCTCTGAAGAGAGTATGATTCGTGTTGAAAGCAAATGAATGCATTCATGAAAATGAGCATATGCATGCACGCTGAATTTCCGTCATGTGGAAAACGGGGGAACCATCCGGCCGTCAGGCCGACTTGGGGTGAATCCGAAGGAGAATGCCACGCGCAGGTCTCCGGCAGGTAGGGCGACTCTCACCGTCCGAATCCGACAGCTAACCTCGTAAGCGTAAGGAGAGAGCCCTGATCCGCCACGCTTTTGTGCCAGGCGTCTTAAGCCTGTTACCCAACCGCAGGCAGAGGTCCTCCTCTGCCTGCGGTTTTTTGCGCGCTGGAATGAACTGCACAGTATAGATTCAGGAAGGAACGTGACCACATGCCTGACCCCTTATCGCCCAAACTAACAGCCGCTGCCGGATTCAACCCCTACACCCAGCAATATAGCGGTCCCGTCTATGCGCTTAGCTGCCTGCTGCTGGAGCAAGGCGCCCGCGCCGAACAAGCTGCAATCGCCACCTTCGTAGCACTCCATCCACTATGGCTGAAGGGCAGCCTCTCAGGTGACGGCGCTGCTGCGGCTGCCTACAGAGAGTGCATCCGCCAGTGTGCCATGCTCACCCACGACCGCAGCCGATATGCTTCTGCGCTGCTTAACTGGGATGATCACGTTGCCAGTGCCTTATGGTACGGCATCCAGCTCCCCCTCCCCGACATCAGCCAGATTCTGGAGTGCAGCATTCCCGAGCTAAAGGCCCAGCTTAGAGGAATACGCGAACAGATGGCAGCCGCACATTCAGCCTTGCCTGCGGTCCACCGCCCTTCAGCGGGGTGAGACTGGGAATAACGCAGGATACGCGGAATATAGGAATGAGTGTGGCGGAATTGGTTGGATGTGGCGGAAATAGGGTACGGATGCGACAAAAGGAGATGGATAGCGGACCATGCGGACTACAGATCCGCTATTTCAGCAAATGGGACCATTCCGAAGGCCATGCGGACTGAGAGGCGCTTAATGAACCAATTTTGCCTCATTTTGCGCTCCATACAGCCCTTTAGCGTCCTCTCAGTCCGCTCCGGGAAGATAATCAGTCTTTTTCACAAAATAAGGGCCGCTGAGTCCGCAAAATCCCCCCACAAAGTGGGGCTTTAGCGTAGGTGATGACTCAGGTACTTTGCGGGGACCCCAAACATATAAATTCTATCAAATAAAGCCGCAGCATCCGCCGCGACTTAATCCTTGACTCTCAGCATCAGCACCCATACAGTGCCTGGCTCACCTTACATAGCTAACCATCCCATGCACTGCTCCTGTCTCCGCCGGCCGTTCACTACATAGAACTCAGCTCTTGCCCTTGCCGCCCTTGCCGCCCTTGCCGCCCTTGGCAAACCGCCAAAAAGCCATACAGCAGCCGAGCAGTCCGGCTCCCAGCAGAAGGGTCTGTAACGCACCCAGCCAAGTCGACTGATCCGACGGGATCAGGCTGCTGACAATAATGAGCAGGATAGAAGCCGCGACCAGCACGGGGGTTTGTCTACTTTTCTTCACAACCATTCACCACTCCTAAAGACTAATACTACTAAGGTACACCATCTCCGGCGTTTTCACCAGTTCACCACGGCTCCGGGCACACCCGGGCGGAAGAACGCAGGGCGTCCTTGGCTAGTAATTCTTCACGCCATAATAGTCAAAATCAGCGAAGGAGTCATGCTGGTGAGCATCCACGGAACCAATGAAATTGAACAAGCCTGTAAATCCGCCAATCTCCCCCGGCTCCCCGTTCACGCCTTCATCCGACAAATAGAGAACATCGATATTTTCTACAAAAGCTTGCCAATCCCCGTTATCCCCGAAGCGGTAAAGGATACTCGCGATGCCTGCATTATAGATAAGCTTGAGCTCCGCTGTCTCTTCAGGGACTGGAATGTAATTGTGGACCAGCTCGATGCGCTCTCCCAGCTTGGCCTGAAGTACGTATAGAACGGTACCCTCTGATTCGGAGTGGGTCAAGTGAACGTACAGCCAATTATTCGAATCATAGTATAGCCCCAGACCTGCCGTTTCCGAGTAGTGATCGGGATGAAATTCCACCCTGGTTTGCACTTCATAATGAAGGGAAGTTGCACGCGTGGCCATAATCGCCGGATGGATCTGCGAGAAAAAAGAATTCTCTCCATGAATGCGTAAGCAACCCGGACGTTCAACCGTATTCACCCATGCCGCTTGCTGGTCCCGGTACGGAGTCAGAAAATGAAGATCATATTTCTCCTGATTAAAATCATCAAATACGTCATGAGAGAGTCCACCCGTCTCTAATTCAACACCTGTCATCCCCTCAACTTCCATTTTCGCTACATTCGATCCATCCTTCATTTCCAGCCAGCCATCCTCTGTCCAATGCATTTTTTGAATAGAGGTTTCACGGCCTAATGGATTCATTAGCGTTCCTTTCACAGGGCGTGACATGAGATGAGCAATATACCATTCGCCTGTTTGGGTTTGAACTAATGAGCCATGACCTGCTTTTTGCATAATTGAACTTGGATTATACATCTCAAAATGCCCGGCATCCGGATTCCCAAGTGAAAATAGATGGCGCGGCGAGGAGGTGATGATCGGCTCTCCCGACGGATGCGGTTCATAGGGACCAAAAATATTCTCCGCACGTCCCAGCTCAACACCATGAGCATAACCAGTTCCGCCAGCAGCTAATAAAAGATAATACCTATCTCTATATTTATAGATCTGCGGTGCTTCAGCACAACCGCGGCTGGTGAAGCCTTGCGTCACCCGGTGCCACTTCCCAACCATTTTACCCTCATTCAAATCAAATTCAGCAATCACAATATGTCCAGGGGCTTGGTACCCTTCACGGGTCTCCCATTCAAGGATCGACACATAGTGCTTACCGTCTTCATCATGGAAGAGTGCCGGATCGAAACCAATGGAGGTCAGATAGATGGGGGCCGACCAAGGTCCATGGATATCCTCTGCCCACATGGCATAGGAATCCGAATTAAATTCACGGCCTGCCATGTTTAACATATGCGAATAGGCTAACCAGTACCGTTTCGCCCTAGGATCGTAGGATAGATGCGGCGCCCAGATCCCGGCCGGAGTATTGGTCCCCCTCAAATTCACTTCACCTTTACTTAATACGGAGGCTGTCAGCGTCCAATGGGCTAAATCGGTTGATTTGAAAATTTGAACGCCGGGATTCCAATGGAACGAGGATGTCGCAATATAATACACATCATCCACTCTAATAATAGAGGGATCTGGTGCCATACCAGGGATAATAGGATTGTTAATCTTCATCATTTTTCTGCTTCCCTTCGCTGTTTAGCCATATTATTTACCCTTTTCCTGTTGTCTATGTATATTATAATAACTACTAACGTACTTATGCGATGGGATGATTACAGCTACATTTACCCAAATCAAAGGAAGGTGCTGTCCATTGGAACATATGAATAGCCATCTCACAGGCACACAGACGCTGCTACTGCCGCGCATTGATTGGAATATACGTTTTTTTGGCGCACATACACAGACTGTTCCTGCCGACTGGAGCATGACTACAGAATCCCACCATGCCTTTGAGATTCTAATTGTGCTGGATGGGGCTCAAGAGACAAGGATGGAACATGAACAATTCATTGTGAACAGGGATGATATTCTGCTGATTCCGCCTGGGTTCGAGCATACGAATAAATGCATTTCCGCTACATCGATGACCTACTTTTGTGCTCATTTCGATGTAGACGAGCCCTCCTTGCGGATGAGAATAATGCAAAACTGTGACTGGGTCTATGAGCCCTCCAATGTGTACCATCCCAAGCTGAAAGAATGCCTTCAAAAATGGATCGATATTCTGCATGAGCCTGAGTTGCCGTTCACCAAAGCAAAGCTAAAAGCACAAATAGTCTTGTTCGAGCTATTGGAGGTGCTTGTAGATATCCAGCCGGTACAGACGGAGAAACGTGCCAACCAATCCATGACCACTGCAAAATATGCCAAAGAAATTGCCGAAGCCATCAAGAGAGCTTTTAAGAAAAATTGTATCGAGGGCAATTCAGATTACACCCTCCACATCCAGCCCATCATTGCTTCGCTTGGAATAAGCCCCAACTATGGATTAGAGGTATTTCAAAAAATATACAAGATGTCGCCCCGCACCTATCTATCTGACTTAAAGCTGCAGGAAGCCAAAATATTACTACAGCAGCCCAAAATATCTTTAAATGAGATTTCAAACCGTTTAGGCTACAAGAACCTTTCCCACTTCAGCAGACAATTCAAAAGATGGACGGGCATTAACCCCTCCGACTATCGTAAAAATAATGGTGTATAGCAAAAAGCCCGTCCATTAAACCAGACGGGCTTTCCTAAAAAATATTCCTTAGATTTTATAAGCCTTCATTGCTTTTCTGATCTCCTTGATGCTAGGGCGCTTGCCGTACATCAGGACGCCGGTGCGGTAGATCTTGGCGGCGAGCCAGCCGAAGAGGAAGGTTGTCGCCAGCAGGATCGCCAGCGAGACCATGATCTCCCAGAAGGCGACCTCCCCGACCCCGATCCGCAGCAGCAGGCTGAGCGAAGAGGTGAATGGCACGAAGCTGGCGACCTTCACCAGCAGGGTATCCGGGTTCGAGATACTGAACAGCGGCAGATAGAAGCTGACGAAGCCCAGCATCATGACCGGCATCACGGCCTGCCCGAGATCCTCTGTCCGGCTGACAATTGAGCCGACAGCGGCATACATCAGGGCGTACAGGAAGTAGCCCAGGATATACAGGATGAAGCCATAGACGATCATGCTGACATTAAGCTGTCCCAGATTCAGATCGAAATCGCTCAGGATCGTGGAATTATGCGGCAGCATCAGGTTGAGCGCGATGGCAGCCGAGATAATGGCGATCTGCATCAGACCGACGAGGAAGATTCCGATGACCTTGCCGAACATTTGGGTGAGTGGCGAGGCGCTGGTGATGAGAATCTCCATAATGCGCGAGCTTTTCTCCGAGGTAATCTCGGCTGAAATCATGTTGCCGGTCATCATCACCGACATGAAGAACAGAATCAGCAGGATATAGACAATGACATAGTTGATAATCGGTTTGTCCTGATCCTGGTCTACGCCACCCGCAGCCCCGTCAGTACTTAGCTGTGCGGTATCAATCGAGACCGGAGCGAAGATCGCCGTCACCTGGCTCTCGGTCAGCTTATCGCCGACAATCAGGCCGGTATTCACCTGCTGCAGAGCGGCTTGCAGATTCGTTCTAAGCTTGCTGCTGATGTCTCCGTCTTTGCTGTGATACGTTACCGGAGGCACCCCTACACTGCCCTTGTCGGCAAAGGTAAGATACCCCTCAATTTTCTCATCCTCCAGCCCCTTCTTAAGGGTTGCATCATCTGCGGAAGGATAAGCGGTAAATACGACTTTATCTTCGGCTTCAGCCGGCGGAGTATAAGCGAGCAGCAGCTCGGCAGGCCGGAAGCCCTGCTGGGCAACGACTCCGATCTGTGTCGCGTCCTTGGCACCGTCTTCTCCGTTGAACACTTTGATCAGATAAGGGATATTCATCCCGATACTAAGCAGAAGCACCAGAATTAAGGTGGTAATCATGAAGGATTTCGTTCTTACCTTATTCTTGAATGTGAAGCCGATAATGGTTGCCATTTTATTCATTGGATTCACCCACCGCTCTGATAAAGATTTGGTTTAGCGTCGGTTCCTTAATCTCGAAATGCTCGACCTCGCCTTGAGCCACAGCCAGTTGAAGAATGCGCTGTGCGGCTCCCAGGTCACTGATAGTTAACACATACCCGCGCTCCTGCCGCTGGACTCCGGTAACTCCGGCAATCCCGGCAAGTCCGTTCACTTCCCCGGCGGTGCGCAGTACAACTTCTTCCCGCGGATACCCCTTCTTGATCTCACGGATATCTCCCTGAACTACGGTGTTCGAGCGGTCAAGAATCGTGATATTCCGGCATAATTCTTCAACATGCTCCATGCGGTGCGTGGAGAACAGAATGCTCGTTCCCAGATCCCGCATCTCTCTGACGGTATCCTTCAGCAGCTCCACATTGACCGGATCGAGACCGCTGAAGGCTTCATCCAGGATCAGAATCTTCGGCTTATGGACCACAGCGGCGACGAAGCCCATTTTTTGCTGATTACCCTTGGACAGCTCTTCAATCTTCTTATTATAATATTCCGGTACATCGAAGCGCTCCAGCCAGTACTTCAGGCTCTTGTCCGCCTCACTTGCCGACATCCCGCGCAGCCTTGCCAGATAGATAATCTGATCGCTGACCTTGACCTTAGGATACAGTCCCCGTTCTTCCGGCAGATAGCCCATCAGATGCTGAAGCTCCTTACTGTACGGCTTGCCGTTATACAGGATGCTCCCTTCGTCGGGGTAGATCAGGCCGAGCACCATGCGCATGGTCGTTGTTTTGCCGGCGCCGTTGGCACCCAGCAGACCGTAAATCTCGCCTTGCTCCACCTTCAGACTAATTCCGTTGACGGCCGTCTTCTCACCGTACTGCTTCACTACCTGCTTCAACTGCAATGCTTCCATTCTTATTCCCCTCTCTTCTGGTCGATCAGAACCGGACGATGCCCCCGGGTCCATAAGCTTAGGATTTCATCCAGCTCCAGGCTGCGGCTCTTGAGTACCTTTACGCCCAAATCGTGAATGCGTTTCTCATACAGATAAATTTGTTGGGTTAAAAATGAAGCCACACCCGGCGTCGTAAGCTTCAGCTCCAGCGCTTGCGGCAGCTCGGCTGCCAGCGCCTGCAGCTCTTGCTCTCCCTCAATTTGAACCCATATTTCACTCCATGAACCAAACAGACTATCCTTCTCGGTCATTCCCAGCAGCTGTCCCTGGTGCATCAGCACGATATAATCAGCCAACCGCCGCACCTCTTCAACAATATGGGTCGAGATGATAATCGTCGCCTCATGCTCCTCCATGTAATTCTGCAGCGCTTCAATCATAATCTTCCAGGCAAAAGGGTCGAGGCCCGAGGACGGCTCATCCAGCAGTAGCAGCCGTGGCTTCGCCGCCAGGGCGGCCGCAAGCTCGAACTTGCGGCGCTCGCCCTTGGACATCTTGCCCAGTCTGGCATTCGGCGGCACTTCAAACTTACGGATCAGCTCCTCGAAATAGCCCTGATCCCAGGAAGGATACCAGTGGCTGCGGAACTCTGCAGCTTCAGCGGCTGTCCAGAGGTTCTCCTCGCTCTGTGATACCTCAGGCACATATGCGATTTGCTGGCGGAGCGGCAGCGGCAGCCCGTGCCGGTAAGCTTCACCGAACCAGCGGACCTCACCTTCTCCAGGAAAACTCTGTTGCAGCAGCATGTGCAGCAATGTGCTTTTGCCCGAACCGTTCTGGCCTACAAGTGCAGTGATATACCCTTGCGGTACGCTTAGATTAAGCGGTCCTATCGTCTTTTGCCGCCGCTTCTTGCATACATCCCGCAGTTCTATGGCTTGCTGTCCCATCAGCTTCCCCCTCTTTCTGCCTGCTTCCCGTATTTGTTCTTCACGATCTCTGTGAACAGCTCCTTCAGCTCTTCCTCACTGCAATGCACGGACAGCCCCACATCGACGGCACTCTCCAGCGCCTTGCGGACGGTCTCCTGCTTATAGTCCTCCATTGCCCCGGTCCCGATATGGGATACAAAGGTGCCCGTCCCCTGTCTGGTCCGCAGCAAGCCTTCATTCTCCAGATCCTGATAGACTCGTCGGACCGTAATGACACTGCACTTCAGATCACCTGCGAATTCGCGGATGGAAGGAAGCAGCGTGCCTTCCGTTATTGCGCCGGAGATGATCAGCGACCGCAGCTGCGTCTCAATCTGATGGTACAGCGGCTCCGCACTGTTCTCATTAATCTGTATCGGAATCCACATTATTGACACCTGCCTTCCAGGCCCGGCCCCCGGATGAACGCCTTGCCCCGTCTCATACGAGATCACGGCTCTTCAGCCGGTGAAGCGTCCATCTGGAGAACAGCTGAATCGATAACACGCCCAGCACCAGCGTCCCCCACATCAGGGGAGAGAATAGGCCCCACTCCTTGGATACAGCGACCGTTGCCAGCAGTATGCTGCCTCCAGTCAGATACACCATACCGGACACACCCAGTGCCAGCAGCAAGATCACAGAGATAGACCAGAAGTAGATGACACCGCTGACCGAGAACTCAATTATAATATACATGCCTGCGATAATCAGACTGTAACCGATCCAGGTAAAGGCAAAAGCCAGATATGAAGTAAGCGGCAATTCAGCACGTATTCCAGGGTTGAGCGCATAGAGCAGGCTGAAATAGATTGTACTGTTCATGGCAACGGCGAACAGGGTGTCCAGCTTTCTTTTACAGAGAACAGCAGCTAACGGTACCGGCAACGCCCGCATATACGCCAGCATCCGGGTATAGGAATCCTCAGAGATATATTTCATGGTCCGCCGGGAAAAAGTAATCACGAGCATGAGCATCGTCGTCACCATCAGAAAATCACTGAGCAGCTGCTTATCGTGTCCAGTGAGCGTATCGTCGATGACCATTCCCGTAATTGCAGAAAAGTATCCCATGAACACGATGGCAAACAGCAGCGCCCACAGCAGCTTCCAGCGGTCACCGCGGAATTCGCTGCGTACGATGACCCACGCTTGCTTTAATGTTGTCATAACTTCTAACCTCGCTTTATTCGTCTTGAACGGCAGGAGCCGGCAGATCAGCTAACTTCGGTGTGCATCTGTGTGTGCTTACTGTATATATCTATATACACAGTATATGACCTGCACTTTCCACTGTCAACTGATTACCTCTGCTATTTTTATTATTTCGATTTTCATGTACAAAAAAACCCCGCACATAGGCGGAGTCTGGACTTTATTATTGGAGCATGCGCGGGATTTGCGGCACAAGTGCCGGATTTTCGATGCAACAAACCACATGAAGCTAAGTCTGTATGTATACTTTGACGTTTTTTGTCGTACAATATCACTTATGCGACTTTTTTTGAGTAAAACATGATAAATCATGCATACTTGCGCATACTCAAGCAGCAATGCGTTTATTATAGGTCATTTCCTAACTTCTGTATAGAAACTTCGCTGGATCATCCCCTCTGCTTCCACAATTTCGCTTCATTCGTGCCTCTGCAATTTTTGTCGAATCTAATCTATTGAATGAACATGCGCAGGCTGTCCTCTACAAAATCCGGGGCAGCCTTTTGAATCTGCTGAACGGTGTGGAGATAACGCTGGGTGGTGTTGATGTGGGAATGCCCCAGCGATTCCTGAACCTGCTGAAGCGACGCTCCCTGGAGCAAGGCCAGTGTGGCATTCGTATGCCGCAGCCAGTGCGGGGTCAGCTTTTTCTCAATCGTGCTGGCTGCTCCGGCGTTCTTAATAATCCGTTCTACCTGCCGTGAAGATAACGGAAACATTCTCTGCTCCGGGGTGACCTCTTCCTTCCTTGGCAGGGTATCAGACAACTTGGAATACAGCTGCCACAGGGTCGGCGGAACCTTAATTTCTCTGGGCTTGCCCCCCTTGCCGTTCTCCACGGTCAGCCAGACCGAGGTCTCCAGCAGATCATTATGGAAATCCCCCCACTTCATCGCCGTCAGCTCTGACACCCGCAGACCGAGCACTACCAGCGTCAGCCCGATCAGATAATTGCGCAGTCCTTGCTGCTCCAGTACATTCAGTAATTCTCCCACCTCCCGTTTGGTCAGGAAGTTTTTGCGGCTGGTCACGGTTATTTTGGGGATGCGCACCGAGGAGGTCGGATTCACTGCAAAGATCCCGATATGCTGGTCACTCCCCCATTTATAAAAAGACTTCAACGGCGCAAGGAATGCCGCTATGCTTGCCGGTGCCAGCTGCCTCTGATAGCTGTAGCCCCCCTGCGTCAGGAAAATCTTATACGCCTCCATCTCCCTCCAGCTCACTGCCCGCAAGGAGGTGCCTGCAATAAATCTGCGGAAATCGGCAATCGCCCGCTTATAATTCCGACCTGTATTAACATTCGTACAGCAGGTAGCCATAAACATCTGAACAATCTGATCATCGCTTAGGTAGCCCTCTTCCGGGTACACCAAGCTGAGCGCCGTACGGCTAAATTCGGTCTGTCTCATTCTTTTTTCATCACTCCTCAGGATTAGACATGTCGCATAAGTGATATTGTACGACATTCTTGTGGTATTTTGTCCCATTATCTCACAGGAATGGCTAAAGAGCGGAATACACAAGATCAGCAGAAGGTAACGCGAAGAACTCAGGAGGGAGACGGAGACAGAATAGCGGCTGCGGGCCAGCTAAGTACTATGAGAAGCCGGAGGGTAACTATGGAGACCGTTTTGCAGAAACAATATGTTGAATTCGGGATAGATCACGAGCATTATGCGATCCCGATCTCAGATGTCCATGAAATTATAAGAATGCAGGAAATAACGGAAATCCCCAGCAGCCGTCACTATGTGAAGGGCATTATCAACCTCAGGGGTAAAATTGTGCCGGTGCTCAGCCTTAGAGTACTGCTTCAGATGGAGGAAGTGGACCCGACCAAGCACACACGCATTCTGGTGGTCCATCACCAGGAGGAATCCCTGGGCGTCATTGTCGACAACGTGAATAAAGTGACAACCTTCAGCGATATTCAGCCTGCACATGACAGCATCTCCGGAATCAGCAGCTCCTTTTTCAACGGAGTAGGCTTCTCTTCTTCCAAGCTGGTCGGCATTCTGAGGCTGAATGAGATCCTGCTGCGCGACTAAACAAAGGCTACACGGAGAGAAGGCGAACCATGGTTGATTTATCGGAATACCGAGAGATATTTCTGGAGGAACTGGAGGACCAGCTGCAGCTGATCGAGGATGAGGTGCTCAGGCTGGAGCAGGTCGGGGAGACAGAAGACGGAATCCAGCAGTTCTTCCGGGCGGCCCACACCCTTAAGGGCTCCTCGGCCTCTATGGGCTACAACGGGCTGAAGGAAGTCACGCATCATCTGGAGCATCTGCTTCATCAGATGCGGGGAGGGGAACGGACGGTCACGCCGGAGCTGATCCGCCTGTTCTTCGAAGCGCTGGATGGAATGCGCGCGCTGCAGAGCGAGATCGCTGCTACGGATCAGGAGACCACAGATGTGTCCGGTCTGGTGCAGCGGCTGAGTACATTCGCAGCGGAGGAGCTACAGAAGACGGAGGATAAGGCCCCCGCTGTGCAGACCAGTCAGGCAGAGCTTCCCCTCCAGCTGTTCTGGGTGCATGTGTGGCTCTCTTACGGCTGTGAGATGAAGCTGCCCCGTCTTCACCTGATCGATGCCAAGCTGCGGAGTGTCGCTGCGGTCCTGCGCATGAAGCCGGAGCTGGAAGAGATAGAGGACCACGACAGCCGGATCGACGAGGCCTCCTGGCTGCTGTCGCCTAAGATTGATATCGAGGAGCTCCGTCAGGAGGTCTTATCCATTATGGATGTTGAACGTATATACATAGAAGAAGTGCTTAACGATTCTCCGCGTCCCGGTGAATTCGTGAGACCGCCCCATCCGGAGGTGGGGAGCCGGGAGCTCCCGGAAGTCCCAGAATCCCCGCCGTCTGCCGCTGACAAAACCAAGCCGCAAACGATCCGCGTCCAGGTGGAGCGTTTGGAGAAGCTGATGAACCTGGCGGGTGAGCTGGTCATCGACCAGACCCGGTTCCATCTGCTGAACCGCAGATTCCACCAGCAATACGGAACCAATGATCTGACAGAGGAGCTGGGCCAGCTTGCCGACCATCTGGCTATGATTACTGGGGAACTGCAGGAGAGCATGATTAAGGTGCGGATGCTGCCGATAGAGCAGCTGCTGAGCCGTCTGCCCCGCATGGTCCGGGACTTGTCCGGCTCCCTGAACAAGCAGGTTGAGCTGGTTCTTGAAGGCAAGGAGACGGAGCTGGACCGGACGCTCATTGAGGAGCTTGGCGACCCGCTGATCCATCTGCTGCGCAATGCCGTTGATCACGGCATAGAGACCCCTGAAATCCGCCGCAGCGCCGGCAAAAGCGAGACCGGAACCGTCCGTGTCGCCGCCTCCCATGAGGATAATCAGGTCATCCTGGTCATAGAGGATGACGGGGCCGGTATCGATTCCAGCCTGATTGCAGAGTCTGCTCTGCGGAAGGGCATCATTACGGCTGAAGAGGCCGGCGGGATGACTGAGGATGAGGCGCTGCGGCTTATTTTCCGGCCCGGCTTCTCCACCGCCCCGCACATCAGCGATATTTCCGGCCGCGGGGTCGGGATGGATATCGTCCGCAATGATATTGAACGGATTAACGGCATGATCGATATCGAGACCACACGGGGGCAGGGCACCCGCTTCCGGATTCGCCTGCCCCTGACGCTCGCCATCATCCGGGGTCTGCTCGTTCATGCGGGGGAAGCCACCTTCGTGATTCCCATGAGCAGTGTGGCCGAGATCGTCCGCGCCGCTCCAGAGGAGATCAGCTCTGTCCGGGGCCGGCCTGTCATTACCGCACGGGGGCAGCTCGTGCCGGTGGTCTGGCTGCAAGATATTCTGCGGCTCCCCGCAGGCGCGGGCGGCAGTTCAGCATCCATTCCGCTGATTATCGTGGGGCGGGGAGAGAAACGGCTGGCACTGGCCGTGGATACGCTTATCGGCAATCAGGACATCGTAATCAAATCGCTCGGCGCCTACATGGGCAAGACTGAGAACATATCAGGAGCTACCATCCTGGGAAATGGCAATATCGCTCTGATCATAGATACAGCCAGCTTTTTTTTCAATACGGGAGTCTTCGCTTAACAAAATCATCTTTACTGGGGGAAACAGGTATGAAATGGTTCTATAATCTAAAAACTAGCGTGAAATTAATCTCGTCCTTCCTGACCGTCGCTGTCATTCTTTCCTTCGTGGGTCTCTACGGTCTCAGCAACCTCGGCTCGATTAATAAGAGTCTGGATGATATGTATGTGAACAATCTGGTTCCCGTCTCCTCCCTGCAAAGCTCACAGAACAGCTTCTCGGTCATGCGCGTTATCGTCAGGGATCTGTACATTAAGAAGACCCCTGAGGAACGCCAGCAGCGGGTGGACGATTATAAAAAAGAGAAGCAGAACGTACTTGATAACATCGCGGCCTTCCGCAAAACCAAGCTGAGCGCGGAATCGGTTCAAGCCGTTGCCCCTTTTGAAGCCGCATGGAATGACTATCTGTTAACGTACGATTCTCTTGTCAGCCTCTCCCTGACGGGACAGGACGAGAAGCTGCTGGAGATGCTGCGCGGCAGCACGCTTAACAACCAAGGCGATACCTTGAAGAATATTCTGAACGAGCTGATTCTCACCAACACCAAGGAAGCGGATCAGGCCCGGCAGAATGGAGCCGCACTCTATAGCTCTTCGCGTAATATTACCCTCAGTATCATTATCGGTGCAGTCATTCTGTGCATCCTGCTAGGATATATTATCTCCCGGATTATTTCTAATCCGCTGGCGAAGGTTGTCAAAGTTCTCTCGAAGGTGGCTGACGGCGACCTGCGCAGCCAATCCGATATCGACACCAGAGATGAAATCGGCATCCTGGCTGCCAAGGTGAACGAGATGGTCAGCAACCTCCGCAACACAGTGGGCTCCATCCTGCTGCATTCCCAGAGCCTGTCCGCCGCCGCCGAGGAGATCTCCGCCAGTACGCAAGAGGTGGCAAGCGGCAGCACAACCACAGCGGATGATGCCGGGACCATCAGCGAGTTATTCAAAGAGCTGTCCAGCGCGATCCACTCTGTAGCCCAGAATACCGAGCAGGCCTCGGTGATCTCCGATGAGACCGTTACGATTGCCGAGAACGGGAACAGCATCATTCAGGAGTCGATGGAGAGTATGCAGGCTGTCAGCGGGCAGATGGCTAAGCTTGAGGAGGACTCGCAGAAGGTCGGCGAGATTATCGATGTCATCGAGGATATTGCCGATCAGACCAACCTGCTTGCTCTGAATGCCGCCATTGAAGCCGCCAGAGCAGGGGAACAGGGCCGCGGCTTCGCGGTGGTGGCCGACGAGGTCCGTAAGCTCGCCGAGCGCAGCGGCGAGGCCACCAAGCAGATCACCAGCATCATCAAGGGGATGCAGGTGAATACCCGCTACAGTGTGAGCGCTGTGCAGGAGAGTGCGGAGCTGTCGCAGAAGACCGGCATTTCGTTCCATCAGATCGTGACGATGGTCAACAACGCCGGCCAGAAAATCTCCGAAATCGCCGCCGCCAGCGAAGAACAAGCCGCCCAGTCCACCAACGTCCTCGCAGCCGTGGAGAGCATCTCCGCCACCACCCAGCAGTCCGCTGCCAGCAGCGAAGAGACCGCCTCTTCCGCCCAGTCCCTGGCCAGCCTGGCCGAGGAGCTGCAGAGCACGGTGTCTTCGTTCCGGTTGTAGCTTCATCCTTGCTACAAGCAACAATATTTAGACAGACCTTGAAAGTGAAACAGCGGCAGTGGTGGACAGAAATTCAAGTCCTAGACTGTCGCTGTTTATTGAGCTGACGGTTACCGTTAGCTGAATCGATTAACGATATTCTTCAGATTTAGCTGTTCACGTAACAACATCCAGCTTTCCGCCACGGTTTGATGAGCCGTGTGGATCATGCCTTGGTCGTTAGAGCTTAACCGCCTGAGAATATGCTCTTCGTAAATTATCACTCCCCATCACGTATGAATTCTTTATTCCAATGATTATCGGTGTAACCCCGATTATTATTCCATTCAGCCAGCATTAGTCTTTGTCTAATTTCTAAATCAGAGTAGGGAGCAGCCACAATTTCAATGTCATTAAATAAATCATTATAAATCGGCAACGGACTTGTCCTTTCTTTGAATTTTTTAAATGCTCCGATTTCAGCATCATTTGCAGCCCACACCACTTTTTTTATCTTGGAGAGAACTATAGTCCCCGTACACATTGGACAGGGCTCGCACGTCGTATATAACGTAAGCCCGTTATCTACAACAAATTTCTTACTTTCAACATCTAATATCTTATGTCCAGCCTTTCTTATAGCGTCTACTTCTGCATGTGAAGTTGTATCATAGCTGGAAAAAACTCTATTTCTACCCCGGCTAACAACAGTTCCGTTAGAATCAATAATGACTGCCCCAATTGGGTAAGTCCCTTCTTCTTTTGCTTTTTCAGCTTCTTCGAAGGCAAGCAGAAGGTATTCATAGTGGTTGTCCATTTTCACCCATCCTAACTAAATTTCATTCTATTTTTTCGGTACCCATAAGAAAAGTATCATACCCAGGAACGTTTCAGAACAGGGATACACCGATTCAATGGTTTAGTGTACAAATCTGAACGCAGCCGGTGGCGTTAAGTGGATTTGGTCCATCTAATTTGACGGCATCGCCCCATTTGCAGACAGTAGTTGGACAAACAACACTTAATTTCTACGATTCCGTCCAATTCGATGATTTTCGGGGGATTAGGTGGACTTTTTCCAATTGCTTACCCACAACTCTCCGTTTCGCTGGAATTAAGTGTGCTTTTTCCAACTATCATCGTTGCCCCTCTTCGCCGAACCCATCAATTAATGAAATCCCCTTGGTAATACGCACTGTACTCTCTTGCAAGAACCTACGCGTCCAATCGTCAGCCTGGGTTAAATCCCAACTCCGGTGCATGCCGACGACTACGATAATTTCACGCAGTTTAAGAAACAAATCCAGTTGACTCTTCCAGCCATCGGGAAGCTGCCGGCCATCCTCCGTGTAGCCTAACTCGAAATGACGGATAAAAAGCTCGTATTGCTCCTTACGTTCAGACCTCGAATCTTCCCCAAATACATATAGTAAATAATAGAGCTGGATAGCAATATCCTCAGCATACCAGCTGTATTGACACTCATCGAAATCAAAAAGCGTTATCCGCCCTGACTCATCTACCAAGAAATTACCTACGTTGATATCCCCGTGAATTAAACCGAAATTATCTGAGGTAACAGGCAAACTGCTCAAATCAGCTTTTAGTCCGTCTAGGGCATGCAGAATGGGCCCAAGCTCTGCCGGCAAATAATCTTTCGCCCGCACAAGGTATTCGTTAGTCTCCCAGGTATGTCTTCTGAATACCGGTTTATACCGCTTACTCAGTTCATGAAGACGGCCTGTAATACGGCCACATTGTTCATATAGCATCGGATTCCCCAGGCATTCCGGATATCCTACTTTTGTGCCGGGTGCAAAATTGAACGCTGCTGCGTAAAAATCCATCGTATTCCCATGAATACGCTCATAATCCCTTCCATTCGCCGATAGAACCGGAGCTGAAACTGACACTCCCTTCTCCGCGAGGTAACGAATCCATTCGATTTCGGCTGCAAGCCCTTCAGAGGTACGAAGTGTGTCAGGAGTGAAGCGAAGAATATATTGGGATTCACCGAGAGTATAAGAATATATGAAGTTTTGAAAGCCTCCAATGAAGTTCAGATCCTTGGGGCTAATCCCAAAGCGCCTAGCACCTTCAGCAGCATATTCGTCCAGGAACATTCTTTTGATGTGTGGGTCCATGTTTTCTCCTTAGTATGTATAATTAGGTCGTTGTAGATCAGTTACCTGACTGCTAACGATTGAATACAATAATAATCCTGAGCTTTTTCAAATAATAATGCAACTTCCAGAAGTCATCCCTTGTCATCATCTATTTTCAGGTTTTTTTATAGCATGCGTTATATCATTCAAAAACAGGAAATAATATAAGTTAAGTTTAAGTTATGCGCGGTATACTTTAAGTTATTTTAAGTTTAAGCGAGAAGTGTTAGAATGGAGTTGAGGTGATGTATATGTTTAATGTAACAGAAAAGGAAAGAGCATTGTCGGAAGCATTGTCGATCTCCGAAGTATTCAAGACACATCTTCACGAGACTGAAACACAGATGTCATTGTTTATTAAGGCTTTGGCCAATTACATTGAACGGAATTCTATTCATAATCCTTCAGAAGTGCTTCAGGCCGTGGATAGTCATTTGGTTCACGGTAATTCTGAGCAGGCTCTGCAACGAGTGCTAATCCACATGGTTACTGTAGGGATGGAGGCTGAAGTATTAAGCACTAAAATCTACACAACAGGAGATGTCGCCCGATTCTTCGGGGTAAGTATTGCTACGATCCATAATTGGATTGCACTTGGGCGATTTGACGGTGTTGAAAAAGGAGAGCGTTACAAACAAGTTAGATTTCCTGAGAACGCAGTTTATACTTCTCCTACTGGAATGAAGTCAGCTATAGCAGAGGTTGCAAAACGTTATGAAGCAGAGCAAATACGTTCAGGAAGAAATAAAGAAATGACAGCAGCTGGGGAAATGGCTGAAATACTTAATGCTGTCGTTCATTTTGAAAAAAAATATGGCGGAACATTCGAAGAGACACTGGGAAAAAAACTGATTTAACCCCAGAACAATCTCGGGACGCAGTACAATGGTCCAGTCTGCTGTACTCCATTGAAAGGAAATGGAACTGAATACTCGCCCCCCATCCAACATCAGCCAGTTGGAGAAAGACTTTTCGAATATTATTATGAACTCATGTGATGGGGATGGCAGCGGTCTATTCACCTCTATCTCATTTACCCGGCACACATTTGTGTTCACGGATCTGTCCCGTTTGCTTATAACTGAGCATCTCAGCAGAGGACGAATAGAGATGTACTTCTACGACTGGGTGGATGAACACGGGTTAGATAATTTAAAATTTCACAGTGAGCCGCATAAAGATGATAAACGTTATCAGACGACCACTGAACCTTATCATATTCATCCTCCCGCAGATGCCAAACTTACTAATATGACACGTTACCCTAATGTACATCATCAGGAGTTACCAGCGATAATTTAGCACATCTTTTTTTCACTAGTAGCAGCAAAAAAGATATAACAACCTAATCCTTTTTGACTTCGTCAACCTCAAAAAAAGCCCGCCCCTCCCCCGCAGCAGCGGCAGATGGACAGGCTTTTCCCATATCATCCCGGACTTCTCTTCCCTCGGCTTAAGCGCCCAGGATAATCTCCCAGACCGGCTTCGTATGTCCGCCAGGATAGAAGATATACAGCAGTACATAGACGGCGACTCCCGTAATAGCGGTGATGAACCAGATGACGGAGGTCACTCTGCCCCACTTGCGGTGCTTGGCATACTTGGCCTTGAAGCCGAGCGTCAGCGTGGTGATGCCGAATACGGCAGCGACGGTAGCCAGTACAATGTGGAAGATCAGGAAGACATGGTAGATCGTCGTCAGATGCTCAGGACCACCCCAGGAGGTATTGCCCACGAATATCGTTCTAGACGAATACACCAGGAAGAACAGAATCGCTGCCACCGCAGCCGCAATCATTGTCTTCTTGTGCGCTTCGCGTTTGCCTTGAATGATCTGTCTCCAGCCGATGGCCACCAGCACCGCGCTTATGACGATGAACGATGTACTGATCGTAGGAAACAATGTGAAAATATCCATGAATATCCCCCTCGGTACTTACCAGCTCATTATAGGTCAGACCTCCTCCGCCAGGGCAGAGGATGGCGCGGACACTTCCGTGTCCTCCTGTCCATTCTCTTTTTTATACCAATGATAGAACACATAAGCAAGCATCGAGGCGAAAATAAATTCCTGAATGAACTTCATCACGATGCCGCCGACCTGCTGATCTACCTTTGGGGACAGAGATCCGAAGAAGCCGGGACCGCCAAAAGCCTGCAATAATGCAGCCGGACTCTGCGGTACACAGTAGCCCATCGCCTTCGCCCAGGTGCCCGGGTCGCTATACGTAGCATAGAGGGGGGAGCCCGCAAAAATAATCAGCCCGCAGGCCGGTGTCAGCAGCACCATGTTCAGGAAGATGAAGCCCACCTGCCCCAGACCGCTAAGCGCCCGGTATTCCGGCAAGGGGTTGATCAGATTCCACCACATCAGCGCCGAGGTCAGGAACAGGACGCCATAATACAGACGGTGAACGGTGAAATGCAGCATGACATAATCATGGATGGCGGGGATGTGGTAGAGCGAGAACAGGCCATTGAAGAGCAGGGCCGCCACCACCGGCTTAGCGAGAAAAGCCAGTCCCTTCAGCGGATTCACCCGCAGCAGAGCGCGCCAGCACCAGTCGGGGATACCAAGCATAATCAGCGGAACCGCCACCAGATAGGATAAGGCCATACTCACCATATGGAAGGAAAACAAGATATGTCCCAGCAGACTGACAGGTCCTCCCTGCGCAAGATAGAGGGCCAGCATTCCGCATAAGAACAGCCCCCTCCGCCAGAAGGGGACTGCAGTGCTGCCCTCAAAACGGGAGGCCAGCGGACCAATCAGCACAAAATATCCGGCAGTCAGGAGGAGCATCAGGGCCAGAAACAACGGACTCCATAGTTCCGTAAAGCTGAAATATTGCAATCCCGGTATCATCCTCAAGACCTCCCCGGAGATAGAATCAATCCCACCATACCCAATAGAGCGCCATTACAATACAGGTGCCTGCGATAAAAAAGCCGCCCAGCATGAAGATAATCGGGAGCATATGCCCTTTGTCCTTCAAATGCATCCAGAAGCCCATCTGCAGGAACACCTGCAGCACAGCCATTACCAGCAGCAGGATGATCGCAAAGGTAGCATTCACCCCTCCGGCCGCCACCGCGGCAAAGGCGATCAGCGTCAGCACCACCGAGAACACAAACACCACAATATGCCGCTGCGGTCCTTCCGGACGGTGCCGGTGCTTCACCGCAGAATCTGAAGAAGGCTGCTTCGTCGTCATGGCTTCACCCCACCTTTCCGAGCAGGTATACGACTGTGAAGATAAAGACCCACACCACATCAATGAAATGCCAATACATCGCCGAGACATAGATTTTCGGTGCAGTAACGACCGTCAAGCCTTTATGCGCCAATTGTCCAATCAGCACGGAGATCCACAGAATCCCGAAGGCGACATGGGCACCGTGGAACCCGACCAGCGTATAAAAGGCCGAGCTGAACGCACTCGTCGTCATCCCGAATTCCTCATGCCGGATATATACACTGAACTCGTAGATCTCCAGGATCAGGAAGGCAAGGCCGAGCAGGACAGTCACCACCAGCCAGTTCCGTAACTGGGCCACATTTCCCCGGTGCATGGCCTGAATGGCGAACACACTGGTCAGACTGCTGACCAGGAGGAGGAAGGTCGCTGCCGCAACCAGCGGCAGATGGAATAGCTCAGCCGCCGAGGGTCCCTCATTCGTCTGATTGCGCAGCGCCAGGAAGGTAGCGAACAGGGTGCCGAAGAGCACCGCCTCCCCTCCGAGGAACAGCCAGAAGGCCAGCACTTTATTGCGTCCTTCCAGGGTCGCTTTCTCGGGTTCATGCGGGAGTGTACCGTCCGCCGCTTCAGCATGTGCCGTTGTCATCTCTGCTCACCTTCCTTCCAGCTCTTCGGGTTCAATATGCCAGCCGTGATCGTCGAACAGCGACCGCATCAGCATCGATCCGAAGGTAATAAGAAGCCCCAGCGCCGTAACAATATAATTATTGAACAGGAAGCTCATGATGCCGCTGCTGAATTCATCACGGCTGAACATGAAGCCCAGGCCCGCAATGAAGATACCGACTGACATCAGGAACGGCAGAATCGTGGCTGACGGCATATGAATCGGGCCAACCGGCTCCGCCGGGGTCATCGCCTTATGCCCGGCCATTTTCTCTTTCCAGAAGGCATCCAGGCCCCGCACCAGCGGCGTCTGCTTGAAGTTATATTCCGGCGGCGGCGAAGGGATCGTCCATTCCAGGGTCCGCCCGTCTTCCCACGGGTCATCCGGCGCATCCGCCGGCCGTCTGGAGGTCAAGAACACATTTACAAGGAAGATAATCATGCCCACTCCCATCAGGAACGCCCCCACCGTACTGACCAGGTTGAGCGTATCGAACTGCTGGTTCGGCAAATAGGTGAATACGCGCCGCTGCATCCCCATCAGTCCCAGGAAATGCTGTACGAAGAACGTTAAGTGGAACCCGATAATGAAGGTCCAGAAGGTCCACTTGCCCAAGGATTCGCTGAGCATCCGCCCGAACATCTTCGGCCACCAGTAGTGCAGCCCGGCGAACAGGCCGAGCACCAGACCGCCAACGATTACATAGTGGAAATGCGCCACCACGAAGTACGTATCATGGAACTGGAAGTCTGCCGGCGCGGAGGCCAGCATCACCCCGGTTACCCCGCCCATCGTGAAGGTAGGAATGAACCCGGCCGCGAACAGATTCGGGGTCGTGAACCGTACCTGTCCGCCCCACATGGTGAACAGCCAGTTGAAGATCTTGATCCCTGTCGGGACGGCAATCAGCATGGTAGAGACGGAGAACAAGGCGTTCGCGACCGGACCGAGGCCGGTGGTGAACATATGATGCGCCCAGACCATGAAGCCCAGGAAGGCGATCAGAATTGTCGCGAAGACCATGGAGCTGTACCCGAACAGCCGCTTGCGCGAGAAGGTCGGAATGACCTCGGAGATGATGCCGAAAGCCGGGAGAATCAGAATATACACTTCGGGATGGCCAAAGATCCAGAAGATATGCTGCCACAGCACGGGATTGCCCCCGCCGGCAACATTGAAGAAATTGGCGTCCAGAATCCGGTCGAAGGTAAGCAGGACAAGTCCTACGGTAACTGCAGGGAATGCAAACAGAATAATGGCTGAGGTAATGAAGGTAGCCCAGGCGAACATCGGCATCCGCATGAAGGACATCCCCGGTGCACGCATCGTGATGATGGTAGCCAGGAAGTTAATCCCGCCAATCAGTGTACCGAGGCCGGCAATTTGCAGCCCTATCGTATAAAAGTCCACTCCGTGCGAGGGGCTGTAGCCCGTACTCGATAGCGGGGTATAGGCCGTCCAGCCCGCATCCGGCGCGCCGCCCATCACCCAGCTCAGGTTAAGCAGAAGACCGCCGAACAGGAAGGTCCAGAAGCCCAGCGAGTTGAGAAAAGGAAAGGCGACATCCCGCGCGCCGATCTGCAGCGGAATCACCGCATTCATCAGCGCGAAAATGACCGGCATGACGCCAAGAAAGATCATAGTCGTGCCGTGCATGGTAATCAGCTCGTTGAAGGTCTGGGCATCCAGGAAGGTATTCATCGGCTTGATCAGCTGAATACGGATCAGGATCGCCTCCAGGCCGCCAATGCCGAAGAAAAGGCCGCCGGCCCATAGATACAGGATGGCTATTTTTTTGTGGTCAACGGTAGTAATCCAGTCCATCAGCCCGGTATGCCGCTTGGCACTGTGGCCGGGCTTCAAGGGCTGGGAGGGCTGCAAGGATTGCGCTGCGTGAGCCAAAGAACGTACCCCCTTCTCAAATATGCTGCTTCCGCTTCAGTCATAGGCCCCTAGTCCAGCGTATAACCGGCCAGATATTCGGCAATGCCGTCGATCTCTTCATCACTTAAGCCCATATCCTTCGGGCTCGGCATCTTGTTGCCGGGCTTCACGCTCTGCGGATCATGCAGCCAGGTCTTCAGATTCTCCAGAACCGGGGCTCCATCTTCACGGGTGTCATCATTAAGCAGAATCCCGGCAACGGATTCACGGGAGCCGATTCCGGTCAGGCTGGGAGCCACCGGTGATGCAGGCATGCTGCCAATCGCATGGCAGCTCAGGCACTGGGACTTGAACTTCTCAGCCAGCACCGGGTCCTCCGGCATTACAGACTCCGGCGCCTTCATCGAAGCCACCCACTTGTCAAAAGCCTCACCGCTGACCGACTTCACCTTAAACTCCATGAACCCGTGGGAGGGTCCGCATAGCTCCGCGCATTTCCCCCGGTAAACGCCTTCATTCGGCGCACTGAAGCTGAAGCGGTTCACCGTGCCGTCGGGATTGGTGTCCATTTTCCCGGCCAGTGAGGGTACCCAGAAGGAATGCAGCACATCCTTGGTGCTGAGCTCAAAGGCAATGTGCTTACCTGTAGGAATAATCAGATCCTGCGCGGTCGTTATTCCGTAATCCGTATATTCGAACTCCCACCAGTACTGGTGGCCGGTCACCTTGACCTTGATGGCGTCCTTGTCATCCGAATGATCATTGCCGGCAGCGAAGACCACCTTCACCGTAGGAATCGCCAGCACAATGACGAGAATAAGCGGGATGACCGTCCATAGCACCTCCAGCTTGAAGCTCCCCTCCACTTGCTTGGGAATCTCATCCTGATCCTTCTTCCGGCGGAAGCGAATCCATACATAAGCCGCAATGGAGAAGACGATCAGCAGCACCACAATCATGATCGTGATTGACAGCTTCATCAGTCCGTAAGAGCTTTCCGCTACGGGTCCCTGCGGTCTGAGTACCGACAAGTCCTCCCGTCCGCATCCGGCCAGAAGGAGTCCAAGTGCTGCTGTCATGGGAAGAAGCCGCTTACCAGCCTGCCACGTTTTCATCATTGATCTACCCCGCTTTTCCCGAATTCGTAGATTAGAGTATTTTCCTGTCAATTATAACAATCACTATTAATATAAGTTCGGTCTACGGTTTTGTCAATCGTTCACAACAAATTCACATAATCATTTTTGGAGTCGCGGAAAGCTTGTCAATACTGATTTTATAAGCGCTTTCAATTTTTCCGGAAAACTGTTAAACTACTTCTGAAGCGTATTCATATGTATTTGTGTCTAAACATTCATTTGACATACGAAGATGATCTGCAAAGTGCATACAAAAAAAACCGATTCCAGAAGCAGCACGCTGCCCGGGCACGGTTTATGAGAATCCTCATGGATGCTTCGCTATGGATGTTATCGCTTGAATGTAGATTAAATGTAGTTGTCGGCATCAAACAGCACGAAACAGAATCACTCGCTCTGCCGGCTTCTTCAGGAGACGGAAGAATTCATTCTAACCAGCTCATGCTCCACAACCATGGTCAGCTCTTCCTCATAGCCTCCCGTGATCCGATACTTCCGGACGTACTCTTTCACAAATTTCTTGGGATCTTTGGGCCGGAAAATACGTGTCATTTCCCGCAGACTTTCCTTGACTTCGTTATGACCTTTACTTGCCATGATCAGTTCCCTCCCAAAACATTGAAAATGAATGCTCCGTTGTAGAGAATGCATGATGAAAAGTTCGCCGTAACCTTGAAATGCAAGTAAGAAACCATTACACATACGCGGCTTGCATTACCCGTCCAGACTACCATTCCATGAACTTGGAAATCCGCCTTGCCGGTGAAGCAGGTTCGTCGTGATTTGGGCTGAGAGTAAGGATGTCCCACTGCAAAGACACCTTGACACTTTAATTACCCGAAGAGCCACTTGCTGAATCACTCCTTTCGGGCCTTATCGTTATATTGTATCATATTCCAGATTAACTTCCACCTTTCCATGTAAAAATACAAATGGAAATTTTTTATAGTATATGCTTGCCCAACTGTTTGTGATCCTGACATTAGTATGCCCCTTATCCGCAGAAATTATTGGACAGCATCTCCGCACGGCTCATACTTTGCCTGTACACCTCATAGGCTTGTAGGGAAGAAGCACGAATGTAATTTGCCTTTTCCTCTACATTCCAAGGAGAGTGAGCCCTTTGACGCCTTTCAGATCATCCACCGGACTGCCCGATAACATTGCAGCTGCCTTGTGTTATTTCTTCCCGTTTATCGGGGCAATTATTTTCCTTGCTCTGGAGAAGCGCAGCCGCTTCGTCCTGTTCCACTCGCTTCAATCCCTGATTGCCTTCGGAGCGCTTATGATCGCCCATGTGCTCAGCGGCTTCATTCCGCTTCTCGGTGATGTGGCGGGCGCCCTGATCTCCCTATGCAGCTTCGCAGTCTGGCTGCTGATGATCTACCATGCCCTGGGCAGCAGATGGTTCAAGCTTCCCTGGGTGGGGGAGATCGCCGAAAGCCAGCTGCGGCAGCTGTAGCTGTGTGCAGCAGAAAATAGTTTCCCTTTTGCCTGCCCGCTCCTTACAATGGGATAAGACATGCAGGAATCTACAGGCTGGGGGAAGCATCCATGTACTTGTTCATCATAAATTCCCGCTCCGGCGGCGGGGCGGGACGGCGGACCTGGCGCACCATACAGGCCTTGCTTGCGGCGCGGGCTGTTCCGTATGAAGCACTGTTCACCCAGAGCGCTGACAGCGCAGAGGATCAGGTGCTGCAGACGCTTGCCCGCCGCGAGGACTGGCGTGCCGCCATCATTGTCGGCGGCGACGGCACGATCCACAGTGTGCTGGGCGCACTGCGGCGCAGGGGGGTCCCGCTGGGAGTCATCCCGGCGGGTTCGGGCAATGACACTGCGCGCGGGTTCAGCATCCCGCTCGCGCCCGAGGCAGCGCTGGACACCGCGCTGCAGGAACACTGCATCGAAGCCGATCTGCTCAGCGCGGCAGGCCGGCTCACCCTGACGGCGGTGGCCAGCGGCTTCGACGCGCAGGTGGCCGTCAATGTGAACGGCAGCCGCTACAAGCGGCTGTGCAACGCCATTGGCGCCGGGCGCCTAGCCTATATCATCGGCGTGCTGCATACGCTGATGACCTTCAAGCCCTGCCGCGTCAGCGTGACCTGCGACGGGAAGGAGCAGGGTTACGACCAGGCGTGGCTGGTCTCGGTCTGCAACCTGCCCAGCTACGGCGGCGGGCTGCTGATCTGCCCGCAGGCGGAATCAGGCGACGGTCTGCTTGACGTCTGCGTTGTACACGGGGTCAGCCGCGGGCAATTGCTGCGGCTGTTCCCGACGGTGGTGAAGGGCAGGCACACGAAGCTGCCCTATGTCACCATGCTGCGCGGACGCAGCGTAGCCGTGAGCTTCGCGCAGCCGCGCCACGCCATCGGCGACGGCGAAGCGCTCGGCACGGCGCCGCTGGCCGTGGCTTGCGAGCCGGGCGCGCTGCGCGTGCTCTCGCCGCTGGCGGCAGCCGGGGCACCGGGCGAAGCCGGGCCCGGTTCCTGTCACGCCAGCGTCTAGGACAGGCGCGGCGGGGCGGGGCATATATATGGCTCCGCGTCACGGACTGAGGCGCTCTTATTCTGGATGAAAGTCATAAATTAGGCAGGTAACGGACCACACGGACCTTATTCCCTGAAATACCGCTCTTAAGTATCGTTTTGAGCTACCTTAGAGTCTCCTCAGTCCGTTAAGACACCAGAAGTGGTGTTTTTCAGGGGATAAGGTCTCTCAGGTCCGTTAGGAGCAGATTGGTCTGGCTAATGAAAAAGCTGGAACGATATTTCTCCCAACACAAAGAGCAGGCCCCGGGTATTCCCCTGAGCCTGCTCTTTGTTACGTACTTC
Source organism: Paenibacillus sp. FSL M7-0420 (assembly GCF_038002345.1). Classification (NCBI taxonomy): domain Bacteria; kingdom Bacillati; phylum Bacillota; class Bacilli; order Caryophanales; family Paenibacillaceae; genus Paenibacillus; species Paenibacillus sp. FSL M7-0420. The sequence continues at coordinate 228,135 of NZ_JBBOCJ010000001.1, read as the reverse complement.
ACGTTTCCGCCGGGTCCGTTTCCTGCTTCGTGCGGAAATAGACCTTCTTCACAAAGATATCCTCCGCTAGCAGTAATGCTGCTGGCGGACAAAAACCGCTGGAACCCCGCTGCCCCGGTTATATCCCGGTTGGCTTCTGGGGCAGCAGGTTGCCGACAATCGACTTCAGCTCGCCCTCCGGCTTGCTGCTTTTCTTCCCGTTGTCAAAGCTGGTAATGCGGATCTCGGAATAACTTTCTCCCGAAGCCACGGGCTTGAAGATCCATTTCTCCCGGTCATCCAGCCGGACGTTGAACTTCATGTCCTTGAACATCTCCACCAGCTCCCGTTCTTCCGGGGTCTTGCCCTCTTCCAGGAACAGCAGTCCGCGCAGCGGCTTGACGCCCTCTGTATGCTGCACCTCAAAATGAACGATACACTCCATGCTTGTCACCTCCCTCGCTTAGTGAACTTTGGCACTTACTATTGCAGCCCTATTCCTCAGGCTCTTCCCCCGATTCCTCCTGATCATGCAGCACATATTTGCTGTAGATCCGGCTATAGTGCTCCCCGTAGCGTCGCTGCAGTTCGGGGCCCATATCTTCCTCCAGCTCGAACAATACCAATTCCTGTGTAAAAGATTTGAGCAGCAGCTCCACCAGCACCGGATGCTCGGTAATCACGGCTTGGGCGCTTCCGTCCTCATAACGCATGCCGAGCATGCACCAGCTCCGGTCCACGACGAAGGAGAACTTCCGGCCTCCGCTGCGTTCCGGCTTCCCCGGCAGGGGCGGCCATACCGGATAAGGTGCCGGCACAGCATCACCGCCGTCAAAAGCCCACAGCAGCTTCACTCCGCGCTTCTCCGCCTGCTCAAGCTCACTGCGCAGCAGCGAGGCTTCCTCCCGCCACACATCCACTACAATCTCCTGAGCGGCAAGATTCAGCTGGCGGACCAGCTCTCCAATGACATTCCGGTCACCCTCCACGTTGTAGAAGGAGGGGCTGACCGGACCCCCGCGCGGCATTTCACTCTCCATATAGGCAAGCGAGGCCTGCACCCGGCCGGATATCATCGTGGCCAGCTCTTCCGGGTCCAGCACACTGTAGCGTGCCGGCTCCCCTTCTCCGCAGCGCACGTAGCCTTGCTGAGTCAGGCGCTGAAGCGCCGCATATACGTTTGATCTTGATACTCCTAGCTGCTTTGCCACTTCGTAGCCCGAAGCCTGGCCCTTGGTGGCCAGCTCAACCATTATTTTGGATTCCATCTCTGTGAAACCCAAATTGCGCAGATGCAGCAGCAACTGTTCCATCTATGTTGTCCCCCTAAGCTGTCAGTACTACCCTGTCTATATTTGCTCCGAGCCGCAGCGCGGGCACCACATGGAGCCCTTCGGCAGATCGGCGCGGCAGATCTGGCAATTCACGATCTCCCGTGTATCCGCGTCTCCGGCTACCCGCTCTTCGGCTGGCTCACTTGCCTTCCAGTCCCTGATCCGGCGGTCCAACTCGAGTTGCCGCTCCCGTTCCCGTTCCAGTTCATCTGCCTCCCGGCGGCTCCGGTCAGAACCTGAAGCCATCCGGTCCGCTTCCTCCAGCTCTGCGTCTTCCTCCAGTTCAGGCAGCACCTCCGCATACTGCACACGTGCTTCGGGTCTTCTGGCCAGCTCCCGTTCCGCTTCGGTCAGCTCTTCCTCACCGTAGTACTGGTCTTCTTCATCTTCATGCTCCAGCACCGTATGTACGGTAACCACGGGCGGTGCTGCGGTAGCGGCGGCCGCCGATGACGGCTCTTTACGCAGTGAAATCTCCTTATCTTCCGGCTTGCGTGCTTCCAGCTTACGTCCGCAATGCGGACAGAAATTGGCATCCAGCCCTACGATCTGACCGCAGGCGCACAAGCGTTCATTTCTCAATTCGGCAATTCTTGAGCGTACGTCCTCGATCTGCTCCTGCAGCTTGTTACAGCCCCGCGCAAGCTCGATCATCTGGCCTTCAGCTACCGACATATCCCTTGAACGATATCCCTCGTAGAAGAGCTTCCCCATTTTCAGAAATTCAACCTGCATCTCATGCTCAATATCTGAAATCTGCCCATTCAGCTTGCTCACTTCCACCGAGCTTTGCGCTTTTTCACTCACCCGGCTGGCACCGTCTTTAATGCGTTGCAGTAAATTCATTGTAGTTCCTCCTTCTCCAGAGTGAGAATAGGCTGATTCGCAGCCGCGTATATCCTTACATTCCGATTGCTGCTCCACGCAGCAGCGGAAACGTGATTCTATCATACCAAAAGTCCACGGCAGATTCATTATTTGTCGTCATGTGGTAAATACCAAGTAGAGGCGGCTAGCGTTCTTATTGGAATGAGTATGCTGCGGAAGAAGCAATCATACATATTGCCTTCTGCTGTATCCGTTCCTGCGTACCCGTACATTATCGAATGATGGAGGGATGAATTGTGCCTGACGATAACCTTAACCGATATTTCGTCTCTGTGAATCACGGTCTGATTCAGGAAGAGAGAGGCGACTCCAGTGAGTACGAGGTTCTGCTGTCCAGTGACGGCCTGACTGTGCTTCAGGATCTTCTGGCCGATCTGGCCAGCGGGGATGACTACGCCTTCCGGCGTGCTCTGGTTCCCTACAAGTCAGCCGATCATGATGATGCCGCAGAGCAGTTCGATGAAGCCACCATCCGCCTGTTCCAGTATCTGCACGACCATGGCACTGACGAGACCCGCCTTCAGATCGAAGGCTTGAACGTCCTGCAGAAGCTGGACAATACAGGCTATCAGGATGAAGGCTACGGCACAGGCTCTCCCACCAACAAATAAGGATGAACGGAGCTGCGCCATAAGGACGGCTTAATGCCTATACTGTGCTAATACGCGCCGGAGGGAAGAATGTTTCTCTTCGGTCAGGGTTACGGTTTTATTTTGCTTCCGGGGCTGTACATCGGTTAAAATAGAATCAGAACCGCAGCTAGCGCTGTATAAGATTGCCGTAGTCATCCATTCATGGTCTACAGTCACAAATAACGAAAACCGGGAGAGTTTCAGTGGAAGAATATGATAGTACACAAGTAACATTGAACAAGTTGCAGGTCCATGTGAAGGATATGCAGAAGTGGCAGATTAACGAGGATTTCGCCAAGCAGGTTGAGAATTTCAAGGCTTTGCCGGCGCTGTACCGTCACGCTCTGAATGAGCTTGAGAATAAAATCGATATCATCCGGACCGAGTGGCAGGTGCGTGACGGCTTCAGCCCGATTGAGCATGTGAAGTGCCGGATCAAAGAACCGAAGAGCATTGTGCAAAAAATGCAGCGCAAGGGCTATGAGCTTAACCTGGATAATATGGAGCAGCACATCCATGATATTGCGGGGATGCGGATTGTCTGCGCCTTCGTGAAGGATATCTACCGGCTGGTGGACCACCTGTGCGCCCGCGAGGATATCCGTGTGCTTGAGATTAAGGATTATATTGCCCACCCGAAGCCGAACGGCTACCAGAGCCTGCACCTTATCGTGGCTATACCGCTGGTACTGCTTGATGGCACCCGCTGGGTGAAGGCAGAAATGCAGCTACGTACGTTAGCCATGGATTTCTGGGCCAGCATGGAGCATATTCTCTACTATAAATTCGACAAACAGCTGCCCTCCCATGTGGCCGAGGAGCTGAAGGAAGCCGCCCGTGCTGCCGATGAACTGGACCAGAAGATGCTCCGCCTGCGCCGGGAGATTCTGGAGCTGTCAGAAGGCAGCGGCGGCAACGAACAGACATAATCCTAGGATAAAATGGCCGCAGCCAGGCCGTTATCCGGCTGCAAGAGGGGCACCTTTGTGCTCCTCTTTTGTTTGGCTGGCTTGATGTGGGAGGGCCGCCCTACCATCCAGTTTGGCTAAATCAGGGGCACTTCTGCCCCTCATTCCCGCCCGAAGAATATTGGCTACCTCAGCACGCCGACTTCTAGCCGAATCAGAGGGATTTTTCCCTTTCATTTCTCCATTCCGCCGACTTCCAGCCGATTCAGAGGGATTTATCCACTTTATTCTCGTGCAGCCATCCCCAATCCTCTCCGGCGCACTGCTAACAAAACTAATATTACTTGTGAGATCAGTTCTTACGTTCGTTCGTGTCCCGGCATCCGATTCAATTCCACCAGTTGGTCTAGTTTACACTCTATATTACTTAAAGAGCAGCTTTAGTCGCCGCATAAACATTGTAGCCTATAGCTCCTTCAATCCCACCGCACTTATTATCCGTGCAACCCGGAGCTAACTCAAGCCCCTACTCACGAACCCATGCACCTACAGCTTACTCAAGCCCGCCACACCTATCCGTGCAACCTACAACTTACTCAGACCCCAACTCACGCCCCGCGCAGCTACAGCTTATTCAAGCCCGCCGCACGCTTCGCGGCGGCTTCCGAGACCCGGCGCATCAGCAGCGCAAGCCCTTCACGCGCCTTGGGTGTCTGTGGCAGGAGGGCGCTCCAATCCTCCTCCGGCTCCATTACCTCAGGCATAGCCGGAAACGGACGGGAGGAGATCTCGTGAAACAGCGGCCCCGGCTGGTGCAGAGAGCCTTCAGCCGCTGCCTCGGCCAGCCACTCTCCAGAGGATACGGCCGGGCCCTTGCGCTCCAACCGGGCCAGCTCGGACGCGAGCGACACAGATGCAGGCGCGTCTTCTTCAGCGTTCCGCTCGTTCTCCCGCTCCGCCCACAGGGCGAATACGCCGGAGAGCAGCTCTTCCTTGGACAGTCCGCGCAGGGCGAACGCAAGCAGCGGCTCCTGGGTCAGCTGCTGCCGGACCCGCTGCACCAGATCCTCAGCAGGCAGCAGACCCGTGCCCTGTTCCTCTGCAGCCAGCCTCAGCTCGTCATCTACAGGCAGCAGCTCCAGTGCAGTAAGCCCGCCATTCAGGCTGCCCTGCAGCAGATCATACAATTCGCCCGGATGCGCAGCGAGCTGATGCAGCACTTCATTCTTCCGGGCGGGTGTCCACTGCGGAATACGCAGAGTAACAACCTCCCGCTGGCCCTGTTCCCCTTGCTTCTCTATCTCCGCTCCGGCTTTGCTGCTGCGTCTGTCTGCCCCTTCAGCAGCAGGCCCCACACTCCCGGTGGCCTTAATGACCCCGGGCAGCACCTCCAGCCGCAGCTCCAGCAGCTCATTCATAGATGTTGCCTCCTTCTGCCTTACAATCTATTGCCGTGTTTACATCCAGTCCTGTCCCTGGAGTTCAATCAGCTCTTTGAGCTCATGGTTAGACATCTCGGTTAACCAGTTCTCACCGGAGCCAACGACCTGCTCGGACAGGCTCTTTTTGCGTTCAATCAGCTCGTCGATCCGCTCCTCCAGCGTCCCCTGGCAGATCAGCTTATGCACCTGCACATTCTTGTGCTGTCCAATCCGGAAGGCGCGGTCCGTCGCCTGATTCTCTACAGCCGGGTTCCACCAGCGGTCATAATGCAGCACATGATTCGCCCGTGTCAGATTGAGGCCTACGCCTCCCGCCTTAAGCGACAGAACGAAGAAAGCCGGACCGTCCCCCTCTTGAAAAGCATGCACCATCTCGTCGCGCTCGCGCTTCGAGATGCCGCCATGCAGGAACAGCGGCGTCTGCCCGTATCGTCTGGCCAGCCGGCTGACCAGCAGCTCGCCCATCGCCACATACTGGGTGAAGATCAGCGCCGATTCACCAAGCTCAGAGATGCTGTCGAGCACCTCGAACATGACGTCCATTTTGCCCGAAGGCTCACTGCGCAGGCTCCGCCCCTCGTCCTTGCGGAACAGCTGGGGATGATCGCAGATCTGCTTCAGCTTGGTGAGGGAAGACAGCACCAGCCCCCGCCGGGCCATGCCCGAACGCTCGCCGATGACGCCTAGCATCTCATCCACAACCCCCTGATAGAGCGCGGCCTGGGTCTCCGTAAGTGGACAATAAGACTTCAGCTCAAGCTTCTCCGGCAGATCCTTCGAGATATCCGGGTCGCTCTTCAGACGCCGCAGCAGGAAGGGCGAGACCAGCCGGTGCAGCTCACGCAGCCGTTCGCCGCCCTCTCCCGACACATAACGCTGGCGGAAGGAATGATACGTCCCCAGATAACCGGGGTTGAGAAAATGGAAAATCGACCACAGCTCGCCCAGCCGGTTCTCCACCGGAGTCCCGGTCATTGCGATCCGGTGCGGCGCACTGAGCTTCATGACGCTCTGCGCCTGCTTGGTGCGGTGATTCTTGATGTACTGCGCTTCATCCAGCACAACGGTAGACCAGCGTACCCCGGCCAGATCCTCGCTGTCGCGGCCCGCCAAATGGTAGGTGGTCAGCACAATCTTATGGCTGGCTGCCAGCTCTCTGAAACCTTCACCGCGCACCCGCCGCCCTCCATGGTGAATATGCAAGCTAAGTGAAGGGGCGAAGCGCTGCAATTCCCGCTGCCAGTTGCCCAGCAGCGAGGTCGGGCAGAGGATCAGCACAGGCTCCTGCTTTTCGCCCGGCGGGGCATTCAGCGCCTGGTCGAGCAGGCAGGTGATGACCTGCACGGTTTTGCCGAGACCCATGTCATCAGCCAGGCAGACGCCGAAGCCGAGATTGCTGAGTGCCGTAAGCCACTGATAACCCCGCTCCTGATAGGGCCGCAGCGTTCCGTTCAGATCCTCCGGCACCGGACGCAGCGGCATCCCGCGCAGCACATCGCCGTGCATGAGGGAGGCCAGCAGGCCAGAGGTCTCCATGCCGGTAACCGACATGCCCTTCCACAGCCGCTCTTCACCATCTTCAGCCTCCAGGCGCATCCAGTCGGCTGCGGTCATCTCTCCGCTCTCACCACGCTTAATATATCGCAGGACCTGACGAACTTCCTTCGGGTCCACTTCAATCCATTCTCCCCGGAAGCGCACAAAGGGCACGCCTGCTTCCACCAGGGCATTCAATTCCCCCTCTGTGATGTCTGAATCTCCCAGAGAGGCTTCAATACGGAAAGAGATCAGCTCTTCCATACCCAGCGCAGACTGCACCAGGCCATCCGCTGCACCCGCCGGGGGCTGCTGCATCTTCATTCTCATGCCGATCCGCCGCCGTCCCTCCTTGCTCCAGCGCGAAGGCATCTGCACGGTAATTCCCCGTTCCCGCAGCTGCTGCACGCTCTCCTTCAGGAAGAAATACAGCCGCTCCGGCGGCAGCTCAATCCCGCGCGGGGCCGGTTCAGCCAGCGAGCGCCGGATGTCCGGCGAACTCTTCGCCGCCCGTCCCAGCGCAGCCAGCAGCTGCTGCTGAATATTGCGGTAACGCTTGCCCCATAGGGTGAATTCCCGCTCCCGGCTGCTCCACACCGCTTCCGCCGGAATCCAGAATTCCCCCTCCTCCCGGCTCTCCGCCCAGAAGGTCAGCTGCCACAGCTCGCTCTCCTCCGCCGGAGGCTCCAGCCGCAGGCCCAGGCTTAGCTGTCCGCTACGGGCCTCCTCAGTCTCGAAATGCGGCACCTCATGGCCCGCCGTCTCGTTCACCACGGCCAGCAGCTCTGTTACCTCAGCCGGGGTCCCCTGCACGGGGATATCCCGGCTGCCCGTGAGCAGACTGTTCCACCACAGCTCCGTCAGCGGAGAATAGCCGCGGCGGTAATTGGCCTTATACGGCGACAGCGCGCTCTCATGAGCGGCAACCACATTCTTGATCTCGGCGGTCATGACCGCCTGCAGGAAGGAATACAGCACATACCCGCCCGCTTCCTCCCGCGAGGACAGGTCGCCTTCCTCAGCTACGTGTGTGCCAAGTGCAAGCACCGGCATAGAGGCCGCCATCTGCAGGAAGAACTCCTTATCCGCCTCTTCCCGGAACGCCGGTGACCAGCACACGGCAGCAGCCTGTTCGCCGCCGCGCCGCCGCGAGCCGACCTTGCGCGGCGGCTGGGCGCCGGGCACAATCCCGCCCTTGCCCATCAGCTCCAGCGCGAAGCGGGCGGCTGCCGACCAGTAGCGCAGCTCTCCCCCGGGTTCAATGCCCTGGGCACGGCTGGCCTGCTCATCCCAGGCCAGCAGCAGCTCGAAGGCATCCTTCGGCGACAGCGCCAGCCCTTCCAGCGTGCGTCCGGGCAGTCCGCGCCGCGCCGGTTTGCCCTCCACGGCGGCGGCCGCAGGATACTTCACTTCCGCCAGCCGCAGTGCAGCACCCGCAAAAGGACGCCAGCCACTGCGGAGCTCCAGCCGTTTGATCACGCGTGTCCATGCGTCCACCTTCGGCTCGGAGGTTTCGCCCGAGAAGCAGAATAATACGTCCCCTAACCATATTGCATACAGATGCTTAATCATTGTTGGTTAATCTCCATTCTTGTGAGCAGACAGCAAGAGCCAGCCCTTCCAGACCGAAAGACTGTCCCCTTCTGCGCGAAAAGTATATTATGAGGCTGCACCGGCAGCATGAACTGTACAACCATTCCATGAACGCTCAGGTTATTGCTGCAACTTTTTCTTCATCCCTTCATCTTATACGAAAAACCATATATTTAAAAACCTTTCTATGCTTTTTCTGCGATTTACAGCAGATTTTTGTTCCGAGCGGCTCATTATAGTTCAGTGAGCGTTACTTCCAGCAGCGGACGGGCCACAAAAATGATGCAAAGAGCCAAATTGTTGCACAAATATCAACTCCGGCTTATGAATAGTTGGCTTTCAGGGGAAATGTTGCAGGAATGTCAGCAATTCTCTCCCATAGCCGCTTTGGGGAGCAGAATTAATGCATTTCTAGCAACATTTCGGAGTTATGCTCGCAATACTGGAGGGATTGTTGCAATTCGGGCAGGATTATACCTCATTCCTTCCTTGCCGGGCAGCCTTCTCTCCCCACACACCACAAAGAACCGGCCCGCCCTCTTTCCAGGCGAAACCGGTCCTAAACTCCAGTCAATCCGTGCTATGCTACACAGCTCTTATGGATTACCTTTACCGCACACTAATCCGTACCTGCCAGAATCCGCAGCTCCCCGCCCCCGGCAGCATCCGCTACCTGAACGATGATCGCGCCGTTCTTGCCGTTCCGGGCCCAGCCTAGCGCCCCCTCATTCAGCTGCTCCAGGCTGATCTCCGATAGTCCGTCCACCGCAGCTGCGGTGAAGAACGGATAGCAGAGTGCGAACCTCAGCGTCTCACGGCGCGGCTTATAGTCATGCACCGCATATGCCCACTTCAGCACCAGTGCCCCTTCCTCGCCTTCAGCCTGCACGGTAAGCTCCGTATACTGCCCCTTGCGGTAGCTGAAGCTGTGGCCATCATCCTCATACAGCTTGAAGGACGAAGAGAAGCCCGCAGCCGCTTCCGCCCCGTAGAGGTGGAAGATGATCGTCTCCTCCGTGTCCTCCAGCGCATACTGTCTCAGCGGGCCTTCGGCCACGAAGCTGCCGGCCTTCACATACATCGGCATGATGTGCAGCGGTGCAGCCGCAAGAATGTGACGCCCGCCCTCATGGACCTCCCCGTCCCAATAATCCAACCAGCAGCCTTCGGGCAGATAGACGGAGCGGTGATCCGTATCCGGGCGGTAGACCGGGGCAATCAGCACATTTTCACCCAGCAGGAACTGGTCGCACAGGTTAGAGACATGCGGATCACGCGGATATTCGAGCACCAGCGGACGGATGACAGGCAGACCGCTCATTTCCGCTTCATGAAAAAGATTATACAAATGCGGCATCCAGCGGTACCTCAGCCCGATGAATTCACGCAGAATCCCTTCCACCTCTTCCCCGAAGGACCACGGCTCCTGGCGCAGCGTCCCGATGGAGGAGTGATTCCGGCAGTAGGGGAAAAACACGCCCATCTGCGTCCACCGCACCAGCAGCTGCGCCGACGTATGATGAGCGAACCCGCCGATATCCGGGCCCGAGAAGGCCAGCCCGGACAGTCCCATGTTCAGTACCATCGGCATCGCCATCGCCATATGCTCCCAGAAGCTGCGGTTATCGCCGGTCCATACGGCCGCATAGCGCTGGATGCCCGCATACCCGGCACGGGTCAGCACAAAGGGACGCTCGCCCCCCATATGCTCGGCCAGTCCCTCATAGGTCGCTTTGGACATCATCATCCCATACAGGTTATGGTATTCCTCATGCGTCACCGGCCGCCCGTTGTTGAAATGCATCACATCAAGATCCATTGTCTTGGTCTCATTGAAGACCGCAGGCTCGTTCATATCGTTCCAGATGCCCTGAATGCCAAGCTCTGTGTAGTATTTGTGCAGATCTCCCCACCACTCGGCGGTCCGGCTGTCGCTGAAATCAGGAAAGGCACTGATCCCCGGCCACACCTCACCGAAGAAAATATCGCCCTCCAGGCGGCGGCAGAAATGCTTCTCCAGCACCCCTTGCTTATACACCTCGTATTTGGGGTCTTTTTTGACGCCGGGATCAACAATCGGGACAATGCGCACACCCAGCTCCGCAAGCTCCGAGATCATCGTCTGCGGATCAGGGAAGTTGACAGGGTCGAAGGTGAATACGCGGTACTCGTCCATATAGTGGATATCCAGATAGATCACATCGCATGGAATGTTCTTCTCACGGAAGGTCTTGGCCAGCTGCAGCACCTCCTGCTGATTCATGTAACTGTAGCGGGACTGGTGATAACCGAGCGCCCACTTGGGCGGAAGTGCGATCCGGCCGGTGAGCGTGGTGTATCTTCGGACGACATCCTTCATCTCGGGCCCATTAATGAAATAGATATCGTACGCTCCCGTTGAGCAGCCAATGGTAAAAGCAATGCCGTGGGAGCGCATGTCGAAATCACTCCGGCCCGTATTATCCAGAAACAGCCCGTAGGAGAGGTCACCGTGCATGTGGATAATGAGCGGAATCGACTCATAGAGCGCTTCAATCTCCGGCAGATGCGGGGCGAACACATCGGTGTTCCAGTTCGTATAACGCTCCCCGCGTTTGTCCAGGAAGCTCGATTTCTCACCCAGTCCGTAGAAATGTGAGTCCGGCTGCATGTCATATTCCGCATGGCTTGCGCCGCGCGGGTTCCAGCTCGCCAGATTCTGCTGCATGATCACCTTCCCGGATGTATTCTCCACACGGAGCAGAAACGAGGCCTTCTCAATAATCAGCCGGATAGCGCCTGTAGAGAAAATGAGCTGCTCCTCCGTCTCCTCTACCGGAAACAGATGCGGAATACAGCACTCCTTCAGCACAGCCTCCGAGGTGGTCAGGTCCGGTACCTTGCTATGGAAGACCTTCATCCGGAACATATCATCGCTCAGGAAGATAAAAGCCATCCCGGCGCATTCCCCCTGAACGATGTAGATATTCTCGGAGCGTTCCCAGGACACCACGCTGCCCGGCGTGTTCCAGGTCTCCTTCATCACCATCGGCCCCATCTTCTCGGGGCGTATCGCCTCACTGCTCTCCATGAATCTTCTCTCCCTTCGCTGCTTGCTGATCTACTTCTTGACTACATATTACCCCGGGCCTAAGGAATACTATCCGCGATTCTTATGACCAATTGGTCATTTTTTTGCCGGATTAGTCTTAATTACCGCCACAGCGGGTATATTCTATATAGGCCAAGGCCAAAACGTAGTTATCAAACAAGTTAGGGAGTGGTCATATGACTAGAACTAATCCTTATAAGTGGGGGAATCTGCTGCTCTTCCTCGGCGTCATTGTCGTCAATACCCTTTCAGTCGTCCTGCCGCTTGGCGGGAACAGCACCGCCGAAATCTCGGACAGGTATCATACGTACCTCACACCGGCCGGATATGCTTTTTCCATCTGGTCCCTGATCTATCTGCTGCTGGCCGGATTCATCATTTATCAGTTCCGCAGCGATACCGGGGGCAGGGATTCCGTCCAGCGGATCGGAATTTGGTTCATGCTCAGCTGTCTCTTCAATATGGGCTGGCTGCTCCTCTGGCATTACCTGTACATTGAGCTGTCGCTGGTGGCGATGGTGCTTCTGCTGCTCTCACTGATCGTCATTTACCGCAAAACCCGCTTCATCGCAGATCCCACGACAGGCGAGAAATGGCTCGTGAAGCTGCCGTTCAGCCTCTACCTCGGCTGGATCTCGGTAGCCACCATCGTCAATGTCAGCGTTGTGCTGGTGAAGAACGACTGGGGAGGCTTCGGACTCAGCGCCCCGTTCTGGGCAGTCATCATGCTCTGTGTGGGTACCTTGCTGGCTGTACTGGTAAGCTACCCGTACCGGGACAGCATCTATCCGCTCGTCTTCGTCTGGGCCTATATCGCCATTGCTATGGAGCATAAGGACACGAATGAGGTGTATTTCACCGGCCTGATTGCAGCAGGACTTCTCTTGCTCTACAGTATTTGGCTGCTGCTGACTCCGCGCCGTTCCCGCAGCAGATACTAGATACGCCTATATATGCACACAAAAAATCCCCCGCACGCCTGCTTCACGTGCGGGGGATTTCCCTGTACCCAACCTCGACCGGATGTATCCGGCCTGGCTTATTTCTTGCGTGCTACCGCTTCGATCTCGACCAGCGCGTCCTTCGGCAGACGGGCTACCTCAACGGCACTGCGGGCCGGGTAAGGCTCGGTGAAGAAGGTGCTGTACACCTCGTTAACCGCCGCGAAATCATTCATATCCTTCAGATACACGGTTGTCTTCACCACCTGATCCATTGATGCTCCGGCCTCTTCCAGGATGGCCTTCACATTGTTAAGCGACTGGCGTGCCTGCTCCTGCACACTGCCCGGCAGTTCCGCTGTCTGCGGGTCCATTCCGAGCTGGCCTGAAGTGTAGACCCAGTTGCCGGCAACAATGGCCTGGCTGTAAGGGCCAATCGCTCCTGGAGCTTTCTTTGTAGCTACTTGTTTTTTGGTCATAGTGAACGCCTCCTGCATGCTGTACGCGGCCTGTAGACCGCTATGTACATTCTAATCGTATGCTCATTGTACGTCCTGGAGTCTGCGGTTGGCAAACCTTACTGCCCGTCTAATGCTTGCCGATCACATGAATAACCTCATTGGTGTAGATATGAACGCCGCCTGTATCGGCCAGGGCAATATTCATCATCGCCCGCGCTACCGTGGCGGCCGGTATGGCCCGGAACTTCGCGGCCTTAAAGGCCATGGCGAAATCCAGCGCCTTCATCAGCACAGCCGCAGCGCGTTCCCCCAGCCTGAATTCTGCCCGGTCACCGAGCAGCAGCGAAGGCCGGAACAGATGCAGGCCGTGGAATCCGGCAGCAATCAAGCCCTCCTCCGTCCGCCCCTTGGTCCGGCTATAGAAGGTGCGCGATTTGGCGCTGGCTCCCATAGAGGACACGGCCAGGAACTGCTTCACGTTATGCTCTTTAGCCAGGGCCGCAGCTGCAAGCGGATACTCCAGGTCCACCCGTTCGAACTGCTCCTGCGAGCCCGCCTGCTTAATCGTCGTTCCCAGGCAGCAGAATACTGCATATACACCGGCGAATTGCTCACTGTATTGCTCAAGCCGGTCCCAATCCACTTGAATCTGTCTCAGCTTGGGATGCTCAAGCGCAAGCGGACGGCGGACCAGCACACGGACCTCGTCCCAATTCCCGCCCAGCAGGTCCCGGGTCAGCGCACTGCCGACCAGACCTGTAGCTCCCAGTACCAGTGCAATTCTTGTCACCGAAATAGCCTCCTTATATTCCTCCTTATTCATCCCTCAGAATACGGCGGCCCAGCAGCAGTGCCAGCAGAATCATCAGCACGCCTACCACTAACTGCATGCCGTAGATCTGCATCCATTGGGGCCATTCCTTAATCCATTCATAGATACGGCCGCCCAGCAGCGGGCCGAAGAAGGCCGCCAGACCGGTAAGCGCTGCATACATCGCCATATACATCGGCCGTTCCCGCTTCGGCGTATCACCAATAATGAAGTTGAAGGCAAGCTGGTTGAAGCCGCCCACACCCACGCCGAACACAATATGGGCCGCAAGTAATACCGGAAGCATCGGCAGCACAGACAAGAGTCCCCAGATCAGGGAAGAGACCGCGATAATCGGCAGCGTCCAGAGCAGCAGCTTCTTGTTGCTGTGCCTGGCGTTCAGATTGCCCCATACATAGAAGCTGGCCATCATGAAGACCGTCTGCGCGACATTCAGCAGGGACAGCTTCTCATAATTGATATTCAGCAGCTGCAGCATGACATAGGAATACAGCGGCACGGTCAGGTTCTGCAGCAGCAGCCAAGCAGACAGGAACAGCGTGGATTTCATGAACAGCTTGTCCTGAAGCGGCTTCCTGAGCATCGGCAGGAAGGCCTTCTCTTCCGATTTCTCAAACGGCACATCCGGGTAGAAGAAGAACACCACAATATTCGAGATCGAGAAAATCCACACTACAATATACAGGATAAGGAATCCGTGTCCGCCCGGATAACGGTCAAGAATAATACCGCCTCCGTACATCACCAGGCTTCCCAGCGCATTAAGGAACGTATTGCGAATACCGAAGTACCGGCCACGGACCCTTGCAGGCACCAGGTCACTGATGACCGAATTCCAGAGCACACCGCCGGCAGTGTTGGCAATGAAGGCAATGGTATACAGTACGATGAAGGCAGTAACCCAGTGCTCTTGCGGAAAAATAAACGGAACCAGGCCCGTAGATCCCCACAACAGCCGGTGTAAGCCAATAAAAGTCACGAGCGCCCACTTGCGGCTCGGCAGCTTCTGAATCAGGAAAGCCACACCGATCTGTGCGACATTCACCAGCGTAGTAAGCGCGAGGACAAATCCGATCTGACTGGAGCTGGCACCCAGGTATAACAAAAATCCTGTAAGAAATTGGCCTTGCAGCAGCACCTGGAATATGGTGGATGGTATCCCCTCAAAGGTAGCGATCTGCAGATTCTTGCGGTGTACGGAGGCCTTGCGCAAATCCTTGGAACGGTTCCGCAGCGGCCGGCTTCTCATGATGTTCATGGGGTGTTGACTCTCCTTTGATGCGGCTTTTGCTTCATTCTACTCAGCACCAGATTCCTGTCAATACACCGAAATCACAAATAAAGTTGGAGCTGCGGGGATTATACGGACGCGCCTGAATGCAGTGGTAAATGTAAGGAGAATATACTGCCCTGGCCTTCGCGGCTATGCAGGGTAATGAAGCCGCCCAGGAGCCTGGCCAGATCATTGCTGATAGACAGGCCCAGCCCCGTACCGCCATACTTGCGGCTGACATTGATATCCGCCTGTTCAAAGGCCTCGAAGATCAGATCATGCTTCTCCGGGGGAATGCCGATTCCGGTATCCTGCACCTCAAAGGCAATCCACTTCTGTGCAGCAGCCCCCTCCTGACGTTCCACTACACGGATATTCATAGTGACCCCGCCAGTCATCGTGAATTTGAACGCATTCGAGAGCAGATTGCGCAGAATCTGCTGCACCCGCTGGGGGTCCGTGTAGATTACCGCAGGCACCCCTTCGTCCAGGGAGACACTGAAGGTGAGCTGCTTCTGTCTGGCTAAGACGCCGAACTGCTGGACGAGCAGATCAGGGACCTCGCTGGTATTTAAATCCTCTATAATAATATCCAGCTTCCCTGCCTCCACCTTGGACAGATCGAGAATATCATTGATGAGCGACAGGAGATCCTCCCCGGAGCGGTGAATGATCCCGCCATATTCAGCAAGCTCCTCCGCACTCAGGGACTCATCGCCTTCTTCAATCATCTGGGACAGATTGATAATGCTGTTCAGCGGGGTTCTTAGTTCATGGGACATGTTCGCCAGGAACTCCGATTTGAACTGTGAGGCGAGCATGAGCTGCTTGGCTCTTTCCTCGAGCACAATTTTATTCTTATGCAGCTCCTCCGTCTGCTCGGACAACAGCTTATTCGCTCTAATGATCTGTCCTGTACGCATCAGGTCCAGATGGAAATCGCGGATAATCAGCGCGAACAACGCACTGAGGACAAGGCCTGCGGGAAAGGTAACCGGCAGAATCTTCGTTATGTAATCATGTGTGGGAATAACCCCAAATACGGCAATGTTCAGCACATTCACTACATTGACTACCAAAATAGCAGCAATCCCCTTGAACATCATAGAGGTGGACGAACGCTTCATCCATACGCTTAGAGCGGCACAGACAAAGCCCAGGATAGTCAGATTCAGCACGCCTACCAGCGCTGCCTCGTTCACTCCAAAGGTCAGGCGCGTAAGCCCGGTTGCGATTCCGATGATAATCAGGACCAAGGGCTGGGGGTAAGCCAGTGTTGAGATGATCAGCGGTACATACCGCAGGTCAAAAATGACATGCTCATGCAGTCTGTAGCCGAAAAAGGTGCTGATCCACCCTGCGAAGACCGCGAGCAGCACCCAGCTTACTCTTTTTACAGGCTCGGATGCGTGGGTTACAGTGTACTTGTATATTAGATTCGCCAGATACGACAGAGTGATTAGTAAAGCTGTATTCACAAAAAAGATTTTGACATATTCCATGGCTTCACTCCTGCAGCGAAAATAAGTTCACAATAATATTTATAGTATCATACTGGAGGAATGAAAAACATGAAGCGTGAGGGCTATTGCATATGTATATGTATGAGAGGGATGGCTTCGGAATGTCCGGGGGACAGCAAAAAAGCGCAAATCAGATACGATTTGCGCTCTTCCCTTGCCCTGCTTATCGTTAACTGCTGATTAGCTGCGGTGGGAGGACTCCCATTTATGGTACTCCGCTTCGGCTTCATCCTTGGAATGGCCGTAACGCTCCTGCAGCTTGCCTACCAGCTTGTCTTTTTCACCATCGATGATATCCAGATCGTCATCTGTCAGCTTGCCCCATTGCTTCTTGGCTTCACCTTTAATCTGCAGCCATTTACCTTTGATCACATTGTTATCCACTACAAGCTCATCTCCTTAGTTGTCTATTTAATGTCTGGCGAAAGCTTATAATTGCTTGTGAACTATTACCCCCATGACTTTTGGCTGAATCTCCTGGCTGTACAGGGGCTGCACCTGCAATTGCATGAAACCATGCAGAATAACTCAACTTTTGTCACATAATAGTCTTTTTAAAAAGCTATTCAACTATCTTAAAATTTGATATACTTCAGAAGTAAATTTATTTATGATTTAAGTGATTATTTTCACATGTTAGTTCCATAGCTTGTGCTAAAATGCCATCGAACAAGAAACGATATGATTAAATTTTTTCTTATTACTTGCCGATATATGTCGTATGCCTGCTACAAAAAGGGACTTAAGACCGAGATGAAAGTGACATTTATCATTTATAAAGTGATTTTTATCACTTCCAGCGCTATTAAAATGTTTTACATTTTAATATATATATTTTAAACTATTTTCTTGGAGGTCATATCAAAATGAAAAAAGCTTCTGTAATCTTGTCGAGCGCTCTGGTATTGGGTACTTTACTCGCAGGTTGTGGCAACAGCAACAAAGCAGAGAACGCTGCTGCAACAACAGCACCTGTGGCAACTGCTACTGCTGCAACTGAAGCAACTACTGCACCTGCAGCCGAAACAGGCAAGTACCAGGACGGAACCTACTACGGTACAGTGGATGCCGATCCAGAGACTGGCTGGCAGACCTTTACACAACTGACTGTAGAAGGCGGCAAAATCACCAAAGCTGACTGGAATGCTTTCAATGTTAAAAAAGCGGGCGATCTGAAGAAAAAAGTATCTGAAGACGGCAACTACGGCCTGGTAAAAATCGGAGGAGCGAAGTCCGAATGGCATGAACAGGCTGCTCTTGCTGAAGCCTACCTGATTGAAAAACAAGATCCTGCTGCTCTCACTGTAAATGCTGAAGGCAAAACAGATGCAATCTCCGGTGTATCCGTACACGTTAGTGATTTCGTCGGCGCGGCTCAGGCTGCACTTGCTGCCGGCCCTGCACAAGCAGGCCCATACAAAGATGGCGGATATACTGCTGAAGGCGAAATGGATGCTAAATCCGGCTGGAAGTCCACAGTAGCTCTCTCTGTTGCTAACGGCAACGTTGTAGCTGTTAATTTCAGCGGCGTGAATGCTGCAGGCGACGATAAGAAACAATATTCTGTAGATGGCAAATACGGCATGAAAGCCGGCGGCGCTGCTGCTGAATGGCATGAAGAAATCGCCCTTGCCGAGAAATACTTCCTTGAGAACAAAGGCGTAGCTCCTACCCTGGATGCTGAAGGTAAAACAGATGCAATCTCCGGCGTATCCATCCACGTTGGTGAATATTTCACACTTGCACAAAAAGCACTGGAAGGCGCGAAATAATTATTCGCCACCCTTTTGCAGCTAATCAGATGAATGAGGTGAGTTTCTCTTGAAGAAAATAGTCATTTTGGGCGGCGGCTACGGCGGCGTACTCACGGCTAAGAAACTGGCAAAGAAATTTAAGAACGACAAAGATGTAGAAATCAAACTGATCGACCGAAATCCATACCACACTCTTTTGACTGAGCTGCATGAGGTTTCTGCGAATCGCGCACCTGAGGATTCGATCAAAATTGACTTGAAGAAAATTTTTGCCGGCCTGAAGGTAGATGTTGTTCTGGATGAAATCAGCAACATTGATTTCAAGAACAAGAAGCTGAAGTCCGACAAAGCCACCTATGCTTATGATTATCTGGTCATCGGCACAGGAAGCAAGCCAACCTTCTTCGGAATCCCCGGAGCAGAAGAGAACACCTTCTCCTTCTGGTCCTACGATGATGCAGTTGCCCTGAAGCGTCAGATCCGCGACATGTACACCAAGGCTGCGAAGGAAAAGAACCCGGCTACACGCCGCGCTATGCTGACCTTCGTAATTATCGGTGCCGGCTTCACCGGCGTTGAGCTTGTAGGTGAAATGGCCGAGCAGCGCGACGAGCTCTGCAGAGAATTCTTCATCGATCCTTCCGAAGTGAGACTGATCGTGGCTGATATGGCTCCGAAGATTCTGCCTATCCTGCCGGATAAGCTGATCCAGAAAGCCGAAGCCCGTCTGCGCAAGCTGAAGGTAGAAATCGTCACCGGCGCCAAAATCACCGAAGTAGGCGCAGGCTCTGTTGCCCTTGGTGAGAAGAACATCGTGGATGCACAGACAATCGTCTGGACAGCCGGTGTTGAAGGCTCCGAAATCGTCGGCAACCTTGATGTTCAGCAGCAAGGCCGCAAACGTATTGTTACCAATGAACACCTTGAAAGTGTTGACCATAAGAACGTATACGTTGTAGGGGATAACATCTTCTTCATCCCTGAAGGCGAAGAACGTCCAGTTCCGCAAATGGTTGAGAATGCTGAACAAGCGGCTCCGGTTATCGCAGGCAATATCACTGCCGATATCAAGGGTACGCCTAAAAAAGCATACAAACCAGGCTTCCACGGCACCATGGTTTCAATCGGCAGCCGCTACGGTGTAGCGAACGTCGGTCTTCCGGGCAAGTTCTTCATGCTGACCGGCTTCATGGCTATGTTATCCAAACATTTCATCAATATGTTCTATCTGTCACAGGTTGTAGGCTTCAACAAGGTCTGGACTTACATGATGCACGAGTTCTTCCATGTTGAGAACCGCAAGAGCTTCGTCGGCGGTTACTTCTCCAAGCGCTCTCCGAACTTCTGGCTCGTTCCGCTCCGTATGCTCCTTGGGGGAATGTGGTTATATGAAGGTATAGAGAAAATCCGCAAAATCTGGGTTGATCCGAATAAGATTTTTCTGATTCCTGCGGCTCCTTATGCAGATGCAACATCGGCAGCAAGTCAGGCTGTGGATGCAGTCAAAACTACCGTAGATGCCCAATCTGCAGCTTCCGCAGTATCCACTGCCAAAGAAGCTGTATCGGCTCTTCCGGTTCCAGGCTTCATTTATGATATCTCCAACTGGTTCATGGATCTCATGTTCTATAACCCGGATGGTTCTTACACCTTCCTCGCCAAATGGTTCCAAATCGGTATGGTCTGTGCCGAGATCGTCTTCGGTGTAATGCTGATCGTCGGTCTGTTCACAGCGATCTCTGCTATAGCCACGATAGGTATGGCGGTTATGATCTGGACCACCAAGATGGCAGCAACTGAAATGCTCTGGTATGTTGGGGCAGCGATTGCCTGCATCGGCGGTTCCGGTACCGTGTTCAGCCTGGATTACTATGTTCTTCCTTGGCTCAAGAAGCAGTGGAAGAGGATTCCTCTCGTCCGGCGCTGGTATCTGTATACCGACTGATGAACCGGGTAATAAGTGGTTAAGAACTACATTCATTTATAACAGCGGCGCATGCACAGGCTGCGCTGCTGCAAGCTGAATAGGATATTCTTAAGAGTAATGTGTCCCTAGGACACATTACTCTCCTTGTTTAACGAGGTGAAAGTACATTTATATGCGCGTTTTCAACAAAATGGTTTTGTAGGGATAATCAGGATTCGGTTCCATCCGGCAAAACCGACATGAAGGAGAGAAGCTTGTGAACCAAAAAATCATAGAAGATACGTTCCGGTTGCTTCAGGCTGAAATGTCTAAGATCGCCGGAATTCAGTTGTCTCTCTCTCCGGCAGAATGCGAGCAAATGCTCTCGGTACTGGAACGCCATGATCTGGAGTATGACCGCAAAACCCATTTGCTAGGCATTTATACCATTCTTACCGTAGCAGCACAGCGCCATATGGAATGTGTCCCACATCATCCTGACCTGACCCGTAACATTTTGGATGGAGATTACCTGTACAGCTTCTATCTGCAGTTTGCAGTGAAATACCGGGAGCTGGATCTGGTGGCCTATATGGCCCCTTCCATCAAAAAAATGCAGATCGAACGTTCAAATGGAGAGTTCACGGAACACAATCCTGCCAGGGACCTGGGTGAATTCCTCATTCAGGAGCGCAGACAACGAAGCCGTACCAGTAAAGCCATTTGACAGGTGGGAACATGAACGATGAAGCTGCATGAAGCCTTGAATATTGATCTGAATGAAATTAACCGTGAAATTAAGAATCTGGTGACCCATGATAAGGATGTTCCCAAAAAGTCGCAGCTGGCGCAGAGCATTCTCGAATTAACAGGCTCCGGCGGTAAACGCCTCCGCCCCCTGATGGTTATTGTCGGCAGCCGGTTTGGCCTGAGACCTGCCGGACGCCGAACTCTGCAATTATCCGCTGCGGCTGAATTTATCCATGTGGCCTCACTGATTCATGACGATATTATTGATAACGCCGAGCTGCGGCGGGGCGTGCCTGCGCTTCATATCAAGACCGGCATTCTATCCGCTGTTCATATCGGTAATTATATGTCTGCCCGCATCATTGAACTGCTCAGCAAGTACACCGGGGATAAGGACCGTTACGTTCACGATCTGTCCTCTGTTGCCACCTCCCAATTGTGTCTTGGCGAATATCAGCAATTAGAGCATGCCTTCGATTATGATCTTACGCTGGAGCAATATCTGGAGAAATCCCGTAACAAAACCGCGCTGCTAATGGCTACCTGCCTGCGGGTAGGCGCACTGTCGGCGGAGAGCAGCGCAGAGACAGCCCAGCTCCTCTATGATTTCGGCGAAGCGCTGGGGATGTCGTTCCAGATCCAGGATGATATTCTGGACTTCACGCAATCGGCGGATGTACTCGGCAAGCCGGCCGGCAGCGATCTCCGCCACGGCCAGGTTACCCTTCCTGTGCTCTTCGCCTTAGAGGATGCCGAGCTTGCCCCTGTCATCCGCAGAATAGGCCCTGGCTCTTCTGCTGCGGACATCGAGCAAGTCCTGGAGCTGGTAAGGGGCAGTGATGCCCTGACCCGCTCAGAGGCCGTCAGCCAGGATTATCTGGCCCAGGCTGCTGCGATTGTGGAGCAGCTCTCCAGCTTCCCGGCCCATGCCGACCTGAGGACCCTGCTGCAATACTTCGCCGGGCGTGACCGCTGAACGGGCATCGGCACAACGTATGCTGTTTTCCACATACCTTTAGTTTTTAGTTGTTGCAATTCTCTTGTCCACAAATTTGCACACACCTTTTCCACACCAGCAGGAAACTATAGTTTTCTAATATAGCAAAAAAGACTGCCGGAACTTTCCCGGCAGCCCGGGCGCCCTTCCACAGAGGCGCCCTTTTGTTTATTTATTTTCAAGCAGCATGGTATCTATTTTTTCCTGAAAATCATCCCGGTACTGACGGAATGCCTCGGTATCAAACTTAGTATTGGGATCTTTGGGCTTGGGCGGACCAGCGAGGAGCTGAGCATACAAACGGTCAGTTTCTTTGGATAGCGGTGCCCATACTTTCTTCACATCGTCATATTCTGCACCCAGGCCTGCGATATAGCTGTCGGATTCTTTCTTGTGGGCCATCGCAACAGCTAATCGCTCCATGGTTGCCTGAATATCCATCTTTTCGCCGACACTGTTCTTCCCGTTCTGGGAATAATAATGGAAATCAGCGAAGCCTTCGTTCCATACATCGACAATCATAAAGTTAACCAATTCATCCAGCACCGTTAGGGGCGGTACCGTCACAGCCGGAACAGGTGCCTTGAACTTGCTGCGGACGTTGTCAAATTCTGCTCTTTCCACTGCTTCCATAGCTCTGAAGATTTTATGGTCTGCAATCAGAACAATAACCTCATTGTTCATATTCGACCGTTTCTCCCCCTGAAGCAGCACTGCATCCACCTTTGTCCCATTGTCATCCTTATACTCTGTAGATTCAATGACCTTGGGCTTAAGCACTTTAAGCTCTGGCTCCGTCTCAGTCAATTGGTCTTCTTTAAATAAAGCCTGCACACCGGGATGGAGATGTTCAGCCACAAACTTCTTTTTCGCCGCCACATCCGAATTGTTCACATATGTAATGATGTAGTCCAGAGCAAGCTCTTCCGCAGCCGTAGGCTCTGCTTTAGGGACTTCGGTAGGCGCCGTTGTCGGAGCAGGAGTAACCTCTGCCGTGGGCTCGGCAGTTGCAGCGACAGTGGGTTCAGCAGCAGCCGTAGTGCTGTCAGGCTTCCTCTTATTCGTGTCCGAAGCGCAGCCCGAAAGTACAGCACAAGCCACAATGAGGCTGAGCGCCAGTTTGTTGTTCACTTTGTACTCCTCCTTCAAGAAATTGGATGTTCCAAGACCTATTCTTTCTATACCCACCCAATATGCACTTAAAGCGCATGTTACTTGAAGTTTTGCTGAACAAACAAACGCAGCGCAGCGTACGTGAGTGATGTTTAGCTAGGGAGGTTTGCGTTTGCGGTTTGCGTTTGCGGTTTGCGTTTGCGGTTTGCGGTGCCGCCCAAAATGAAGAAAAGCGCGAAGCTCTTAGCTTTTCGCGCTTTTTTTGCCGCCCGCCCCCTGGGTAGGCCTGTTGTCTTTTTGAAGTTGATCTTGCCTGGGGAGAGGTTAGGACGGAATGGAGAGGAATTTTGGAACTGGAGGAGCGGCAGCGTTCGCCTTTAATTTCGGATTCCTACCGCGTTCAGCGGCTTCAATCAGGGAATCCGAAATTAACAGCGACCGTAAGTCCAAAAATCCGCGCAATGCAGCTTCCCAACCTCCAGCACGCGCCCCACTCCGATGCGCCGCCCCACCTAATTAACGTAAAAATAATCAATCAGCGTACACAGCAATATCACCATACTGATCACCTGATTCAAATTATAAGAAGCCACCTTCATCAGCTTGCGGTTAGCAGGCTTGATAATCTTGTGCTCTGTCATAAGCAGCACCGTAGCGATGCCGATGCCCACCAGATACATCCAGCCGAGATCGCGCCAGAGGTACAGGAACAGCAGCAGCATAACCATAATGAAATGCAGCCCTTTGGAGATCCGCAGCGCGTTCTCCAGGCCGAAGAAGCTCGGGATGGACCATAAGCCGTTCTTGCGGTCGAACTCAATGTCCTGAGTCCCGTAGATGATATCAAACCCGGCAATCCAGAGCATCACCACGGTTCCGATCACGAATGGCGTGAACGCGATATTCCCGGTAACCGCAAACCAGGCGCCAATCGGGGCCGAAGCAATCACGAAGCCCAGATACAGATGGCTCAGGAAGGTGAACCGCTTCGTATAAGAGTAGGATGAGATCAGTACAATGGCTACCGGGGACAACACCAGACAGAGCAGGTTCAGCATCCCGGAGGCCACAATGAACAGGGCATAATTGATGATAATGAACAGAATGACTTCCTTCTCTGCGAGCAGACGCTGCGGCAGATGCCGGTGGGCGGTTCGCGGATTGTTGCCGTCGAAGGTACGGTCCACCAGGCGATTGAACGCATTCGCCCCGTTGCGTGCCCCGATCAGCGCGATCAGCCCCCATAACATCATATGGCCGGAAGGCCAGCCGCCCGCCGCCCAGACCATGGAGATGATGGCAAAAGGCAGTGAGAACAGCGTATGGGAGAACATCACCAGCTCGCTGAACATTTTCATTTTAAGCGCCGTATGTTTAAAAGCATTAATGATCACCATAATGTTAGGCCTCTTTCTTAGTGGATCGCTTGCAGTACTTCATGGAGTGCAGCCAGCAGGGCATCAATATTCCCGGAAGTCACAACAAGCGGCGGCTGGAAGGCGAGGACGTTGCGGCCTATGCCGTTTTTGCCGATCAGGTATCCGCGGTCCTTCAGCTCTTCCAGCACATAGTCTGTCACAGCAGCGGCATCCTCAGTCTCCGAACCGGCCAGCTCGGCCCCCAGCATAAGTCCGCTGCCCCGTACATCGGTAATCAACGCAGGGTAACGCTCCTGGAGAGCAAGCAAGCCTTGCTTCAACTGGCCGCCCAGCTCAGCCGCACGTTCTGCCAGCCGCTCATCACGGATGTAGTCCAGCACCGCCAGCGCGGTAGCCGCAGAGACTGGATTCCCTCCGAACGTCGAGGCGGAAGGCTTGTTCAGCGATGCCGCTATCTCATCCGTCGTGGAAAAGGCAGCGATCGGTACTCCGTTCCCCAGCGCCTTGGCCATGCTGATAATGTCCGGCACGACGCCGAAATGCTCCATCGCAAACATAGCTCCGCTCCGGCCGTAGCCGGTCTGGATTTCGTCGTCAATCAGCAGTACACCGTACTGCTCAAGCAGCGCCTTCACCTCACGGAAATAGGACAGCGCAGGCATGACGATCCCGCCGTTCCCTTGAATCGGCTCCACGATCATGGCGGCAATGGTGTCTCCTTGGGCAGCGAGTACCTCCTTCAGATTCTGGATGGACTGCGCCGCCGCTTCCTCCAGCGTCAATTCCGGATGATACGGGCGCTTAATGAACGTCACATCCTCATCCAGGTAGGCATCGGTTCTCCACATTTGCAGCCCGGTCACACTCATGGTGAGGTTGGTCCGGCCATGCAGGCCGGCTTCCAGGGCAATAAAGCCTTTGCGGCCGGTATGCATCCGCG
The DNA here is from genome assembly GCF_038002345.1 of Paenibacillus sp. FSL M7-0420. Classification (NCBI taxonomy): domain Bacteria; kingdom Bacillati; phylum Bacillota; class Bacilli; order Caryophanales; family Paenibacillaceae; genus Paenibacillus; species Paenibacillus sp. FSL M7-0420. Next base: position 202,863 of record NZ_JBBOCJ010000001.1, on the reverse strand, counting down.
CCAGCAGCAGCGCTCCTTCATTCGCCTCCGAGCCGCTGTTGACGAAGAATGTCCGGCGCAGCGCGCCCGGCAGCACTTCTTCCAGACGTTCCGCCAAATCTACATTCGGCTGGGTCAGGTAGATGGGCGAAGTGTGCTGCAATTGCTGAAGCTGTGCTATCGTACGGGAAGTAATAGCCGGATTACAGTGGCCGCAGGCAACCACTGAGACTCCCGCGAAGAAGTCGGTGTATTCCTTGCCATTCTCATCGTAGACATACTGCATGCTTCCGCGTACCAATTGCGGGGCATCCCGGTAAAAATGTGCGGTGCACGGGTAGAAATACTGCTTTCTTTTAGCAGCTACCGCTTCTCTTCCAATGAAGTTACTCTGTTCGAATTCCATGAAGCTTCCCTCACTTTCAACTGCTGATGATTCAAGATGATAGTTTGTGAAAAAAGGTACTTATAATCGCGCCATATACCCTTATTATACTCGCCGCAGCGTTATTTTAAAATTGAATTATTAGCATTAGTTAAACTGCAGTGAACCGAGGGTGTACCCCGCATAGACCGGCTTCAGCCCGCCCAGCAGATCATCCTCAGGCTTCGTTCCATCCATCGCAGCCTGATAAGCAGCAATAATGGTGCGCAGCTCCTTGATACTATAGGTCGCGCCTTCTATCCGGAAGCTGGCAATCCCCAGGCCGTTCATTTCACCCAGCATCGGGAGATAACACAGCTCCTTGGCGAACAGCAGATGGCAGCGGCCATATTGGTCACGGTAGACCGGATTCTCGCCCTTGTCGGTCTTGAGCACCAGCACATCATTGCGGACATACTGGTTGTCTTCCTCACCGATCGGCTCCATCACCTCTGTATTCTCGAACAGATCATGCTCCATATACATCAGCGCAGGCGTTCCGTGCACCACAACCTCCAGCGGCAAGTCGCTGCGTGAGGTGAAGGAGGCGAAATGCTCCAGCGTCATCTCCGGCGAAACGGTCAGCTTCGTCAGGCCCAGTCCGGCATACAGTCCGGCTGACAGATGGTTGTAGACATTCAGATTAGCATCACCCATCATCGGGTAACCGGTGCCACGGTAACGGCGGATCGCCCCCAGGTTCGTAATGATCAGTCCGTCAATCGGCAGCCGTTCTCCGTTCAGCAGATGATCATACTGGTCGAAATGCAGCTCGTTCATCATCCGCGGCAGGCCCAGGTATAACTTGGTATGACCTTTTACCGCTCCAAGCTCCTTAATATCCTGCTTCGTAAAAGGACGGTCCGGCTCAAACACATCGCCTGGCAGGTAGAGGCTGTCTACTCCCATCTCCAGTACGAGACACGCCTGCTCCATATTATTCACACGCACTGCCAGCTCAGGCTTGTTGAGGGTATTGCGTCTGTCTTCAGCCATTCGCCCGCGCAGCTCCTTCACCCGCTCGGCAGACAGCTCACGCTCCGCAGTCGGCGTACTGAATACTTTGCCGGTGCTGTAGAACTTGCCTGTTCCCTCATAACGGCGGTTGATATTCGACAGTCCCGGTTTGCCAAAAGCATATGCCGTGGAGAAATCACGCTTGCGGTTGTTATACAGCGCCTTGGAATCCTTGGTCCGGTCGAAGCCCAGCGGATCATCGATATAGCGGTCAATCGCATCGCCATAGCTGTTGGACAGCATCACCATGAAGTCTTGGTCGCGCATACGGCCTTCGATTTTGAAGGAAGTAATAGCGGATTCAATCAGCTCCGGAAGATGCTCATACATGAACATATCCTTCACTGCCAGCGGATATTCCGCAGGGAAGACGTAGCCGTCACGCTTAATCCGGTAATCCCAGCGGCAAGGCTTCATGCATTTGCCCCGGTTGCTGCTCATCCCGAACACCTGGGAGCTGAAATAACAGTTCGCCCCGTGGACAGAGCACATATCGCCATGGATGAAATACTCCAGCTCCATGCCGCTTCTTGCGCCCAGCAGCTTCGCGGTCTGCAGATCCATCTCCCGCGAGGTAACCACCCGGCTGACGCCCAGCTCCTTCAGTGCGTGGATCATCTCCAGATTATGCACATTCATCATGACAGACGCGTGAACCGGCAGATTCAGCCCCATCTCGCGGATCAATTCCAGCACCGCCATATCCTGCACGATCAGCGCGTCCGGGCGGGCCGTGTCCAGGAAGCGCAGGTACGCTCTGGCCTCCTCCACATCCTCTTCGCTGAACAGATTATTGACCGTGATATATACTTTTTTGTCCATACTATGGGCGATATTCAGGGCTTCGATAATCTCTTCATGACTTAAGTTGTAGCCCTTGCGCATCATTCTCATGTTCAGCACCGGACCGCCGAAATACACCGCATCACACTTCGATTCAATGACCGCCTTGAAGATCTCGAAGGTTCCCGCAGGCGCCAGTAACTCTACTTCTTTACCATTAAAATAACGTGCCATTCCCGTATCCCCCTAAATGTCTTACAATAATGCAACTGCAACTCCCAGTACAACGAACATAGCAACAAAAAGCGTATCCGCCGTGCCCCACCTGAGCCGGTGATACCGGCTGCGCGGCGCATCCATGCGGAAGCCCCGGGCTTCCATGGAATAGATCAGGTCCTGGGCGCGCCGGAACGCACTGGCGATAACCGGGACCAGCAGCGAGACAAGCATCCGCGCCTTCTCCTTCAGCGGCAGTTCCTTCAGATCGGCTCCGCGCGAGGCCTGCGCCTTCAGAATAATCTGCGCCTCATCCAGAATCGTCGGAATGAAGCGCAGCGCGAGGCTGATCATCAGCGTAATCCGGTCGGGTGACAGCCTGAGCTTCTTCAGCGGGGCCAGCACTCCCTCCAGCCCCTGGTTTAGCTTGGCGGGCGTTGTCGTGAAGGTCAGCAGCGCGGTGAAGGTCAGCAGGAACAGCATGCGGATCACCGAGAAAGCCCCCATCCGCAGGCCGCCCGCATGCAGCGAGAACGAGCCCAGGGACCACAGCACCTCCCCTTCCTTCACGGACAGCGCCTGTACGATGAAGATGAACAACATCAGATAACGCAAAGGCTTCGCAGCCTTGATGAAATATTTCAGTGGAATGCGGGTCGTCGCCATCACCACGATGGAGAAGACCGCGACCAGCCCGATTGATATCCACGAAGTAGACAGCAGGATGATGGCTACATAGAGCAGCATCCCGGTGATTTTTGACCGGGCATCCAGCTTATGGACCCAGGAGCCCGTATCAATGCTGCGTCCCAGCAGCAGCCGCTCATTCATGGCCATTCCCCATTTCTTCCCTGCCGGAGGCATTCAGCGTGCGGCGCTCTTCAAGCAAGGCGGCAAGCCGCCCGGCGAGGCCCTCCGCTGTAAGAAGCGGCTGCTCGCCGCTAAGGCCGAAGCGCTCGGCGGCAGCCTGCCAGTACCGCAGAGACTGCGGAACCCGCAGTCCGCAGCGCTCCAGAATCGCCGGATCGGCGGCCAGCTCTGGTCCGCTGCCCTGGAAGGCGAGTTCCCCATCCTTAAGCAGGACCCAGTTGTCGGCATAAGGCAGCAGTTCATCCATCCGGTGCGTTACGATGATGATCGTCCGGCCCTGCTCGCGGCACAGCCGCTCCAGGAGCGCGATCAGCTCGGCGCGGCTTACCGGGTCCAGGGTGGCTGTCGGCTCATCCAGCACCACAATGTCCGGGTCCATCGCCAGCACGGAGGCGATGGCTGCCTTGCGCATCTGTCCTCCGCTGAGCCGGAAGGGATTGCGCTCCAGCAGCGCCAGATCCAGTCCCATATCCGTCATCGACTTGCGCGCCCGCTCCTTGGCCTCCTCCAGGCTGACCCCGAAGTTCAGCGGCCCGAAGCAGAGATCCTTCTCCACCGTATCTTCGAACATCTGCTGCTCCGGGAATTGAAAGACGAGGCCTACCCTCCGCCGCAGCGGAAGCAGCCTCGGTGATTTCTCCCCTGCAGTTATCGTTACATCCAGCACCTGCACCGTGCCTTCTGTCGGCTTAAGAATGCCATTGAACAGCTGGAGCAGTGTCGATTTGCCCGAGCCGGTGGCTCCGGCAATTCCGGTCAGCGAACCCTCGGCAATCTCCAGATTAATCCCGTGCAGCGCCGTCTGCTTCCACATACTGCGGTCAGCATACGTGTAGCTTACTTGCTGTAGTTGTATAGCCATAGTGTATCTATAAGCTCCTTTTCGCTGGCGGGTACATCCACCTTAATTCCCCGGCTCTCCAGTTCACGGGCAAGCTGCCAAGTATAAGGCTCCCGCAAATGACACTTCTCCAGCAGCTCTGCATCACGGAACAGCTCCGCAGGTGATACATCCGCCGCGATGCTCCCCCCGTGCAGCGCAAGCACCCGGTCCGAAGCCAGAATCTCATCGGCATCATGAGTAATCAGCACAATGGTGTAACTGCCCTCGGCCTGCATATCCCGCAGAATCCCCATCAGCTCATCGCGGCTGCCTTCGTCCAACATAGAAGAGGCCTCGTCGAAGATGACGATGCCTGGCTTCATGGCGAGAATCGAGGCGATGGCCACCCGCTGCTTCTGCCCGCCCGACAGTTCTCCGGGATGCTTGGACAGCAGATGGCCTATCCCGAGCTTCCCGGTATAGAATTCAAGCCGCTGCTTCATCTCTTCGTACGATAAGCACAGACCCTCCAGGCCGAAGAGAATATCCTCTTCCACCGTCTGCCCGATGAACTGGTTATCAGGGTTCTGAAAGACCATTCCGATGCATTGCCGGATGGACTGGACCGTCTCTTCCTGCAGCGTATGCCCGCAGACTGAGATATGACCGGCGCTCTTCGGAAGCAGCGCATTCAGCAGCTTGACCAGGGTCGATTTGCCGCAGCCGTTAGGCCCGACAATGCTCACCCATTGGCCCTGCGGGACCGTTACGTTGATATCATGAAGAATCGGATGCTCCGGGTCATAGCCGAAGGATACGCCCTCAAGGGCAATCACCGCTGGCTTTTCACCGGCTGTTCTATCGTTGTACGCTTGATTCATGTTACTCATCCTTCCGCAGCTAGTGACCCGGTCCGTTCAGGAACTCTTCAAACAAGGATATTTTGGATAGCGAGTCAACCACATACCGGACGGCGAAGCCGACAGCAATGCCCGTAATAATACCGGTAATCAGCAGAACCGGCAGGTAATAGAAAATACTCGTTGAATTGAATACGAACGAGGCTGCCAGCAGCTGTCCCGTATTATGAGCCAAGCCGCCCGCAATGCTGATGCCGATAACACTGAACTTTCTGCGGCCGAGCTTCACCAGCGCGAACATCACAATGAAGCTGAACAGGGAGCCGAACAAGCTGAACAGCAGGCTGGACAGCGTGCCGAGCAGGAAGGCGGTCAGCAGTGTCTTCAGGATCACCAGAACCAGAACATCGCGTCCGCGCAAAAAGTAAATACAGGTCAAAATCATAATATTGGCGAAGCCGAGCTTCGCCCCGGGCATCAGCCCCACTCCGGCCAGCGGGATCTGTGCCTCCACAATACTCAGCACCACAGCAACGGCAGCGAATATAGCAATAATTACCGTCCGCTTCAGCGCTGTAGCCGATTCACTACTGGACATAGCCATCTACTTCATCCTCCCCGGCCGCACTTGCAATCTCAACCAATACCCGGTGCGGAAGGCAGACAATGGTCTGCTTGGGCAGCGTGATGAATCCGAAGCCGAGGCATACCTTATCGGGACAATCCGCATCAAACATCTCGACCCCGTAATCATGCACCTTCAGAATGTTATAGCCCCGTTCGGTGCGGACCTCAATAGTCTGCTCTTCTTTGGTAAGGGTTATCGTTTTGAATAACTTACCATCTACCGTTATATTGGCCTTGAGTTCTTTGCCTGGCCCACCTTTATCAGCATCGTTAGACAACCATCTTGGCACGAGAAAAGCGAGCGCAGCAATCAGAACGATAGAAATCAGCAGCACATCTGCGCGTTTCATAGAAATCTCCCTTATTTTTTAATTAAAATCCAGACTTAATAATTATAACGGTCCGCCTTCAATCCTTCAATGAATGTAGTCGTTAATTGTCGCATTTCATGGGCAGTTCACAAAATAGGCACGCAAAGCCGAAGCGGAACCCCCATAAACTGGATAGTATCCGCTTCGGCAAGGAATATAAGGATAATGCCTTCAACTAGCGTATTATCCGGCCTGAACAGGCTGAGTACCCTTACGGGCTTCCGGCTTCCGGCCGAAGTACCCCAGGAACAATCCGGCGAATTCAGGGTCCCACTGGCTGCCCCTGCCCTGCTCCAGAATACCCAGCGCCCGTTCGTGGTCCATCCCTTTCCGGTAAGGCCGGTCGGACGTCATCGCATCATAAGCATCCGCTACCGCGATAATCCGGCCGTGCAGCGGGATCTCCCTGCCGGCAAGACCATCAGGGTAGCCCCGGCCGTCATAACGCTCATGATGCGAGCGGACGCCACCCAGATAGGGTGCCATTTTGTCCGCCGGTTCAATCTGCCGCAGAATATTCTCTCCCAGCACAGTATGACTCTGAATCTGGAGGAATTCCTCATCCGTTAAGGCTTCTTCCTTGAACAGGATGCTGTCTCTCACCCCGATCTTACCAATATCATGCAGCAGCGCTGACTTGCGCAGATCATCCAGCTCCTGCCCCCTCAGTCCGGCCAGCTGTCCGATAATCACCGAATACTCCGCTACACGGAGCGAGTGTCCTGCCGTATAGGAATCGCGGGCGTCCAGCGCCACGGCAAGGGTGGAGAAGTAGCTGTCCAGCAGCTGGCGGCTCTGCTGCTCTCGCGCCTGCAGCCCCCGGACCATCATGTTAAAGCCTGCCACCAGCTTCGAGAACTCATCGGAGTACTCATCCTGCACCTGGACCAGATTCCCGTCCTTCACCTGGTTCATCGCCTGATACAGCTCATGGATCGGATGCTGCACACTGTTCGTCAGCAGCCAGGCCGCAATGGAGGAGAACAGCGTGCCGATCAGCAGCACCATCCCCGCCCAGGCCCAATAGCTCTGAAGTCCGACGACGACTATCGAGTCCCCCTCACCGTTCATACGGATATGCGTGGCCATAATAAACAGGAACAGCGGAAAGGTACCGATCAGCATACAGCTCACCAGGAATTTGGGGCGTATCGGCACGAACACATGGCCCTCCAGGGAAAAATCCACACCGTACTGCTCCAGCGCACGGTTCCTGAATTCCTTGATCAGCGGAATAATGGAGGTGCAGGTCAGGAAGAATTCAATGAGGGAATGCATACAAGCCACAAGCACTGCGCAGCACATCGCCAGAATCAGATAGAAGTACGGAAACGTGACCCAGCCAGAATGGATCATCCACACCGACAGCAGCAGAGCCGGAACGGATAATCCGAGCAGATGCGGGCCCATAATCCGCTGTATAGCCCGTTTGGGCAGCAGGTGCGTGTGCAGATATGCTTCTTCCAGCATCGATAGCGCAGCATTCTCCTGAACGAGCGCAGCCCGTATGGGCCTGATCTGTCTGAGAAAGACAGTAATCTCTATAGACGCCATTATTACAAAAGAACAAACAAGCACCAGTAAGAGGCGGTAATATTCAACCCGGCTGATCTCCAGGGAAGATAGCATAAGCAGACTCCCGACCGCGAGTACCGCTACAGCTGAACCGAAGATATAGTTCCGGATCTGTTGCTTCAAAAAAATTCTGTATAGTTCCATCTGTCCCCTCATTCCTGCCCGGGCCTCAGCCCAATATACTCTTGCGTATTTATAATTCCCGTGCTATAATAAAATAATATTTGTTTTCGAGTATGTTTATCCCCATCAAGAAGATGTCAGGCCGATGAATCACTTCTCTATATTATCGGCGGTTTGGACACAATATCTTACGTTTTCTTGCAGTACTTATCCCTTTTATGAGATTAAATTCGAACATAGCATTCCGATTCACACTGGCGCGGCCACGGAGCCGCAAGGACAAAAGAGAGGTAGGGCTTTTGTCGTATTGGAAGGATTATTCTCGCCACACGGCTGCTGGAAATAACAAGGAATAACGACACCCGTCTTGCTCACAGACGGCGGGGGATTAATATACCGATAAGACATGGCCCGCTGCTTCTCTGTTCTTCAGGGAAAGGCTCCATGTGTGGAACATAATTAGCGCCCGATAACCGCTGTCAGCGGATATCGGGCGCGTCTACGTTCTATGGACTTTTACCGGACAGATTCAGCGGCAGCCGGGCTGTGTACATAGCGTTCCACGAATTCGCCTACTGTGCGGATGTATGTGTTTTTATCCGTATCATAGGCAAGACCATGCCCCGCTCCATGCACCACCAGCTTCTCCTTCGGACTCTTACAGGCCTCATACAGCTCATTCATCATCGCATAAGGCACGAACTTATCCGCATCCCCGTGGATGAACAGAATTGGCACCTTGGCCTTGCGTACCTGCTTCAGCGCAGACGCCTCCCCGAAGGAATAACCGGCCTTCATCCGGGTCACCAGACTGGCCACCGGCACAAACGGGAAGCTGGGCAGACGATACATCCGCTTCAGCTGATAGGACAGCTGTGCCTTGACCGAGGTGTAGCCGCAATCGGCGACAATCGCCTTGACCTGCGGAGGAAGCTCCTCGCCGGACGTCATCAGCACCGTGGCTCCGCCCATCGATACGCCATGCAGCACGATCTGCGCGTCCGGGCCGTTCTCCTGCAGGACGAATCCGATCCATTTCAGATAATCCCGGCGCTCCGGCCAGCCAAAGCCGATATAATCTCCTTCACTTTTCCCGTGTCCCCTGGCATCAGGCAGCAGCACATTGTACCCCAGGTTCTCATAATAGTTCTTGGCGGTCGCTCCCATATCCTTGGCCTTCCCGGAATAACCGTGGGCAACAATGACCGTCCGTCCCGCAGCACGTGCTGACGCCAGATAATAGCCTTGCAGCTTGAGCCCATCCTCAGACACCAGTTCTACCTCACGGAAGGTCTGCCGGGACACCCACTCCGCTCCTTCTCCCCACGAGGCTCCGGCCACCGGCGGCGGATCAATCTTAAGGTCTGGGGTCTTGGCCAGGAATTCCTTAGGGGCCCGCTTAATGGCTACTCCATAAAAATAGAATCCGGCATACCCCACCCCTCCGGCCACCACGATCAGCACCACAAGCAGGTATATCATCCACATCAACGTTCCTCCTTCAGTAAGCAACCATATTAATTTGAGCCTAGTATAGCATGGGAGTACGGCCAACTAAAAATACGGCTGGGGCTACGGTAAGAGATTCAGCATGAATTTCTTTCTCTTCACAAACTTCAAATCCATTGCACTCTGCAAGACTCTTGAAAGAAGCAGGTGGACTCTATTTAGCACACTCGCCTTCCCGCAGCAGATTGCATGTATGTATGCTATTTTCCACATACATTTGGTCCGCTGCCTCTCTCATCGGCACATTGTATATTGTTTTTCGCATACATTTGGTCCGCTGACTCTCTCACCGGCACATTGTATGTTGTTTTTCGCATACATTCTGTATCCGGGCACTTATTTCCAACGAAAAAAGAGCTGCTTCCAGGAGAACGTCTTCTCCGAAAGCAGCCCTTGTCAAATCACAGGATCATTGTTTGTTTATATAAATCTCAGTTCCGGTCACTCATTTACGTTTGCTGTTTCTGGTGGTTCTTCTAAGAATCAAGCCCAGACCAGCGAGTGCCAAACCGGCAAAATAATAAGGCGCCGGACTGGATTCGCCCGTCTTCGGCAAGGTTCCATCCACAGGCACACCGCCTAGAGGAACCTCATCATCAATAAGGACTACATCGGGTGCCGGTTCTGCTGAAGGCGTTGGCTCCGGTGTTGCTGCTATTGGCGCAACCGCAATAGCCGGTGTCGGCGTTGATGCCGGTACTGTTGTAGCTATCGGAGTTGCTACAGGCCCAAGCGGCAGCGGATCATCATTCACAGCCACATCATTGCTCACGATAAATCCGATAATCGGAGTCGGCGTAGGCACTGGAGGGAAACTGAACGGCGGCGATGTTAGCGCTGGCGTTGTTACTGGTGTTGGATCTGGTGTCGGCGTTGGTGTCGGCTCTACCGTCGGTGTTGGTGTCGGCGTCGGTGTTGGTGTCGGCGTTGGTGTCGGCGTCGGCGTTGGTGTCGGCGTCGGTGTTGGTGTCGGCGTTGGTGTCGGCGTTGGTGTCGGTGTCGGCGTTGGTGTCGGTGTTGGTGTTGGTGTCGGTGTCGGTGTTGGTGTTGGTGTTGGTGTTGGTGTTGGTGTTGGTGTTGGCGTTGGTGTCGGTACTGCTGTTGGCGTCGGTGTTGGCTCTGCCGTTGGTGTTGGTGTCGGTTCTATCGTCGGCGTCGGTGTTGGCTCTGCCGTTGGCGTTGGTGTCGGCTCTGCCGTTGGCGTTGGTGTCGGCTCTGCCGTTGGCGTTGGTGTCGGCTCTGCTGTTGGTGTCGGTGTCGGTACTGCCGTTGGCGTCGGTGTCGGTACTGCCGTTGGCGTCGGTGTTGGCTCTGCCGTTGGCGTTGGTGTCGGTTCTACCGTTGGCGTTGGTGTCGGCTCTGCCGTTGGTGTTGGTGTCGGTTCTGCCGTTGGTGTTGGCGTAGGCACCGCTGTTGGCGTTGGTGTCGGTTCTACCGTTGGCGTTGGTGTCGGCTCTACCGTCGGTGTTGGTGTTGGCTCTGCCGTTGGTGTTGGCGTTGGCTCTACCGTTGGTGTCGGTGTCGGTTCTACCGTTGGCGTTGGTGTCGGCTCTACCGTCGGTGTTGGTGTTGGCTCTGCCGTTGGCGTTGGTGTCGGCTCTACCGTCGGTGTTGGTGTTGGCTCTGCCGTTGGTGTTGGCGTTGGCTCTACCGTTGGTGTCGGCTCTGCCGTTGGTGTTGGCGTAGGCACCGCTGTCGGCGTCGGTGTTGGCTCTGCCGTTGGCGTTGGTGTCGGTTCTACCGTTGGCGTTGGCGTAGGCACCGCTGTCGGCGTCGGTGTCGGCTCTGCCGTTGGCGTTGGTGTCGGCTCTGCCGTTGGTGTTGGTGTCGGTACTGCCGTTGGCGTTGGTGTCGGTACTGCCGTTGGTGTTGGTGTCGGTTCTGCCGTTGGTGTTGGTGTCGGTACTGCTGTTGGCGTTGGTGTCGGTACTGCTGTTGGTGTTGGTGTCGGTACTACCGTTGGTGTTGGTGTCGGTACTGCTGTTGGCGTTGGTGTCGGTACTGCTGTTGGCGTTGGTGTCGGTACTGCTGTTGGCGTTGGTGTCGGTACTGCCGTTGGCGTTGGTGTCGGTACTGCCGTTGGTGTTGGTGTCGGTACTGCCGTTGGTGTTGGTGTCGGTACTGCCGTTGGTGTTGGTGTCGGTACTGCTGTTGGCGTTGGTGTCGGTACTGCCGTTGGCGTTGGTGTCGGTACTGCCGTTGGTGTCGGTGTCGGTTCTACCGTTGGCGTTGGTGTCGGCTTCACGGTCGGCGTCGGTGTTGGCTTCACGGTCGGCGTTGGTGTCGGCTTCACGGTCGGCGTTGGTGTTGGCTTCACGGTCGGCGTTGGTGTCGGCTTCACGGTCGGCGTCGGTGTTGGCTTCACCGTTGGCGTTGGTGTTGGCTTCACGGTCGGTGTCGGCGTTGGCTTCACGGTCGGTGTTGGCGTTGGCTTCACGGTCGGCGTTGGTGTCGGCTTCACGGTCGGCGTTGGTGTTGGCTTCACAGTCGGCGTTGGCGTTGGCTTCACGGTCGGTGTCGGCGTTGGCTTCACGGTCGGTGTTGGCGTCGGCTTCACGGTCGGCGTCGGCGTCGGCTTCACGGTCGGCGTCGGCGTTGGCTTCACAGTTGGCGTTGGTGTCGGCTTTACAGTCGGCGTTGGCTTTGGAGTTGGGGTGCACACAGGTGTCGGGCTAGGTTTTACTGTGGGTGTAGGCTTCACTGTAGGTGTAGGCGTTACCGTTGGCGTTGGTGTTACCGTTGGTGTAGGTTTCACTGTTGGTGTAGGCGTTACCGTTGGTGTTGGTTTCACAGTCGGCGTTGGCGTTACCGTTGGTGTTGGTTTCACTGTCGGCGTTGCCGTTGGTGTCGGACTAGGTGTCGGCGTTGCGGTCGGCGTCGGACTCGGCGGCGGCCCCTCTCCCTCGTACAATCCCAGGTGCATCTCTACCCCGCCGCTAAAAGATTTTGCAATCAGGGTTCCGTACAGCTCTGCTCGGGCATAATGAACATCCGCTCTGGGTGCGAGAATGCTGCCATAGAAGGAGGTATTAGCGATATTCACCTCAGAAGCTTCGTAAAAGTTGAACAATACTTGACTGGCTCTGCCGTTATTCATTGAAAAGCTCGGCACATTGACTGTAGGCCCGCTTATATTAATAATCAGCGTAGCGTTCTGGGCAATGTTGAATTCAATATAGTTGGTCTTCGCCAGTGTCGAGGCATCCAAATGAACTACATTGAAACGATCCGGTGCACTTATCTTGAGCTGTCCATAATTGTTATTGCCGATCTCATTCGTGTCAGCCAAGGCCCCATACTCTGTGGAACGGGAGATCAGAGCCTGCTGCTCGGCTGCAAAATCAATCGGCTTCTCTTTCCTCTTAGTACCTATAATTTTAACCTGGGGCTCATTGACTGTAATGCTGTCCCCGTATACCACATTTCCGTAAATTTCTCCGCTACCCGAATGTTCAAAATTCTTGCCCGCAACCAGCACATCCGTAGGCGAAGCATTCCTGTATGCCCTGGCTACTCCGTAACCTCCGGTGAGGGTAATGTTCCCCGCCGCTGCCAGACGGCCTTCAATCTGATCACCGCCTTGTGTGAAATCCCCAAGAATAAAAGCATTAAAATTCCCTGCGACCCCCAAAACCGGTGTTGGCGTATAAGGAACCCCTGAAGCTGCTCTGACATCCGTGCCCCACGTAAAAGCACTGGATACGGTCAATAAGCCTGCCATAAGGATGGCGGCTGTTTTACGTACTCCTTTTTTCAATAGTCCACACCTCCTAGTTACTATTCTATGAATCTGTCACGCGACTATAACAACAAAAAGACCGCCAAGAAGGGTTAGCTTCACGGCGGCCGGACGACCCTAGTCTCAACTTTAGAGACAGTAGATTCCTGACTTTGCGTCCCGTTCTTTCGATCCGGTTTGCGTTTGTACATGATTTCGGTATGAAATTGGGAGTAACTTATGTAAATTCATCGTTGAGTCTATGACATTTGTTACTTTTGTACTAATTTCAGTTTATCCGCTCCCCCATCCTATTGTCAATCCATTCCCAGTATATTTTTTGAAATTATATTTTTCGATGGTTCCTCATTGATCCCTTGTACCATAAGGGTTCAGGGGCGAGTCTCTTTTTATTTATTGACGAAAAAAGTCGAGAAATCAGAAGATTGGCTGTAGCCGTTTGTCTCTCTTCCCTATAATAATATCAATTTATATTATTTAAATTTGATTCATTTGTCCTATTTTATAGCCCTCAGGCCCCTCGAACTCATTGTCTGCTCCTGTTCAATGCAATTTTACCTATTTACAGGCAGCTCAGCTCAGAAAAAAAGTGCCGCCCATAGGGACGACACCTGCTAATAGACTTCATATATTTTGAATAAAATGTCGCCTAGGCAGACCCGAACAGCTGAACCCAGCCAATCATCGATACCCAGAGCGGAACACTTAGAATGATCCCGAATACCAAACCACGGCGGAGACTTCCTTCATGACTCATTGCCATTCTCCTTTGAGCTGATTTATTTTTCAATCCTTAATCTTTAATATTTCAATTTTAATATAAAATAATTCATCTTATTTTTTTGTGAAATATATCACATTATTTGAGTTAATTTATAAAACCCATTGATTATTTTTTGAAGGATGAGTTACAATGCGAATATACGTTCTCTTCGAGGGGTTGAGAAGGATGCAAAGAGCAGAGAGCCAGGATAACCTGCTGGTCAAATCCTATATTTTGCTGCCGCTTATTTTATCCGCCTTCGAGCGCGATGCTTCTGCTATATCCTCAGAGCTGCGCACGCCTGCGCCTTATCTGGAGGTGATCCAGACGGCCGTCCATGCCGCTTCTGCTGATCTGCGGGAGGTCCGTGCCGGGATGCGCGCCCGTGGTCTGAAAGTCTATGAGCAGCAGCGGCTGGAGGCGGGTGTTGAAGCCAAATTCGTCTGCAGGGGTTATCACGAGCGGATGCTGCTGCTGGATGATGTGATTGCAGCCCAGGCCACTCTGCATATGCGCAGATACCTGGGTATGGAGAAGATGGAGCAGGGCTAACCAAAGAAGCCTGCCGCAAGCGGCAGACTTCTGCATGAAATGTTCACCCGGATGCGGTTACATTAACAACGTCCAATACCCGAGCGTGCCGCATATCACCACCACAGCTACCGGGTACAGGATTCTCCGGCTTACCTGATCCCTGAACGCAAGAAACAAACAAAGCATACAAAGCCATGCAATTAGAAGGCTTCCCATCTATTATGCATACGCTCCTTCCCGGCATTTCTGCCCCTCTCCAGCGGTAGACCGCCTCAGAGCACAACTATCCTTATATATAGGAAGATTTCCCGCCGAATATCCCAATTATACCAGCTGACAGCCAATCTGGAGCAATTTTTCTTCACATTGCCGTCAAGAAATTCACAATTCCTCTTCCAGCACAGGATATTCCCAGAAACCCAGACGTCCCTTAGCAGGGATGGGATGTACCAGCGGAACAACCTCCTCCAGCTTCCAGGCATACCTTCCTTCGGCATAATTGCCGAATACATATTCATTGCCGCCCGGCCAGCCTTGCTGCGCAAGCTCCGGCGTCACCTCACAGCAATCCGCAATGCGGCTGACTGCAATGATCTTGCCGGTTGGCAGGTTGTCCGCAGTGTAGCCGTAACGTGCCAGCAACGACTGATACGGCTCCGTCCGGCAGATCGCCTTATTCACCTGCATCCCGGCATGAATGGCTAACTCTCCCCGGTGGGCGGTCCGCCAGGTCCGGGTTTCGATTTGTTTTTCTCCCAGCGCAATTAATGTTGCCCACGGCTGGCGGATGGTCAGAATCTTCATAAAGTAGCTTGCCTCCTCTGATGAACACCTTTTTACTCAGAATTACTATGGCCTTCTACGGGAAAGAATAATAGCTAAGAAGGGGGACTGACGGACTATGGGTAACGGATTAGATCAAGGGTACGGGGTATTAAAATGCAAATTATCCAATGAGAATATCATATATAAGCTAGGTGTCAAAAATAATCATATCCAGGTACTGGTTGAGGTTGAAGGTGATATTCATAAAAAGTACAGGGTGGCTATCAATATCAGATCAAGCGCTAAAGCGGAACATTTACCGGAGGACACTGCAAATCAGGTGCTTTATTATGTGGGCGAAGATTTCAAAGCGGAAGAAACGGCCCGTTGGCTCACGCTTGAATCCGGCTTCACGAAGATCACCTGGCATAACCGGAGCCTTGCCCTAGATTATATCAGGGGAAACCTGGTGATTCCCAGTAAGATGGTGGCTCTGCCTAATACGAACCAGGATGACAAGGAAGACAATGATCCCCACAACAATCTGTATGATAAAATCACCTCTTATCTCAAGGAGGCACAGGAACAGGATGCAACCCTGTACGTATTCGGCGAGCCTTGGGGACCCGAAGAGGATAAATCCGATAAATACTTCGGCTTCTCCCCTGGGCAGGGCGTCCATAATATTCATATGAACCAAGGCAATGCGGGCGGGTACGCCAGAGAAAATGGCACATGGCAAGACGGCGGAGTCCTTATTCATTTCGAGAATGAACACAGATGGGTGGCTATCTTCCTGGCCTTCCAGTCCCAATCCTGGTGTACTAACGACCAGGGAGATGCCACCAAGCCGGTTAGTGAATGTAATCATACCAATGCTTTGTCATGAGCCAACACCAACGCATTAACCGCTGATACGGTATCCTTGGCATCCAGCTGTTCATCCAGCTTCAAATGAAGTTGTAAGGTAGCGACTGGTGAATGGTTAGCAGAAACGATGAGCTCAACCTCATGAGATGAGAGCACCTTCGCTTGCAGGATTTGCAGCCAGGGGATAAGATCCGGTAACGCTTTATCCTCCGAAGGACCGGTCTCCATGCCATCCACCCCAATAGGGGAATGCCCAGCGAAATACTCAATTCTGAGCACAGCATCAGAAGGGCGACTGTTCCTCTTCAAGGTCCTAGCCGCTTCGAGCTGATGACGGGAGGTTCGTTTACGACCGATAATTATATTCCACAAAACGATACACAGAGAGGGGATGAAGAAGCAGAGCACCGCCAACCAACCACTGGAGGTCTTAACATAGACGGTAAAAAAGAGGGCTGCGGATAGAATCGCAAGCAACCAGATGTAGATCTCCTGCCGCCATTTGGACTGGCGCTTCCCGGATGCTGGAGGAATGGACTGTGCTGGCTGAATATCAAGAGCTTGCTCCGGTTGAGCTGCCCTACGTTCTCTCCATGGCAAATGCTCCCCGTTCAGCATATAAACGTTATCGGCTGCTCCCTGCCAGACCTTCTCCTGCGAGGGATGCGGCGACTGCCAGAGAGTAACGTATTCTTGAATGTCTTTTAGATACAGGGCGGGATCGCCCGTGAATGAGAAATATTGCGAAAGCTCCAGATGAATAACGGCAGTAGAATAACGCTGTACATGGGTCGATAAGGTTACCAGCCACTCATGTACAGGAGTGGAAAGCGCCGGGAAATGGGCCAGCGTGCCGGGTAAGCTCAGGCGCAATTGCTCTGCAGCATCCGCCCATGGAATCTGCCATTGGAAGGCCCCTGCAAAATGTTCCCACTCAGGCAAATCCTCCACATCCGGTTGGTCCATATGGGGTTGAATCTTGCTCCAGGCTTGCATAAGCTGCCTGCTATAGCGCTGGAACTGGTCTTGGCTGACCAGACAAAACCATACTGGAGCGAGAAAATTATTCGTCTCGAAAGCTGTATTCTCATAATCAATCAAATCTGTATCGGCACTGGTAACACTCAGGAATGTCCGGTTTCCCATATAAGATCCTTGCCTCCTAGCATCCAACCCTATGCTCCCCACTTTACTTAACTAAAGGTTAGAAGAATGGTAGATGTTGATGCTTGCATAGAAAAAAGGCGCAGTTCCAAAAAACCGGAAACCCGCGCCACTATCGACTTTGTAAAGATGCTGGTGAAGGGAATTGAACCCCCGGCCTACGCATTACGAGTGCGACCCAGCATAGATTTATAAGGTTTTCCTGGGGTCTGTTGGGCAATAAATCGCGTGTTTTAAGCGTATAGTTACTTCTAAAGTATTGTTGATATTTGGATTGTTAGAAGATTGGTTAGAAGTTTTGTTAGAAGAAAAACCGCAACGTAACGCTACCTTAACACCACGTTCCCGCTGGAATAATACTAAGTATTGGGGCCAGCATATCACTTCTTCCTAAATCTCCTTGAACATGAGCGTCCTTGTGTTAACACGTTTATTATAAACGTCTTTAACCTTCCATTGAAACGAAGGAAGAATCTAATTGTAAATTCCTTATGCCTGCAGCCCATTTTTGCAGGTTTTGCACTCCTTTGTATAGGCAAATGCATCTGACTAAAGTACACACAAAATCGTAAGAGGAGAATGAGTATGTACCATAATTCATGCCACCAGTATCAATTGCATTACCCTATGCATAACAATTGGAATAACAACTATCAAACATATCAGCCTCAACATTATTATAATTGTTACCCCTATGGAAAAATAAACTTAAGAGATTATAGACAATGTCCACTTGTAGTGAATATTGACCAGGTAGCAAAGCAAAACCAAACTTACCGTACTACTTTATGGACAGGGAAACATTTCAAGTGACTTTGATGAGTATCAATGTTGGCGATGATATCGGTTTAGGTAGGGTAGCAGTTCTAACTGCAACTCCATGAAAATGCACCTCGCATAGTTGGTTTGATGGTTGTAGGGATACCTCCATTTTACCATTTAATGCAGCGGTACATTTTTGTTTCTTTTATGAAATTGATAGCTTTTTGAACAGGCTCTTAAACTATATGTAATTGTAATTCCACCATAAAACATCCCAATTAGAGAAAGAGTGATTCATATAATAACTTCTATGATTCTCCTACGAACTTGTTAACTTTTGATGCAAAAGAATCCCAGCTTGTATCATATCCTACACCATAATTCCACCCGTTAGAACGCAGCTTTTGACCTAAAAGGATGTAATCGGCTCGTTGCTTATCGTTTAGGCTAACATCAAAAGTAGTGTCACCAACCTTGAACTCATTCATGTAATCGTACAATTTCATAAGGATATCTTCTCTATCCTTATGTCGTTCCATTCCACTGTGCAAGATAATTGAATCGATGGCATCATCTAGTTTCTGTGTAACAAGAGTTTCATTTTTCCAATTATTATCTTGTTGATATTGTATAGTTTCTTCAAGTTGAGCTAGATCTCGTTGAATGTAAGCATTCAATAATTCATATTGCAAATCTTCATTTCTGCTGACACGTTTCTGATTCATAAATAATGCAGCATTCCCGAATAGAGAAACTACTAAAATTACTAAAATCCAGTCTTTTTTCTTCATACTTTCTCCAATCCCTCCTGAGATATTGTCCACTTCAATAATAAGCAATCAAACATCTATGGCTGATGCGGGATAAACTAATTGTTCCCTTGAATGTACAGTTTAACACACTACTGTGTTTCTATAGTTCTATTGTATTCGCCCGCTAACGCCTATACGCCCATAAAATCAACCAATACATAAATTTAATAACCATTCCCTCCATAGCATTATAAAGAATTAATAAGGGATTCATAAAATATCCATATTTTGTAACATTATTTTTAAGTGTAATTCAGCAGATCAGTTCATAATATCCTCTTTGTGATTATAAGATCAACCAGTTCTTTCTGATTGATCCCTTTTCATTAGCTTTAAGAATTAAGGTAGCCGGATCGAACCTTCCTGCCCGTAGGGGTTCATCCCGAGCACTATAATGTTCCCCACTACTACTTGTCATCACTAAGATTGAGGCTGGTTTGGAAATGTGTACAAAACCTAGCCCAATGTTTCAGCACAAGCACAAAATCTATAGTTCAGCATAATTACATCTTGAGAAACGTTCTATGCGTTCTCGATTTTCTGTGAGGATATCTTCGTACTTACCATTTAATTGACCAATGTTGGCAATCTCTTTCAGTTGATCAGTGTTAAGTTTTAGCAGATCCACTTGTTCCTCATTCATTAGATCCTCTGGTCTGTCAGGCTCTTTAATCTCGTTGTGTTGATTAGACAATTTAAGGGCAGGACCTCTCAGTTTCCTCTGCCTTACCTTCTAAGAGTTGGATTCTATCTCCGTGTTCTGTGTTTAACATTGTAAAAATAAATCAACGAAACTACTCAAATGATATTCGAACATGACTGATTTCCTTATAATGGCCAACTCCTAGTCTATTATTCATTTGCTGCAGCTTATAAGTATTCATAACACGAGCGAAAAACTCTCTCTAAAACTATTCCAGTAATCCGGATTAGTTTTTCTGCAAGCATAACCTGAATCTCCCTTTTTCCTTAAATGTTCTACACACACAGCAGCGCCCCTAATATTCGACATTTTTTTCTATTATTTGATCATTCATACCTATTTAAACATAGATTCCATTGGTTCATAATGGATATAATTCCAATTATATTGTTTAATCGGAAAATTTCAAGTTTAGGGCAGTTACTACTCACTCATTCTCGGATTGGTGGTGAATTGTTTGGTGCATATCTAAAAATCGTTCTTTCTAAAAGTTCAATAATATTAAGAAGAGGGGTTACATTAATGAAAAGGTTAATTTCATCATTTGTCGCTTTAGTTATCATAATTTCTAGCATGGGTTCTGTTGCACTTGCAGAAGAAATAGTAACTCCAGAAGTAGTGAAAGAAACCAGTAGTTTTACGAATAATGTTGTGGTCGGTGATTCAAAGGAAATAATTGGAAGTGTAACAGTGACTACAGATTCTACAGGTGTTACAAAAACGAATGGGACTGAAGTCACTGTCGACATCAATTATGACTATACTATCTTACCTGCTTATCAAGAAGAGTATGGTACAATGTATAACGATTCTACCGACCAAACTGTAGTTCTATTTGCAAATAATAACGAATTGTTTATTAACGGAGAAAAGAAAGATATAGACGCTGTCCAAAAAGGTTTATCCGCTCGCGCTGGGGATACAGGTGGTTTTGCAGCAGTTTGTCACTACTATTCTAACGATGCATGGACAAGTTATACTTTTAGAGCTTACGAATCTATGAACTATAACTGGGTTGGTGAGGGGAATGGTCACGGTGAACCTGAGGGGAATCATATTGCGAAATATGGAGTTACAAGTACAAACGGCTTTTTTAATAGAGCTAGACAAGATGTAGATAATTTTGGAAATGCTTATTCGAACTATAGAGCGTCTTACGCAACGGCTTTGGTTGGATTAACAGGAAGTTCATTGACTGCCCCATGGTTAGGCCCTCCTGGATTAGTTAGCCTTGGAATATTATCAGCCGTTACTGCTGGAGGAGTAATTGCCATGTTTAACACAGCTGTTACTGCGGAAGAGAATGCGTATGCATCTATAACACGTCTGTGATATGAGGTATGTGAAGGTGATTTCTGTATTATACAGGAGTCATCTTCTTTAAATTCCATTGATATCTGAAATTGTAGTAAAGCATGTAGCTCTTGATTTCCTTCCTCAATTTTTCCATTTTTTATAATTTATAAGACAGGCCTCGTCTTTAAATGCCCAAAGAATGATTCTTATCGGGCGTTATCCCACGTTACCTCGCCGTGAAAATGATCCTACAAATGACCAAATGAAAAACTACGAAACGGCTCGTAGCATCAAGGCCCAAGCGATTATTCCCATGAATCCGCAGAACGAAAAGGAACTCCCAACTATGCAAGCAAAGGGACACCTTGTGTTCAATGGGGGTTCTGATGACGTATTGGGGGACAGGAAAAGGACGTTTGAAGTTTCGTCGTCCACATGCTACCGGACAAGTGGATTGTCCTTTAGGTATGACGGCCTGTTAGTCGTCCAATTACGGAATGGTCGTTAAGGTCAGCAGCAGCAGAGACGATTTTCGCCGCTATGCGTTACCACACCGAGAAAGCCGAAATTGGAAAGAACTCTACAACAAGCGAACAATTGTAGAACGATGCAATTCTCGAATGAAGACCTATCTAACCGCAGACCAATTACATGTTTGGGGCATTCAGAAAGTCACAACTCATCAATATTTGAATGCTATTGTTTTGCTTGCTTCTGCGCTAGCTATATCGAGACGACAAGTCACAAACGCCGCTTAAATTTCAATCTTCCGAAAATTCTGCCCGTCTGTCCATTTTCATCTTGTTCTCAGCTTGAGATCTAACGGTATACCGGGTTGGTTGTCCAGACCAGCATTGGTACCCCGGTTGGTCCACGCCTCTTAATGCGTCATTATTATCGAATACTTGAGCAGATTACCAAGGAACACCCATCATTCCCAAACATTCGTTTCCATGATCTCAGGCATACTCACGCAACTCTGCTCTTGAAGGCCGGGGTTCATCCCAAGATCGTCCAGGAGAGACTGGGGCATTCCTCTATCAATGTTACCTTGGATACTTACTCTCATGTCCTGCCCAATCTGCAGGAAGCAGTGCTTCGAGGCATCGGTGACTCTATCTTAGGAACCCGCCATGAAGTAAAGGAAGAGGGTAAAATAACCACTTTAGTTGAGTAAAGGTTAGAAGAATGTTAGAAGTTCAGCTTTTCCCACAAAAAAACGCGCCCTCCCAAAACCTTGAGAAGCCGCGCCACTATTGAGTTCTTACAAATGCTGGTGAAGGGAATTGAACCCCCGGCCTACGCATTACGAGTGCGTTGCTCTACCCCTGAGCTACACCAGCGAACAGGCTTTGCTGTCCTGCCAAGCAAAAAATATTATAACTCTTCCAGCGGAAAACGCAACCCCTTTTTCCGCTGGTTGCTGTATCCTCAGCCGTGCATTAGCCGTGCATCAGTCCCAGCCCGCGGAAATAATCCAGCGCGAGCTTAGCGCTTGCTAGGGAGGATACCTCATAAGCCTCTTGTTCTACAATATAATAGAGAATTCCGCTCTGCTCCGCGATCTCGAAGACGCTCCGGAAATCGACCTCTCCCTTTCCGAGATCGGTCTCCTCATTGTCTGCTCCGAAGTCCTTAATGTGAACCAGCGGAACACGGCCGGCGTACCGTGACACATAATCAACGGGCCGGGCTCCACCCCTGTATACCCATCCCAGATCAAACTCAGCCAGCATATGCTCGGCAGGAATCTGCTCCAGCCAGATATCGATGACCGCCTTGCCGTCAACCTCTTTGAATTCATAATCATGGTTGTGGTAGCCGTACTGCATCCCCGCCGCCCGGACCATCGCGGAAGCCTTCTCCAGGAATGGAATGATTCTCGTTACATCCTCTATGGAAGGATTCGGCGGAAGCGGTGCCGACGGGGTGATTATATATTGCAGTCCGAGCTCTACCGCGTATTCAATCTCTTTGGCTAAGGCCTGTTCCATCTTATCCAGACTGCTGAAGTCCAGGCCTACATGCGCCGAGGGGGCCGCCAGGCCAAGTTCATCCAGCTTACGGCGCAGTTCCCCTGCAGATACACCGAAATAACCGGCGAATTCCACTGCCTGGTACCCCATCTCTGCCACCTTGGCCAGTGTGCCGAGGAAATCGCGCTCCGTCTGGTCGCGCAGTGTATACATTTGAATTCCGATCTGCTGTGCTGCTGTTGTCATGAAGAATCCGCTCCTTATCGTCATTTCTGATTGGATACTATATTCCCGCTACTTCCCCTGTAGCTTGCGCTCCACGGATTCCAGCTTGCTGCGGCTGGTCGAGGTCTTGTCGCGCCGGTCATCGATCTTGAGCGAGGTTGAGACTCTCTGCGCCCCGGCGGTGAACGGCGACTCATGCAGCGCTTCTACCGCAGCCAGAATCCGCGCTACCGGACCCTCAATAATCGTACCCATGGAAGTAAGCTCATAGGTAATGCCCTCCACCGTCTCCAACACGCGCTGCATCTCGGCCACATAGCTGCTGAGACTGGTGCTGCCTGTCCCAACCGGAATAACGGTCACTTCGCCAATTGCCATTGTGAACTGCCTCCTAATGATCTGATGTGCCTGCCTCTAACTTTTCCTCTTTATTGTAACGCTTCGCCAGGCTTGCTACAAATCACCTGCACCCTCTCTATTCTATTAATATCCGTCAAAATGATTACCAGGATTAGACGCACTCTATTTATGGATTCTTTGTGGCGTATTTTCGGAGATTTTATGAAACATTCACGGCAGATTCAGAGGAAAGTTGTGGATTACCTGTGGACTAACTGTGGATCAGCTGTGAGTAAAAGCGCCGAACCCGCTCCCCGTGCGGGATTGCAAAAAAACATTTACAAACACAATATATTGCGGTAGCTTTAATAGATAACAACAAAATATAGTAGAAACGGGTGTTTCACCTCTTGTAATAGAGGTGCGACTTAATAGGGAAGCGCGGTGCAAAACCGCTGCGGTCCCGCCACTGTAACCGGATGCTCCCAGGGTGCGATGCCCAGGGCCGCATTCTCCGGCTAATTGCCACTAAGGGGCGGAATAAGCCCCCCGGGAAGGCGCCGGAGGAGTTGCCGGAAGCCAGGAGACCTGCCTGTTTCGGTGGCACCGCTTAGACTCCTGCGAGGAACAGGGGAGGTGTCCGTATGCGGCCTGCAATAGCAGAGTTAGCCTTCCGTCATTCGGGTCAGAGGCTGCCGATACCTGAGGACGATCGGGGATTATTTTCAGGTATCGGCTCTGCGGAATATACAAGAACGGGCGTAAGCTATCGCCCTTGTGTCTGCTCGTATGTTCCACCCAGACCACAGGCAAATTTCCGTTTCCCGGATCTTTGCATCATGCATTCGGGCATTTCCGGCCTTCCCGGCCGGGGGTGCTTTTTTAACGCTTACAATACCCGAGAGGAGAGAGTTATATAATGACGCTGCTGGAGAAACGTTATAACGAAGGACAAGCTGCACAGGAGGATCTTTTGGAAGAGGTCATTCATCTGGGACGGGATATTATCGACAGCCGGGATCTGGATCTGCTGCGCGAGAATGCGAACCTGAACGGGGAGAGCTTCTCCGGCAAAATGAGCAAGTTCGGCAGTGAATACTCCAAATGGTATGCCCGCAACTTCACCATGCCGCCGCAGCTGGTACAGGCTACCCTGGATAATGTCGTCTATGTACATGACCTGGATCAATACGCCATCGGAACTACCAACTGCATCTTCATCCCGTTCGAACGGCTTCTCCGTGAAGGCTTCAACACCGGCAACGGCAGCGTACGGCCTCCCAACTCGATTATGACGGCGATGTCGCTGGTGGCGATTATTTTCCAGTCGCAGCAGAATGCGCAGTACGGCGGTGTGTCCGCCAACAAGCTGGATTATGATCTGGCCCCTTATGTGACCAAATCCTTCTCCAAGCTCTTCCGCAAAGGTCTGGAGTATTTCGAGGAGAACGCAGAGGGTTCGGAGCTTGGGGAGATTACGATGAGCCGCAGCGATCTGGCTGAGCAGTATCCGCGGGCCTTCCGTTTTGCCCTGAAGGAGACGCAGAGCGAGACCCTGCAGGCCGCAGAGAGTATGGTACATAACCTGAATACGATGTCCAGCCGCTCCGGCGGCCAGATTCCTTTTACCAGCATCAACTACGGCACCTGCACCTCCCCGGAGGGCCAGCTGGTGATCAGCTCGCTGCTGACGGCCACGATGAATGGACTGGGCAGCGGGGAGACGCCGGTGTTCCCGATTCAGATCTTCAAATGCAAGCAAGGCATTAACCAGCAACCGGGTGATCCTAACTACGAGCTGTTCCTGAAGGCAGCGGAGTGCTCGGCGCGCAGATTGTATCCGAACTTCGCCAATCTGGACGCTCCGCTGAACATGCAGTATTACGATCCGGCTGACCCGGATACCGAGTTCGCTACGATGGGCTGCCGGACCCGTGTGCTCGGCGACCGCTTCGGACGCAACCATTGCTCCGGCAAAGGCAACCTGTCCTTCAACACGCTCAACCTGGTGCGTCTTGGACTGGCCCACGGCACGATAACCGGCCGCCGCCTCGCTGCTGATGAAGAAGGGTTCTTCGACGACCTCAATCACTATATGGATATTGCGCTGGACGGCCTGCTGCACCGCTTCCGTATCCAGGCTTCCCAGAAGGCCAAAGCCTCCGATTTCATGATGCGTGAAGGCGTCTGGGAAGGCGGCGAGCAGCTTGCCCCTGATGACAGTGTAGGCGAACTGCTGAAGCACGGCAGCCTGTCACTGGGCTTCATCGGGATGGCGGAATGCATGAAGGCCATGTACGGCAAGCACCACGGCGAAGATATGGAGATTCACGCCAAGGCTGTAGCCATCGTCCGCCACATGCGTGAATATTGCGACCGCAAGAGCGAGGAGCTTAACCTCAACATCACCTTGTTCGCCACGCCGGCCGAGGGTCTTTCCGGCAAATTTACCAAGATCGACCGCAAGGTGCTAGGCTCTATCCCTGGGGTAACCGACCGTGAATATTATACGAACTCGTTCCACATTCCGGTCTACCATGAACTGAGCGCAGCCAAGAAGATCAGCCTGGAAGCCACGTTCCATGAATATTGCAACGCCGGAGCGATCTCCTATGTCGAACTGAACGGCAATGCCCGGAGCAACCCTGCAGCCTTCGTCAAAATCATCAAATACGCGCTGGAGCAGGACATCAGCTACTTCAGCATTAACCATCCGATTGACCGCTGCTCCGGCTGCGGCTATGAAGGGGTCATCGGTACGAATTGCCCGACCTGCAATGCCCATGAGGATACCACCCATATCCGCCGTCTGCGCCGGGTTACCGGGTATCTGACCGGTGACTATCAGACCCGCTTCAATGCGGCCAAGCAAGCCGAAGTCCGGGACCGTGTTAAGCATCTATGAACATCTGCGGATATTACCCGGAGTCGATCAATGAAGGGGAAGGCCTGCGGGCCGTCCTCTTCATCAGCGGCTGCCGCCACCGCTGCCCGGGCTGCTTCAACCCGAAGACCTGGAACTTTAACTTCGGGGAAGTCTTCACCCCGGAGCGGCGGCGGGAGATCATAGAAGAGATTGCAGGCAATCCGCTGCTGGACGGCTTGACGCTGGCGGGCGGGGACCCTTTTTTCTCGGCTGAGGAGGCTGCAGACTTCATTCACGAGCTGCGCGCCGAGCTGCCGGACTTCCCAATCTGGATCTATACCGGTTATACGTACGAGGAGCTTACGGCTTCCCCCGGTTCAGCGGAATGGAACCTGCTGGCCTTGTGCCAGGTCGTGATCGACGGACGGTTCGTCGAAGCGCTCAAAGACCTTACCCTCTCTTACCGGGGAAGCAGCAACCAGCGGATCATTGATATTCCTGCGAGTCTGGCGGGAGATAGGGTTGTTCTGTGGGAGCCGGAGCTGAGCTTTCAAGGGGTACAAAAATAACAAAGGCACTAAACTCCCGCTACCGGGTGGTTTAGTGCCTTTTATTGGTTCGGACCGGGTACGGCTTATTGCCCTGCCTTACGTGCCACCTTATGCTCCGTCTCCTCTGCCAGCTCCTCCAGTACGCTGTCCAGACGCAGCTTCAGCTCTTCGGCCAGCTCAACTACGCCCTGGTCGTTACGCACCGCCTGCGAGTCTACGGCGTAGACGCCGCCAAGAATGTAGCGGGCACCCAGCACGGACAGTACCGGCTTCAGCGCATAGTCAATCGCCAGCAGATGCGCGAGGCTTCCGCCCATGAAGAGCGGCAGCACGATTTTGCCGGCCAGCCCTTTTTGCGGCACCAGATCCAGGAAGGTCTTCAGCACTCCGGTATAGGAGGCCTTATACACCGGGCTAACTACGATGACCGCATCGGCTTCCGCCACGAGCCCGTTCGCCTTGACGATGGCTTCGCTCTCGAATTTGGTATGGATCAGATCCTCCGCGGGCAGCTCCGCCACATTGATCCGCTCCACTTCAAATCCGCGCTCCCGCAGGTCATTCTCTGCATACTCAATCACGGCATTGATCCGTGAGACCAGCGAGGGTGTTCCGTTAATTACGACTATTTTGGCCATTTCCGCACCTCTTCCGTCCGCATGATAGGATAAACCGGGCTGCTTCGCCGGGCATCAATACTTTAAATTAGTAATAATCCTAGCAGAGTACAAGGAATATTGTCAAACCCCTCTTATGCTTGCAAACCGCTGCCGCTCTGGTTATAATAAGCGGCAAACCTATATCCCGACCAGGCCAACGACCGGCATCCAACCGCGAGGCGTCTGCGACCGGAGCAGCTTCCTGTTCCCTAAGTTTACCGGGTTTCGCCCGTTACCGCGAAGACCAAAGAGGGCCTGATTCCGCGCGCTGCATAGCAGCTGTACGCGAATGAGGTCAACCTGGGTGGCACCGCGAGCTGACGCTCCTCGTCCCATGGATGAGGGCGTTTTTTGCGTTTTTTTACCCACACTTAAGGAGCGGATGCAGATGCTGGATATGAACTGGATCAGGGAGAATGAGGACATTGTACGGAAGACAGCCGAGTGGAAAAGATTGAAGTTCCCCCTGGAGGAACTTCTGGAGTGGGATGACCGGCGGCGGCTGGCCCGCCGGGAGACGGAGCAGCGGCGCGCGGAGCGCAACGCGCTGACGAAGGAGGTCGAGCGCCTGCTGCGCGGGGGCGACGTTTCGGGTGGCGAGCTGGCCAAGGAGCAGGTGCGGGTGATCAACGGCCAGCTGACTCTGCTGGAGGCGGAGCTTGCGGAAGCGGAGCAGCGCTGCGGCGAGCTGCTGCTGGAAGCGCCGAATCCCGTGTCGGCGGATACGCCGATCGGGCCGGATGAGCGCGCGAAT
The DNA here is from genome assembly GCF_038002345.1 of Paenibacillus sp. FSL M7-0420. NCBI lineage: Bacteria > Bacillati > Bacillota > Bacilli > Caryophanales > Paenibacillaceae > Paenibacillus > Paenibacillus sp. FSL M7-0420. Next base: position 174,908 of record NZ_JBBOCJ010000001.1, on the reverse strand, counting down.
GTGGAGCTGCGGCGGCATGGCGCGCTGCCGGTCTTCGGGTTCCGCGCGCGGGACCATGTCGAGCTCGGAGAGCTGCACGACATCATCGACCTTCCGCGCGGCGTCAAAGCCGGAGGGCCCCGCAGCTATGTGCTGAAGGGGGCCGGGCTGCTGCTGCATCTTGCCGTGCAGCGGCTGGCCCTCGATGTGCTGATGCAGCGCGGCTTCACCGCGCTGGATGTGCCCGTGATCGTCCGGCCGGAGGCGCTGGAGCGGACCGGCTTCTTCCCCGGCGGCATGGATCAGACCTACGAGCTGACGGGCGAGAAGCGCTGGCTGGCCGGGACCTCGGAGGTATCGCTGGTCTCGCTGTACAGCGATGAGATTCTGGAGCTGGATCAGCCGCTGCGGCTGGCCGGGATGTCGGCCTGCTTCCGCCGCGAGGTCGGCTCGGCCGGGCGCGATGTGCGCGGGCTGTACCGGGTCCACCAGTTCTCGAAGATCGAGCAGGTGGTCATGTGCAAGAACGATCCGGCAGAATCGGAGCAGATGCTCCAGGAGATTCTCGGCAATGCCGAGCATATTCTCCAGCTGCTGGAGCTGCCCTACCGGGTAGTCGCCGTCTGTAGCGGAGACATGGCGATGAAGACCCACAAGCAGTATGACATCGAGACCTGGATGCCGGGCAGAGAAGCCTACGGGGAGACCCACTCGGCTTCCAATCTGCTCGACTTCCAGGCCCGCCGCTCGGGCATCCGCTACCGTGATGAAGACGGGCGGCTGCAATACTGCCATACCTTGAACAACACAGCGGTCGCCACGCCGCGCATTCTGATTCCGCTGCTGGAGAATCACCAGCAGGAGGACGGATCGATCTACATCCCGCAGGCGCTGCGCCAGTATATGGGCGGGGCGGAGCGGATTGAACTCAAGTAACCTCACCTTAACCACCACCGGCTACTCATCCGCCCACTTCTGGGGGCATTCGGGGGGCATTCGGGGGGCATTCGGGGGACATTCAGGGGCAATACTGCCCCTGATTTTTGCCCTTACCTGAGCTTCACCCGTCCTACGCACCCTCCCGCTAACAAATTGTAAGTGGTTTTTCGCATACATTCACCCGCTCGCCCCCGCACAGCCCCATTGTATACTGTTTTTCGCCTACATTCGCCCGCTCGACCTCGCACAGCTCCGTTGTATACTGTTTTCCGCATACATCCAGGCCGCTCGCCTCCGCACAGCCCCATTGTATACTATTTTCCGCATACATTCGGTCCGTTCACCCCCGCACAGGCCCATTGTATATTGTTTTTCACATATATCCGGCCCACTTGCCCCGCATCCTCCCGCTAGCACATTATTATCGGTTTTTAGCGCACCGAAGGCGTTGAGGGGAAAGTGGAACAGCGTTCCCCCACACTCAGGAGAGGAACGCTGTTTTAGCATATAAATAACATGTAGTTTACATGATTTTCAGAAAACATAACGAATTTCGTATAAACATAGTAAAGTTTTATATATTTCATGCATTTCCAACCATGGATTTATGCAAGTTTAACAAATATTGCCGAAAAATTGCGCTAGATTCATATTATCTCTATTATAATAGAGTACGAATGATATTTTATGGGGAGGTATACTCACATGAAACTTTCTTCACAATGCAGGAAGCCGCTCAGTCTATTCCTGGCGGTAGCATTGCTATTAACCGGGATGTTCCCGGCATTATCAGGAGGCTCAGGGACGGCCTCAGCAGAGCCGATTATAGCAGCCGACACTGCTGTAGCGACCCAAGCGCCCCCCGTTACTGCATCTCCCGCTTCGGGTACTAAGATTGGCACAGGCTCAACCATTACGCTAAGCACCCCGGTAACGGCAAGTGTGTATTACAGTGTCTACGCTAACAAGAGTGCAACCCCAGAAGTGGCAGACCAATTGTATACTGCCCCAATCATCGTTCATTCCGGTATTACCTCGCTTAAGATTACAGCCTATGCCTTATTACCCGATTCTGAGAAAGGTCCAACCTCCACTTTTGAATACAGCGTCGCCCCTGCACTGGCAGGTCTGAAGATTAACCAGATTCAGGGCGCTGGACATACCTCCCCTTACGCGGACAAAGTGGTCACCGATATCAAGGGAATTGTTACCTACATCAAGGATGCGGACAGCTTCTACATTCAGTCTGCAGCCGCTGATATGGATACGGATATCAAGACCTCAGAGGCCATCCAAATCTATCAAAAAGGAAAAAGCAGCGCCGTTAAACCAGGCGATGCTGTAACGGTAGACGGAGTAGTCAAGGAATTCGGCCGCTCTGGGCAGTTATCCACTACACAGATCACTGCCACCCAGACAACGGTTATCAGCAGCGGTAATCCGCTTCCGGCCCCAACCCTGCTGGGCACTGGCGGGCGCCTCATCCCAACAGCCGTGATCGATGATGATGGTCTGAATCCGGCCAAGTTCGAGCCGGCCACCGATGCCATAGACTTCTATGAGAGTCTGGAAGGCATGCGGCTGGAGATTGCCAAGCCAACCACTGTGGGCCCGGCAGTCTACTATGCTTCCAGCAGTACTTTTGAAATCCCAGTGGTGACCGTCAACGGTACGGGCAACACGACTGAAGTGACTTCCCCTGCCGGCGGGCTGGTACTGACGGGTGCCGACTTTAACCCGCAGCGCCTCATACTCTCTGTGAAGACCGCTCCGGTACTCACTACAGGCCAACAATTCCTGGGCAATGTCACCGGTATTCTGACCTATGATTACGGCAAATTCCTGATTTCTACGGAAACAGACGGCCTGCCGGATGTCTCCCCAAGCAAGCTGAAGAGAGAAGTGACTTCGCTCTCCCCGGGAGATGCGGATAAGCTGAATATCGCTTCTTTTAACATTGAGAACTTCTCCCAGCATAATGATCCCGCCAAAATCGCCAATGTCGCCAAAGATATCGTGGTCAATCTCAAAACACCCGATATTATCGGCCTGACAGAAGTGCAGGATAATGATGGAACCGGCAAAGTCGGAACGGATGCCAGCGAGAGCTACACAGCGCTAATTGCTGCCATTGCAGCTGTTGACGGCGGTGCATCTAACTATCGTTACACGGATATCGCACCGCTGAACAACCAGGATGGCGGCGTTCCGGACGGCAATATCCGCTCCGGCTTCCTGTACAATATGAACCGCGTCTCGCTGAAGCAAGGCACACCTGGTAATGCTACTGACGCTGTAAGCTATACCGCCGGTTCCGGCCTCAGCCTGAATCCGGGCCGCATTGATCCCGGCAATGAAGCCTTCAAGGAGTCGCGCAAGCCGCTGGCTGCCGAGTTCATCTTCGGAGGCAAAGAAATCATCGTGATTGCCAATCACTTCAACTCCAAGAGCAGTGACAACTATCTGTTCGGTTCCGTACAACCTCCGGTCTTCTCGACTGAAGTTCAGCGGGCCAAGATCGCCAAGGTGGTAGGCAGCTTCGCTGAGGATGTGCTTCAGAAGAACCCGGCGGCAAATCTTGTCGTGCTCGGCGATCTGAATGACTTCCAGTTCTCAGACACGCTGAATATCCTCAAGGGCAGCGCACTTACGAATCTTGTAAATACCCTGCCGCTGAATGAACGGTATTCCTACAACTTCCAGGGCAACTCCCAGACGCTGGATCATATCCTCGTCAATAACCGGCTGGCTTCTGCCAGCAAGCTTGATATCGTGCATATTAATGCCGATTACGCAGATCCGGGAGATTATCCGCAAGGTACTGTATCTGATGCAGACGGCATCCGGATCAGTGACCATGATCCGCTGCTCGCACAGATTGACTTCGGCGGGGCAGATTTCAATCTGCGCGTCCTGCATACGAACGATACCCATAGCCATCTGGAGAATATCACCAAGCGGACCTCTGCCATCAGCAGCGAACGGACAGGCAATACGGTGCTGCTGGATGCGGGTGACGTCTTCTCCGGAACTCTGTATTTCAACCAGTTCAAGGGTCAGGCAGACATCAAGTTCATGAATCATATCGGTTATGATGCGATGACCTTCGGCAATCATGAGTTTGATATGAATAAGGAGAATCCGGAGATTCTGCGGAATTTCGTGACGGCAGCCAAGTTCCCTTTTGCCAGCTCCAATATTGATTTCACTACGAAGAACAGTGAGCTTGCCGATCTGTATCATGAGATGACTGGTATTCTGGAGACCGATGAGTCCAAAAGTACCGCCAAAGACGGTCATATCTATCCTTCCGTCATCAAGGACGTATATGGAGAGAAGATCGGAGTCTTCGGCTTGACGACTGAGGATACTGTAGGCCTCGCATCTCCCGGTGACAAGATTATTTTCAAAGATCATATAGAAAGCGCGAAGCGGACCGTCCAGGCGCTTGAAGCCCAGGGTATCAACAAGATTATCGCCGTCACCCATCTGGGGTACACCGTGGATCAGGAGCTGGCCAAGGCCGTTCCGGGGATCGACATCATTGTCGGCGGACATTCCCACACGAAGATCGACAACCCGCCAACTCCTGTGGTGATTGCAGGGACGGACAAGAAGGTCCTGATTGTACAGACCGGCGAGTACAGCCAGTTCCTCGGTGAGCTTGACGTTACCTTCGATAAGAACGGTGAGGTTAAGGCATACCAAGGTAAATTGCTGGATGTTAACCTGTTCGGTGAAGATGCTGCTGCCAAAAAAATTCTTGCCCCATACGATGCCGAACTAGAAACGGTTCGAAGCCAGGTGGTAGGTTACTCGAACGTTGACCTCTACACCAACCGCGACATTGACGGGAAATCCGTCCGCGTAGTGCGTAAGGAAGAGACGCCAATCGGCAACATGATTGCTGACAGTATTGCGGAGAAAGTAACCGAGCTAATGCCTAACTTCGTCTCCAAGGAGGACCAGAGTACGATCAAAGGGGTCGTCGCCATCCAGAACGGCGGTGGCATTCGTGCAGCAATTGACAAGGGCGATATTACGATGGGTGAGGTGTTGACCACACTCCCATTCAATAACAGTCTGGCAGCCCTGAAGGTCACCGGCGCAGAAATTATCTCCTCCCTGGAGAACGCAGTCAGCGGCCTGGAATCCGACCAGGGACGTTTCGCCCATGTCTCGGGGATGAAATACACATATGACTCTACCAAGAAGCCGGAGATTATAGATTCATTAACCGGCAAGGTCACGCAAGCGGGAGAACGCATAATCTCCGTTGAAATCAAACAGGCAGACGGGTCTTACCTGCCGATTGATCCGGCAGGCTATTATATTCTGTCTACGAATTCCTTCATGGCAGGCGGCGGGGATTTCTACCGTGCACTGGCCTCAGCCAAGGCAGACGGACGTTATTACGAGCTGGGTCTTCCCGACTTCGAAGTTCTGCTGGCCTATCTGAAGAAACACCTTCAGGTGACCTCCAGCGTTGAAGGACGGATCACCGATCTGAAGGGTGCCGCTCCAAACCCAAGTCCGACTACAACACCAGCACCAACCACCAATCCGGGCGGATCTAATCCGGGAGGCTCCGGAGGAGTGACGCCTACAGCAACGCCTGCACCAAGTCCGACTCCGGCTTCAAGTGCAGCAGCGCCGCAGATTACCACGTTTACAGCAGCGGAGCTTACCGCTCAGTTTGCAGCCTTGCCTGCCGGTACTAATGAGCTGAAGCTCCCGCTCACGGCTTCAGCAGGCGGCGCCCAGGCTGTGCTTCCAGGCAGCGTGCTAGTGCAGCAGGCGGCGGCACATCCGAACACAGTGTTGACCTTCACCTCTACCGGCGGCGCTTCCTATTCCCTGCCGCTGGGTCTTATTAACGGAACGGCTCTGGCTGCCCAGCTTGGCACTAGTGAATTCACGGTTACCGTCTCTCTGCTTCAGGCGGGTAACGCTATACTTGACAGCCTGAACAAGGCTATCGCAGTGCATGCCGGCAGTGTTACTGTGGCGGCGCCCGTGATTGAATTCAGCATCACTGCCCAGGCCGGCGGCAAGAGCGTACCTCTGAACAGCTTCGGCAGCACTTATGTGAAGCGGACCCTCACGGCCACAGGGGCACTTGATGCCAAGGGTGCGACCGGTGTCGCCTTTGACCCGGCCACAGGCAAGCTATCCTTCGTGCCTTCGGTCTTTGGTAATCCGGCAGAGGGGCATACGGAAGTAACGATTAAGCGCAACAGCAACAGCTATTATACTGTGGTGAAGTCGTCCAAGACCTTCGGTGACACTACCGGGCACTGGGCACAATCCGCCATTGAACTGCTGGCCTCGAAGCTGGTGATTACCGGCACCAGCGCCGCCGCTTTCTCGCCTGCCCAGTCCATAACACGGGCAGAGTTCGCGGCACTGATTACCCGTTCCCTGGGCCTTGCCCCGGCAGCAACAGGAACGTCCTTCAGTGACGTCCGTGCTGGAGCATGGTACACGGATGCCGTACAGACAGCCTCAGCCGCAGGTCTGATTACCGGATATACGGATGGCAGCTTCAAGCCGGGCAGTCCAATTACCCGGCAGGAGATGGCAGCCGTCCTGTCCAAAGCCATGAAATACACCGGCAAGACCCTGACGGCCGATCCGGCTGTACTGGCTAAATTCCGCGATGCCTCAAGCATCCCGGCCTGGTCCAGAGCAGCGGTAGCAGAGATCGCCGCCGCAGGCATCATCCAGGGTACCCCTGATGGTGCGTTCGCTCCGGCGAAGCTGGCTACCCGTGCGGAAGCGGCTACGATGCTGGAGAAGACCTTGAAGTCGCTGCAATTCATTAACTAACGCACGCACGCTACAGCGTTATACGAGGTTTAAATCAGTAAAGGCGGTTCCCAAGGCGCATGATGCGCTGCGGGAACCGCCTTTTTTGATAGATAAGAATTTTTATGTTTTGGGGTCCCCGCAAAGTACCTGAGTCATCTTCGAAGCTGGAACTCCACTTTGTGGGGTTATTTTGTGAAGCATAAGATTACTTCTCCGTTATCGGCAATGGTACTGGTACTGGTACTGGCACTGGCACTGATACCGGCACAGTCACTTCGAATTCGGGGATATACTCCTTCTCCCGCACTCCGTCCTTGTTGATGGACAGTGTACGGAAGGGCTTGACCGTGAGCCGTCCGCCCGGATGCACCAGCGGTTCGAATAGGGCTGCTGACAGCAGAGCAGTTCCTCCCGAGGCACTCCAGCCGGTACCCCCGTTAATCTCCTGCAATACGTTGCCCTCATCATCTATAAGATCATAGCCCAAGAAGTCCTTCACTGCATCGACGGGCTGCCCCGCAGGCCGTTCAATCCGTGTGGTGAGTCTTGTAGTAATCGGCGTAAGCTCCAGCGTCTCCAGCGTGAAGGTCATGCCGGAGACGCTGCGGACAATGGGCTCCGCAATACTGTTACGATAGGTCTTCTTGACCACAGGCAGCGTGATTTCAAAAGGCTCCGCGATGCCCTGGATATCAACAGCCATCGTCAGATCGAAGGTATCCGGGAAGGCACGCCCGCCCTGATTCTGCAAATCCGTGAACTGAATGATCCTGGAATCGGCATCCTTCCCGCGCAGCAGGAACGGACCAAAGGAACCGCCGCCGGTGCCGCCAAGCGGACCATAGGTGTTAATATCCTCACCGTCCACCGACAGCTTGATATCTGTCATCAGGTCGCTGATATCGCCCTGCTGCAGCTTCTCTACATCCGTATGGCGCTCTATCCCAAGGGTCACGCGAATTCCGTCGTACATCACCTCAGACACCTTGAGCGTTAACCCGCCGTGGGTATCGCTACGCTCCGGTACTGCTGCGAGCCCCTGCTCATCTGCATTCCGCAGCCCCAGATCCCCGGCAAGCCGGAAGATCGAGTTCATCCCCGGTATTTGCTTAATGGATGCCGCCAGCGTAGGAGAGATCCATTCAGTGCTTGCAATCAGCAGGGTAACCAGGAGGACAGCCGCTGCGATCCCCGCACTTTTCCGCAGCATCCGGCCTGTTCTTCTTAGCCTTCTAGGCTCTGCCTTCACGCCTGACAGTCGCCCGCTAAGCGCCCGGCGCATGATGCGTTCCTCCAGATCAATCTGAACCGGGGTCTCCCGGATCATGCGTCCAATCCGTTCCAGTTCGGCTTCCTCCCGTTTAACTTGGTTCATGGGTGATTCTCCCTCCACTATTCTGACGGCGTCCTAGCTTTTTGCGCAGCCGTTCATATTTTTTGCGGACCGTCCCGGCCTTCATGTCCATGATGATCCCGATCTCCTCGAAGCTATGCTCCTCAAGCGCCCGCAGCAGCAGAATCTGCCGCTCCTCCATATTTAACTTCTCAAGCAGACCGTGGACAATCTCTGTATATCTTGTATCTCCGGCCTGCTCTTCCTCCTGGTGTTGATGTTGCCTGTAGAGACTGAGCAGCTTGAAGCTCTTATTCCTGCGCTTAATCCGGTCGAGACAATGGTTGCGCGCAATGGTGTACAGCCAAGCCGAGAAAGAAACTTCCTCCGAATACTGCTGCAGCCGCGTTAGTGCCCTGATAAAAATATCCTGCGCCGCATCCTCAGCCTCTTCCCGGTTTCCCAGTAAGTAGTAGCAGTACAAGTAGATCGGCCGCTGAAAATGTCTAATGATCAGGGTGTATGCCTGTACATCCCCCTGCTGGACTTGCTTTACCGTCTGCTCCACTGCCAGCTTCGGCTCCGCCCCCTGCTCTGTCCGGTTATCCGAACCGCTGATTTCCGCTTTATCCACAGCTTCTCTCTCCTCTCTGCCTGTATAACTGCAAAAGGCTGTGTTTTGTGACAGACCCACCAAAAAGAATCATTTCCCAAACCCAAAAAGTTCGTTTATAATAAAACAAATATAAGTTCTATGTTTGTAGAACAATTATCTCAACTACACCAGAAAGCAGGAATTTCTTATGGATTATAAAGTAACTGTGGACTTCGCGCCTGTCTATGAATGCATTACCAGCCTCAACGCTTTTATCGGCAAGCAAAATCATACGGCTATGGATGCCGGGACCTCCTGGGTCCGCCAGGTTCAGACGCAGTTCGCCCCTGTCATGCTCCAGCGTATGAAGGAGGTGCTCAAGCTCACCGATAATTTCAGTCTCTCCCCCTACATCTGGAGCTGTCCCGGAGAGCGTACGGCGGAGGAGTTCCTGCATTGGTTCGAAGCGCTGTCTCCGGGGGAGCTCTACGACATTGCAGGGCAGTTCGGGCAGAGTGTGCCTGCGAATCTTGCCGGGCTGCGGGATGCTGCGGCTGAAGTGATCCGGGTATGGAATGACAGCTATTTCAGCAGCATTGATCCGGCTATTATAGAAGGGCTGCGGCAGGAGGCCGAAGCACGGGCAGCGATGCTGGACGGCACGAATGATATGGCCATCTACGAGGCAGCCACCGAAGGGATGCGGCTCTATCCGTCGGAGACGCTGAAGCAGGTTATTATCACTCCGCAGTATCATGCCCGTCCGCTGGTCATCTCCTCTCAATATGATGAGTTTGTGTTCACCAGCTACTCCTGCGATGCACTCCCTCCCGGAGAAGGACGTCCTGCTGCCGCGCTCCTGCGGCTTACCCGGGCATTGTCGGATGAGACCCGACTGTTCATTCTCCGGCAGCTTACCGGACGTCAGATGAATTTCACGGAGATTGTGAAGGCAGTCCAGCTGTCCAAAAGCACGATCCACTACCACCTGATCGCTCTGCGCGCAGCAGGTCTGGTCATCGTTCACACCAGCGGCAAAAGTATCTCCTACAGCCTGCGGCTGGAGGCGCTGGACGATCTGCCCGGACATATTGAGGACTATCTGAAGGGGTGAGCGGGTTGCAGAAACGGAGCTATTACGGATTGTTATCCACGGTTTCACTCAGCGCCTTCGGCGATGCCTTTGGGCTGCTGGCCATGGAGTGGCTGGTCTATGACCTGACTGGCTCCAAGGTGGCAATGGGGGCGCTTGCGCTCAGCTCCATGATTCCCGAGCAGGTGCTGCGCCTGCTCGGCTCGCCGCTATCCGACCGGCTGCCCCGCGTGCGGTTCATGGCCTGCCTCGCCGTGCTTCGGCTGCTGGCGCTCCTGCTTCCGCTCGGCATGGGCCTCGCCGGGCATCTCCAGCTCTGGCAGCTGTTCGCTGCTGCCAGCCTGAGCGGCGCCTGCTCCGCGCTGTTCCTGCCGACGGCCATGGCCGTCATCCCCGGCGTTGCCGGGACCGGCAAGCTGATGCGCGCCTTCGCCATCATTGACGGCTGCAAGGGTGCCGCCGCGCTGCTCGGACCGGCCCTTGCCGGCATCCTGACCGCAGCCAGCGGCGCCTTGCCTGCACTCGGGGTCAACGCCGTCTGTTACATAGCTGCGATTGCCATGCTACTGTGGCTGCCCCGGATGGGCAAGCCCGCCGGTCCGCCTGCCGCTGCCGCCTCCAGATCCGGCTATCTGCGGGAGGTGGCCGAAGGCTTCTCATTCTACCGGCGGTTCCCCGCCATGCTGACGATCATGATGATGGCTGCCGTCAGCAATCTTAGCTCCACAGCCATATGGACGATGATGGTCCCTTATGTCCGCGAGGTGCTGCACCGCGATGCGGCGGCTGTAGGCACGCTGTCTACAGCCTCTGCGCTTGGGTATCTCACCGGACTCGGGGTCATCTCTATCTTGGGCGAGATTAAGCAGCGGCGCGCTGTCATGCTGGGCAGCCTGGGCTTGTCAGGCATCGTCACCATGCTGTGGGGCTTCATCCCCAGCTATGCCTTCGCCTTGTTCGCCGTATTCGCTGCCGGACTGATGGGGCCCTTCTTCAGCTCCCTGAGTTCCTCCCTGCACGGGCGGCTCGTGCCCGGCCAGCTTCAGGGCCGGGTCAACTCGGTCCGCTTCCTGATTGGCGGAAGCCTGTCGCCGATTGGTGCCCTGGCAGCCGGTGCGGTCGCCGAGCTGTATGGGGTTCCTGTTCTTTTGCTTGCCGCAGGCCTGCTTCCGGCGCTCTACGCCGGAGTGGCCCTGCGCCTGCCCGGCCTGAAGGCGCTGGACGGCGACCTGTCTGTGCTGGAGCAGCGGGACCGTCAGCGCAGAGAGGCTGCACTGACGGGCAAGATCTCTATGTAGATGGACCTCAAGGAGCTGGCAGCGTTGCATTTCATGCAGGATGTCCGCGCAGGTCGTTCCTATCGAGCTGGATTGTTGCATTTCGTGCAGGATGTCCGCGCAAGCAGCCCCTATCGTGCTCCAGTGTTGCACATTATGCAGGATTTTTTCTAATTTGTTACTGGCTATGGCGCATTGTTGCAACTATTGCAGGATTTCAGGCGATTCGGGGCGAGTGAGAGCCGCAGTGTTGCATTTCGTGCAGGATCTCCGCGCAGGCAGCCCCTATCGTGCTCCAGTGTTGCACAATGTGCAGGATTTTTCTTAATTTGTTACTGGCTGTGGCGCATTGTTGCAACTTTTGCAGGAATTTAGGCGATTCGGGGCGAGTGGGAGCTGGATTGTTGCATTTCGTGCAGGATTTCTGCGCAAGCAGCCCCTATCGTGCTCCAGTGTTGCACAATGTGCAGGATTTTTTCTAATTTGTTACGGGCTGTGGCATATTGTTGCAACATTTGCAGGAATTCGGGCGATTCGGGGCGAGTGGGAGCTGGATTGTTGCATTTCGTGCAGGATTTCTGCGCAAGCAGCCCCTATCGTGCTCCAGTGTTGCACAATGTGCAGGATTTTTTCTAATTTGTTACTGGCTATGGCGCATTGTTGCAACTATTGCAGGATTTCCGGCGATTCGGGGCGAGTGGGAGCTGGATTGTTGCATTTCGTGCAGGATGTCCGCGCAAGCAGCCCCTATCGTGCTCCAGTGTTGCACATTATGCAGGATTTTTTCTAATTTGTTACTGGCTATGACGCATTGTTGCAACTATTGCAGGATTTCCGGCGATTCGGGGCGAGTGGGAGCTGGATTGTTGCATGTCGTGCAGGATGTCCGCGCAAGCAGCCCCTATCGTGCTCCAGTGTTGCATTTCGTGCAGGATCTCCACGCAGGCAGCCCCTATTGAGCTCCAGTGTTGTATTTCATGCAGCATTACCTCTCACTATACACGCCGCACGACGTCATCCACGCCTTACACCGCACCACGCCAAACAGGCGATGCCACATGCGCATCGCCTGTTTATCGTAACTCTACCTGCTGTGCTGCTATCCAGTAACTGCTGCTCAGGACTCCAGCCCGCCCTCACTGGTCACATAATGACTGGTGTCCCCGTGCAGCACAATCTCCGGCACGCCGTCAGTAATATCAATTCTGCAAAGGCAGGTAGGGTGAATGTAGGGCAGATCCCATAGCTTGTCCATAGCCCGGTCTTCAAAATAAGCCATCAACACCTTCACTACTACCGTATGGGTGGCAATAAGGATCGTGCCGCCTTCATGCAGATCTATGAGCTCACGCAGCTTGCTGAGCGCACGCTCCTGCACTGCTGCGAAGGTCTCGCCGCCCTGGATGCTGAACAGCGCCGGGTCCCCCAAAAATAACTGGTGCTGCTCCGGGTACTGCTCCTCCAGCTCACCGGCCTCCTTGCCTTCCCAGATGCCGAGGTTAATCTCTTTGAATTCATCATAGGCGGTAAGCGGGATCTCCCGCCCGCCCCGGATAATCTGTGCCGTCCGCAGCGCCCGGGGGCTGGAGCTGGCATAGACCGCGTCCAGATGGATATCCTGCAGGCTCTTACTCAGCCACTCCGCCTGCTGGACGCCCAGCGGCGTAAGCGGCGAATCCTGATGGCCCTGCATCCGCTTCTGCACATTCCATTCCGTCTGCCCGTGTCTTGTAATATACACCGTAGTAGTCATGAATTCTGATTCCCCTTTACCCAAGTATGTATCGATAATTACCTGCGGCGGTGCTCCAGCCACTTCACCCCATAATCGACAATCTCCCGCTGGGGGACCAGCTGTGCCGCAGAAGCTGCAATGAAGCTCTTGGCAATCCGCCCGGTCTCCTTGTCAAAGTCCGCACCAAGCTCAGCGAAATCATCTGAATTCCAGTTGTAATCACTGAACTCCACCCATTGCCGGACGCCATCCACCAGCATCGGAGCACCTGCGATAACCTCCTGCTTCCCGGCATAATCCGCCCGGTGCTCCGCCAGATGCAGCGAGGTATTGTTCCCATGGTCCACGCCCAGCAGCAGCACGCTTCCTCCCAGCTCATAGATCCGGGCCAGCGGCGACCGCTCTCCGAAGGCATATTCCAGGCCATGGCCGTCAATAATGACATCCCGGTGCTTCCCCCAGGCGGCAAAAGAATCAATCGGATGGCTGCTGCGCCGCACCCCCCGCTGCTTGCGGAAGCAGTCCGGGATAATCCCCATGCCTCTGATAGGAGTGAGGTCAGGGTCGTACGCCGGCATATGCTCCCGGATCTCCGGCCACCAGGCCTCCGGCACTGGCGGTCTGCTCCAGCCTGACGGATCGGTCAGATCCGAGGATTGCGTCGGCATCACCAGCGTTCCCTCCTCGCCCAGCACCTGCTCCAGCGCGAGGATCACGGCAACGGGTCCGCCTGCTACCCACTGCCCGAGTGACTTCAAGGAGGAGTGCAGTAGCAGCGTCATCCCCTCCTGCACACCCAGCCGCCGGAAGTCGGCGGCAAGCCTGTCTACTGTAATCAATGTTCCTTGTACTTCCTCCATTGTAAGTCACCTCCCAGCCGTTCATCTCTCCTATCATAGACCAGAACCGGCGGCCTTGCCAACCGGCCTTATCTTACGCCCGTGGCCCCCCTGCACTTGCACCTGCCGCTACTGCACTTACACCTGCCGCTACTGCACTTGCACCTGCCGCTACTGCACTTGCACCTGCCGCTACTGCACTTGCACCTGCCGCTACTGCACTTACACCTGCTCTTACACCCGCACCTACTCTTGCACCTGCACCTGCACCTGCACCTGCACCTGCACCTGCACCTGCACTTGCTCCCGCCCTAAGACTCCTTATCCTCGGCCTGGCCGGGATAACGCCCCATCAGCAGCTTCGCCCGGAATTCCCCGGGAGAGATGCCCTCCAGCTCCTTGAATACCCGCGCGAACTGCTTGCTGTTCTCGAAGCCGACGGACTCGGAGACGGAGGCCAGCTTGACCCGGTTATCGGCCAGCAGCTCTTTGGCATGGCGGATGCGGACTTTTTTGAGATACAGCACGAAGCTCTCCCCGGTGTAAGCCTTGAACGCTTCACTGAAATATGAATAGTTGAGAGATACATAGTTACTGACCATCGCCATGTTCAGCGGGCGGGCATAATTCGCTTCGATATAAGCCAGCGCTTCCTCCATATCGGCATGCTCCGTGTGGGCGGATTTGATGCCTAGAATATAATCGTTAACGCTCAGGAGCAGATGCTCAAGCGCACGGTAATAGTCGTGGAAATGGCGGAAATTATGCAGGTTGCCCACTTGGCGGTAGAGCTTCAGCACCTCCACCGAAGCTTCGCCGTGCGCACGGAACACCTCATCCAGTACGCGTTCATTCATACTCCGCCCTACATTCTCCAGGTAACTCAGATCCAGCCTCAGCAGATGCTCCGTCTGAAAAACAGCGCTAAGCAGCGCCTTAATCTCCTTCTCCCGCCCGGTCCCCAGCATATTAAGCAGCTTGCGTAGCTCCTCCTCCGGGGAAGGGAAGCTCAGCCGTCCGGCCTGAATATCCGCATAGTCCACGAAGCTGGCCTGCGGCGACAGGAAGGTGTATTCCAGCGCCCGGCAAGCCTCCAGATAACAGGCGCGGAACTGCTCGGCGCTGCGGCTCTCCCTGCTGATTCCGAGCAGCAGCCGCGTTAACTCCTTGGACTCGGCCTTCTTTGCCAGCTCCAGGAAGCTCTCCCCCTCTCCGACCAGCACCAGCTTCCCGTCCCCGTCCGTCAGGATCTCCTTGAATTTATGTTCCAGCGGTCCGTCCAGCTGCTCCAGCAGCCCCTGCACCTCTCCAGGCTTCATACGTGTACCGTCACTGTGATAATAGTTCAGCACCCCTACTGTAAAAGGCAGTGCCAGCCCCGCAAGCTCCTCCTGCTGGGCCGCCGATACCTCGCCCTCCTGCTGCATCAGGAGGCTGCGCAGACGGGCTGCCCGCAGCTCGCGGCGGTAGCCCTCTGCTTCCTGCTGCTGCTTATGGCTGCTGGATTCCCGCTCCGCCCCTTCCTTGGCTATCCGCTCCAGAATCTCGAACAGCTCCTCGCGGCGGATCGGCTTGAGCAGATAATCCTTGACGCGGTAGCGGATTGCGCTTTTGGCATATTCGAAATCATCATGGCCGCTGAGAATAATCACAGCCGGAGCTCCACCCGGCCCTGCTTCCGCAGACAGCCGCGCCAGCAGCGTAATTCCATCCATGATCGGCATCCGGATATCGGTGATAATCACATCCTGCCGCTCCCGCTTGTACTGCTCCAGTGCCTCTGCGCCGTTCCCCGCCAGCAATATATTGTAGACCGACGGATATTCCCGTTCGATCATCGCCTTCAGACCTTGACGGATCATTCTCTCATCATCCACAATCATCAGATTTGTCATCGCTGATTATCCCCTGTCAATAGAACTTTGGGCAGAGACATGTACACTGCTGTCCACTTCCCTGCTTCGCTCTGCACTTCCAGTCCATAGGCTTCCCCGTAAAAGAGCTGCAGGCGCTGATGCACATTGCGCAGCCCGACGCCTCCAGCCTTATATCCACCGCTGCTGATCCCGGAAGCGTCCGCTCCAGGCTCCTCCTTCGCATAGATCGCCTCATGCAGCGCAAGCAGCCGCTCCGGCGTCAGTCCCAGACCATTGTCGCGCACCACAATTAGAATCTCCGTCCCGACCTCCGTCAGATCAATCCGCACCACCCGGTCCGTAAGCTCGACTCCGTCCGCGTTCCAGGCATGCTTCACACTGTTCTCGACAATCGGCTGCAGCGACATCTTAAGCACCTCCACCTCCAGATAAGCGCTGTCAATATCCAGCTCTAACCGGATGGTATGCTCGAACCTGATGTTCATAACCTCCACATAATTCTCAATATGGCGGATCTCGTCCCTCAGCTTCACGTATTCTCCGCTCCACTTGAAATTATAACGCATCATGCCCCCCAGCCGGGTCAATGCATCTGAGATCGTCCGCTGGTTCTCGATTTCCGCCAGCATTTTGATATTCTCCAGCGTATTGTAGAGGAAGTGGGCATCGATCTGATTATGCAGGGTGCGCAGCTCCGCCTCTTTGGATAGCGCCTGCTTATGAACTGCCTGGGCAACCAGCGTATTAATCGTATTCATGAGCTTGGAGAAATGATGCGCCAGCTCCCCGACCTCGCCGCCCCCGCTGATGCGGATGCTGCCATACGGCTCGCCCCGGCGCACTTTCTTCATCGTGTCCGTCAGACGGCGGAGATTCTTCAGAATGAAGGCATTCATCACATACGTAATGACGGTAACCAGGAACAGGAAGCCGATATTCGCCCCTACAATCAGGTTACGGGTATGCGAAATATCCTTCATTAACCCCTTCATCGAGACCACCGTTACCAGCGAGGCGTCAATCTGCTCCAGCGGGGTCTGAATGAGCAGGAAGGAATTGCCGTTCTCCTGGTAATCCATCGCCCATTCCCCGGTCTTACGATAATCGGCCAGCCGTTCCTTTACCGCTTCAGCTAGTCCCGGATTCTCCTGCAAAAAAGAGTGATCCGTCCTGGAGAACAGGTTCAGCTCCTCATCGGCGATCATCATCTGCGATTCATTGTCCTGCACAGTGGTGAACGCCTTCGGCGCGAACTTGCTCAGCAGCATATCGACCTGGACCATCCCGACATGGTGCCCGGCAGGAATACTGATCTCCTTCAGCAGCGAGACCTTGGCCGGACCCGCCTCCACTTCCCCCGAGTAGCGCTTCATAAGGTCGGGATCTCTCTTCTGAAAGGACCAATAATAGCCTCCTTCCAACTGCAGCGCCTTCTGAAACCACGGCTCCCTGGATACCCGGTCCTCCCGAAAGATGACCGGCCACAGCTCATGTACATTGCTGCTGCCGGAGAACAGCCGCAGATGCTCGATATTCGGATTGTTAAACTGCATCTGACTCAAGCTCACATAGGTGGTCGTATTGAAATCGATCAGCTCGCCCAGCGGGGGATCGTCCTCGCTGACCAGATAGCTCTCCACCCCTTTATCCGAGGAAGCCATCTGGGCGACCCGCTCCATCGCTTCAATCTGGTTCAGCACATACAGCTTCTCCATCTGAAGGAGATAGCTGTTCTTCTCAATGGAATCCCGCTTATAAGTATTATTGATCGCTCTGTACGAATAGAGGGACACCAGCAGGCTGGGTCCCAGAATAATGAAGATATATGCAGCAATCAGCCGGCTCTGCAGTGATCTCCGCCCCCACCAATAGCGGAAGGAATTCCATAATGCCCCTGTTCGTTCGCGCATGCTCACCTCTTGAAAATAGCCCAAAAGCCCGCAGTCTGCGGGCCAATGGGTCTTATATTTTAAAACTTACATTCCGAGTTTCTTTTTGTTCTCTTCATATTTCGTCTGGCGGTAGGCATCGAAGGTCGCCTGGCCGTCCTTTTCTTTCTTGGCGAGATAATCGCTCCAGATCTTATCGAAGTCTGCATCGGAATCCGCCATCAGCAGCTTCGGCATGGTTTTGCCGCGAAGCTGTTTCAGCTTGGTCGCGATAATGCCTTCCGGCGAGTTGCCGGTAGGGTCAATCAATTGGAATTCGGAGGTATTGACCGATTTGCCCTTCGTCCAGTCTTCCAGTTGTTTGTATGGCTCTACAGATTCCGGCTTCCATTGATCGGTAATATTGGTGTTCTGCATCATCCAGAAGGTGAAGGATGAACCGTACTGCTTATCGAAGGCTCCGCGGTCGGTGTTCATCAGCTTCAGCGCCTCAGGCAGGAATTGATCCTTGCCGTCAATTGTATCATAGCTGACCCCTTTTTCGCCCAGATAAAGATCCTTGTTGCCTTCCTCACTGTTCAGATAGCTGAGGAATTTAATCGCACGCGCTTTATCCTTCACATTCTTGGAGATCAGGGTCACCGTCCAGCCGGAGATCCCAGGGCCGTTCAGTGCAGGCGGGTCCATCTTGGTGTTGGCCGGTCCGTCTACTGCAATGTACACTTGATCAGGGTTTTTCTGGAAAATTGTACCGAGCTGCGAAGCAAAATCTGTACGCTGATAGAGCATTGCGAAGTAGCGTCCCTGTACGATTTTTTCTTCCATTTGCGCACGCTTGTCAATGAAGATATCCTTTGCCAAGAGTCCGTCCTGGTTTGCCTGGCGGAGGGTCTTCATCCAGCGAACATACTCAGGATCAGTCTCACGGTCATAGACCTTGCCGTCTTTTTCCCAAGGGATGTTCAGGAAGTTCTGAATGTAGCCTTCCAGCGAGTCGTTGCCGTTCTCGGTGAACTCATGCAGACCGAGCGGAATCAGCGGCTGGCCGTTCACCTGAGGGAATTTCTCCTGCGCCGCTTTCAGCGCGGCGAGGAAGCCTTCAGGTGTACGCATATCCGGGCTGCCGATGGCTTCATAGATGTCCTTGCGGACAGCAAAGGTCTGGTTGGATACATAGGTGTCGCCGTATTGCTTATAATCGGCCGGAGAGGACGAAGAGTTCGGGTAGCCGTAGACATTGCCGTCCGGCTGAGTATACCAGCCCAGCTTATCCTTATCCGATACCTTGTAGAAGTAAGGGTCATATTCATCCGCCAGCTTGTTCAGCGGAAGTACAAGATCGCCTTCCACCATTTTTTTAATCGCATCTTCCCAGTAGCCGAGTGTAATGAAGTCCGGCAGCTTGCCGGAAGCCATCAATGTGTTCAGCTTCTCGTTCTCATTGCCCGCCGGAACGATGAAGTTGATATTTACGCCGGTCTTTTTCGTCACATATTGGGAGGTCGGGTCTACACCCCATTTATTCGGGAACCAGGCAAAGTTCAGATACCAGTCAAAAGTAATCGGTGAAGTATCGCTCTTCCAGCCCGGTTCATCGGCCGAAGCCGCAGGTGCCGGTGTTGCGCTGTCTGTTGCAGGTGCAGTTGTAGCCTCCGTGTTCGCCGGCTTATTATTCCCCGTGTTTCCGCCCGCGGCGTTATCCTTGCTGCCACAGCCCGTAACAGAGAAGGCCATCATGAGTCCCAAGAGCAGCAGGACCGTTTTCTTCGGCTTATGTTTCATGCCCATTTGTTTACCCCTTTTCTAGATCATAATATTTATAAGCTCAACCCCGTAGCCCTTCAGACACCCGGGCGTTGGAGGAGTTACCTGTGGCTTGCAGATGCTTAGCCCTTGATCGAACCAATCATCATGCCTTTGACAAAATAACGCTGCAGGAACGGATAGACGAACACGATCGGCAGTGTGGTCACGACCATGGTAGCCAGCTTAATCGACTGTGAGGTGACCGTTCTTGTAGCCGCGCTGCCCTGGACAGCGGTCATCATCGTATTGGAGCTGGACTGGGCCACGACCCGGAACAGATAGGTCTGAATCGGCTGAAGATCCACATTGTTGATATAGATAATGCCTGTAAAATAATCATTCCACTGGTAGACCCCGTGGAACAGGGCGATGGTGGCGATGACCGGCATGGAGACCGGAAGCACAATCCGCAGCAGAATCGACCAGTCGTTAGCCCCGTCAATCCGCGCCGCCTCATCGAGGCCATCCGGTATCTCCCGGAAGAACGTCATGAAGATAATGAGGTCGAAGAAGCTGAACATGACTGGAATGATATACACCAGGAAATTATCGAGCAGATGCAGGTCACGGTTCAGCAGGAAGGTCGGAATCAGCCCGCCGTTGAAGAACAGGGTGATGGTACCGATCAGGATGTAGATTTTGCCGCCGACCAGATCCCTGCGGGATAACGCATACGCCACCATCGCCGTGAAGAATACATGGACGACGACGCCAAGCGCCGTTTTGGCTACGGTAATGGCCATCGCCAGCATAATGCCCGGACTTGCGAAGACCGCCTCGAAGTTCTTCAGTGTAATGATTCGCGGCCACCAGTAGATTCCGCCCAGCATGGCGTCATTGCCGTCATTGAAGGCGTTGACCAGCACATACCAGATCGGATAGAGCGTCAGGAAGCAGACGCAGAGCATGACCAGATTATTGATGATGTCGAAGATGACTTCGCCTTTGGTTCTGCGTTTGAGTGCAAACATAGATAGATCCTCCTTGTTCTAGAACAGCGACGTGTCGTTGATTTTTTTGGATACCTGGTTAGCAATCAGCAGCAGAATCAGTGCAATGACCGCCTTAACCAGAGTGACCGCCGCAGAGTAGGAGAAGCGGTTAGAAACAATACCTGTCTGATAAATATAGTAGTCAATGACGTTAGAAGCACTGTCATTCAGCGAGTTGCGCAGCACCAGAATCTGGTCGAAGTTGGAGCTCAGCACCCCGCTGACCGCGAGAATGAATAGAATGCTGATCGTGCCCCGGACGGACGGCAGCGTGACGAACCACATTTTCTGGAACCGCCCGGCTCCGTCAATCGTCGCCGCCTCATACATCTCCGGAGAGACACCGGCGATCGCCGCCAGATAGATAATCGCTGACCATCCCAGCTCTTTCCAGATGTCGGAGCTAATAATAATGGTCCAGAAGTAGCTTGGCTCTGCCAGATACGTAATCGGCTGGTCAATGATATGCAGCGCCATCAGGATATTATTGACAATCCCTACATCAGCCAGCCAGGTGGCCAGAATCCCGCCAAGCACGACCCAGGAGAGGAAATGCGGCAGATAAGAGATCGTCTGAATCGCCTTCTTATAGCGGAGGGAACGGACCTCATTAAGAAATAAAGCGAATATAATCGGCAGCGGAAATCCGATAATCAGCTTGATCAGACTGATTCCCAGCGTATTGCGTATAACATTGGGCAGCTCGTCGTCGTCGAACAGTTCTCTGAAATGCTGCAGGCCCACCCATGGGGCTTCGGCAATCGACTTGACGATGTTATATTCCTTGAAGGAAATAATCAAGCCATAAATCGGGATGTAGTTGAAGATGATCATCCAGACTACACCGAGCAGGGCCATGGTCTGCAGATGACGCTGGGCTACAAACTTCCTCCAGAGTGAATGTTTACGACCTGAACCGGTTTCGATTGACGCCGGAATAAGCGGCGCCATGGCCGGATCCGGCTTGGTGTTTCGTTTGTTCTCCATCGTATGGACCTCCAAAATACCTATCTTTATTGTGAAGCGTTTTCATCTCTATGTATGTATTGTATGCGTTTTAGATACCCGGTAAAAGGCCTCATATTTCGTATTTAGGGGCTCATATTTCGGCTTGGAGCGTTCTTCTGGACTCCCCAAGCCGAGCCTGTTACACATGCAGAACCGCATGCTCCTCCGATAGTACGATATAATCACCGATCACGCCGTCCTCAAAGGCAGGCTTGCGCGGCTGGCCGTTTCCGAGCGGCGGCAGATCCTGATGGTATCTGTAGAAAACAAACTGGGACCGCGCGCCCTCCTGAGTCAGCTCAAGCCGCAGCTCCTCATCGGTCAGATGGACAGCGGACACCACGCTCCCCGTTACTTTTGCCGTCAGCTCACCCCATTGCTCTTCCTCAGGCTCCCCTGCCCAGCTGGATATCCATGGCCGGTGGCTCTGGTTATGCCTCAGATGGCATTCAATCACTCTACCGTCCAGCAGAATATATTGACCCGATGCCCAGACGGCATACACCAGATACTGCCTAATGCCTTCCTTCTCCAGCAGCAATCCGAAGAACCCGGGACCGCCCATGCCATAGGTTCCCAGATGGGTGCAGAATTCCATTGCCCTGCTGCCCAGCAGCGAGTCCGTGTCAATCTCTGTCAGGCTCCGGGGTCTGGCGGTCATCATCGCCTCGCCTTCTTCCGCCTCATAGTGGAAATCCCTGAACGCAGGTTCTTCCACCCAGCCCCTCGACTCCCACACCTCCCGCTGCGCGGCCGGAACAATCATAGAATATTTCTCAATCAGTCCCATCTTAAGCTCGCTCATTGTTGATGATGCTCCCCTCGTGTTTGGCTGCTCTGCTCTAAGGTAATTCAAACCGAGCTGCTCCAACCCAAGCTAGATTAACCCAATCTGATATATCACCTCAGGCTGTATCCTGTTAACAGATGTATACCTTAGTATTATAAACTAGCTTTTGGACTGGTGAATTTGCGTCTAAGTTGGAGTCTGCGCCAGCCTATTGCGATTGTAATCGGTTTTTCGATTACATTGGGTCCACACACCCTCCGCCCGCCCAATGTAATCGGTTTTTCGATTACATTCGGTCCGCATACTCTCCGCTCGCCCATTGTAATCGGTTTTTCGATTACATTTGGCCCGCATACTCTCCGCCCGCCCATTGTAATCGGTTTTTCGATTACATTTGATCCGCACACCCTCCGCCCGCCCATTGTGATCGGTTTTTCGATTACATTGGGTCCACACACCCTCCGCCCGCCCATTGTAATCGGTTTTTCGATTACATTGGGTCTGCACACCTTCTGCCCGCCCAATGTAATCGGTTTTTCGATTACATTTGGTCCACACACCCTCTGCCCGCCCATTGTAATCGGTTTTTCGATTACATTTGGTCCACACACCCTCTGCCCGCCCATTGTAATCGGTTTTTCGATTACATTTGATCCGCACACCCTCCGCCCGCCCATTGTAATCGGTTTTTCGATTACATTTGGTCCGCATACTCTCCGCCCGCCCATTGTAATCGGTTTTTCGATTACATTTGGTCCGCACACCCTCCGCCCGCCCATTGTAATCGGTTTTTCGATTACATTTGGTCCGCACTGTCTTATTCACATCAAAAGTAATCATACTCCCCAGACAATCAGAAAGGAGGCCCCCAAGGACCTCCTCTCCATCACTATCTATGCCCGTTATTCCATCTCCGCACGGATCGCGGCGATCTCCCCGCGCCGCAAGGCCTCGGCATCTGCGCCGCGCAGCAAGCCGCCGGTAATTACGCGCTCCATACCGTCCCGGAAGGTCAGTGCCAGCGTCTGAATAACCGCCTTGCTGTCACCGAAGGTATCCGCATGATGCGGATTCACATACGTTACTTCCGTGCTGCCCAGCAGCTTGAAGGAGACCTCTCCCTGCTCGTCGAACAGCCAGCCGGGAAGGGCCGGATGCAGCGCCAGAGTCAACTCGCCATTCTCGATAGCAAACAGGCTGCTGCCTGCCATCATCGTTCTCCACATGCTCAGGAACTCGGCCGTGGAGCCGCTCAGCCGGGCAACGAACCCCCGTCCGTGTGTATTCGGGTCAGGGTTGCCGCCCGTGGAGATGAACGACGAATTCTCCAGCGTACTGCGTCCATAGACCTCCGGATCAAGGAACGGAATCAGCGACGTTCTCAGCTCACTGTAGAATTCTTCATACAGCCCCGCCTTCAGCAGCTCCAGCAGATATTTATACGACATATGCAGGAAGTTGGATTCCCGCTCCTGCCACCCGGCGGTGAAGGCCCGGATGCGTCCGATCTCGTGCCCCTCTTCCTCCAGCGATACCGAAGTGCGGTACATCGAGGTGACCGGATCGAACAGCCCGCTCTGCTTCACCCGGCTGTATATATCCTTGGCAGTCTCAAGATCATCTAGAGTTTTGAGCCAGCGGGTTGGACCTTCCAGGAAATACGGCAGCGCCGAAGCCTCGAATTCCTCCACTACTGCCTTAGGCAGTCCATAGCCGCTGATGACCAGCGCTCCGGCAGCATCCGTGACCGGCCGGAAGCGCGTAGCCTCGAAACGGAAATAGGTGGGCACCAGTCCGCCGCCCATCTCCACCGCACGCGCAATCCCCTGATCCACCTTGATGATACACCGGGCCAGCATATCGCGGATCTCGGCAACAGAGTAGTCCGTAGTTTCGCCGGTAATCCCAAAGCGGATGTCTGCCCGGTAAGCCTCACGTGCCGAGGCTATGCGGTCCCAGTACAGGAATGGGTCCAGCGAACCGTCCAGCACTTCCGTTACAGCCTGGCCTACCTGTGTCAGCAGCGCCGCGATCTCCGACGGGAGAGCAACTGCGGAAGGAAGCTCCGCACAGTTCTCCAGCGCTTCCGACATGAAGACCAGCATCCGCTTCAGCTCCAGCGTCTCGCTCATCCCGGAGCCGATCAGGCCCGGCAGCCCGTTCATCGCATCGTTCCAGCCTGGCTTGTTCGCCTCCATCTCCACACCCATGCCATACGGGTCAAGCGTGGCGAATTTGTTCAGGGCGAGCGACAGCATTTTCACAAATAAGCTGGTCCGGTAGATCTCCCCGTGCCCGCCTTGTGTGCGCAGCCACTCGGTACCGGATGCCTTGCGCTTCAGCTTATGCAGCTTCTCCTCATCCTCCAGCAGAGCTCCGAACTGCCGCACCTTGCCGCCGCTAATCACGTACTTCTCGCTGCGCGGCAGGACATAGGCTGGAGAGTCGTAGAACGCATACGTCTCATCCCCGAACAGCAGCTCCCCAAGGCGCTCAGGATAAATATCCAGATAGCCTTCCACCAGGTCCAGATTATACGTCCAGTGATCCGACCAGAACCCTTCGCCGAAGGCGGCTTCAATGTTCTGCTGCGACAACGCAAGCACCCCGCTGAGGAATTCCTGCTCACTTAGGGTTAACACGATCTGCTGATCGGCAATATAGTTAATCAGACTGCCTGCGGTGAAGCGTCCGGCCAGGAGCTGTGTAAGTCCCGCATGCTGCTCCGCAAGCGCCCCGTCCAGCCATGCCTTAAGCTGCTCTTCCGCACCCGGCAGAATCTCGAAGCTGGTGCCCTGCACACTGAGCGGGTTGTAGCCGTCCGCCTGAATCAGGCTATAGAACATTTTGATATTGAAGCTGCCCACCTTGGGATGGAAAAAGACGTCATTCCGGCGGTTCTGGTTCATATCGCGGAAATTCCCGTTCCCCTGCGAATAATATTCGGGGGCCAGCGAGAAGAAGTTATAATCCCGTTCCATATCGCCATGCTTGCGGGAGTAGAGATGGACCACGAAGCCCTCTTCCCCATTGTCAAAAATAAACGGATATCCCCCGCGCAGGAAATTGTCGAGATAGGACTGGCGGCAATACGCGTCAAAGATCGGCGAGGACGTCCGGGTGGCGATATCCGCAGTTAACTCCTCGGTAAGCGCGGCAGCTTCAAGGGACTTGGCGGCAAAATACTCCGCACGGCACAACTCCGCCGTCCGTTCATTAATCCGGGCAATATCATTCACATGCCCGATGATGGTGTTCAGCTTCAGCGAAGCCCCCGGGGCCAGCGTGCGGGCTGTGCCGCTGAAGCCGCACGGCACCTTGTTGACCGGATACTGCGCCTGTGCCAGCAGCTCGGCCAGCGGAAGCGCCGCGAAGCGGTCGGGGTAGGTCAGTGAAGTATTCCCGCCAAAAATCACCTCATAGTCTACCAGCGGACGGAGCAATTCCCCTTCCGCCGTGGAGGAGAGATAGAAATGCCCGCTCTCGATCTTGCCGATTTCGGCATCGTCATTCGTGCCGGAGCGCAGCTTGTAGAACGGAATCCCGTGCTCCAGGTTGAACACATCCATCCAGCTGCGGAGCAGGTTCCCCATCTCCTTATAGTTGCTGTTCTCTACCCCGAATGGAAGCACCTCCGGCAGACCGTCCAGCAGTTCCAGCTCAAGCTCAGCCCCGCCGGTATTCTGAATCTCCACCTGGCGGACCAGCGCGGCATAATCATCCCCCGGAAGGTTGAAATAGTGGACCGTAGTCTTCAGTCCATGTCCGGCATGCGATTCCTCAATGGTCAGTCCGTTCGGCAGAATGGTCATGATCCGCTTGGCTGCCGGGTCCGGGCGGGCTGACTGGAACGGTTCATAGATCTCTGCTGCTCCCTTCAGCTTGATGAAGGTACGGAAGCCGGTCGATGTTACGTTCTTGTAGGAAATATTGGCTGGAGAGAACTCCATAATCGGCGAGTTTTTGTCCCGTACGCCGAAGCTGCTGATCCCTTGGCCGCGGTTCACATAGAACGTCCACATCGGTATCCCCTTCAGTCCGGCCAGGCCGGGCAGGAAGCTGGCAAACGGCTTGCCTTCGTGGAACTGCTCGATCACAAATTTTCCTGAGTCAAAAGTATAACGGCTCATATTTACTCCTCCTAAAATATCAATGAATGCTTACAGCCCGCTTCAGCTACCGGGCCGTAGTAGCTACGTTGTCGGCTGAACTTTCCCTTGCGATATAACTTTTGGGTAATTGCGCCCCCTGAATGGCTGCTGCCAGTCTGGGTGCCTTCGCTTTATGACCGCTCTACAGCCCTTTGAAGATTAGCCACCCGCCTGGGTGATTACACTTTGTACAATAAAATTTGTCTCATTACGCTCCCGACCAGCCTTCTGTTGTATTTCATACAGTAGATTCCCGGCTTGCTGCCCAAAAAGGCCGCTTACGCAGGATTCTACTGTACCTAGTGCAATAGATCGCTAATTTAGGCGTGAATAACAGGAATCTAGTGTACAAAATGCAATCGTCCACCCACTTACACCAGTACGCTCCCGCCGGATCACATTCCTCTTTCAAGCTACTGTACAGCCCCGCCGCTCGATCCTTCTTCCAGCTACTCCACAGAGCCCGCCCTCTAACCTTGCTCCACTATGCAGGCCTACCCCTGCGTAATCAGATGTGTCGCGATAGAGTGCGCAGGCAGCGTACATTCGGCGGTCTCAGCGCCCAGTCCCAGCGTCAGCGTACGTGCTTCCCCGCCTTCGTTCATCAGCACCACAGCGAGACTGCCGTCCGGATTGCGGAACGCTGCCGACAGCACATCTGCCGCCGCCGAATCCAGGCCGATCCGCACCGCACCCGGAGCGATGAATTTGCTGAAATGCCCGATGTAGTAATACGAGCTGTTGTAGTGGACCTCGTCAGTAGCCGTATCCGCGATCACCGGAGCATCGCAGAGATTGCCCACATGGTTCGGCCCGCCTGTCTCATCCAGCACCAGATTCCAGTCCAGGTAACCTTCGGTCCAGGCATTCAGATCGCCGATCATATTGCGGCCATAGCGCTCGCCCGTGAACCATTCTCCCAGACGCACGCCGCCCTCCTGGCAGCCTTCGGTGAACAGCACATGCTTATCCGGGAAAAGCTCATGCACCTGCTTCACATTGCCGAACTCCTCGCCGCCGTACCAGTGGATACCGGTCCCCCAGACATACTGTGCAGCTTCCGGGTCTGACAGAATCGGGGTCACACGCTCGACCATAATGTCGCGGTTATGATCCCAGATTACGATGTTCACATCGCCCATTCCGGCTTCGTGCATCACGGGGCCGAGATGGGTTTTGACAAAATCACGCTCTTCCTCCGCACTGTACACACAGGAATCCCAGGTCTGCACCGCTGCAGGCTCATTCTGTACAGAGACAGCCCAGACCGGAACGCCTTCCTTGCGGTAGGCCTCGATGAATTTGGTGTAATACCGCGCCCAGACCGGCGCATACTCCGGCTTCAGCGAGCCGCCGTTGTTCATCTCCCCGTTCGTCTTCATCCAGGCAGGCGGGCTCCACGGGGAGGCCAGCATGGTGAACGGTTCGCCCCGGACCTCCATAGCATCCTTAATCAGCGGCAGAACCCACTTATGGTCACGCGAGATATCGAAGGTCTTAAGCTCCGTATCCCCATCCTCCACATACGTATAATTGCCGAGTGCGAAGTCGCAGCTATGGATATGCACACGGCCCATACTGTAATTCAGCCCGTCTACCGGGTCAAAATACCGCCGGATGACCTCTGTGCGCTTCGCAGGACTCATCCGGGACAAGGTATAAGCCGCTGCTTCTGTGAATGCGCCGCCAAAACCAATAATGGTCTGGAACGCCTGCTCCGGGTGCAGCACGATATCTGCTTTTGCCGCTGCGCCCTCTGCGCTGAACTGAATGCCATCCTTGGGACTCAGGCGATCTCCTGTATCTTTGGCGGTGACTACGGTTTGAACGGTTGTCATGTCCATCACTCCTTTATTATTTGTGCCAGCGAAACCAGGGACGAAAGAAATCGAAACCGGTTTCGATTTTGCCGAAAAAAAAGGTATTCCTGAATGTACGCACCTTCATCACATGCGCGGCGGTGCGCAGGAATCCCTCACAATAATCTCCACAGGCAGCACAAGTGCTTCCTGTGCCGTACCTGGACCGTTCATAGATGCCAGCAGCAGCTCCGCCGCCCGGGTCCCCAGCATTTCGGTATTCTGGCGTACAGTGGTCAGCGCAGGCGTAACGTATCCGGCAAGCTCAATGTCGTCATAACCCATCACAGAGACATCCTCCGGCACCGCAAGCCCCTGATCCTTGGCCGCCATTACCGCACCCAGGGCCAGCAAGTCACCCGAAGCAAAAACAGCCGTCGGCCGCTGCGGCAACGCCAGCAGACGCTTCATTGCACCATAACCATTCTCCAGCGCGTAGAAGGCTCCCTCAGCCACATATTCATCCGGCACCTCAAGTCCCTGCTGCTTCATCGCCGTTCTGTACCCCAGCTCCCGCTGCTGTCCCGGATAGGTGTTCCCGCCTCCCGAGATATGGGCAATCCGGCGGTGTCCAAGACTGGCCAGATACTCCACGGCCTGCAGCGCACCCGTCATATTATCCGAGCAGACTGTATGCGACAGCTCCGTCTCGAAATCGAGCACCACGGTCGGAATATCACTCTCCAGCAGCTCCCGGAAATACGGGTCATCATAATCAGAGAGGAACACTACCACCCCGTCGACGCCGCGAATCCGGCAGTTCTCCAGATATCCGCTCTGCTTGCCGCCTACATCCTTCGAGATGAACATGAGGGCATAGCCCTTGGCTACGGCAACCTGCTTGAAGCTCTCAATCACTGCGCTGAAAAAAGGATGGCGGATTCCCGCCCCCGTATTCTCCACAAACAGCACACCGATGGTCCAGGATTTCTTGGTCGTCAGTGTACGTGCATGCGCATTGGGAAGATACCCCATCTCCCGGGCGGTACGCAGAATCTCCTCACGCGTCTTCTCCCGCACATCGGAATAGTTATTGAACGCCTTGGACACTGTGGTTGGTGAGTAGCCGGTCCTTTTGGCAATATCGTATATCGTGGTCATTTCCGGTTCACTCCCGCAGCTCAATGAAAGCCCTTTTATGTTCACTGACATTCTAACTTCTTTCGGCACGGCCGTCCAGCATAAAATATCTTTGAACCCCGGGCAGCAGCGTCACGATCTGAATCAGCATTCCCAGCGACATATAGAACACATGAATCAAGCTGACCATGTTCCACATGTAGGTCTGCACCATAATCCAGATAATCTGGCCGAAGCCGATATAGAGCGAAAAGCTCCAGGCCGCATGCCGCTCCTTGAACGGTGTCAAGGCGTAGCTCCAAGCCCACTGCGGCTGCTTCCAGAGGCCGTACAGCACGAGCAGCGGGAGCATGCCGAATACGGACAGCAGCAGCAGCCCAGGGACGGCAAAGCTGTGAAAGGGCATCCGTGCCATTGCAGTGGCCGGCATACCGAGCAATTCCCCGCTGGGATCCGTTAGCAGCGCCAGCCCGCCTGCGATGGCCCCCAAGCTCAAAAACCCTTGAAGTACCACCAGCACCCTAACAGCACCTGGCATTTTTTTAGCAGCGTTCATCCTCATTCCTCATTTCAGGCACATGTTTTCCGGCTACGGATTAGGGCTATTTCTGGTTAGCACCTATGCTTTATTGAGATTTTACACATTTCTCCTCAAGATTGCCGGGAAAGAAATCACACTCCGGAAAATTTGCATGATGTGCCTGCTGTGTGAATGTCTGCGGTTTACGCTATACTAGTATCAATTAGGACAACTACTGACATTAAAGCGGACGCATACAAGCAGATGCAATTATCATTCACAATACAGAAGGGATTGGACGGTTGCGGCTTAAGGCTGCTTCTGCCAAGTACACTTATGACTGAGATTACAACTCTACCTCCATCCAAAAAATGCGCGTACTGCCATCAGCTGAAGCCGCTCTCTGAATTCCGCAGACGCACAGGCAAGCGCGCCAAAGGCATGTCCCGGCGCGGCGCGTGCCGGGAATGCCGCAAGCTCCGCGAGGCCGAAGCTTCCTTGCCTCCAGTGCATTCAAGCGCAGCGCCTGCCTTGCCGGAGCGCCAGGCCGGACCGGCCAGCCCCCTTAAGCGGGACAAGGGGCCGGTCTCTACCTCCGGGGCAGCGGCGCCCGAGAAGGCAAAGCCGCCCATGGCCCAGCCCCGTCCAGCCTCCCGGCCGGAGCGTGCCCGGGACGCCAGAGGCAGCGCGGGCACGGCCGGCCTTAAGGGCAAGGCGCGTCCACGGCATGCCGCCGAGACCGGGCGCAGCCTTCCGCAGCAGCGCGGGCCGAAGCCCGATCCGCAGGATGCCTCTGCTCTGATTCCTTCAGCCAAGGGCATGATTCTCATGCGCGGGCACAGCGATAAGGGCCGCCGCTGGCATCAGGAGATCGACCTTGAGCTTGCCGTGACACTGGTCAAGGAGCATGCGGCCATCGTCGTGAACCGGCGGACGATCCGCCGCTTATACAGCAACAAGGACTTCCGCGCCTATATTTTGACGAGGGACAACTATACCTGTTATTTCTGCGGCCAATACGGGGATACCATTGATCATCTGCTCCCCCGCGCCAAGGGCGGGCATACTACGCCGGATAACTGCGTCTGTGCCTGCAATTTATGCAATCAGACGAAGGCCGACCAGTCGGTGGAGCAATTCATGAGCCGGTAATGTTCTTGACCCGTCCAACCTGGCCGTCCGCTAGCCGCACCTTGATCCCGTGCGGATGGCGGGGCGAGTTGGTCAGGATGTCTTTCACTGTGCCGTGCGTGAGCTTGCCGGTTGCCTGATCCTGCTTCAGTACGATGTCTACCTGAATGCCGGGGCGGATATCGGCTCTTACTTGTCCGTTCATAATACACTCTCCTTCCGGTAATATTTGCGTTATATATAGTCTACTTACTCTTACAGATAAGGATGAACAGCCATGGCTTTTGGAATCAACCGGGCGGAATTAACCCGCTGGAAACAGGCCGTCTCCGCAGGGGAGATTGCGTTCCTGACCCATTACTGGATAGACAAACGCTACCCGGAGATCACAACCGTCACCAAAGTGGGCTGCAGCGATCTGCCCCGCCTGCGGGAGTGGTGCAGGAAGCATGGTCTCCCCGCGCGGTATATTCATAACCGCCAGCCGTTCCCCCACTTCGACCTCATGGGCCCGAAGCAGGCGGAGATTCTCCGGCAGGAGGGCTTATGGGAGCACCTGGAACGCTTCCGTATGCTCTGATGAACGGCAGACTGCAAGTGTGCCTGTGACCGGGCGGTTATTTCGGGTTCCGCAGATCCTTCATAATCCGGCGGCCGGTCGGGGTCTGGGCCAGCCCGCCCCCGGCCGTCTCCCGGTGCTTCTCGGGCATCGCAGAGCCGACCTCCAGCATGACCTTAATCACTTCATCGGACGGAATCACGCTACGGACGCCGGCCAAGGCCATATCCGCCGCCGCCAGTGCCGTAACGGCACCGAAGCCGTTGCGGACAATGCATGGAATCTCCACAAGTCCGCCCACCGGATCACAGATCAGCCCCAGTGTATTTTTGAGCGCGAGACCCACCGCATGTACAGCCTGTGCCGGAGTCCCGCCGCGCATCTCGGTCAAGGCTCCGGCCGCCATGCCGATCGCTGAACCCACCTCGGCCTGACAGCCGCCTTCCGCACCCGATACAAAAGAATTATTAGCAATAACATACCCTATCGCTCCAGCCGCGAACAGACCGGAGACCATATAATCATCGTCCCAGCCGAAGCGCTCCTGACAGCTCAAGAACACCCCGGGAATAATCCCGCAGGAACCGGCAGTCGGTGTGGCAATAATCCGGCCCATGGAGGCATTCACTTCAGAGACGGCAAGGGCATACGCCATCGCCTGGCCTGCCGGTCCCCCGAGACAAGGCTCATCCGCTGCATTATAGGCGGCCACCCGCTGGGCATCCAGGCCTGTCAAGCCGCTGCGTGAGGTGGTATCTTCGGTCATGCCGCGTTGCACCGCTTCCTTCATTACCCCGTAATACTCACGCATGGTGGCAAATTCCTGCTCCTGGGAACGGCCGGATTCGGCACTCTGCTCCTCAAGCATCAGAGCACCGATTCCAAGCTCCCGCTCCCCGCATAGTACAGCCAGCTGGCTGAGTGTTTGAAAATTCATGTTGTGATGTCCTTCCCCTTCTGTGTCTGTTCTTGTGTATTGCCGTTCAAATCGACTACCTTGACGCTGTTCACTGCCGGAAGCGCCCGCAGCTTCTCCAGCAGCTCCGCCGTGGCTGGCTCATCCAGCTCCAGCACCGTCAAGGCCGCCCCGCTGCGGTTCTTCCGGTCGAGTGACATATGTCCGATATTGAACTGGCCCTCCCGCATGACATCCGTAACACTGGCCAGCACACCCAGATAATCCATATGCTGAATCAGCACCGTCGGGTACATGCCGGTCAGCTTCACGCTGAAGCCGTCAATATCTACAATCTCAATATTGCCGCCGCCGATGGAGGTGCCGGTAAGGGTCAGCTCCGTCCCGCTCTCCCTGCCTGCAAGGCGCAGACGGACCGTATTGGGATGGGGAAACAGCCCCGTTCCCTGACCGAAGGAGAGGCTCATCCCGGCTTCGGCCGCAAGCTCAATGGAATCCGGCAGCCGGTGGTCGTCCGTGGCGAAGTCAAGCAGACCTCCGGCGATCGCCCGGTCTGTCCCGTGTCCCTGATAAGTCGCGGCAAAAGAACCGAAGAACGTAACCTCGGCCTCTCCCGGCAGCTCACCAAGCACCTGCCTTGCGGCCCGCCCGATCCGCGCGGCTCCCGCTGTATGAGAACTGGAAGGCCCGACCATAGCCGGACCTATAATTGAGAATACATCTTTAAATCTCATAGTTCTGGTCTCCCGCTATCTGAATTCGGCCATGTACAACGAATGATGTAATGATGTACATCCGTTCATTGTGCAGCACCTATACATTATACTGCGTCCGCCCCAAAGCTACACTATTACATGAATTGTGAGGGAAGTAGAAGGATAATTTATAACGTGAAACCTATACATTCTTATTTTGAGAAAAGCACCAGCCCGTCCCGCTCCTGCCAGCCGATACGGGTCCAGAAGCTGCGGCCCGGCGTATTATCCCCGATCACCATGAGATGGCATTTCGTGATGCCCGCTTCCTGCAGTCCCGCGAGACAACGCCTCACCAGCTCACGGCCTGCACCGCTTCCCCGGCTGCTGCTGTCAACAGCCACATGATACATATAGCCTCTGCGTCCGTCATGCCCGCACATCGCTGTGCCCATAAGGGTACCGTCCTCCTTCACGCATACCTGGCTGATCCCCGGATTCCGCTCCAGATAACGGATAATATGCTCACGTGAGTCGGCTTCACTGAGGCCCATTCCGTCCGTATTCTCCCACAACCGGTAAGCCGCTTCGTAATCTTCCCCTGTCATTGCTCTATATATCATGCATTCTCCCCATTTCTATGTGTATGACTCCACTTCACGCCGCACGCTTTTCTGGGCGCATGCATACCCATATACGGAAGCCATCTACCAAGGGCGCTATCGTCTCCCGGTCCGGTATGGACGCCGCTGATTCCCGCCAGCTTCTCTGCGGAGGAGATCAGTGTCTTCGGTACGGAGACTCCGTTCAAGCGTGCGGCACAGCCTTACGAACTGGCAGGAGCCTATGTCTACCTGGCCAGCGATGATGCTTCTTATGTAACAGGCACCTGCATTCATGTTAACGGCGGAGACATGGTTACCAGCTGATCCATGTCCAGGCTTCAGCCGGTCACTCCGGCCTTGTTCATTCCCAACCCGAAAGGATGTATAGCGATGAATCAACACAAGGATTTCAACCTGCCTTCTGTCCGCCTGAATGCGGGCATGTATGCTCTAACCAAGCTGTCGGCCGCCGGATTGACCTTCATCCTGATCTCCCTGTTCATGCTGATCCATGGCTATGAGGACGGAATTCCGTCCGGCTGGCCGGTATCGGTGCCTTATGCCATCTACGCCTACGGCCTACCGGCTGCCATCCTGGCCGATGCGCTGCTGCGCATGTTGCGCTCCACCTCGCTCAGCCCGGCGCTGGCCCTGTATGCCATTGCCGGCTATGGCGCCGGCCTGTGGCTCGCTGCGGAGCAGGGCGGCGACTCCCTTGTCTCCGGCCTTACCGGACTCGCCATCCTGCTGCTGTTCCGCATCGCCCAGATCGCGGGCGAACGCTTCCCGATCCTGCTTCCCTTCTTCGCTCTGTTCATTCCGCTGGTCTGTCTGATCTTGTTCTGACCTGGCGGGTTCAGACGGGGCGGAGAATGGGGAAGGGCCGGGATGGCGGGTAAGGCTGGATACCGGGCTGGATGGGATCGGTATTCGGAAACCGCAAACCCTTCTCACGGCACATTGTGTTCGGTTTTCCGCATACATTGGGACCACACGCCTCCGTCAGGACCAATGTGGTCGGTTTTTCGACTATATTGGGACCATACGTCTCCGTCACCCCCAACGTGGTCGGTTTTTCGATTACATTGGGACCACACGCCTCCGTCACGCCCAATGTGGTCGGTTTTTCGATTACATTGGGATCACACGCCTCCGTCACGCCCAATGTGGTCGGTTTTTCGACTATATTTGGACCATACGTCTCCGTCACGCCCAATGTGGTCGGTTTTTCGACTATATTGGGACCACACGCCTCCGTCACGCCCAATGTGGTCGGTTTTTCGATTATATTGGGCCCGATGACCTCGCGCTAGCACATTGCGTTAACTCTTATCGTCCGGTGCATCGAGCTCAATAGGATGCCCTAAGCAAACAATTGGAGAAATGTGTCTTATTTCATCCGTTTCTGCCGATTATAGGCAAGCAGGTGAAAAAACTACAACTAATAAAGTTAGTTTTGCCGCCTGGGGTGAAATGTGCCAAATGAAGTGTCGTTTATCCAACTAACGTCCCGCCAGCACTCGTCCGCTCATCAGCAGGTGGACGAAATCCACCTATTATCCGCTAAAGCAGATAGCAGACCAACATAGACTTTGAGCTCGAAGCAGGGCCGTGCGCCAGAGCGAGCAAGAGCTTGAATTTGTTAAAGGAATGTTGGTTGGAGACATCGAGCCGGTGCCTACACTTACAGCGCT
The DNA here is from genome assembly GCF_038002345.1 of Paenibacillus sp. FSL M7-0420. NCBI lineage: Bacteria > Bacillati > Bacillota > Bacilli > Caryophanales > Paenibacillaceae > Paenibacillus > Paenibacillus sp. FSL M7-0420. The sequence continues at coordinate 139,735 of NZ_JBBOCJ010000001.1, read as the reverse complement.
TCGATAATATCCCCTGCGATCAGGGCGGAAGGGTTGTCCCGCTTCCGGGCGGCGCGCTCTCCAGCCAGCCCGTGCAGATAGACTCCAAACGCTGCAGCCTGATCCGCCTCCAGGCCCTGGGCCAGCAAACCGGAGATGATGCCTGTCAGCACATCCCCCGCACCGCCGGTGCCCATACCGGGATGTCCGGTGATATTGATATAGGCCTGACCTTCGGGCGTTGCTATTACGGTATGTGCTCCTTTGAGCACAAGGATTACCCCATGCTGAACGGCGTAGGACAATGCTATTCCGATCCGGTCCCGCTGCACCTCCGCTGTAGATATCCCCGCCAGACGGGCCATCTCCCCCGGATGCGGGGTCAGAATAACCGGATGGCGGCGGCTCCAGCTCCGGTAACCGGTATCGGCCAGTATATTCAGCGCATCCGCATCGATAACCATAGGACCGTCCGTCTCCTCCCACAGTCTGCGGAGCCACTCCGTGTCTCCTTCGAACCGGCCCAGGCCGGGGCCGATGGCTATACAATCGCGGCTGGTGCTCAGCCGCAGCACTTCAGCGGCCGTACCCGCATTCCACTCCCCGTCACCTCCGGTGACCGGGGCCAGCATCAGCTCCGGTACAGAACCGATCACATAGGGCAGCAGCTTCTCCGGCAGCGCCCAGGTTACCAGCCCGCAGCCTGCGCGCAGTGCAGCGCGGGCAGACAACAGGCCTGCACCGCTCATGCGCCGGCTTCCTGCTGCAAGCAGGATATGCCCGTAGGTGCCCTTGTGGCCCTCGGGCGAACGGCGGCGCGCCAGGTCGACCTTCAGGCGCGCCGTCAGTACTTCCGGCGTCAGGAGGCTGACCTGGACGCCTCCCTCTCGGGCAAGGGCAGCGGGTATGCCGATGGAGCGGACCACGACCCGCCCGGCGGCCTGCGCGCCGGGATATTGCAGCAGCCCTCGCTTCAGGAACGCGAGGCAGACGGTCACTGACGCATGAATGCAGGGCTCATGCGTCTCCCCCGTGTCCGCATCCAGCCCGCTGGGGATGTCTGCGGACACAATGGCTCTGCCGCTGGCGTTCGCAGCGGCAATCAGCTCCGCATAGGCACCGCGCGGGGCTCCCGCGCTGCCTGTGCCGAGCAGCGCATCCACGATGCCGCTGCATGCGGCAAGGTCCAGGGCGTCCCTGCCGTAGACTACGGCAGGAATGCCCATGGCTGCAGCAGCATCACGCTGCAGCGCGGCTTCGCCGGCCAGCGACTCCGGCGCGGCGGCGTACACCAGCGTGACGGCGATGCCGGCCTCACGCAGGTGCCGGGCGGCGGCGAGGCCATCGCCGCCGTTGTTGCCCTTGCCGGCGAGGACGAGCCAATGCTCTCCGCCGGCAGCGGGAAGCGTCAGCGCCGCATCTCCGCTGACGGAGAAGCCCGCAGCGTCAGCGCCGAAGCCTGGCGCCCCGTGCCCGCTTAAAGCGCCCGCGCCGCCACTGCCCGCACCAGCTCCAGCCACGCCTGCCCCGTTCCACTGCATCATGCTACCCAGCACTCCCGCTTCATTACTCTGCACTCCGCCACCAACCGTGCCGAACCCATCACCCGGTGCACCATTAACGCTCGCTCCCGCTCCAGCTCCAGCCCCAGCCACGCCTGCCCCGTTCCACTGCATCATACCACCCAGCACTCCCGCTTCATTACTCCACACTCCGCCTCCAGCCGTACCCGTTCCATTCCACTTCGCTCCGCCTCCAACCGCTCCCGCTCCAGCCCCCCACGTCCCGCCACCAGGCACACTAGCTACGCTTGCCCGGCGGCGGCGGCACAGGGCGATGACCTCCTCGGCAATAGCCCGTCCGGCATTTTCCATCAGGGCGATGGCCGGGATGCCCAGCCGCTCGATCGTGTCGCGGTCGAATGCCCGCATCTCCTCCGCTGTCACCACATCCATTGCTCCAGACCTCCTTTATAGTTGCTTCGATTGTACTAAGTCCCGTTTCAGCAAGCAAATAACCCAAGTAGCTCATGGCGGCCAACGAGCGACAAGCCCCTCCAACAGCAAAAAGCCCTCCCGCTACGAAGAGGACCTCTATATTAGTTAGTTAAGGATATACAATGATCCCTTAGTCCTGAGGATCAGATAAGCATACTTGCATCCATAGTTGCATTCCATACACCTAAAAACACGCAAAAGCAAAGCCCTCCTCTTCTAACTGTAGTTTGTACAACTATATCTGCCCGAATGAGGAGAATCCCGGCACAGAGGATGTTTTAAATGTACAGACTGCAACTATACGGATAATCGGTGAAAAATCAGGCGTTTTAGTTGTACAGAGTGCGATTAAATCTGCCGCTGCCTCTACCTCTGCCTTTTCATCTTCCGCTTCTGCGTATACCCACATCAATACCCTACAGTAAACCTGGCTCTGCTGAAATTGCCTTCCTCCAGCTCATCGATGACCGCCACGGCGAAATCCTGGATGCTGATGCTGCTCCGGCCGTCTTCGTCTACAATCAGCCGGTCGAGGCCGATACGGAATTGGCCGGTACGGCGCCCGTCTACCAGAGCGGCAGGCGGACTAAGATACGTATAGTCCAGCTCTGACCCTCTATAGATCTCATAAGCATTGGCATGAGCCGAAGCCAGCGCGCGGTAGTCCTCCGGGAATCCGGCGGTGTCCATCAGCCATTCTCCCGATTCCGTCTTGAGGCTGCCTGCTCCGCCGACAATGATCAGACGCTCAAGCCCAGCCGCCCGCAGCCCCTCCAGCAGTGAATCCGCCACCCGCAGCAGATCATTCTCATGCCCCGCCGCCGGGCCGAACGCACTGATTACCTCTTCATGTCCGCGTACCGCTGCCGTTACCGAGGCCGGGTCCAGCAGATCAGCAGCCGTCACCTGCAGCCGCTCATGCTGAAGGCCGAAGGCTTCCGGTCTGCGTACCGCAGCCGTGACCTCATGTTTTCTTTTTAACGCTTCCTGTACGATGGCACTTCCAACCCTGCCCGATGCTCCAAACACTACAATATCCATTCTACCGCTGCCTCACTTTCCTAATCTGCTATCCTTTAGCATTACACGAATTCACACGATTTATCGCCGCAGAAACATTCCCTGTGAAGCAGGCATTACCGGCGCGAACCCGTATTTGGCATACAGCTTGGCCGCTTCCCCGTCAGCGATGAGACTGATATACGCCTTCTCCGGCACACTGTCCAGGAATGCGCGGATTTCCCGCATGATGGTTTTTCCGAGACCCCGTCCCTGGAAGGAAGGCTTCACTGCGATATCCGTCACTTGAAAAAAACATCCCCCGTCCCCAATAACCCTGCCCATTCCCACCAGCTGCTCGCCCGCATACACAGTAACTGCAAAAGCAGAATTAGGCAGTCCGGCTGCCGCCCCCTCTATGCTCATCGGGCTAAGCCCGGCCTCCTGCCGCAGTGCGAGATAATCCTCTACCGAGGGCAGCTCCTGCCGGATCTCCGGCTGTGCTGAATCTGTCATGCTACTCCTCCTATTTACTGCAATCTGCAAGCATAACCCGCCTGCCATACTGATACCAATATATATGTATTTGTTCAAAATTGAAACGCCCCGCCTCCTCCGGCGTACAATAACTCAAAACACAGCACTTGCACTCTGCAAACGGGCAGGTTATTCTTACCCCGTGTCCTTGGGTAAACTGTGGATAGACAAGCAACACTACTATTTTGGAAGGTTGGTGAAGTAATTATGTCTCCTACAGGGAAACTGTTTAAATGGGGAACTTTCGCTTATGAGGCTTTTCTGGCGCTGCCGATTATCGGGGGAAGCTTTGTGGTGGCAAATGCCTGGGCGCCGCTCGGAATCGCTTTTCTGCTGCATGCGGTAGCCATAATCATTCTGCTGAGAGAGCGTGGTCCGATTATCGGAAATGCAGTGGGCGTGGTCACCTCGGTGGTTGCCCTGATTCCTTTTGTCGGCTGGGTGATGCATGCCATTACCGCAATTATTCTGCTCGTAGAAGGGCTCAGCGGATCACGGCGCAATCCACGTTACTGAAATTCAACACACTAATCAGTGAACAAGGAGTACACTACCAGCTATGATTAAAGGATTATACGAAGCCCATTTACCCGTTTCTAATCTGGAAGCATCTATTGAATTCTATAAAAGGCTGGGACTGAAATTCGCCTGGCGCGATGAGGACACCGCGTTCTTCTGGATTACAGAGGGGCGGAGCTGGATCGGATTATGGGAAGGGCCGGAGGTTCAGACCCCTTATCACCCTTCCCTGAGGCATATTGCCTTCGAAGTCACTTATGAGGACCTGAAGCAATCGCTCGCCTGGCTGCGTTCCCTGCGGATTGACCCGGTTCCTTTCGGCAGCAGAAGCACGGTTGAGCCTTTTATCCGCCCCCATCAAGGCAATGCCTCGGTTTACTTCAATGATCCGGACGGCAACTCTCTGGAGCTGATGTGTCATATCGAAGTCCCTCAGGGGTTGAAGACGATCACAAGCAAGCTGTCTTTTGAGGAGTGGGAGGAGCTGTGCAGGAAGTCCAGCGATTAGTTCCAGCAGCCATGCTGAGAGGAACCTACAGGGAAACCGACATGTATACTGTTTTTCGCATACATTCGGGCCTCATGCCTGCGTGCCAGCAACTGTATGCTGTTTTTCGCATACAATCGGGCCACGCGTCTGCATGTGAGCACAATGTATACTGTTTTCCGCATACATTCGGGCCACATGCCTGCGCGCCACTTATTCACAACAGAAGAAAATCATAATTTCCTATACCACAAGAAAGACCTTCCATTAGTTGCCCAATGGAAGGTCTTTCTGTATTATCCTCGCCCCCCTGCACGGGTATCGGTCCGCCGGCTTCCGGTCTCTCCACTACCACGTGAATTTGCTGTGCTGTTCTCGAAACGTTTGCGCTCCGTGCGCTCCATCTGTACGATCTGGCCTTCATGCACTACGATGTGCAAGGAGCCGAATTCCATATCGTCGAGCAGTTCCGTTATCCGCGCAAGCCATACCTCATCCACCTTCAGTGGTTTCGCCATTCGCAAGCCTCCCTTTCCCGGTTAGGGAATAACTCTGCCTAAATTCCGTTATTACCACCTTGTATACTATGAATTAACTTAGCACGGCACCCAATAGCTGTCAATGAGCATTTTTGCGTACAAGCAGGCTTTTTACAACCATCGTCACCAGTGCCAGCAGGAGCAGCAGAGAAGCCACCGCGAAGGATGCCGAGAACTGATATTCGTTGTACAAAATTTCGACATGCAGCGGCAACGTATTCGTCTCCCCGCGAATATGCCCGGACACCACCGAGACGGCCCCGAACTCACCCATGGCCCGTGCATTACAGAGAATGATGCCATAGAGCAGGCCCCACTTGATATTCGGCAGCGTTACGCGCCAGAAGATCTGCCACCCGTGCGCACCGAGCGTAATCGCAGCCTCCTCCTCCTGTGTGCCCTGCTCCTCCATCAGCGGAATCAGCTCGCGGGCTACGAACGGGAACGTGATAAACAGTGTAGCCAGCACAATGCCCGGCAGGGCGAAGACGATTTTGATATCATGGTCGCTTAACCAGGGGCCGAACCAGCCGTGCGAGCCGAACACCAGAATGAAGATCAGCCCGCCAATCACCGGTGATACGGCAAAAGGCAGATCGATCAGCGTCACCAGAAAGCCCTTGCCGCGAAAACGGAACTTGGTCACCGCCCACGCCGCCGTTACCCCAAAGACCGTATTCAGCGGAACCGTAATGGCGGCGACCAGCAGCGTCAGCTTCAGCGCCGAGGCGGCGTCCGGGTCGGTCAATGCGGCCCAGTAGACATCCAGCCCCCGCTTCAGCGACTCCACCAGCACAATGATCAGCGGCAGCGCAATCAGCCAGAGCAGGACCAGTCCGGCCAGGGAGATGAGCACCCATTTCACCGCTTGGGACTCTGTGGTAGAGGGCGATGACGCGCCTGTACGCGGCCCGGGGACATGCAAGGGAACCGTACCGGCCATATTTATTCCTCCTAAAAGTTTTATGAAGCATACGCTCCCCGATTAACTCCGCAATAAAACTCGCTTCGGAAGCTTAAGCTTAAGTTTTGTTAGTATATGCATCCTGAATTCGCTCCAGACAAAACTCGCCTCGGAAGCATACGCTTAAGTTTTATGAAGCATACCCGTTCTCCCTTACCGCGAGCTCCTCCGCGCCCAATGCTGAAGGCTGTTGATGACCAGCAGCATCAGGAAGGAGAGCAGCAGCAGAATCAGGGCCACGGCGGTCGCTCCGGCGTAATCGAACTGCTCCAGCTTGGACATGATCAGCAGCGGGGCGATCTCGGTGCGCATCGGCATATTGCCGGAGATGAACACGACTGAGCCGTATTCGCCGATGCCCCGGGCGAACGCCAGGGCGAAGCCCGTAAGCAGCGGAGGGAACAGCTCCGGCAGGACAATCCGCAGGAAGGTCCGCCCGCGGCCTGCCCCCAGCGTAGCGGCTGCCTCCTCCATGTCTCTGTCCAGGTCCTCCAGCACCGGCTGTACCGTGCGGACGACAAAGGGAATGCCGATGAACATCAGCGCCAGCGTGATGCCCAGCGGCGTGAAGGCTACCTTAATTCCCAGCGGCGCCAGCAGAGAGCCGATCCAGCCGTTCTGGGAATAGAGAGCGGTCAGCGATACGCCCGCCACGGCTGTAGGGAGCGCGAACGGCAGATCGATCAGGGCGTCGAAGATTCTTTTGCCGGGGAATTCATACCGTACGAGCACCCAGGCCAGCAGCAGTCCCAGACCAACATTGATCAGGGCCGCAGCGCCCGCCGTACTCAGACTGACACGATAGGAGGCCAGGACGCGGGCATCCGTAGCCACATCCCAGAACTTGGCCCAGCTCAGCCCCGTTGAATTGAAGAGCAGCGCGGACAGCGGCAGCAGAACCACAAGACTCAGATACAGCACGCTGAATCCCATCGTAATCCCGAACCCCGGCAGCAGCTTGCGCCGTGACACCGTCCTTACAGCAGCTTTGGTCGTGACATTCATGTGCCCATTCATCCTTTCCTGCCTTCGGCATATGGCCGATCAGCCTCTGGCGGAATTTCGCCTGTCAGTATGGTCTTGCCGCTTCTGCATCATCGTTCACGAACTCCGCTGTCAGCTGCCCGGAACGTAGATTGTGTCGAAAATCCCGCCGTCATTGAAGTGCTTCGCCTGCGTCTCCTTCCAGGTTCCGAATTTATCCGCCAGGGTGAACAGCTTGATCTCCGGGAATTGGTCCTTGAACTGTGCCTTCACGCTATCCAGTGTCGGACGGTAATAGTTCTCGGCAGCAATCTTCTGGCCTTCCTCGGTGTAGAGATATTTCAGATAGGCATCTGCTACCTCGCGCGTTCCTCTTTTATCGACGACCTTATCCACCACAGCAACCGGCGGCTCAGCCAGAATACTCTCTGACGGATTCACAATCTCGAATTTGTCCGGACCCAGCTCCTTGATGGACAGATACGCCTCATTCTCCCAGGCGATCAGTACATCCCCGATGCCGCGTTCCACGAAGGTAGTGGTCGAGCCGCGCGCGCCAGTGTCCAGGACCGGTACATTCTTGAACAGCTTTTGCACGAATTCCTGGGCCTTGGCTTCATCATTATTATTGTGGTCCAGCGCATAGCCCCAGGCAGCCAGGTAGTTCCAGCGGGCACCACCGGAGGTCTTGGGGTTAGGGGTGATGACCTCTACGCCCTCCTTCAGCAGATCCGGCCAATCCTTGATGCCTTTCGGGTTGCCTTTGCGGACCAGGAAGACGATGGTGGAGGTATACGGGGAGCTGTTATGCTCATATTTACTCTGCCAGTCCTCGCCAATCAAGCCAGCTTCCTGAAGCGCATCAATGTCATACCCGAGCGCCAGTGTAACGACATCCGCCTCCAAGCCATCCAGCACCGCCCGGCTCTGCTTGCCCGATCCGCCATGCGATTGCTTGACTGTTACCTTCTGGCCGGTCTCCTGCTCCCAGTAGGCGGCGAAGGCCTTGTTGTAGTTCTCATACAGCTCACGCGTTGGATCGTAGGATACATTCAGCAGCTCGACCGGTTCCTTTGACTGTGTCTGGGCAGCTTCCGTTGCGGCCGGAGAATTTGCAGCCGCTTCTGTGGGGGCCGGGGCCGCTGTTCCGGCACCCGCACTGTTCCCTGTATTGCTGTTCCCGCAAGCCGTAAGCCCTGCCGTCAATATCAATGCAACCCCGGCGAGAAGCCCCTTCTTGATCCCTTTTGTCATCTTAGTCCACTCCCCCATAATAGTCTTGTAACAAGTAATAGACGCAGGAAAGCCCGCTTGCGGCAAGTCAAACCGGTCTTAAAGACACGTATCTGCGAGCCTGAAGCAGGCGTTCCTCCGTCTGTACGGTAAGAACTTATTCGATTATTCCTACCCATTTAGTAGGTTATACAGATATAATACTGAACGCTTCCCGCGCTGTCAAACCTTTTTTTCACTTTGAATGAAAGACGGCGACCGCCGGACCCGGGGCAGGAAGTGGTGCCCGTTCCTGTAAGACCCACTTGTTATTGTTGCCTCAAAGTAATATCATTGCTACATCTTATTGAGCGAAAATAGAGCGAATTCATATAAATAGAAACGGCAGCGCAGTTTCTATTATTGCCGCTTACACCGGGGGAAATAATCATGGGAATGGATTTGGAGTATGGCCCCGCGCCGCAGGGACCGCGGCTGCACAGGCGTGTACTCAGAGAACTGGGCAGACGTATCCTGAAGACGTACAGGTACGATACAACCTTATGGAGGACTGCGCTGAGCGGTCCTTGGATTCTATGTATTCTGGCTTTTACTATAGCTGTCATGGGTATCCCTACCGGCCTCGGGAGCGCAGCAGATATCATGCTGGCAGCCGGTGCGGGAACACTTGTTATGGCACTGTCCAGCAATCTGCTGGCTGTGCTGCTCTCCTTAACCGGACTGCGGCTTCCGCATCTGTTCGCAGGCTCTTTACTCAGCACCTATGGGGCTGTACTGCTGATCCTGTATTATTCCGATCTGGAGCTTGGAGCTGCAGCCGTTGTCGCCTGTATCGCAGCCTTGGCCTGCGGGATAGGGGGACTTGCGGCCGGTCTGCTGCGGACCCGGAGAATGTTCACCGGTGGTCTGCTGGCAGCGGCACTCTTCCTCTCCCCCTTCGCACTGGCCTATGGCTATGGGACGGGAAGCAGCCCGGAACCTGTACCCTCGCTTCAGAGTCTGGCGGAGGACGGACAGGTGCTTCCCGTAACGGCGGACGATCCCGCCCAGCCGGGTGTCTATGAATTCCACACCTTCACCTATGGCAGCGGCAAGGATCTGCAGCGCAAGGCGTATGGCAAGGATGTCCTTCTAGCCTCTGCTTCCGTGGATGCTACCGAATATATCTCTTCCTGGCCCATGCTGCGGACCCTGTTCTGGGGCTTCGATCCCGCTTCCCTCCCGCTGAATGCCAGAGTATGGATGCCGGATGGGGACGGGCCTTATCCGCTGGTGCTCATGGTCCATGGCAACCATATGATGGAGGACTTCTCCGAGGACGGCTATACCTATCTGGGTGAATTACTGGCCAGCCGGGGCTTCATCGCGGTCACCCTGGATGAGAATTTCCTGAATTATTCGGCCTGGTCGGGTATTCCGGACAACGACTTCAAGGCGCGGACCTGGATGATTCTGAAGCATCTGGAGCAGATCGGCAGCTTCGCGGAGCAGCCTGGCACCCCCTTTTACCAGAAGGTTGATTATGACTCTGTTGCACTGCTTGGCCACAGCCGCGGCGGGCAGGCCGCAGCCATGGCGGCGGATGCATCGCTCTGGTTCAGCAGCGATCCTGTTCTGGACGCTATTCAGCAGTTCCATATTACTTCAGTCATTGCCCTGGCTCCTACGGATAAAATGATCGACAGCAAGCAGGCCCGTCTAACCGATGTGAGCTATCTGACACTCCAGGGCGCCCGTGACGGCGATGTACATGATTTCTACGGGGACCGTCAATATATGCGCTCTTCCTACACCGGCAATACCCCTGGCTTCAAAAGTTCGCTCTATATTGCCGACGCTAATCACAGCCAGTTCAATACGGACTGGGGGCTATATGACCAGACGCTGCCTACCGGCCTGTTCCTGAAGCGCTCCCGGATCATGGACGGGGAGGAGCAGCGGAGAATCGCCAAGGTCTATGTCTCTGCCTTCCTGGAGACCACGCTGCACGGGAGGAGCGAGTACCGGCAATTGTTCCGCGATTACCGCAGCGGCGCCCGGTGGCTGCCGGATACCGCCTACTATAACCGCTTCCAGAGCGGGGCCTATATCACGGTGGCGGACTATGATGAAGACCGCAACCGGGGCGCCGTCCAAGGCGGGACCGTCTCTGCTACAACGGGGCTTCACTGGAGCGAAGAGGCCGCGAAGGACCGCGAACGGAACAACAAGCCCTCTTACGGTATTCTGCTGGAGCGCAGTAGCAGCCCGGATCAGGAGCATACGGATGCCGAAGCCGCTTACAGCATTAGGCTTAGCGACACGCTGACTCAGACGCTTGCGGAATCCCCTGCCGTAGAGGGACTGGCCTTCTCCCTGGCGAACCATAACTCCGATCCTAACCAGGACGGCGATGCTGGGGCGATGCCGGAAACTGAGCTCTCCCCGGATGTGGAGGTGGAGCTGACTGACAGCAACGACACCGCCGCAAGAATCCCCCTGGACGAGGTGATGGATATTCTGCCGCTGCCGCAGACGGAATTTACGCTTAGTCCGTGGCTGGAGGAGCGGATCAGTGACGGCAAATTCGGCAACCGCTCGGAAGCCGTCTACCAGACGTACAAGCTGCCCTTCGAGCTGTTCCTTGAGGAAGAGCCCGAGCTTGATCCGGACAGTCTGAAGGACATCACCTTTTATCTGCAAGGGACAGAAGACAAGATTATGCTGGACGACATCGGCTTCTACGAGCGGGAGGACCCGCTGACAGGCGTATATTAACTGGACATCCTTCTATTTATAAAATAAATAACAACAGCCCAAATTGCCCCCTGTCCGCCATACTCCGGCTAACAGGGGGCTTTGCTGTTCCTGCATAGGAAATCCTTATGCAGGTTAATCCAGGGCTACAAGGCAGACAGGTGCCGGCACTTCCAGCTCATTGCCGGTAGGGATCAGCCGTCCGGTCTCACTGTCTATGCGGAAGGAGGCAATATTGCCGCTGTTCTGGTTAGCAGCGAGCAGCATGCCGCCGATCAGAGCGAAGTTACGCGGTGTCCGTCCTCCGGAAGTCACCCAGTCCTCGGCTTCCAGCAGACCCGTAGCCTTATCAATATGGAACAGTGCGATGCTGTCATGCCCGCGGTTGGAAACGTAGAGATAACGTCCGCATGGGGAGACATGGATATCTGCAGCCGTATCATCACTTCCGGCGGTATAATGCTCCGGGAGACTGCTGATACTCTGCAGGAGCTTCAGATTGCCCTGAGGCTCATCATTGGCGAATACGGTGACCGTATTGTTCAGTTCATTAACCAGATAGATCCATTGCCGCGAAGGATGAACCGCCAGATGGCGCGGTCCTGAGCCTGGAGGAAGCTCTACCTCCCGGTGAGTGACCAGCTTCCCGTCCTTCACACGGTAGAACACGATCTGGTCGAGACCGAGATCACAGACCAGCACATGATCACCCGTCTTGTCCGGAATCACGGAATGGGGATGGGGGGCATCCTGACGGTCACTGCGGATTCCCGAGCCCTCATGCTTCACTTGGGAGGACATCTCCTGTAATGACCCGTCCCCGTTCAGCGGGAACACATTGACATTCCCTCCCGTATAGTTAGACACGGCTATGTAATCTCCCTTCGGAGCCACCGAGACATAGCAGGGCGCGCCGCCCCCGGTCGCTCTGCTGCCCAGCGGATGCAGCGCTTTGCTGCCGGGATCAATGGCGTAGGCATGAACCTCACCCTCATCCTGCTCACTCACTGCATATAATACCGTCTGCGCCGCATTAACCGCCAGATAAGAAGGGTTCCGGGTCCCCCGGGTACCGCCCATAACCCTCATTTCTCCGCTCTCCTTATCCAGCGCACCCAGCAGGATGGCCTCTTTCTCCTCACTGTTGTACGTTCCAATATAGAATAATACTTCATTAGGCTGGTGCATGGCAGCGGCTCCTTTGTTGTATAGTATATAAGCTTATATACCCTGTACACCCCTATACTCACTCAGCGGGTGAACCATAAATTCACTATAACATCTTTATGTACCCACTACATTATCAGGGTTAAACAGCATAAATCTGGACAGACTGGAATACTAAATAAATGTGTGCCGGCAAAATTTAACACTGGTTTAAACGCTGGGCATAAGGTTAATAGTAACCATCGAAGACAACAAACACAAAAGGAGCTGAGAGTTAATGAGTTTACTATGGATGTTGATTGTTGGTGGCGTAATTGGTTGGCTGGCCGGGTTGATTATGGGTAGAGACATTCCGGGCGGAATTATCGGCAACATTATCGCTGGTATTCTCGGTTCATGGCTTGGCGGCATGCTGCTGGGAAGCTGGGGACCTAAGATCAGCGACTACTATGTCTTCCCTTCACTGATCGGTGCTGTGGTTCTGATCTTTATCGTAAGCCTGATTCTGCGTTCGGTTGGCGGACGTAGCCGCTCTTAAGCCCTATGGCAGCATTCTTTCCTGAAGCTGCTGAACTATACTTAACAAGCAGACCCGCCGGGGTTAGACTCTGGCGGGTTTGTTGTGTGCTTCGGACAGATCCCCCCGCATGAGGCAGGCTGCGCATCATTAATGAAATCCGTTCATTATCTGCTATAATGAAGTAAATAGTGACCGAAATCACAGAGGAGGAACGTGAATTATGGGTAACATCAACCCCTCACTTCTGCATGTGGGCTCCACACTGGGAGCTGTATTCATGGCGCTGATGGTGATTTTTATCCGCATGAAAGCCAGCGCCCGCCCGGTAACCATCCGCAAAATATGGATTCCGCCGCTTGGCATGTCCACCGGCTTCGCCATGTTCGTCGTACCGGAAGTGCGCTTCCCCTGGTGGTGGGCGGTAGCGGCTTTCCTGGTCGGCTGGTTTATTTTTGCCTATCCGCTAATCCGCAGTACGCGGTTCGAAGAACGTGAGGGGCTGATCTATGCCCAGCGCTCCAAGAGCTTCGCCTTCATTCTGCTGGGACTGCTGCTGGTCCGCACCCTGCTCCATGAGTTCATCAACCGGTATGTCTCTGTTCCGCAGTCCGGCGGATTATTCTTCATTCTTGCCTTCGGCATGATCCTCCACTGGAGACTGTTCATGTATAAGCACTATACCGGAATGCTGCCTGCCGAGCCGCAGATTCCGCAGCCCCGGGTCTAGGGCGAAGCAGGGATGGATTATATGATTATGTACAAGGGGGTATCCCCGGCAGCCATAGGGATGACTGCCGGGGATACCCTTTCCTTCTGCATTCCCCAATACCCATCCGCTGCATATTATAGTTTATAAGAATTCTGAACACTCTAACCTCCCATGTGAATTGTGGCCAAATAACGGACGGGTGCAGCGGGCATTTTCGGTGCCATGTCAGGTAACTTGCGATGAGATCAGTTAGAATAGTACCATACTTGTAGAGAGTGGGGACTGGGCAATTGAAAAGTAAATCGAGAAAAGTGGCAATCGTCGGCTCAGGCATGGTCGGCTCAAGCGTTGCCTATTCCATGGTGAATCAAGCCGTATGCGATGAGATCATGATGATCGACCGCACCTACGACCGCGCCATGGCACAAGCGCTTGATCTCTCGCACTGCATGGACTTCACCGGAACACGCACCAAGGTCTATGCGGGCACCGCAAGCGACTGTGCGGGGATGGATGTCGTCATACTGACGGCAGGCGCCAATCCCAAGCCCGGGCAGACCCGGCTGGATGTACTGGATGCCGCCGCTGTAATTACCCGGGAGATCATCACCGAGATTATGGCGGGCGGCTTCGATGGGATCTTCGTCGTCGCTGCGAACCCTGTAGATATTGTGACTTATATGGTCTGGCAGATCTCCGGCCTGCCGCGGCACCGGGTGATCGGCACCGGCACCTCCATCGACTCTTCCCGGCTGAAGACACTGCTGTCGGAGGTATTCACGATTGATCCGCGCAGCGTCAACGGCTACGCTCTTGGCGAGCACGGGGAGTCGCAGTTCGTGGCCTGGTCCCATGTGACCATCGGCGGCAAGCCGATTCTGCAGATTATGGAGCAGCACCGCGAGCGCTTCAGCAGCCTGGACCTTGAGGATATTGCCCGCAAGACGAAAGATGCAGGCTGGGAGATTTTTACGCGCAAGGGCTCGACTCACTTCGGAATCGGCAGTGCCCTCGCTTATATCACCCGCTCCATTCTGAATGACGAGCACAAAATCATCGCCGTCTCCGCCATCCTGGACGGGGAATACGGACAACGCGGCGTATGCGCCGGGGTCCCGGCCATTATCAGCAGCAGCGGTATTCAGGAATTGCTGGAGCTGAACCTCAGCGATACGGAGATGGCTAAATTCACCGACTCCTGCAGTATCATCCGCACAGGGATTGACAGCCTCACGCTGGAGGAGCAGCACTAAGCTTAACAGCACAGCCTATACCGCAAACACCCCTCTGCTTCACACAGTAACCTGTGGGGCAGAGGGGTGTTTGCGGTTATTTTACCTGATATTATTGGAACTTCTCGATCTCGCTGCGCAATTCGCTCATCAGCTGGTTGAGGGATTCGGCTGAGGTGACAACCTGGCCCATCAGATTCCGCTGCTCGGTGGAGGCCTCAGCCACCATCTCGGCGCTCTCGGCAGAATCTCTGGCAATAATCAGCATATCGGAGATGGAGGCTGTAATCTCCTCTGTCCCGGCGGACATCTGCTCATTGACGGCAGAGACGTCCTGAATTTGAACCGATACCTCACGGATGGACGAGCGGATATGATCGAAGGAGGTGCCTACGTTTTGCATTTTCCCCATCCCGTCGCCGATCTCAGCAATGCTCTTCTCCATAGAGACCTCGGCCGCTCTGGTGGATTCCTGAATCTGACGGATCAGCTCCACAATGTTCACAATGGCACTGTTCGTGCGCTCCGCCAGCTTCTTCACTTCATTCGCCACCACGCCGAACCCGCGCCCATGCTCGCCTGCTCTGGCCGCTTCAATCGACGCATTGAGGGATAACAGCCCCGTCTGATTGGAGATTTCGGAGATTACATCGATAATCTGCCCAATCTGTTCGGATTGCCCGCTCAGATTGCTGATCAGAGCCGAGGTCTCCTCCGCTGCGCCGCTAATTACAGTCATTTGCTTAAGTGTGGATTGAATCTCCACGTATCCGTTCTCGACCTCCGTGCTGACCGTCTCCGCTTGGTCGGACACATTAACAGAGGATTCCGCAATCCGCTGCAGCCCGATCGCCATCTCTTCCGTAGCTCTGGCCGCCTGCTCCGAGCCCTTGAACTGCTCGCCCATTCCCTGGGCGACCTCCTGGACGACCGTCTCAATCTCTGCCGACGTATTCGAGGTCTGATTGGCATACTTCAGCACACTTTCTGCCGAGACAGCAACCTGCGCCACGGTAGCATCGATTTTGCCGACAATGCCGGACAATGATCCGATCATATCATTAATGCTCTGGCTCATCTGGCCGATCTCATCACCCGAGCGCACGGTTACCCGTTCGCTGAGATAGCCGTCCGCTACTTTCTTCATCACCCCGGAGATTGCCACAATCGGCTTCACAATCAGACGGGTCAGATACAAGGCCAAGGCAATGACCGCCAGAATGATGATTACAATGAACAGTGTGGTTATCCGCTGGGCTGAGGTGACTTTAGCGGTAATCTCGCTTTTGGGAACCGTAATCAGCAGCTTCCAGTCTGTGCCAGGGACGGTACGGAAATAGGTAATCACCTGCTTTCCGTCCTCTCCCTTATAGGCCTCCGAGCCTGCTTCCTTGCCGAGAATATGCGCTACGGCCTGCTTCATCTCTGTGGTCTTGGCGTAATCCGCGATATTCTTGCCGATCCGCTCGGTCTCGGAGTAGGCGTAATAATCACCCTTGCCAGAGATCACATATCCGTAGCCGGTATCGCCCACGTGAATGTTTTTGCCCATCTCCATCAGAATGTCCGGTGTCACCGAGAAGGCGATACCGCCGCCAAACTGCTTGTCCTTGTCCACGACCGGAACGAATACCGGGATAATATATTTACTGAGCTGTTCCAGATAAGACATCTCCGCTACCGCCGGAGCAAGACTCCCCTTGGCCTGCAGGAAATATGCCGATTGGCCTACATCCGCCGTAAGCTTAAGGGAATTGGCCAGAATGCCCTGCTTGTTAATGACGCTGTAGCCTTCGGACTGAGTATCGCTCTCTTCGAGTACCTTGACCACCGGAAAAATAGTATCGGGTCTTGCGGTATCGAATTCAGGATGCTGCGCAATCAGCTCCTGGACCGCAGATGTCCGCGTATTCAGCCACTCTACGATCCGTGTGGTGTTCATCTCCAGAATATTCTGGGCCAGCTCCTCGCTGTCGTCTCTGGTTACACCCCCGAAGTACTGCATGAAAAAAATCGTGACGCCGAGCAGAGGTACAATAGCAATTGCCAAAATAACAAGCGAATACTTGCTTTGCAGCGATAATGATTTTCCATTCTTTGCATTCATTTTCAATTTTGACCGTACATTTCCCTCATTCACCGCAAAATCCCCCTAGAAACCCATTCTGGTCTTCCATATGCTGTAAATATGTATATTGATATATCGGCATAAATAGACAAAAAACATAATACATGCAATAAAAATAAGCCTTAAGACCCAAAAATTAGGATCATTAAGGCTTATACTTTTCATAATTATTTCATTATCGCTTCATCTTACACGATTATACCGATTTCGGCGGCTGTAAGGCGCGCATGCTGTTCAGTACAGCTAGTACAGTCACTCCGACATCTGAGAATACGGCCTCCCACATCGTGGCAATTCCGAACGCTCCCAGCAGCAGGAAGACCGCTTTGACTCCCAGCGCAAAAGCAATGTTCTGCCAGACAATGGTCCGCGTCCGTTTGGCGATCCCGATGGCGGAAGCGATTTTGGAAGGCTCATCCGTCATGATGACAATATCCGCAGCCTCAATGGCTGCATCCGAGCCAAGTCCGCCCATGGCAATCCCGACATCTGCTCTGGCCAGCACCGGAGTATCATTAATCCCGTCCCCGACAAAAATGATCTTCTCCTTCGGTCCCTTTTCCCGCTCCAGCTGTTCAATCGCCGCGACCTTATCTCCCGGCAGCAGCTCTGCATGAATCTCCTGAATGCCCAGCTGTCTGCCGACAGACTCGGCTACAGGGGCGGCGTCACCAGTCAGCATAACCGTCTTGTGGATTCCCAGTGCATTCAGAGCCTGAATGGCCTTAAGCGAATCGTCCTTCACTTCATCTGCAATGACGAGATAGCCTGCGTAGCGCTTATCTACAGCAATATGAACGATCGTCCCGTACTCCTGCGGGATTACGCTGGCGATCCCTTCACGCTCCATCAGCCGCGCATTCCCGGCCAGCACTGCCTGCCCCTCCACTGTAACGGCGATGCCGTGGCCGGAAATTTCGTTATAGCCTTTAATGGCTTCACCCGGAATAGGTTCGCCATAGGCTGCACGGATGGATTCCGCAATCGGATGGCTGGAGTGGCTCTCCGCATAAGCCGCTACCCGCAGCAGTTCCTGCTCTGTGAAGCCTTCCGCCGGAACATTGCCGGTTACCGTGAACTGGCCTTTGGTCAAGGTTCCTGTCTTATCGAACACAACGATCTTCACATCATTCAAGGCTTCCAGATAGTTGCTGCCCTTCACCAGAATCCCGTTCTTCGACGCGGCACCGATCCCGCCGAAGAACCCGAGGGGAATCGACACGACAAGCGCACAAGGGCAAGAGATAACGAGAAAGACCAGTGCACGGTAGATCCAGTCGGAGAAGGTAGCTCCGCTCAGAACCAGCGGCGGAACCACTGCCAGCAGCAGCGCTGTTATGACTACGACCGGCGTATAGGCACGGGCGAATTTGGTGATGAAATTCTCTGTCTTTGCTTTGTTATTCGTAGCATTCTGGACCAGCTCCAGAATCTGCGAGACTGCGGATTCACCGAAGTCCTTGGTCACTTCAATGGTAATCACGCCATTGCGGTTAATGAATCCGCTGAGTACCTGGCTTCCCGGCTGTGTCGAGCGGGGCACCGATTCTCCGGTCAGCGCCGAGGTATCCATCATCGCACTGCCCTCCAGAATGATCCCGTCCAGCGGAACCTTCTCGCCGGGCTTAACTACGATGCTGTCTCCTACTCTAACCTCTTCGGGGGACACCTTGCGCAGATTACTGCCTTCCTTCAGATAGGCGAACTCCGGCCGGATATCCATCAGCGCTGTAATCGAACGGCGTGAACGGTTCACCGCCATCCCCTGGAACAGCTCCCCTACCTGATAGAAGAGCATAACCGCAACGCCTTCGGGATATTCGCCGATGGCGAAGGCGCCAATGGTCGCAAGGGCCATCAGGAAGTTCTCATCGAACACCTGGCCCCTTACAATATTCCGGGCAGCGGCGAGGACGACCTCTCCGCCGACAATCAGATAGGCTGCGAGGAAGATCAGCAGCTCGGTGATCCCGCTGACCGGCAGGAACATCCCGGCCGCAGCCAGAATGGCACCGCCGCCCAGCCGCATCAGGATGCGGCGCGTATCGCCCTCCCCATGGTCATGGCTGTGTCCGTGGCCATGTGATTCCTCCTGGCTGTGGTTATGCTTAGCAGCATGTGAATGCTGGTGCCCTTCGCCGTGGGAATGAACATGTCCCCGTCCTTGAACCGCTACACCGCGCACCTGAGCTGCACCCTCCGCAGACAACGGCTTCTTGACCGCCCGTGAAGCTTGAACTGCCCGCGGCTTCACATGCGGCTCCAGCTTGGTTACCGTATGCTCAGCCTGTTCGGCGATTTCATCCGCAGCAGCAGCTGTTGTCTCCAGTGTCATGGTCTTCGTCGCGAAGTTGACGGAGCAGGAGGACACGCCTTCGATCTTCTTGACCTTATTCTCGATCTTCATAGCGCAATTCGCGCAGTCCAGCCCATCCAGGACCCACTTGCGCTTCACATTGTCTTCTACCGTACTCAAATGACTCATCTCCCTTGATCGTTCCTATATATGAGTATTTGTTCATATGTTAACTTACACTTATTATATTCCCCTGAATCATACAGTGTCAATGCATTCAGCCCACAGATTGTGGCAAAAATAAAATAACAAAAGCTTGTAATTTGCCTGCTGCCGTCATAATATTAACATATGAGCAATCATTCATATGTTAACTGAAAAGGGGTCCTACCTAATGAACAATTCCAAAATGAACAACGTTAGACCTTCCGGGCAGCACCAGCATGCAGCAAATTCGAACAGACATGGATCGGAGCCCCCCGGTCATGAGAATGCAGAGCATACGCACAACGATTCACATGCTCATTCGCACGCTGGCGGGCATTCGCATTCCCACTCCCATTCACATTCCCATGCACCGGATAATAAGAAAGGCCTGCTGATCGCCTTAATCATCACAGGCGGTATTATGTTTCTTGAATTCTTCGGCGGCCTGCTCACCGGGAGCCTGGCTCTTTTGTCCGACTCGGGGCATATGCTCAGCGACACCGCTTCCCTTGCCCTTAGCCTTGTGGCCATGATTATCGCGGTGAAGCCGGCATCCTCCAAGAACTCTTACGGCTTCCACCGGTTTGAGATTATGGCGGCTTTGTTCAACGGGGTGACCCTGTTTGTAATCTCCGGATTCATTATGTATGAAGCTTTCCAGCGCTTCTCCGCCCCTCCGGTGGTAGCCAGCGGAACAATGATGCTGATTGCCAGTGTTGGACTGCTGGCCAATCTCGTTAGCGCATGGTCGCTGATGCGCAAAAGCGGGGCTAAAGACAACATCAATATCCGCAGCGCTTATCTGCATGTGATCAGCGATGCTCTCGGCTCCGTTGGAGCGCTGGCGGCCGGTCTGATTATGAACCTGTTCTCCTGGTATGTGGCAGACCCTATCATCAGTGTGCTGGTCGCCCTGCTCATCCTGCGCAGCGCCTGGGGTGTCATCAAGCAGGCCTTCCATATCCTTATGGAAGGAACTCCGCTTAGCGTGAATGCTGATGATGTCGAGAAGGCGCTACTGGCAATTGAAGGGGTTCAGGATGTGCATGACCTGCATATCTGGACCATCACCTCCGGCCTGGATGCTCTCAGCGGTCATCTGCTGATCAAGGACGGGATGAATTCGGAACAGGTACTGCAACTGGCACTTAAAATGGTGGAAGAGAATTTCGGCATCCGGCACACCACACTGCAGATTGAGAATTCCACTGTGAAGCACGATCACCTTCCGGTCTGAGGAAGAGGTGGTTAGCGGGTAAGGGTGGGGGAGTGTGAGAGTCCAAGCGAGTCCGTGAGAAGCCGAGAAATTTGAGGGAGTACGAGGAAAACCTAACGATTCTGTAGGCCTGCCGATTGTATGCTGTTTTCCACATACATTCGGCCACTTGCCCTCACAACGACCGATTGTATGCTGTTTTCCACATACATTCGGGCCACTTGTCCTCACGACCACCATTTGTATGCTGTTTTCCACATATATTCGAACCACTTGCCCTCACGACCACCGAATGTATGCTGTTTTCCACATACATTTGGTTTATCGCACATCATAATATAAAAGGGCTACCCCAAGCCACTACCTGGCTTTGGGACAGCCCCTTTTCCTGTCATAACAATCTATTCATGCCGGATATGCTCATGAGTCTGCAGGAAGATCTGCTCCACATGTGCATCGTTCAGCGAATAATATACGGTCTTGCCTTCCTTGCGGCGCTTCACAATCCGCAGGTTCCGCAGATAGCGGAGCTGATGGGAGACTGCCGACTGTCCCATATCCAGTATGGAGGACAAGTCATGCACACATAGCTCCTGCTGGGATAACGCGTAGATCAGCCGAACTCTTGTCGGATCACCCAGTGCCTTGAACATTTCTGCCATCTTATCTGTAATCTCACGGTCCGGCAGAATCAAGGCCATAGATTCCGGTTCCAGTTCGGAACCATTACAGGTGTTGTCGCATTCTTCAAGTGCCGCTGGTTCCATGCTCCCGCCCTCCTCCATATGCTCATCCGGCATCACCGGCGCTTAATAGTATCTTCTACGATTAATTATAGAAAAAATGGCGTCCAATGTCCATGGAGAAGGGAATCTTATACCGCCTTACGCCAAAAGGCTATCAAGCCAGCACCCAGGAACAGAAGCAGGCTCCCCGCCACGACAATCATCAGGCTCTCCAGCGGCAGGTTGAAGGCGCCGAACCGTTCTTCGCCGAAAGGGGACATGGCCAGCGTCGGCTGCACCCATGGATAATAAGGACCGTAGGTGGAAGAATTGGCAATCAGTATGTTAGGAATGGTGAAGCAGACATTCAGCGCAAGCGGGGCGCCGAAGCTGCTCCAGCCTTGAGATATCGCCAGTTGCAGTGCAGCCAGCGGCAGGCAGGCAAACCAGCCTCCGAACAGGCTGTTCAGCAGAAGCCACCAGGGAACTCCCCCTTCTGCACCCCGATACCATCCCACTCCCAGAACCCCTGCAAGAAACAGCAGCTGAACCGCACCCAGCAGCGCTACAATTAATGCATATTTGGCAAAATATACGGAGGTCCGTGTAACCGGAAGCGCCAGGAGCTGCTTCCAGCCGCCGTCACTATGCTCATTGCGGCAGATTAAAGCGGCGAAGAGCCCAGAGAGTACCGGAAGAAACAGCAGCGCATGTACCGCTGACATTGTGCTCAGCAGAACCTGCCAGGTTATCACCCTATCCTCTTGCATGTCCGAAAGCGCGCCTATCGGCAGAGAGACCAGCGGACTGAGCAGAATTAACAGCCAGGTGCGGAATCCGGCTATCTTCATGCCCTCCGCAGACAATATTCGCAGGAAAGTCCGCATATTCAGTCCACATCCTTTCGCGCGAAATGTATGGCTCCCGGCAGTAGTACCAGGAGTCCAAGCAACAGACCGGCTCCGCTGAACAGCCAAGGACGCGGATCGCTCCAGGCCAAGGCCGGCCAGGAGAGCGGGACCCATTCCGTGAAGTACACACCGAACGGGCTAACCAGCGAGAGTGTCAATCCCAACGATACCGGAAGTGTCTGGTTCCGGCTGGATAGAGAGAGCCACAGCTGAAGTGCAATGACAGGCATGGCCCCAGCGTAAGCGGCGAAGCCCATCCGCAGGATGTCCGCAAGCGGTATCGGCTGAGCGCCGAAGCCGAGCAGCAGCCCGAGGACGACAGTTCCTGCCGACAGCAGCAGGCAGGACACGATAAGCAGCAGCAGGCAGAGCAGCAGCTTCGCTATGAACACAGCCGTACGGGAGACAGGCAGCGCCAGAAGCTGCTTCCATGAGCTGGTCTGATGTTCGACATTCGCAATCAGAGAGCAGATCAGTGTACCGCCCAGATATAGGGCAATCGGCACGAAGGGCACGATCTCACTGAGCAGGCCACCCCACAGGTCCTCCCGGTACTGCCCGCGAAGGTAGTCATAACGGAGGCCGAAATTCAGTCCCTGCATGGCGATGAGGCCCAGCGGGCCAAGGAAGGCGAGGAACCATATACCTTTGCCGCGGATCTTAAGCCAGTCCGCCGACAGCGCACGCCACATCATAGCTCCTCTCCCCCAACCACCTGCAGGAAGAATTCCTCCAGAGATTGCCTGTGCTCTTCTACCCTGTAGATCGCATGGCCCTCCTCGACCAGTTCTTTGACCAGCAGCGATACTCTCGCATCACTCATCCGGGGCAGGACCAGCCGGCCCTCCTGCAGCTCGCCGCCGCAGCCGCGCCGCACCGCCGTCATCAGCGCAGTCTCCGGCTCGGATAACGCCAGGCGCAGATAGCCGGCCGCCTGCTGCTGGAGATGGGAAATGGTATCCTGGTAGACCATCTGCCCCTCGCGGATAATGCCGACCGTACCGGCCATTTGCTCAATCTCGCTCAGCAGATGGCTGGATACCAGCACTGTAATGCCTTGCTCTCCAGGCAGCCGCTTGATCAGGGACCGGATCTCCTGTATGCCTGACGGGTCCAGCCCGTTGGTCGGCTCATCGAGAATCAGCAGCTCCGGGCTGCCCAGCAGAGCTGCTGCAATCCCCAGCCGCTGCTTCATGCCCAGCGAGAAGCCCTTGACCGGCCGCTTCTCCTCCCCGGTAAGCGCTACGATCTCCAGCACCTCGGCAATACGCACCTTGGGCACCCCCAGAATGCGGCGGATCGCCTCCAGGTTGTCCCATGCACTCAGATGCCCGTAGTAGGACGGCGATTCCACCAGCGAGCCTACCTTGCGCAGAATCTGCATCCGGTTCGCACGCAGCTCCTTGCCGAAGATTTCAATGCTGCCGGAGGTCGGCTTGATCAGGCCGAGCAGCATGCGGATGGTTGTTGTCTTGCCGGCACCGTTCGGTCCGAGGAAGCCGTAGATTTCCCCTTTTGTAATATTGAGATTCAGGTTCTTCACTGCCGCACGGCCGCGGTATTCCTTAAGCAGATTTCTTGTCTCTATCACTGTATCCTTCATTCTCTTCACCTCGGTAACAGCATAACGCCCCAAGGTTAAAAGCACAGAAGCAGCCGGTTTAAATTTTGTTTAAATTGTTCAGGCGTCCCGCTTCCAGATCACAACCTCGGTACCCTTCGCTGTACTCTCCATGCTCCACTCCAGGTCCATCCGCTTCAACAGCAAGTCGACAATGGACAGTCCCAGACCTGCTCCGGCGGAATCCGTGCTCTGCGCAAGGCCGCCGCCGTGATCGGAGATGATAATCACCCGGTTGCCCTCACGGATCTCCGTAAGAATGCCTACATATAATCCGCTGCGCGCATGACGCAGAATGTTCTGAAACAAATTATCCAGCACTCTGCGGAACCAGCTGTCATCGATCTCCCAGTACAGCGGCGCGGCCTCCAGATCAATATCGATCCGGTACCCCTCCTTCTCCCAGACGGGATACCAGGCGGCGGCGCTCTCCCGTACCAGTCTCAGCACATCCCGGCGTTCCAGAGTCAGCGCGATGCGTCCGCTGTTCAGCAGATTGTAGGACAGCAGGTTCTCAATCAGGATGCCCAGGCTCTCGATCCGCTGATCCATCAGCTCAAGGGAGGACTGGCCGTGCGGTGACAACGGCTCCTTGCCCAGTACATGGAGGTGGCTGCGAATGACGGTCAGCGGAGTCCGCAGATCATGCGACAGATCGGCTACCAGCCGCTTGCGCAGCGCCTCTTCTTCCGCCTCTCTGGCACGGCCTGCCTTAAGCTCCGTCACCATGGTATTGAATGCTTCCTCCAGATGCCCGATCTCA
Organism: Paenibacillus sp. FSL M7-0420; assembly: GCF_038002345.1. Taxonomy (NCBI): domain Bacteria; kingdom Bacillati; phylum Bacillota; class Bacilli; order Caryophanales; family Paenibacillaceae; genus Paenibacillus; species Paenibacillus sp. FSL M7-0420. The sequence continues at coordinate 115,266 of NZ_JBBOCJ010000001.1, read as the reverse complement.
TCCGGCTTCCCCGGCGGAACAATCTGCGGCAAGCCCTCCTGCCCGGTGAACGCCATAGCGGTCTGCAGCCGCAGCAGCCTTCTGCGGATCATGATGAAGAAGAGCCAGGAGCTGGTGATGAACAGAAGGAAGAACACCAGCATCGCCATCGTATACCATTTATCCAATCCTGCCGCGTACTTGCTCTCCGTAATATCCTCAGGAATCTGCATAACCATGAAGCCCTCGGCGGCCTCTGCCCGGTCTCCTATAAATGCGACAATCGCCAGCGGCTTCAGTGCCGCACTGTCCTTCATGAAGGATACCGCTTCAGCGGCGCTCCACCGGCCGGGAACAGCCGGAGCCTCTCCCGTCTGGAGCAGCGGCGGTCCTGAGGGCTCTGTCACCAGCTGTGTTATGCCCGCATGATCGACCCAGAATATTCTCGACAGCGGGTAGGCTTCGCTTAAGGCCGACAGCCGCCGGGTGATATCCGCAGGGGACTGGTCAAGGAGCTTGCGGGCTTCCTCATGCCACATCATCTCCAGCGTATCCACACTGGAATACTGCTTATACTCCCCGGGTGGACTTGTATGCGTAAGCCCCCCGAAGATACTGTACAGAGCAATCGTCAGCGGAATAACAACCGGCACGAACAGCAGTGCAGCTACGATAATGAGCAGATAGCGAAAAAGCAGCGAACGGTGCAGCAGCTGGAAACGCCCTGCCCTCTTCACCCTCTCACCCGGTAGCCGATTCCCCTCACCGTCTCAATAATCTCCGGCGCGGCCGGATCAAGCTCCAGCTTCTCGCGCAGATAACGGATATGTACCATCAGCGTCTTGTCGCCTTCGATGTAGCTCTCCCCCCAGACCGCCTCATAGATCTGCTCCTTGGTCAGAATCTGGCCCAGGTGCCGCAGCAGATAAGAGAAGATCTGAAACTGCTTGCCGGTAAGCATAATCTCCCGTCCGGTCGCGGCTTCCGTGACCACACTGCTCCCCGGTCTGACAACCAGATGCTTAAGGGTCAGCTGAGCGGGCGCGGCAGCTCCGCTTCTTCTCAGCAGAACCTCGATTCTCGCCGCCAGCTCATCGGGATGAAACGGCTTGGTCAGATAATCATCCGCGAAGTCCAGCCCCTGAAGCTTATCGTCAATGGAGGTGCGCGCCGAGAGCATCAGAACCGGCAGCTCCGGATAGGCCCGCTTCAGCCGCTGGCCGACGGTGAAGCCGTCCAGCCCCGGCAGCATCACATCCAGAATCGCAAGCTGGCAGCCCTCTGCAGCTTCAAGCGCCCCGTCTCCGCTCTCCAGCCAGCGCACAGCATATTCCCGTTCCCGCAGGTCTGCCGCTACTACACTGCCGATCTCCCGGTCATCTTCTACGTACAATAGGGTTACACTCACGTTGTTCTCCGTCCTTTCTTCCTTCAACTGGCAAAACAAATCCCCGGATACCGGCAGTCTTGAGGTCTGCCGGTATCCGGGGAGAATCATACTTGCTGTTCAGGCCGTAATTCCGAACCTTCCCGGCGGCTTATCCTCCGGCAGCCCGAACAGATAGCCTTGTCCCAGGTCCATACCGAGATCACGGCAGACCAGGAATTCCTCACGGCGTTCAATGCCTTCAGCCAGCAGGCTTGCACCGAATTCGCCAGCCCTGGAGATAATCTCTCTAAGCATCCGCTGCTTCCCCTCATCCCGGTCACAGAAGCTGATCAGGCTACGGTCAACCTTGACATAATCCGGCTGGAGGCTGGACATCAACTCAACCGTCGAGTAGCCCGCGCCTACATCATCCAGTGCAACCCGCATCCCCTGCTGGCGGTATTCGGCGAAGATGGCGCGCAGATGTGCAATATCGCTGATCTGCTCCGTCTCCACTACTTCAAATACATAATCCTCCGGGTTCTGGTCCAGCCTCCGGATCGCCTCGAAGGTATGAGTAAGACAATACTTGGGATTATAAATAGAAGAGGGCAGGAAGTTAATGAACCGCTTAATGCCCTTGGGCAGCAGCTTACTGCCGGTCTCTATCGCCGAGATCCGGGCGGCCCGGTCAAGAAAGGAATGAAACCCTGTCCGCCGGGCAATCTCAAACAGCTCATAGGGCTGAAAATAACTGCCCTGGGGCAGCGGGCGCAGCAGAAATTCAAAGCCGACAATCTCCTCGCTGAAATTCACAATCGGCTGCATGTGGCTGCAAAAATCATGGCTCATAATGATGGACACCAGATTCTCGTTAGCGAAGCGGACCTTCAGCTGATCGAAGGTCAGCCACCGGTCCGGAGCCGCAGGGGCACCTTTGCTCTTAACGCATACGGATAAGGAGTCCGCTATGTCCTTAGCCGCCACCAGCATTTCTATCAGCTTCAACAGCTCTTCCTTACGATGATATGGAATGATACAGGTCTTGCTTGTCTCAAATGCTTCATAACCGGCATTCCGGATGGCAGCAGCCAGCGGATCAGAGCAGGGGCGGAGCTTCAGCTCCCCTTGATCCTCTATCGGGTCGATGTCAGCACAATCAACACAGTTCATGGCAATCCCCTCCGCCTCATGATGTCGATAACCTGAGGCCATTATAGCATGATTCCTCCGGCACGATCAGGAAAGAAGCCGCAAAAAGAGCCCCTTATGAACCATGAAGGTCCGTAAGAGGCCCGGATTGCCGGGCTATGCAGTACTTAGGCTTAGGCGGGAGATTCACCGGTTCCCGGCCACCACAATCCTTTTACTGGAGACAGCCATTAAGACTGCCATACCCCGTGCTCACCGTTCTTGCCCATATATTCAATCCGTGAAGGTGACAGCTCAAGAATGACATAATCGGGATCATCCGGTCCCTTGAACCATTTCTCCAGGGACTCATTCCATACCTTAGAGCGCAAGCCGTCATCCTTCGTCACGGCAACCGTAGCTTCAATCTCCAGTACATCCTTGCCGCCGCCCTGTTCATAGCCAAGCAAGAGACAAGCATTAGGATTATCCTGAAGCTCTTCTACCTTATGCGTCTTGCGGTTAGTTGCCAGATAGATGGACAGCCCGTCATGAAATACCGCCATGTAACGCACCTTAGGCTTGTTACCGGCCTCAATCGTGCCGAAGGAACCGAACCTGTTGTCGTCCAGCACCTGTATGATTGTTTTCTCCAGCTCTTTGTTATCCATTGACGTCACAGCTCCCTTCAAAATTCATGTGAATATAAGTTTATATATTCACGTCCTTGGTTTGGATTTATGATTAACCTGTGCCTAATATAGTGTACCCTTCCCGTTCATTCTGAATCCCGCCATCTGTTCATAAATTGATTCATAAGGAGTCTTATTCTTGAAAAAACTAATCTGGATCGGCTGTCTCTCCTATTTCGTAATCGGCCTCGCCCATGTTGTGCTGGGCTCCATTCTGCCAGTGCTGCTCCAGCATTATGACCGCAGCTACAGTGCAGGGGGCGAGCTGATCTTCAGCCAGTTCGCGGGCTTCCTGGCCGGCGTACTGGTCTCGCCGCTGCTGAACCGGCGGTTCGGCAAGCGCGGCGGCATTCTGATTGCCACCGGCCTGCTGCTATGCGCCGAGATTGCCTATGCCTTCCTCCCGCCCTGGGGCTGGATGTACGTAATTGCCGTAGCCGCAGGGTTCGGCTTCGGGATGATCGAAGCCGTCATCGGCACGATTATTATAGCCGCAGTCACCGAAGGAACGGCCGTTGCCATGAGCCGGCTGGAGGTGCTGTTCGGTGTCGGGGCGCTGCTCATGCCGCTGGCGGCCAGTCCGCTGATTGCCGCAGGGCAGTGGAGGCTGGCCTTCCTGATCGTTGCCGCCTGCTCCCTCCTCTCGCTGCTCTTCTGGGCGAAGAGCAGCTTCGGCCCGCTGGACAGCGCGCTGAATGAGCGGCCTGCCCGCCCTGACCGCGCTGCGGCAGCGGGAACCACCAGAAGATTGTCCTTGCCCTACAAGGGCAATCAATGGGTGGTGCTTGGCTTGTTCATTCTGTTCTTCTTTCTTTATGTAGGCACTGAGATGAGCCTGGTGAATTTCATGCCGGCGATCTTCATCGCGAAGCTGGGCATGAGCGAGGCCGCGGCTGCACTCACGGTGACCTTCTTCTGGCTCGCCATGTCGGCGGGCAGACTGTTCGCCGGTGTCATCGCCGAGAAGATTTCCTACCGCATCTATGTGCTCGTCAGCTGCTTTGCCGCTTTGCTGCTGCTCGTTATTTTCCCGTTCGCCGGTCACCGGCTTGCCGCTTTTGCGATCATCCTGCTGCTTGGCCTGTTCATGTCCGGCATCTTCTCAATCGCGCTGGTCTTCTCCAGTAAGCTGCTGCCCGGCGCGGAAGAATCGACGCCCAGCATTATGATCGCCTCCGGCGGAATTGGCGGCGCAGTACTGCCGCTGCTGACCGGCTGGTCCATGGATCATCTGCAGATCGCCCAGACCTCGGGACTTTTGGCCGCTTTTGCCGCGCTGTTATTCGTGCTGAGCGTAACCGCCTGGAGAATAGGGTAATTGAAGCTACAAGGTCCGTATTCTGCGAATAAGGATGGAACCCACCCATGGCTATACCGCATTCCGAGCCCACTCTGCATACCGCCTTGCTGCAATTCATTTTCCCCTTTTCGATTAAGGCGGAAGTCGATCAAGAGCTGATTGAGAGTCTTCAGGAGGATGGATTTACGCGTTTTTTTCTGGAGAACAAAGAACTGGAGCATGCCTATTACGGAGAGAATCACTGTGTATCCCATGAGAAAATGGAGCGCAGCTATCTTCCGTTTGCCGCTCATGTCTTGTTTCCGCGTGAGAAGGACAGGGATTCCTTCCGCCGCTTTTCCCGGGCTAATGATCTGCTGTGCGGGCTGCAAATGCCCTTCCAGACGATTCCCTTCCGCGTGCTGTCGACCGATGTGTTCCTCTGCCCGTTCGAGCTGGGCTTCCTGACGGTAAGAGTGGCTATTGAGGAGGAGAATCTCCCCTTCAGCATGGTGCTCGAATTCGCCGACCGGTTCCGCAACCTGGAGGATGTAAGCGTTCAGGATGAGCATACCTTCATCCATTGTCATAAGAAGTCTTTTGCCCGGGTAGAGGACTTCGTGTTCAGGCATCTGGCAGCCGGGCTGGAGCCGTATCTCGATCCTGCAGAGACGAATGGCAATTATTTCGAGACCCTGCCCTTCTTCGTCGATGAACGGATGCTGGTGCAGGCCTTCTACGGCGTTAATCTCCCGGAGGATGAGGAAGAGATCAGTGTCGAGCTGCTCTACCGGGCCTCCCAAGTGGACGGTCTGAGCATCGACGGCACCCCCTATATGAGCGCAAGTGATCCAGACTATATCAAGCAGTATACCCGGGAGCATTGCTATAGCCGCTGGGGGCCGGACACCTACTATATGACCAATGAGCAGACCTTCTGCTGCGTGAGCCGGGCGAAGCCGGAGATTGCCGCCCAGCTGATCAGCCAGATGTACGGCGAGTATTATTACGGAATGCTGCTGAGTATTTTTCATAAAATCGTGCTGCTGAAGCTCGCCAACCTCCACTCCCGGCTGCGTATCAACCACGACAACGACGAGATCGAGAATCTGATCTTCCTGATCAACAAATTCTCGGCCAAATTCTATTTTCTGGAGCTGATCTCGCAGTCGCAGGGGCGGGAGATTTTTTTTCAGCTGCGTAAGGTGTATGGCAATGATGCCTTGTTCGATGAGGTGAAAATGACCCTGAATGACCTGTTCCAGTACCAGGACAAATTCCAGGCCAAACGGCGGGATACACTCCTGATGGTGCTCACGGTATTCACGGTCATCAGCGGGATATACGGGATGAATCAGGTCATCGAGGATCTGAAGGGCCAGATCGACTGGAGTAAAATGCTGGAGTATTCCGCGTTCGAGTATCTGGCTCTGTTCCTGACCTTCTCCGGGATCACCGTCAGTGTCGGCTTAACGCTGAGAGAGATCTGGAACGGCATCCGCAGCCGCCGCAAGAAGCGGCATTATACGAGGGATTAAGACACAAAGGGTGGACAACGGCAGGACTGCCGTCTATAATACACCGTAAGAACATAGCAATACCCGTGAACTTTATAGAACCAGGGGTGCTGGAATTGGCCGGCTGAGATTGTATCCCACAAGATACTGACCCTTACACCTGATCTGGATAATGCCAGCGTAGGAATCTTCATTCAGCACAGTGCCTTGAGCGGTACTGAAGCTGAAATCCCCTCACGCAAGTCACTGGCGTCCCGATCTTCGGGACGCTTTTTTGATTCTAAGGATGTACAGGAATAGGGTTTCTGTAAGCTCTGAAGACCAGGGGTTGCTGGAAGGAGAGAAAAAGAGAAATGGGAGTCAAAAAAACAACAGGAATGCTGCTGATCAGCTCTATGCTGGTTCTCGCGGTCGCGGGATGTGGCGGCGGGAACAACAGCGGCAATGCGGGGGCCAGCGCACCTGCTGCCGGTAACAGCACAGCTGCACCTGATGCAACCGCAGCCGCACCCACGGATGCACCTAAGGCGCTGACCCCGGTCAAGATTGCCCTGGACTGGACGCCGAACACGAATCATACCGGCCTGTATGCTGCCAAGGAGCTGGGCTATTACGCGGAGGAAGGTCTTGATGTGCAGATTGTACAGCCGGGCGCTGCCGGTTCCGACACAATGGTCACTTCTGGTGAAGCCCAGTTCGGCATCAGCGCCCAGGAGGCGCTGACCCTGGCCCGTCTGCAGGATGTGCCGCTGGTATCGATTGCTGCAATCATTCAGCATAATACCTCCGGGTTCGCGGCTCCGAAGGACCGCAATATTAAGACGCCGAAGGATTTCGAAGGCAAAACGTACGGAGGCTGGGGCTCCCCTGCGGAGCAGGCTGCCATGAAAGCCATCATGGACCCCGAAGGCGGGGATGTCTCCAAGGTGAAGCTGGTGAATATCGGCGAAGCGGACTTTTTTACAGCCGTGAAGCGGGATATTGACTTCGCCTGGATCTTCTATGCCTGGACCGGCGTGGAAGCGGAGCTGCGCGGGGAGCCGCTGGATATGCTGTATCTGAAGGATTACGCTCCGCAGCTGGATTACTACACTCCGGTGCTGACCACCAGCGAGAAGGAGATCGCCGAGCACCCTGAAGTGGTGAAGGCCTTCCTTAAGGCTACGTCAAAAGGCTATCAGTACGCCATCGACCACCCGGAAGAAGCCGCGACGGTCTTGTCCGATGCTGTCCCTGATCTGGACCCCAAGCTGGTGCTGGCCAGCCAGAAATGGCTTAGCCCGAAATACAAGGACGACGCCCCGCGCTGGGGTGAGCAGAAGCTTGAGATCTGGAAGAATTACGCCGACTGGATGTACGGCCTGAAGCTGCTGGATAAGCCGCTGGATGCGGAGAGTACGTTTACGAATGAATTTTTGCCGGAATCATAATGAGCCCGCATGACGGGAATCTTATACCTAACTTGAAAGGAATGATTGATCATGGCTAACACACTGCTCAGCATTCAGGTAATTCCCAAGACACCGAACAACGAGGATTCCATCCCTTACGTGGACAAGGCTATAGAGGTCATTCAAAAGTCAGGCGTGAAGCATCAGGTGAATCCGCTGGAGACCACGATGGAAGGCGAGCTGTCCGAGCTGCTGGATATTGTGCGCGACATGCATGAGGCGCTGATCGCTTCCGGCAGTCCTAGTGTCATCTCACAGATCAAGATCGCCCATAATCCGGGCGGCATCAGCATGGAGAAGCTGACGGAGAAATACCGGCCGTGAGAAGCACCTGGAAGCTAGTGTGGCCGCCCTTTGTGGCGGTCCTCTTTTTTGTCGGGATATGGCAGCTATCGGTCATGCTGTTCGACATCCCGGCTTACCAGTTGCCCAGCCCCGCGGATATCGCGCGTGAATCGAAGAACAACGCCTCCGGGATCTGGGAGCACACCGCCGCCACGCTGCGGCTGACCCTGATCGGCTTCCCGGTCGGCACAGGCATCGGCCTGCTCACCGCCTTGCTGCTGCATCTGCTGCCCTGGGTCAAGCGGGCGATCTATCCGCTGCTGATCCTCAGCCAGAATGTGCCCTCCATTGCGCTGGCCCCGCTGCTGATTATCTGGTTCGGCTTCGGCCTGCTGCCCAAAATCATCCTGATCACCCTCGTCTGCTTCTTCCCCGTAGCTGTTGCAGCCATGGGCGGAATGGCCCAAAGCGACCGGGTGATGATGAATTATATGAAGATGGCCGGTGCGGGCAAGTGGCAGATCTTCACCCGGCTGGAGCTTCCCGGCTCCTTGCCCTCCCTGTTCTCCGGGCTCAAAATCTCCGCCACCTATGCGGTGATGGGCGCAGTGGTGGCCGAATGGATCGGTGCCGACAAAGGGATCGGCTACTATATGCTGCTGCAGAAGGCCTCTTACCGGGCGGACCGGATGTTCGTGGCCATCGCCATTATCGTGCTGCTGAGTCTCGTATTATTCGCGCTCATTGCCCTGCTGGAGAGATGGCTGGTGCGCTGGAAGCCGCGCAAGGAAGCTTAACGTATACGAAAGGATCATCCAAAACGGAAGTAACCATAATGAACTGAAGGAGGCTGGACGAAGTGTCTGAGCTTACGAGGATTGAACTGGAGAAAGCGGACGTCGATGGACGCCTGGGTACACGGAGTGTGCCGCCTGCGCTCGAAGTCAGCAGCATCAGCAAGTCGTTCCAGCACCGCCGCCGGGAGACGCAGGTGCTGGATCAGGTGTCCCTGACCGTGGAGCCGCAGGAATTCGTCTCCATTGTCGGCCCGTCCGGCTGCGGGAAAAGCACGCTGTTCCATATCATCGGCGGCCTTACGCTGCCGGATACCGGAACGGTGAGCATGAACGGCATCCCGGTGACCGGGCAGCGCGGCAAGATCAGCTATATGCCGCAGCAGCCCGCGCTGTTCCCGTGGCGCAGCACACTGGATAACGTCCTGCTTGGCGGCGAGCTGCAAGGCGCCCCGCAGCGGGAGGCCCGCGAGGCTGCGCGCCACTGGCTGGCGAAGATCGGCCTCGGCGGCTTCGAGCGGGCCTACCCGCACATGCTGTCCGGCGGCATGCAGCAGCGGGCCGCCTTCCTGCGGGCCATGCTCGCGCCGCAGGAGCTGATGCTGCTCGATGAGCCGTTCAGCGCGCTCGACGCGCTGACCCGCGAGCAGATGCAGCGCTGGCTGCTGGAGCTGTGGGAGGAGAACCGCCGCTCCGTGCTGTTCATCACCCATAACATCGAAGAGGCGCTGCTGCTCTCCACCCGCATCTACGTCTTCTCCGGGCGTCCCGGCTCCGTCCTCCACACCGTGGAGGTCCCGTTCCCGCGCCCGCGCCGCGAAGAGATCGCCGATTCGCCGGAGTTCCTCCGGATGCGGCGCCAGCTCTCAGAGTGGATGCGCGAGGAGCAGGCGAAGAGCCAGAGCTAAGGGGCAAGCTGCTGCGAAGGTGAAATTGCATTAACGATCGAGCTCCTCGCTGTGCCTAACAACAGTCTTCGTGACTCGGCACTGCCTTGTCAGTAGCGGCATAACTCTTCCTGATTGTATTTACTGCAATAGAATCTGCTATATTCCAGTCTAAATTAACTTCTGCTGTATTTCGTACAGCAGATTTTTGTTTATTTGCCGCAAAGCACCACTTTCGCAGATTTCTGCTGTACGAAGTGCATTAGATTCAAATTCGCGGCATATTTAGGGAGCATCTGTTGTAGAAAATACAATGGGCTAGAACAAACTCAGGTGGTGTAATGTAAGTTGCGAACCACTTCACCCGTGTAGTTGTAGTCTGTGCAATTAAAAACAGTAAAAAGGATCGCTCGTCTCCTATAACTGTAGTCTGTACAACTAAATCTGCCCGAATAAGTGATATCAAGCTATAAAAAGCAGGTTAGTTGTACGAAATGCAGCTATAGGGATCATTAATGATCTATCAGACGATTTAGTTGTATGGAGTGCAATTAAGTATACCGCATGTACTGGTACCCCTTAGGCCCCGCCACTACTCAAACCCGCTCATCCGCACACCCATCTGACCATCCATCATCCATACATACATCTCGCACCCAGTATACTCACCGGCTCCTTGTTGCACTACTTCACTTACTGCACTCACTACACTACTTGCACTCATGGCACTACCCTCACTTACCTTCACTTACCCGCCCGTCCTACATCCAGCCCTTGTCCTCCGCCAGCCGCACGGCTTCGATCCGGGTCTTGACCGCAAGCTTGCTGAGGATCTCCGAGATGTAGTTGCGAACCGTGCCATAGGAGAGGTGGAGCGCCGCGGCGATCTCTCCTGCGCTGCGGCCCGCGGCGGCCAGCTTCAGAATCTCCCGCTCCCGGTCCGAGAGCGGGTTCTCTTCGCGCAGGCTGCCGAACACCAGCTCAGGCGAGACCTCGCGCCCCCCGGCCATCACACGGCGGATGGCATCCGCCAGCTTATCCACCGGCTCATCCTTCAGCAGATATCCCTGGATTCCGGCCTTCACCCCGCGCTCGAAATAGCCGGGACGGGCGAAGGTGGTCAGGATAATAATCCGGGTGGCGCAGCCCCGCGATTTCAGTATCTCAGCCACCTCCAGGCCGCTCATCAGCGGCATCTCAATATCCATCAGACACACATCCGGCTGGACACGTTCGATCAGGGCCAGCGCCTCCGCCCCGTCCCCGGCTTCGCCCGCCACCTCAATATCCTCCTCCAGATCAAGCAGCGATGCCATCGCACCGCGCAGCAGCCGCTGATCCTCGGCAATTATGATCCTGATCATGCCGTTTCCCCATCCTTTCCATCCTTAACTACTCTTGGTGTGACCACTCTCAGCATGGTTCCCCCGCCGGGCCTTGGAGCAAGCGTCAGCGAGCCGTCAATCAGGGCCAGCCGCTCGCCCATCCCCTTCATGCCGTTGCCGTCCCGGCGCTCCGTCCCCTCCGAACCGCTGGCATCTACCCCTATGCCGTTATCCTCCAGTGTAATCTGTACCTCCCCGGGTGTCATTACGATGCTAATCCGGCACTGGTCCGCACGGCTATGCTTGACGATATTGGTGATTCCCTCTTTGATGCACAGGCTGAGAATACTCTGCGTCAGACCGGACACGCCCGGCAGTGCCGCATCTCCCTCTACCTCTAGCGCGATCTCCGCACTGCGCAGCATCTCCGCCGCCTCGGCCAGCTCTTCGGCGACTGAGACCGCTCGCATCTCCGAGACCAGCTCCCGTACCTGGCGCAGCGCGGCTCGCGAGGTCCGCTGGATCTCACGGGCCTCCGCCTGCGCCCGCTCGGGATTCTTGACGACCAGCCGCTCGACAAGCTGGCTCTTCAGCGTAATCAGCGACAGCGTGTGTCCCATCGTATCGTGCAGATCACGGGCGATCCGTACCCGCTCCTCGCGCTTGACCATTTCCTTGATCCGCTCATTGGCCTGGTCCAGCTCCTTCTCCAGCACCCGCCGCCGGTTAATCGAGCGGATGCCGAAGGGAGTCACCAGCATCATCATCAGAAAAGGCAGCATGAACAGAATGTCCATGCTCTGATACTGTACCAGGGACAGCAGGAACATCGAGGCCAGCATCGCCGTAAATATCGTCAAGGCCCGCCCAAAGTTGCGTGAATCGGTATACCAGCCGATGAAGTTGCTGGTGAAGAAAGCCATATATAAGTTGAAGGGGCTATACCCTATAAATAACACCACAATAATCAACATTTGCAGTCCCAGCCAGGCCGAGTAGGGCTTGCCCTCCGTCCAGTAGAGCTGACGGTACGTAACCAGGAACAGCAGGACCAGCGCATAACCCGCCATCAGCCTGAGCCCGCTATACCCCTGAAGGTTAAGAATCGGAAACACCAGATAGATCAGCCAGATATAGGGGAAGAAGCCAAATCTTTTGGGAAATACCCGGAACTGCTTAAGAGCCATTGTACATTACACCGCTTCCTGTTTTTTTCGGATATAGACCGATAATAACATAAACACGGCCAGGTAACCGAGCAGCAGCAGCACTGCCCTCCACTGCGGGGACTCTCCCGCTACAATCGCCCAGGCTCCATTTCCGTAATTGTAAGACGGCAGCCAGTGCCCGATCTTCTGCATCAGCTTAGGCATAATCTCCAGAGGCATCCACATGCCCCCGGCCACCGCCAGCCCCATATAGAGCACATTGCTCACCCCGCTGGCCGTATCCACCCGCTTCATGGACCCGATAATTGTACCCAGCGCGAGAAAAGGCAGCGAGCCCGCAAGCAGCCACAGTCCGCTAAGCAGCCACTCCGAAGCAGTCAGCGATACCCCGTTAATCAGATATCCGGCTGAGAAAATACACAGAATCGAGAACAGATGCATGATGCTCTGACCGAACATTTTGCCGAAAAAATATACCGAGGACGGCAGCGGAGTAATGCGGATAAACGTATTCCATCCCTGCGTCTGCTCCTGCACCAGCCGGATGCCAAGCGTCATAATCGCCGAGCCCATCACGCTGAAGGCCGCCATCGACATCAGATAATGCGCCTGCCACTGCTTCGTATCGTCCGTCCCCGTATTGACCACCCGGGTGAAGATGAAGTAGAACATAATCGGCATGAGCAGCGACCAGAATACATAATAGGGGTTGCGGATAATCCGCAGCAGCTCTGCCTTGCACTGGGCTATCATAGGGTTCATCATACTGCCGCCTCCTCTTGATTCAGGGTCAATTGCTCGAACGCTTCATCCAGCTTCCCCTGGTCGATCCGTACATCCTGCACGGCCAGCCCGTTCACGAAAATAGCCCGCAGCGCCTCATCCGTATTCCCTGTCGTCACATGCAGCCGTCCATCCTTCTCGTAGCAGCCTTCCACGGCTGGCAGCTCCAGCAATTGACTGTGCAGCAGCGCCGGGTCGCCGGACGCCAGGAAGGACAGCGACTTCTTGACCAGTCTCGCCTTAATCTCGTCCGGGCTTCCGTCCGCCGCCAGCACTCCCCGGTTGAACAGCAGAATCCGGTCCGCGATATCCTCCGCCTCCTGCAGATAATGGGTGCTGAACAGAATCGTCTTGCCCTGATCGGCCAGTCCCCGCACCCTCTCCCAGAAATGCCGCCGCGCTGTTGTATCCAACCCCACCGTCGGCTCGTCAAAAAACAGCAGATCCGGGTTGCCCGCCAGCGCCAGCGCGAAGCTGAGGCTGCGCTTTTGCCCGCCGGAGAGCTTCTCCGCATAGCGGTTCAGATCCGCCGCCTGGAGCCCCGTCGCCTGAAGCAGCACCTCCATCTCCATCGGCTGCGGATAATAGCTGCGGATCAGAGCCAGAAGCTCCCGGACCTTCAGCCGGTCCATGACACTGACCTCCTGGAGCATGGCTCCGGTCCGCTGCTTCACCCTGACGTCTGCCGGCTTAAGACCGAACACCTTCACGCTGCCCTCCGAGGGCTCAAGCAAGCCCAGCAGCATCGCCAGTGTGGTGGTTTTGCCAGCTCCGTTAGGGCCAAGCACCGCTGTGATCGAGCCGCGGTTAATCGTGAAGCTCACCTGCTTCACCGCTTGCTTCTCCTGGAAGCTGCGACTGACATTGTTCATTTCAATGACATGTTCCATCGTGTATCCCTCCGTGTCCTTCTGCCTTCTTGGCTATATTGCTATAGTACCGGAGACCGGAGAGAAGCATCAGTATGGACTGTCATCGATTCAAAGTGACAACTGTCACCCGGCAACAAGTGGAAACGGCTTTACCGTCCTTTTAAGGACGGTACCGTTTCAGCGAGAAATAGAAGGATAATTTATCATGTGAAACATATAAGTTCTTATATTTAAATAAAGCGCTCCTGTCCACGATTCCGTTATCGTAGCAGGAGCGCCTCCGTGTGCATATTATTCAAACCTCAATTGCCCAATCGCCTGTTCCAGCATGTCGTTCAGCGTCTGTCCTCCGGGAGTTGCGCTTACCCAATGAAAAACCGCTGTGCGTATCGCTGCCATGAGCAGCGCGGCTAATAAGTCCGGGTAAAGGTCGAGCTTCACATCCTTGTGTGTACGTTCCGCGATCACCCTGGCGAGCTCCCGCTCAATCTCGATCTCCACCTTCCGTGTTGCGCCGAACAATGCCGGATCATCACGGAGAAGGACGATGCGTGCATACCACTGCCGGTCTGTCGTCTCGGCGAATCCCTCAAGCACAGCGGCGCGGATGGAGTCCTGCAGCGGTTCATCTGACGGACGGCTGGCAAGGGTAGCCGCTATCCGCTCGGAACGCTGATAAGCATTGCCAACCATTGCGGCCTCTTTGGAGGCAAAATAGTTATTGAATGTCCGCATGGAAACATTGGCGGCTGCGGCTATATCCTCCACACGGACCTGACTGGCCCCTCTCTCCATGGCTAGACTACACGCTACATCGCTTAGCGTCCGCCTGGTCTCTTCTTTCTTTCGTTCTCTCAAGCCCGGTTTCTCAGTCGTCATGGCACTCTATGGCTCCAATCCTTATATGTAGTCAAAGATCTGCGGTGCTGAAAGGACAGCACCACAGATCCGGCCTTAATCCTGTAAAATCGCTTACTGCGCCGGTTGTAGCTGAATGTTATAATCGAGCACCTCATCCAGCCAGTCAAACATCACCTGGTAGCTGAGCGGCAGATTGTTCAGCTGGCAGTGCAGGTCGGCACCATCCTCTTCCGTCCCCTTAAATATCGCGTTCTTCTCATTCGGAGCCTTTTCGAAAGTGTCTACCGCCTGCCGCTGCATCTCAGGATGCTCCGCTTCCGAATACATGGAGAGCAGGGGACATTTGACGTCCTTCGGATCAACCTCCATCACTTCTCCGGCTGAACCATGCCACCCTGCTATGCTGTCCAAGCCATGGGACCAGGCCAATCCGGCGAACAGGACCTGGCCGGTGTAGGGCATCTTTTTGCTCGCTTCCGCCGCTTCCTCTGCAGTGCCCCGCAGGAATGAAGGCATCCCGCGTTCAATGAAGGTCGCCATGGAGTACACCGGTGAGTTCGGTACTGCCGCTGCGAAGCGGTCATCACAGCTTGCATGAACCATTGTCTTGGCTCCGCCATAGCTCATGCCGCTGACCACCAGCCGCTTAGGGTCTACATCCGGGCGGGCCAGAACGAAATCTGTAGTGGCTCTGTAGACATTATACAGCTCCTCGCGCGGGAAGTTCTTGGCCGTTGCCTCAGGCTCGTAGAACCGGACACATACATCATAAGGAAGATCTACGATCAGCGCGTTATATCCCCGGTCAATAGCCGCTTGCCCTCCGAGAAAATAGGTGTCTTCCTTGTGCGTCTCCCCGCCGTTATGAAAGATAATCGTTGGCTTAGGCGCATTACCGTGCTCCGCCTTCAGAAAGCATCCCGGGAACTTATACCCCTTGTATTCCACCTCGACCCACTCGTGGGGAATCTGCTCAGACTTCGCATCAAGCGCCTTGCGGAAGCATTCCACACTTTTGCCGTGATACCGCGCAAAATCAGGCTCATCCGGAAAAGCCCCGTAGAAGGCTGCCCGGTAATACGAGTGGGCACGGATGAAGGCCTCACCGGCGCTGATCAGATGGCCCTTCTTCAGGCTTCGCTCTGCATTGGCCTCAATTTTAACAGCTTCCTTCTCGAATTCAGTCTTCCAGCTGGTTAAAGAGTTCGGATCGATGTTCCGTGCAAGCTTGAATACTTCCCCCTGTGACACACCGCCGCAGTGTACGAATGACAGCAGCCACTGGAACGTGAACTCAATATCATCGCGCTCGAAGAATACCTTGTGCGTCAATCGTGCAGCCACCTTTGTCTCTTGCCCATCTACCTGTACCATACCATTCTCCTCCTTCTCCGATCTATCCTTTCAAGATCATCCACAGCAGACACAGCCGCGAAGCGGAAGAGGGAATTAGGCTACGGCGCAATTCCGGGCCCGGGTGTTGGCGTCCAGCGAAATCCAACCTCTAACCAGATTTTAGCACTTTTCACATTTATGCGCAACACGCAATATTTCTCGTTAAGCAACATTTCCTTCTCGCGGCTTCGCGCTGGCACATTGCGATTGTATTCGGTTTTCCGCGTACATTTGGTCCACGCGCCTCAGCAGTTGCACATTGTATGTTGTTTTCGGCATACATTTACCCCGATATCCCCGCATTAGCACATCATGCGACGTTCTGCCTATCTCTGACCACTTTTGATGGTTTTCACTCTTACCAACCGCTTGTATGGAGCAACATTGTTGCAGTTTTTGCAGGATTTCTCCAGACATGTTACTGGCTGCGGCGCAATGTTGCAGGATTTGCAGGAATTTTGGTGTTTTGAGCAGGTTAGCTCTGACATTGTTGCATTTGGTGCAGGATTTCTGCATAGGCCGCTTATATTGGGCAGCATTGTTGCATTTCTTGCAGGAAATTTCAATATTTGTTACTGGCTGTGGAGTATTGAGCCTGCGTACCCTCGCGCCAGCCTACTGTATTCGGTTTTCCGCGTACATTCAGCCCGTGCGCCTCCAATCCAAAAAAAGCCTCCCCCGCGACCACAGGGAAGGCTCACCAAATCTCTACCGCTGCATGAATCCCTTGCTAAGCAGGAATTCCTTCATGTGTAGCCGGGCAGGCTGAGCCAGCCGGCCCGCCATCATCTCCGACCAGGAGGCTGCGCTCTGGCCGCCGGTACGCTCGCGCATATAGTCGCTGGAGATCGCGTCGTACACGCGGACCTGTTCCACTGCGGCTTCGGCATTGTAGCCGTTATGATGTAGCACCGCTGCCTGCGGCAGGCGCGGGCGGATGCCGTTCACGGCGGCCGGATACCCGAGGCACATGCCGAAGACCGGATAGACCAGCTCCGGCAGGCCGAGGAGCTCAGATACCGCGGCGATCTCATTGCGGATGCCGCCGATATAAACAATGCCGAGGCCCAGCGATTCAGCGGCAACCGCCGCATTCTGCGCGGCCAGCGCCACATCGACCGTAGCCACGATCAGATTCTCAGCCGTGTCCTCGTAGGACCGCTTCCCCTGCAAATGCGGAGCAGATGCTTCCCGCAGACGGTACAGGTCCGCACACCAGACCAGGAACACCGGACACTGCTCGATGTACGCCTGATTGCCCGACAGTGCGGACAACCGTGCCTTAAGCGCAGGCTCAGTTACAGCAATAACCGTGTACGCCTGGACATTGCTGGAGGTCGAAGCCATCTGCCCCGCTCCAATCACGGCTGCCAGCAGCTCGTCACTGACCGGCTTGTCCTGGTACTGGCGGACAGAGGTATGACGGTTCAACAGCTCAAGGGTTTCATTCGTGGGTTTCATTATCGTCCCGCCTTTCTTAACTCCTATATAAGCCTATTATGATCCCATTTCGCGGCTCAGACAACAAACGGGGCTTTCCTTTTCCTACTTTTCCTACTCTTCCTACTCTTCCTACTCTTCCTCCCATTCCTCCCCCTCTACCACCCGTTCCCGCGCTTCACCTCCTGGACAATCGCCCGGATTCCCTCATCAATCTGCGTAAGCCCTGCCCGGGAAATACTGATGCGCAGGAATTTGTCGCGGGCCTGGTAATCCGGCAAATAGAAGCCATTCCCGGGTACCACGCGGATCTTCCGCCCGGCCAGGCGCTTGACCAGACGCTCCAGGTTGACGGTGAGCGGCAGCTTGAACTGGATATAGATGCCGGAGCTGTCCGCAGAGGCTTCGATGAAGCCGTCCGTATTATGCCGCGCGAGTGCTTCGTATACCGCACGGATTTTTTTGGCGTACATGGCTTTGATCCTGTGCCTGTGATGCCCGTACATCCCGTTCTTGATGTAAACCTCAAGCGCGGCCTGAGACAGCAGCGAGGTATCGGTATAGCCTTTATAGGAGCGGAAGGTCTCCAGCAGCGGCTGCGGCACCACCACCGCACCGAGCCGAAGGCCCGGGAAGATGATTTTGGAGAAGCTTTTGAGATAAATGACATGGGAGGTCTGGTCATACGCAAAGATCGGGTCATAACGCCGTCCAATCCCCAGATCCGCCATATAATCATCCTCGGCAATATAGACATCGTACTTGGCTGCCAGTCCGGCAATGGCCTTGCGCCCCTCTGTGCTGTACGTTGTCCCGAGCGGATTGTGATATCTGGGCATCGTATAAAAAAATTTGAATCGCCCGCTGGCGAACCGCTCCTCCAGCTCCTGCAGGTTGATGCCCGCCGCCGAACGTCCGATTCCGCTCACCGGCAGCCCCTCAGCCTCCAAATACCGCAGATAGATGTCATACCCCGGCTGTTCCACCAGAATATCCGTCCTGCCGCTGGGAAAAGGCATTCTGGCCAGTATCTCCAGCGCCTGCTGAATCCCCGAGGTAATCAGGATCGACTCCGCCTTGGCGAACACCTGATACTCCGCGAGATGCGACACCAGAGTGCGGCGCAGCGACTCCAGCCCCAGCGCATCGCCATAGGTGAACAGATGGTATTTGTACTGGTCAATCGCCTTATTGAGACAATGCTGGAAGTCCAGGTACGGAAAGACGTTCAGATCGGGCGAAGCCGAAGCAAAATCAACCGTTCCTTCACTCTCCGCCGCTGCCGAATTCGCACTCTTGTCCACCATATAATAGCCGCTCTGAGGAATAGAATAGATCGTATGTGTCCGCTCCAGCTCCCCGTAAGCCTTCAGAATGGTACTGACGCTACAGCCGTAGATTGCTGAAGCACTGCGCACAGACGGCAGTTTATCCCCCGGGCGGTACTGCCCTTCCTTCATCTGCCGCTCAAGCTCTGTAATCACCTGATGATACTTGTTCATCGCCCGCCTCCGTTCGCCGTCATTACCACGCTATGCTGTGTATTCTATCCTATTATTCTTCCCTTATTATATAGGGATCGCAGCAGACTGTACCGGTACAGTTGAGGAAAGCTTGTGTTGTTGGTGTATGCCTTTTCCTTTAATTTTAAAGTAATAGATCGAATGTTTACAGCATCCAATCTTCACTAACCTACAAGGAGATGTACCCATGCACAAACAAGGACTCAAGCTGGCCTACAGCTTCGCCGTACTCAATGCGGTCATTATCGGCTTCTCCTTCCTGTTCACCAAAGTAGCTCTGGTACACGCCGGGCCGCTCGACACGCTGACCTTCCGGTTCGCTGCCTCTTTTGCCGTCATGTCGGTTCCGGTCGCCCTCGGCTGGGTCAAGGTTTCCTACCGGGGCAAGCCGATGGGCCGGGCCCTGGTGCTCGCTGCGATGTACCCGCTCGGCTTCTTCACCCTGCAGGTCTTCGGACTTCAGCGCGCCACCTCAGCCGAGGGAGGCATCCTCTATTCGTTCACTCCGGTGGTGACGATGATCATCGCCGCGATCTTCCTGAAGGAGAAGACCACCCTGCTGCAAAAGCTGTGCATCTTCCTCTCGGTATTCGGCGTGGTATTCATCTTCGTCATGAAGGGAAGCGGCATTCAGCTGTCCAATATGACCGGGATTGTGCTGCTGTTCATGACTTGTCTCGCTTTTGCCGGATACAGCGTGCTGGCCCGCTCCCTCTCCAGCCACTTCAGCCCTGCTGAGCTCAGCTACCTGATGATGGGGGTCGGCTTCGCCACCTTCCTGATCATCTCGCTCACCGGACATACCGTCAGCGGGACGCTTGGAGATTTCCTGAATCCGCTGGGAAGTGCAACGTTTGTCCTGTCCGCCGTATATCTGGGGGTAATCGCTTCGCTGGTCACAACCCTGACTTCAACCTATATTTTATCCAAAATCGAGGCCTCCCTCATGAGCGTCTTCACCAATCTATCCACCATCGTATCTATTGCAGCCGGAGCAATCTTCCTGGGTGAGCAGATCACGGTCTATCACTGGATCGGATCCTTCCTGATCATCGCCGGGGTCATTGGCACGAACCTGCTTGGCCGGAAAAAGACCGCTGCGGCTTCCGCATCAGCGGGCAAATAGAGCAAGGATATACGGAATAGGTCTATATAAGGCGCATATTCCGGCGTTCGCCGCCCTCCGCTGCTTATAAAAAAAAAGAATCGCCGGCAGATGCACACCGGCGATTCTTTGAGTTGCTGCCTTCGTTCCGTCCGTCCGGATGACCCGGCTGCGGCAGGCCGCATGATTCTTACAGCTTGACGCGCTGTAAACGCAGCGCGTTCAGTACCACCGATACCGAGCTGAAGGCCATCGCAGCTCCGGCCAGCCAAGGGGCCAGGAAGCCGAGCGCCGCAATCGGGATGCCGAGCGTATTGTAGGCAAGAGCCCAGAACAGATTCTGCCTGATATTGCGCATGGTCTTGCGGCTCATCAGGATCGCATCCGGGATACTCATCAGATCGCCGCGCATCAGCGTAATATCCGCCGCCTCCATCGCCACATCCGTGCCGGTGCCGATCGCCATGCCCGTATCCGCGGTCGCCAGCGCCGGAGCATCGTTGATGCCGTCGCCGACCATAGCCACCTTGACCCCGCCGCTCTGGAGCCTGCGGATCTCTTCCGCCTTGCCCTCAGGCAGCACCTCCGCCAGAACCGTGCGGATGCCCGCCTGATCCGCAATCGCCTGGGCCGTAAGCTTGTTGTCTCCGGTAATCATGACAACCTCGATGCCCATGGCCTGCAGCCGGGCTACCGCCTCGCGGGAGGTCTCCTTGATCGTGTCAGCCACGGCAATCACTCCCGCTACCGCATCATCGACAGCTATTAGCATCGCTGTTTTGCCTTCCTGCTCCAGCTTGGTCATGATTCCTGTCCACGGTCCGATATCCAGTCCGTTCTCCACCATCATCCGCCGTGTGCCTACGCTTACCTTCTGGCCGTCCACTACCGCCGACACCCCGCGCCCCGGTACCGCCTCGAACTGGTCCGCAGGCGGCAGGTCGATTCCTCTGCCCTGTGCACCAGCCACTATGGCCTCAGCCAGCGGATGCTCCGAGAGCTTCTCCGCAGCCGCTGTAATCGACAGCAGACGATTCTCGGCAAGCACCCTGCCTTGTGTCTCATTTCCGGCAGTCGCTATAATATCGGTCAGCACCGGCTTACCGTTGGTCACCGTTCCCGTCTTATCCACGACCACTACCTTCACGCCCTGCGCAGCTTCCAGATGCTCCCCGCCCTTGAACAGGATGCCGAACTCGGCGGCCCGGCCGGACCCGGCCATAATCGAGGTTGGTGTCGCCAGTCCCAGAGCGCATGGACAGGCGATGACAAGCACCGCAATGGCTTTTTCCAGGGCCTCCGCGAACTGCCCCGGCGCTCCCCAGATATACCAGACCCCGAAGGTTACGATAGCAATACCGACCACAATCGGCACGAAGATCCCGGAGATGACATCGGCAATCCGCTGGATCGGCGCCTTCGAGCCCTGCGCTTCCTCCACAACTCTGATGATCTGTGCCAGTGCCGTATCACGGCCGACCTTGCGGGCTTTGACCCGCAGCATGCCGTTCTTGTTCAGCGTAGCTCCGATAACGGAATCCCCCGGCTTCTTCTCTACCGGGATACTCTCGCCCGTGAGCATAGATTCATCGACGGAGGACAGCCCCTCCACGACTTCACCGTCTACAGGCACCTTCGTGCCGGGCTTCACCAGCACAATATCGCCGATCACTACATCCTCGACGGGAATACTCAGCTCTGTACCGTCCCGCAGCACCAGCGCAGTCTTGGCCTGCAGCCCCATCAGGCTGCGGATCGCATCCGATGAACGCCCCTTCGCCAGCGCCTCGAACCACTTGCCTACGAGAATTAACGTGATCAGAACCGCGCTGGTCTCGAAGTACAGCTCCACGGTGTGGTGCATCCCGCTCATTTTCAGCGAATCAATCGTCAGATACAAGCTGTAAAAATACGCCGCCGAGGTGCCCAGCACCACCAGCACATCCATGTTGGCACTGCCGTTCTTCAGCGCCTTATAGGCGCTGACATAGAACTGCCAGCCGATCACGAACTGAACCGGGGTCGCCAGCACAAGCTGGAACCAGGGATTCATGAATAGCTCAGGCGTCCAGATCCAGGTTGTGAACGAGAAGTGGCCCGCCATAGCCCAGAGCAGCGGTAGGGACAACAACGCGGAGATCATCCACTTATTCCGCTTGCGTGTAATCTCTTCACTGCGCTGCTCCGCGATATCCTTCCGGTCCTGCTTAAGCGCCGCCTTATAGCCGATGCTGCTCACCTTATCCATAATCTCGGCTGTACTGACATTGCCCGGCGAATATTCCACATGCGCAGTCTCCAGCGCCAGGTTCACATTCACGGCCGCAATCCCCGGCATCCGTCCCAGCACCTTCTCAATACGAGCCGAGCAGGCAGCACAGGTCATGCCGGTAATATCGAAATCCGCCGACTCCTTCAGCGTATCATAGCCCAGAGAGCGGATCTTCTCCTCCATTTGCGCCACATCTGCAACTGCCGGATCGAAGCCCACTGTAGCCTGCTCCAGCGCCAGATTGACATTCGCCCGGGATACCCCCTCCATGCGGGACAAGCCCTTCTCAATCCGCGTCGCACAAGCAGAGCAGGTCATGCCGGTAATTTGCAGCGTGGTCTGCTGCGGGGCGGACTCTGCACTCTTTTCCATTCTTAAGCACCTCCACATACCCCCAAGGGGTATATTTTTTTTGAAAAGAAAAGGCATTGGCGCCCGGCCCTGTACCCCAGGGTTCCCTGCTCCAAGCCCTTATATTACAACGATTAGCTTACACTACGTCGTAGCCCTGATCTTCAATAGCAGCCTTGATCTTATCCAGGCTTACCGTATTCTCATCGAATTCAACCGCCACCGTCTTCGCCGGCAGATCCACCTTCGCCGCAGCGCCTACGCCGCTAACAGCCTTCTCTACAGCACTTACACAATGACCGCAGGACATTCCTTCAACATTCAGTGTTACATTCGACATTTGAATAACCTCCCAATGTTATTTAGCATTTGCTTAATTGTAAGCGAATGCTTGGTCTTTCGGCTCCTCATATGCCTGAAGAGTTTGATCTTGAGAAAATAACAATAGATGATAGTAACGGAGGGGAATTTTGAAACTGCAGGAGCGCCAGAGACCGCCTTTGTCCACGGATTTCTACCGCTACGGCGGTATCAATCATGAAATCTGTGGACAACAGCGGCCGAAAGTTCTAAATTCACCGAAGTTTGGGTCCTCATCATTGAATTTAGACATTCAAACTCTCCAGGCCCCATCTTTATTTCATCAGCTTGTTCACCGTGACCAGCAGCTCGTCAATCACCTCATGCTCACCGGCTTCGATCCGTTCGATAATACAGCTCTTCATATGGCCTTCAAGCAGCAGCTTGCCGACACTGTTCAGGGCCGCCTGCACCGCCGCCAGCTGATTCAGCACATCATCGCAGTAGGTATCGCGTTCAATCAT
Organism: Paenibacillus sp. FSL M7-0420; assembly: GCF_038002345.1. Classification (NCBI taxonomy): domain Bacteria; kingdom Bacillati; phylum Bacillota; class Bacilli; order Caryophanales; family Paenibacillaceae; genus Paenibacillus; species Paenibacillus sp. FSL M7-0420. The sequence continues at coordinate 91,962 of NZ_JBBOCJ010000001.1, read as the reverse complement.
GCCTTTCACACCGCGGATCTGCCCTTCAATCCGGTTCAGCCGGGTTGTCAGCCCATTCTTGAATTCCGGCGAGTGATGACTCTTGCGGACGCCGGAAGCAGAAGAATGGCACGTTTCACCGTGCTCCTGTCCGCCAGGGTCCTTCTCATTTGTAGACACAGGAATCAGCCTCCTTATGTACCAATATAATATACCCCCCATGGGTATGTCAAGACCTTCGCGGACAAGCCCCCTCCGCCCCTCCTTCAGATACTTTGCCCTATTGCAGCTGGAATAAAGGACCGGCCGATAAGGAATACCAAGTACACGCATGCAAGTTCCCAAGCAGCTCCCAACCCGTCTGTCCTCCTGAAAAAAACAATTGCCACCCTATTCAAATTTGAATATAATGAAATTCCATTGAATTTTAAACATAAAGGAGCTTAACATGCACACCAAAGAAAGTAATCTCAAGCTAGTCATTGTCGGACTGCTGCTCGGCATTCTGATGTCGGCCATGGATAATACCATTGTTGCCGCAGCTATGGGCACGATTGTGTCCGATCTTGGAGGACTGGATAAAATCGTCTGGGTCACCTCTGCTTATATGGTCATGGTTATGGCCGGCACCCCGATCTTCGGCAAATTGTCCGATATGTACGGGCGCAAGCGGTTTTTCATCTTCGGGCTTATCGTGTTCCTGATTGGCTCCGCCCTGTGCGGAACGTCGGCGAGCATTACCCAGCTCAGTATTTACCGTGCAATTCAAGGGATTGGCGGCGGTGCACTGATGCCGATTGCCTTCACGATTGTCTTCGACATCTTCCCGCTTGAGAAAAGAGGCAAGCTTACCGGACTGTTCGGCGCTGTCTTCGGGATCTCCAGTGTGATTGGGCCTCTGCTTGGTGCTTATATCACCGAATATATGAGCTGGCACTGGATTTTCTATATTAACCTGCCCATCGGGATTGTCTCGTTCTTCCTTATTATGACCTCCTACAAGGAATCCATCTCGCATTCCAAGCAGCGGATTGACTGGGGCGGCGCTTTCACCCTGGTGGCAGGGATTATCTGCCTGATGTTCGCCCTGGAGCTTGGCGGTAATCAGTATGCCTGGGACTCTGCGGCCATTCTCGGACTGTTCGCTGCGTTCGCCGTGCTTCTAATCGCCTTCATTATCATTGAAAAATTCGCGGCAGAGCCGGTCATCTCCTTCGCCATGTTCCGGAAGCGCCTGTTCGCAACCAGCAGTATTCTGGGGCTGTTCTATGGTTCGGCATTCATCGTAGCAACGGTATATATCCCGATCTACGTCCAGGGGGTATACGGCGGCTCGGCCACCAACTCCGGCCTGATTCTGATGCCGATGATGATCGGTACCGTAATTGGCAGCCAGTCCGGCGGCCTGCTTACCACCAAAACGAGCTTCCGCAACATCATGCTGCTGTCGGCAGTCTGCTTCGTGGGCGGGATCTATTCACTCAGCACTTTGACCCCGGAGACCTCCCGGATGGCGCTTAATGCCTTCATGGCCCTGACCGGCTTCGGAGTCGGCTTCTCCTTCTCCGTGCTCAGCCTGTCTTCGATCCAGCATTTCGACATGCGCCAGCGCGGCTCGGCAACGTCCACCAGTACCTTCATGCGCTCGCTCGGGATGACGCTGGGGATAACGATCTTCGGCATAATTCAGCGTAACAGCTTCGCCTCAGAGCTTAGTACAGCCTTCGGCGACAGCGGTCAGGCCGCTTCCTTCGGCGACCCGCGTTCCGCGTTGACGCCTGAGGCCAGAGCACAGATTCCGCCGCCTGTCCTGGAGAAGATTACGAATTCACTGTCTTCGTCGATCTCGCATACCTTCTTGTGGGCTATCGTTCCGGCGGTGCTTACGGTGGTCTTCGTCCTGCTGATGCCGAAGGACCGTCTGCTGCCGCAGGGCAGCCAGCACGGTGCAAAGCAAGGCCAGCGGTAAGCCCATGCCGATGAAGCTGCTGATTCTGGGACTTCTGCTGGAGCGGGATATGCATCCCTACGAGATTACCCTGGTCATGAAGGAACGCTCCATGGATCAAGTCATCAAGCTGCAGACCGGTTCCTTATATTATGCCGTCGACAAGCTGGCCGCAGGCGGTCATATCGAGGCGGTGGAGATCATTCACAGCCCGGACCGGCCGGATAAGACCATCTACCGCATTACGGATAAAGGCAAAGAATTGATGGAGCAGCTCATTCTCCAGCAGATTAAAAAAAGTGATCCGCCGTATCATCCTCTATATATGGCCCTTGCCCTCGCGCGTCATATCGACCAGGGCAAGGTGGCGAAGCTGCTGGAGGAACGCATCCGGGAGGCGGAGCATCAGGTGAATTATGCCTATCAAGTATACGAGGAGCATATCTCCATCGTGCCCCGCTCGGTGCTGCATATGATGTACGGCAGATATGAACACAGCCAGACCGAACTGAAATGGCTGAAGCGCCTGTATGAGGATGTAGCCGTCCGCAGCATGAATGATGTCGGAATACCGATTATCGCAGACGAATAGAAGTAGTTAGCCGATGGAATTGTTTAGCGGAGACCATATGTGTTTATTAGCAAGTGGAAACGGCTTTACTGTCCTTTTAAAGGGCGGTACCGTTTCAGCGGGAAATAGAAGGATAAGTTATAGTGTGAAACATATAAATTCTTATATTTGAAGCAAACCGCTGGCGAGCGGGTTGGGCATCCGGCTGTACTACAGTTTCAATTCGTACGGTATGCCGGCCCCGCCTGGCGGATACTCTGGAAAGGGAAGTGAAGCCGCTATGAACGATGACAAAAAGCCGATCAGAGACGAGCGTGACCACCCGGAGCAATACCCTACGGACAAGCCCAGCCTGTTCGATGTAGATGAGAGCCAGCAGCATGTAGACCCGATACCCGTAGAGGACCTGACACTCGAGAAAGAGGAAGAGAAGGATAAAGAGACCACGAAACACCGCTCCTCCAGCGACAAGAGATACCACACCGGGTTCTGAAGGTGTATGCTTTTCCGGTAACCTAACCGGAGCATGCTCAAGCTGAATATGATGGAGGGATCACATTGCTGAATGCGTTACCCCTTAACCGGCGCGGCATACCTGCCAGCCGTATCGCCCTGGGCTGCATGGGGCTGGGCGGCGGCTGGGACCGTGAACCGGTCACGGCTGCGAATATGAAGCAGGGGCATGAGGCGCTGGATGCGGCGCTGTCTATAGGCATTAATTTTTTTGACCATGCGGATATCTATACCCGGGGCAAGGCAGAGAAGGTGTTCGGACAGATCTTCAAGGAACGGCCGGGTCTGCGCGGGGACATCCTGCTCCAGTCGAAATGCGGCATCAAGCTGATGGAGCCAGGCGATATCTCCAATAGCTTCGACCTCTCCAGGGAGCATATTCTGTCCAGCGTCGATGGAACTCTCGCACGGCTGGGCACAGAGTATATTGATATTCTGCTGCTGCACCGCCCCGACCCGTTAATGGACCCTGAAGAAGTGGCGGAAGCGCTCCATCAGCTCAAGGCCTCCGGCAAGGTGCGCCACTTCGGCGTCTCCAACATGAGCGCCGCCCAGATCCAGCTGTTACAGACTTATTGCGACGAGCCGTTCATTGTCAACCAGCTGCATATGAGCCTGTCCCGGATCAGCTGGGTTGACGCCGTACTCAGCGTGAACCGCGACCCGTGGAAGGACATTACATTCCCGGAGGGCACCATGGAGTATTGCCGTGCCGGGAACATCCAGCTTCAGGCCTGGGGCCCCCTGGCCCAGGGACTCTTCAGCGGACGGCCGCTTGAAGGCCAGCCGGAGAATGTTGTGAATACAGCAGCCATGGTACAGAGACTTGCTGACGAGAAGGGCACAACGCCCGAGGCTATCGTGCTGGCTTGGCTGATGACCCATCCCGCAGCCATCCAGCCCGTCATCGGCACCGTGAATCCGCAACGGATCACCGCCTGTGCAGGCGCAGACCAGTTGGAGCTGTCCCGCAAGGAATGGTACGAGCTGTACGTCACCTCGCGCGGGGAGAAGCTGCCTTAAGAATGTAGTTTGCTGGAGATCCGGATTATTGGACAGGTACACTGAAATTGAACAGGTGCATCGGAGAGGGTACTATCCTTTTATGGACAGTACCTTCTTTGCCGTGGAATACACTAAACCCCATCGTTCAGCCAACTGGTGCCTATCCCTCACCGTCGGATTGTGTTGCGGCCAACACCTTGTATCCTCTGCTTTCTCCAGATTCAGGAGCATTAGTGCTCCTCATTTACGCCTACTACCCACTTTCGCCCCATTCTGGTGCACTAGTGCTCCTCATTTCCGCGTATCGCCCGCTTTCACCGGATTCAGGTGCACTAGTGCTCTTCACTACTCTCCCTACCTCCCCATGCTCACCCCTCTCGCCGTTCTCTATAAAGAACATTTGTGAAAAACAGCGATATCCTCAGGTACAGCGAGATATCCCACACATTTCGTACTTTATTGCGAACATTCCGCTGAAAATAACATTTTTCTTTTCTGAGCAGCGCGGTGTATGATTTGCTTACGATATCGTTCTTTATTAAGAACGAATATAACGAATAACTCATTAGCAACTTGAGAGGGGATCAGCTATGTACCCCAGATCTGCCAAGCGGCGCAAACGGAAAACCAGGAAGTTCGGCCTGCGGATTCTGCAATCGGGTATGGCCGTATCTGTGCTCCTGATGTATACCTCAGGCCAGATCGGCAGCACCTACGGAGAGTTCAACACCTCCCAGGAACAGATCAGCTCCATCGGGCTGTGCCCGGTTTTCCCGGGTCAGATTGAGCAGTTGTTGTCGGAATTCAGCGGGCATCTAAACACCGTCATAGAGCTGAAAGCTTCCCTTGGCAGCCATAGCATCAGTGGAGTGTATAACACCTCAGTCGCTGCCGGAGAGCTGTCGCTGGCAGAGCTGGATCAGGCTGCGGACGAACTCTCGTCTGAGCTCACTCAAGCTGGCAGCGAGATCAACCTGCTGGAGAAGCAGCTGAGCTTCAACGGGACGGTCTGGCAACACATTCTGCAGGAAATTGGCAATGCAGCGGCCATTCTGCACAAGCTTGGAGGATATATGGTGAATCTCGACCCTAACTGTCTGGAAATCCGTGACGCCCAGTTCTTCGACAAGCTTCAAGAGAGTCTTCATCAAAGCGGGATTCTGTCGGAATCGCTGGCAGAGACATTAAGCGGAATTGTGCAGTATCTTGGCTCGATTCATAATATCGGCGGATCCTTGCCCACCGGTAATCCGGACCGCGTCTTGCTCCGGCAGGATGACTACAGCTTCCCTGCTGAAGAGCCTATCCTCTCATTCGTTACCAGCGCCTACCAGGCAGATTCGCAGGTATCCCCCGCGCTGCTGGCCACGTATGAGCAGTTGAATACCGAATTAACGGCATCCAAGGATACCCTGTCCTCCACCATCCATACCTTACAGGAGCGGCTCACAGAAATCGCTGAAGCCAAAACAACCCTTGAGGACAAGGCGAAGGCACAGCAAGAGGAAGAGGAACGCCTGGCGCTTGAAAAGGCCGAGAAAGCCAGAACGAAGGAAGCCGAACGGCTCGCCATAGAGAAGCAGAAGGCTGCTGACGAAGCGCTGAAGCTGGAGCTTGAACAAGAACCAGCCGGGAACCAGCCGGCCGCAACCAGTCTTCCTGACAAAAGCCAGCCGGCAGAGGAGCCTGCTCCCGCAGCGCCTGTAGAGGACAATCCAGTCCCCACAGCTTCAGCAGCAGCAGAGGTTATTCCCACTGCCACTCCGGCGCCGGGGCTTCTTTTACCGGAAGCAACTCCAGATCTACTACCCGGCAGCGTAATTCCGGGCACTGTAATGGACGGCGCGCAGCCTGCTCCTACAGCTACACCGGCTCCACAATCCGACACCAGCAAAGGCGGCGAATAAGATGCGCATCCGAAAAATAGCCAATACGATAATTTCCACTCTGATTCTTATAGTGTTCCTGGTGCTGATCACAGCCGTTGTCATCTCCAAAGCCTCCGGCGGCGAGCCCTCCTTCTTCGGCTACCAGATCAAGACGGTATTATCCGGCTCCATGGAGCCCGGCATCCAGACCGGTTCCATTGTGGCCATTAAGCCGGGCGGGGACATGACCCGGTTCCAGAAGGGCGATGTGATCACTTTTCTGAATCCCGATAATATCCTGATTACCCACCGCGTGGTCGATGCCGAGCTGAACAGTGCTCTGGGGGAAGCCAGCTACACCACCAAGGGCGACAATAATGATTCTGCCGACACCGCAGCCGTTAGTTCCACAAATGTGGTAGGTGAGTACACCGGCGTAACTATCCCCTATGTGGGCTATGCCATGAGCTTCGCAGTCTCCAAAGCCGGAAGCGTAGTGCTGATGATTATTCCCGGACTACTCCTGCTGCTCTACGCGCTGTATTCTTCCTGGAAGGCCGTTGCGGCACTGGAAAAGAAGAACGTCTCGTCTTCCGCAACCAGCGGCGGCGGGCCGGATACTCTGACTGACCTCGTACAATGATCGATTGTCCTCTCCCGTTTACGAAACGCGGAGCCACAATACAGCTTGCCGGAAGCACCGGCTATGCACAAAGCAGACTCATAAGAGAGGGATGAACAAATGAACGTCAAAAAAACATTAGGTCTCGGCGTTGTATCGGCAGCATTAGGCTTAACCCTGGTCGGCGGAGGCACCTTCGCTTACTTCAGCAGCACTTCTACTTCCTCAGCTTCTTTTAACAACGGAACCCTATCATTACAATCTGATCCCTCCGTCATTGTGAATCTCAGCAATCTCAAGCCGGGCGATACCGTCTTACGGGACTTCAAACTCAAAAATGATGGGACGCTCAATATTCCCAAAGTGGTACTGCGCACCTCATCGGCCATTACAGACGCCCAGGGAGACAACGGCTCCCATAATTTCAAGGATGATATTATTGTGACCTTCCTCGTGAACAAGGATAAGAAGGAATCGCCGCTCCTGGTCATCTCGCTGGCCGATCTGGAGCAGGAGAGTCCCGATCTGGTGGCCCGGGGAATTGTCGGAGCGATCTTAGGCGGAGAGAAGTCCGGCATCAAAGCCGGGACCTCGGATAACCTGACCATCCAGTTCGCCTTCAAGGAGACCCTCCAGCCGCAGAACTATTATCAGGGCGACACGCTTGCACTGACTCTGAATTTCGAAGCCAACCAGGAAAAAGGCACGCTCCAATAATTCCACAACAAAACAAACCATTCGAGGAGGAAATCAATCATGGGTATCAAAAAAACATTGGGTCTTGGCGTAGCATCGGCAGCACTGGGCTTGTCTTTAATCGGCGGGGGCACCTTCGCTTACTTCAGCTCCACAGCTACCAGCACGGCAACCTTCGCAGCGGGTACGCTGAAGCTCGGCTCTTCCTTCAATACTCCGGTAGCGCTGACGAATCTGAAGCCGGGAGATTACACCGTCCGCACCTTCACCTTGTCCAATGACGGCACACTGGATATCAAATTCCTGAAGCTTGCCACCACTTACACCGTAACCGATGCCAAGGGCGATAACGCAGGCCAGGATCTCGGAGACCACTTCAAGGTCAAGCTCCTCGATAATACGTACACCGGCGGTTCACTAAGCGGTCATGTGCTGTCCGAGATCTCTCTGAAGGATCTGAAAAACACCCCCAGCTACGATCTCGTAGCAGCAGGTGTACTGCCAGGCGGGATTGCCGCCGCCGGGTCCAAGACCTTCAAGATCGCCTTCGAATTCGTAGACAACACGCTCGATCAGAACATTTTCCAGGGTGACGGCTTAGCGCTGAACTGGACCTTCGATGCGCTTCAAGGAGTGGGAGAAGCCAAGTAGCTCAGGGGCCAGCCTATACAAGTGAACATGGCTTTGCCGTCCTTTTATTAGGAAGGCAGCGTTTCAGCAAACCATCAAGACGGCATATCCTCCCCCATCCGGGCCGGGTATGCCGTTTCTTTTTCCCGTTGCCGGGTTCAAGATTTTGTCCGTTTTGCGGATTTTTGTTATACTGACAAGAGAAAACGGCTTGGCCGGCCTTTGAACGGGCGGTACCGTTTCAACGAGAAAGATAAGGAGAATGTATAGCGCGAAGCATATCACTTCTTATCTTTTACCAAAAAAGTACGGAGGGCGTTGTAATCGTGTCAGATACTATGGGAAGCCGCATCCACAAACTCCGGCTGGAGAAGGGCTATTCGTTATCCGAGCTTGCCGATAAGGCTGATGTGGCGAAATCATACCTCAGTAATGTGGAACGGAACATTCAATCCAACCCCTCCATTCAATTCATCGAAAAAATCGCTGACGCGCTTCAGGTATCCATTCATGCACTGCTGTATGGCGGACTGGCAGAGACGGAAGAACAGGCTCTGGACGGGGAATGGTTCCGGCTGGTTCAGGAGGCCATGGCCTCCGGTATAAGCAAACGCGAATTCAAGGAATTCCTCGATTACCAGAAATGGCGCATGGAACAAAAGGACAACTAGACGAGCATTGTATGCCACAGGGAAGACCCCGCACGGCAGGGAGGCCGCCTTCGGCGAAGGCATCCTTTCAAGCGGCATACAGAAAAGGCACAGCGTACCGGACGCTGTGCCTTTTCTGTATGTATCGCAGCAATGATGACCGCCCTTACATCGCCTGGAGCGCCTTCTCACTTAGAAACCGGCGGATATCCTCCGCCGCGATCCCCGCCTGCTTGGCAGACATCAGCAAGTGCACCCATTCTAAATCCAGATCTACTGCCTGCAGCTCGTCATTCCCCTGGTTGGACATATCCAAGAAATCTCCTCCTAGAATTTTCGCGTCCCCAGGCAGTCCGGCCATCATAGTAGTATTGCTACTTTGTAGTATTTCTACTTTAGATCCGAGACTTTGTGCCCCTGTCTTTCGGCAGGTTTACCTTTTACTGGACCCTTTCCATCATGAAAGGATCTGGCAAGAATCGATGAAACCGTTCTCCGCAATAACATTATACAAGATCATGTGAGATTAGTGTGTCGTTTTCTGGAATTTTTTTATGATAAAATGTGAGGAAACTTAGCTGAAATTGCCAGCGGCTTGTATAAATATTTCCAGTTCCAAGTTCAAACCCTATGTAATAGTTTAATTATACTAAAGGGAACGCTATCCGCTCCGCCTTATTTCTATTTATGATAGTTCCGTATGAATACTGTAATGAATCATGCCAAATTGCGAACGGATTGCGCGAAAGTATGAATTGATTACCCCGCCGGAAAGTAGCACAATAAGGTGAGAATGAAACCGCAAACATTTGCAGCTCCGCCAAGTGGCACACTGGATGCCTCGCGTGGAGTTTATCCGTTAGGAGGACCTATTCATGGCAGTCAAAGAGCCCTATAACGACACAGTATGGAGCAAATACTACGGCCCCAACCTGGGCTACATTCAAGAAAGATATGAGCAATTTGTCAAGGACCCCTCTTCTGTTGAACAGCATTACCGCGATCTCTTCACCGTATCCGGCCCCCCTCCACTGGCACCCGATGCCGAGAGGGCTCCAAGGCCTGCCGTATCAGCAGATGCCGAGTGGCTCAAGAAGGCTGTCAAGGCCTCGAAGCTGATCGCTAATATTCGAATATATGGCCATATGGCCGCAGACATTGACCCGCTGGAGCGCAGCACGAACCCGATGGCCAAATGGCTGGAGCTGGAGACCTACGAGCTTACCCGCGAGGATCTTAATGCCCTGCCGGCTTCGCTGATCTGGGATAATGCCCCTGCGGATGTGCATACCGCGATGGATGCCGTCCACAGAATGCGCCAGGCCTATACACAGACCATTGCTTATGAATTCGGGCATGTGCATGATGAACGCGAGCTGCGCTGGCTCAACAGCCAGGCGGAATCGATGACCTCCCCTGCCCCGCTGAATAATACAGAACGCAAAGAGCTGTTGAAGCGGCTGGTTCAGGTGGAGCATTTCGAGACCTTCCTGCACAAGACCTTCGTCGGCCAAAAGCGCTTCAGCCTGGAGGGCAATGATGCCCTTGTGCCGATGCTGGATGAAATTGTGCGGGCTGCCGCGCATGACGGCGCAGAGCATATCCTGATGGGCATGGCCCACCGCGGAAGACTTAATGTGCTGGCTCATATTCTGGGCAAGCCTTATGATATTATTTTCTCAGAGTTCCATCATTCGCCGAACAAAGAGCTGTTCCCTTCGGAAGGCTCTATGGGTGTGACCTACGGCTGGAGCGGTGATGTGAAGTACCATCTCGGGGCTGACCGTGCCGTCCGCGAAGGCGAGACCGTACGCACCCGGATCACGCTGGCCAATAACCCGAGCCATCTTGAATTCGTCAATCCTGTAGTCGAGGGCTTCACACGCGCCGCACAGGAAGAACGCAACGCTCCGGGACTGCCTAAGCTGAACACAAGCAAGGCTATGGCTGTGCTGATGCACGGCGATGCAGCCTTCCCCGGCGAAGGTATTGTCGCTGAGACGCTTAATATCGGCAAATTGCAGGGTTATCAGAATGGCGGTACCGTGCATATTATCGTCAATAACCGGATCGGCTTCACCACAGAGAGCGAGGATTCCCGCTCCACCCATTATGCCAGCGATCTGGCCAAAGGGTATGAGATTCCGGTCGTGCATGTCAATGCCGATGACCCGGAAGCCTGTATTGCCGCAGTCCGTCTGGCCAGCGCTTACCGCCATATGTTCAAGAAGGACTTCCTGATTGATCTGATCGGCTACCGCCGCCACGGACATAATGAAATGGATGATCCCGAGACGACCCAGCCAATTGTGTACGGCAAAGTGCGGAACCACCCTACTGTGTACCGCGCTTATGCAGAACGCCTGGAGCGCGAGAAGGTAATCACAGCCGATGATCTGAAGAACATGATTGCCGAGGCGGAGAGCGTCCTCCAGCAGGCCTTCGATCAGATGAAGGAAGGCAAGCAGAAGAATGCAGAGTCCAAAGCCGCCGTCGCCCTGGATAACGACAGTCCTAAGCAGCGTCCAACCGCCTTCCCTCTGGCCGGTCTGCAGGAGATTAACCGTGAGCTGCTGCGCGTACCGGCCGGCTTCAAGGTCTATCCGAAGCTGGAACGGATTCTGCAGCGCCGCAAGGATGCGCTGAATGACGGAGAACGGGTAGACTGGGCGCTGGCAGAGACACTTGCCTTCGCTACCATCCTGAAGGATGGCACGCCGATCCGCCTCAGCGGACAGGATTCACAGCGCGGCACCTTCGCCCACCGCCATCTGGTGCTGCATGACAGCGAGAACGGCGAACTCTATTCTCCGCTGCATCAGCTGAGTGATTCCAGCGCTTCGTTCGGCGTCTATAACAGTCCGCTGTCCGAGGCCTCTGTCCTCGGCTTCGAATATGGTTATAACGTGTTCGCACCGGAGACCTTCGTCATCTGGGAGGCTCAATATGGCGACTTCGCCAATGCCGCTCAGGTCATTATCGACCAGTTCATTTCCGCCGGCCGTGCCAAGTGGACGCAGCGCAGCAATCTGACGATCCTGCTGCCTCATGGCTATGAAGGCCAAGGACCAGAGCACTCCAGCGGCCGAATGGAACGGTTCCTCCAGCTCTCCGCCGAGGAGAACTGGACTGTAGCCAACCTGACCAGCGCTGCGCAGTATTTCCATCTGCTCCGCCGTCAGGCCGCGCTCTGCGGACAACCGGATGCCCGGCCGCTGGTGATCATGGCGCCGAAGAGCCTGATCCGTAACACGCGCAGCACCTCAGCCGGAGCGGACCTCGCTTCGGGCACCTTCCAGCCGGTTCTTCCCGAGCCGCTGCTCGGCAGTAAGCCGGAAGCCGTGAAGCGCCTCGTGGTCTGCAGCGGCAAGGTGGCCATCGACCTGCAGACGGAGCTGGAGGCAACGCGCGGACAGGACTTCTCCTGGCTGCACATTTTGCGCATGGAACAGCTCTATCCGTTCCCGGAACGCGAGCTTGGCGCTCACCTTAGCAGCTTCAGCTCTCTGGAGGAGATCGTCTGGGTGCAGGAAGAACCGAAGAATATGGGCGGGTGGACGTATGCCGAATCCCGGCTGCGCGCCATCGCACCGCAGAAGGTCACTGTCCAGTATATCGGCCGTCCGGACCGTTCCAGTCCGGCCAGCGGCTACGCAGATGTCCACAGCTTCGAGCAGCGGCGCATTGTCCGGGAAGCCCTGAAATTGAATGCTGCAGTGCAAGCACCTGTACCGTCTTCCTGAGCACAGCAAGGCGGTCATCCGATATCACGCACACCACTATATTTGGGGAGGTACGGCCTGTGTCCGAGATAAAAGTACCCGATTTGGGCGAATCGATTTCCGAAGGAACGATCTACAAATGGCTGGTGAAAGAGGGCGACACTGTCGGCCAGGGGGATGTGCTAGCCGAGCTTGAGACCGACAAGGTCAATCTCGAGATCAGTGCGGAGGAGGACGGCGTCATCTCCTCCATCCTGCGCCAGGCGGGCGAGAACGTTGCCGTTGGCGAAGCCATCGGCATCATCGGCAGCGCCGCCGGTGCACCGGCCGCTGGCGGCAGCCAGCCGGAAGCGGCCGCACCGCAGAGCGGCAGCGCGCCTGCTGCTGCCGCAAGTGCATCAGCGGCTAAGCCTGCCGCTGATGCTGGTGTCGCAGCGGCTGAGCCTGCCGCTGCTGGCACTGCGGCCCTGGCTTCGCCGGGGGCGCGCAAGCTGGCGCGGGAGCGGGGCATCGACCTCGGCGAGGTCACTGCCCGCGACCCTATCGGCCGGATCGGTCAGGCCGATGTGGATGGTCATGGCGCAGCCGGGCCGCAGGCCGCTGCGCCAGCAGCTCCGGCGGCTGCCGCGCGGCCGGAGCCGGCGAAGCCCGCGCCGCCGGCAGCGGGCAAGGCGCCGCACGCCGAGGACGGCAAAGCCACCGAGCGCAAGCGCATGTCGCGGCGGCGGCTGACGATTGCCAGCCGCCTGGTCGAAGCGCAGCAGACGGCCGCGATGCTGACCACCTTCAACGAGGTGGACATGACCGCCATTCTCGACATCCGCAAGCGCCGCAAGGATGCCTTCAAGGAGAAGCACGAGGTCGGACTCGGCTTCATGTCCTTCTTCACCAAGGCCGTCATCGGCGCGCTCAAGGCTTACCCGATGCTGAATGCCGAGATCGACGGAGAAGATCTCCTGCTCAAGAAATATTACGACATCGGCATTGCCGTAGCTGCCAAGGAAGGCCTGGTCGTACCAGTCGTCCGCGATGCCGACCGGCTTAGCTTCCCGGAGATCGAGCGGCGGATCGGCGAGCTGGCCTCCAAGGCGCGCGCCAATACGCTCAGCCTGCCGGAGCTTCAGGGCGGTACCTTCACGATCACGAACGGCGGAGTGTTCGGCTCCCTGCTGTCCACACCGATCCTCAACACCCCGCAGGTCGGCATTCTCGGCATGCACAAGATCCAGCTGCGCCCAATCGCGCTGGATGAGGAGCGCACGGCCAACCGTCCGATGATGTACATCGCCTTGTCCTACGATCACCGGATCGTGGACGGATCAGAAGCGGTCAGCTTCCTGGTCAGAGTCAAGGAATTGCTGGAGGACCCTGAGTCGCTGCTGCTGGAAGGTTAATTCTCCGGCCACACAGTTTCTCCATCCACTTATCTGATAAACACAAAGGCACCCGGCGGAGCGTAACCCTACGCTTCCCGGATGCCTTTTTTCCATATCCGCTGACTATGCCTCCGCCATACACGCTCATACCAACATGGGCCTGTTCTCGGCAGCCCACGCACCTCCAACGTACGCACCCCGTCCCATTGTGATCGGTTTTTCGATTACATTTGGCCGACGCAGCGCACCCAGTCTAATTGTGATCGGTTTTTCAATTACATTTGGCCGACGCGGCGCACCCTGTCTAATTGTGATCGGTTTTTCGATTACATTTAGCCGACGCGGCGCACCCAATCCCATTGTGATCGGTTTTTCGATTACATTTGGCCGATGTGGCGCACCCCGTCCCATTTTGATCGGTTTTTCGATTACATTTGGCCGACGCGGTGCATCCGGGCCATTTGGGGTCGGTTTGCTGAATTAGGTAAGCTAAACAGATGAACGGACGACATTCTGTATTAGGCACACTGCTCATTTTCATGCTGGAGTTGTGCCTCGAAAAATATGTTTGTTTTCGACCATGAAAAAAAGACCTCCCACCCGCTAACGCGGAAGTAGGACATCTCTTCTCCGGAACTATTCTCTTTGTCTGTAGTACTCTTGTTTGTCTATAGTACTCTTATTTGTCTGTACTTTCTTAAGCCGACGTAAGTCGATATATGGTTAAGCCGTATGCCGTGAAGGCTTCAGGCTCATTCCCTTGGCCCGGGCCGCTCCGGCTACCGGAGGCTTCAGCGAAAGCGCCAGGATACAAGCCAGAATACATAGCAGACCGATGATGATGAAGGTGGGCTTGAACCCGCCGAGGAAGGCGGCGATGAACGAGCCGGACAGCGCGCCGATTCCGAAGCCCTGATAGATGATGCCGTAGTTCTTGCTGTGATTCTTCAGGCCGAAGAAGTCACTGACAATCGCCGGGAAGACGGTAATGTTACCTCCGAAGCAGAAGGCGATGGCCGCCACACAGGCGAAGAACAAGCCATAGCTCAGTGTGGCATAGCTGAGGGTAAACATCGCCACAGCCGTTACCGCGAGCGTGATACTAATCAGCTTGGTCCGGCTTACCCGGTCGGATAATGCGCCAAGAATCAGGCGTCCAGCCGTATTGAAGATAGCGATCATCGCTACCGCATTCGCCGCCGTCGCCACATCCATACCCGCCAGTTGCACACCGATATCCTTCACGATACCGATCAGATAGAGGCCGCTCATGCAGGCGGTGAAGAAAATCACGAACAGCAGGTACGCTTCCTTCGTGCGGAGCATTTCCTTCACGGTATAATCCTTGGGCAGCAGAGCAGCCCCGGAGGCGGACGATGCCCGGTTTCCCGCAGCAGTTACAGCAGGTGCAGCCAACGGAGCCTCCCGGATCAGCAGCGCGCCGAGGAGGATCATCAGCATGACCATCAGGCCCCAGTATAGAAAAGCATCCGACACCCCCGCCGATTCAATCAGGCCGCCGTTGATGTATTTGAAGATCAGACTGCCCGTTCCGTAAGCACCCACGGACACCCCGGAGATCAGTCCCTTATGCTTCGGGAACCACTTCATCAGGTTGGACAGCGAAGTAATATACGCCGTTCCGTCCGCATACCCGACCACTACGCCAGCCAGCAGGTAGAACATCGGCAGGGAACTAGCCTGCGAGCTTAGCATCAACCCCAGCCCCAGCAGGATACCGGAAGCTGCGGTCAGTCTGCGGAGACCGAACCGGTCTTGCAGCTTGCCTGCGAACAGTGTGGCGAAGGCCAAGGCAAAGCTGGTAATAGAAAACGTTATCGAAACTGAGCTGAGCTCGAACCCGAATGTACTGACAAGATGTGCATTGAACAGACTCCAGGTATAGATGGTACCTAGTCCCATTTGCATAATCACTGTACCTAATACGATGAGCCACCGTTTACTGGCTGTATCCGTTATCATCAGAATTCCCTCTTTCTCTCTGAAGTCGCTGAAGTCGCTTCAAGGCTTACTTGGCCTCTTCATTGTAGCGAAAGGAGCTCCATCTGAGAGAAATCCGGAATGAGATGACACTGACGGGGAATGAACTGCCGTTAGAGACGCATAATCTGCCTGAATTCCTTCACCTTGCTGCGGCTGACTGGAACCTCCACATTCAGATCATGCAGCCGGAGCAGATAGGTGTTGTTGAACCAGGGGATGATTTCCTTGATTTTGGACAGATTGACGAGATAGGAGCGGTGGCAGCGGAAGAACTGTTCCTGCGGCAGGCGGGTATGGAATTCGCTGATACTTAGGGCCATGCTGTATTCCTCCCCCTTGGTGATCACACTCGTTGTTTTCTCCTGCGCCGAAGCATAATAGATCTCGTCTGCATCGACGACGATAATCTTTTCATTTTTCCACAGATTGACCTTATCGCTGCCCAGCTTCACCGGCCCCTCTTCCCTCTGGCTGCTTCTGGCCGTGATGGCACCCTCCAGCTTCTGCAGCATCGCTCTGATCCGCGTCTCACTGTAAGGCTTCAGAATATAGTCGAATGCTTCAATCTCGAACGCCTCGGCGGCATGCTCCTTATAGGCTGTAATGAACACAATATACGGCTTGACCGCGAACCGGCTGATATTATGGGCCAGCAGCACCCCGTCAATTGAAGGGATATTGATATCCAGGAAAATCACATCCACCGTATCGGTCTGCAGATACTTCAGCGCTTCCAGCCCGTCCTCGAATTCCGCCGCAATCTTGATCCGGCTATGGGTCTGAATCAGATACGCAAGCTCCTGTCTTGCCAGCACTTCATCCTCGACAATGATCGCTCTCATCGCTGCTCCTTCATCACATCAAAATAGATTTCCGTCCCCTTAGCCAGCCGCCGTATGGTCAGACCTGTACCATAGATCAGCTTGATACGCTGGTGCACGTTGTTGAGGCCGATTTTGTTGCCCTCCATGCTTCCGCTGTAGACCTTCGCAATCGTTTCTTCACTGATCCCCGCTCCGGTATCGGCAATTCGCACCCTTACGCTGTCTCCGTGGTCTTTGACCGAGATGTCTACAGTTCCGTTCCCCTTCCCCTTCAAAATCCCGTGGATAATCGCATTCTCCACCAGCGGCTGAATGACCAGACTCGGAATGCGCACCGCTACCTCATCTATATCGTACAGAACGCTCAGGCGGCTGCCGAAGCGGGCCTTCTCAATCTCCACATAATGCTGCACCTGCTGCAGCTCGCGCCGGATATCTATGGACTCATCGGCCAGCTCCAGATTATACCGCATATACCCCGACAGATTGACGATCAGCTCGCGCGCCTTGTCCGGGTCGATCCGGATCGAGGAGATAATCGCATTCAGCGCATTGAACAGAAAATGGGGGTTGATGCTGGTCTGCAGTGCCTTCAGCTCGGCCTTGTTGGCCATCTCCTTGATCCCCTCAACCCGTGACACCTCCATCAGTGTGGAGATGATCTGTGACAGCCCTACAGCCATTGCCTGGAGGGAATAGGTGATTTTATGCGCGTGGGTATAGTAGATCTTGAGTGATCCCGTCACCTCCCCCTTCTCCTTCAACGGGATAATGATCAGCGAGCGGATGTCACGGTTCATGTATTCGGTATCGTCGTCACGGATGGTAATCTCCCCGCTGCGCAGCGTCTGCTTCGTCTCCTCACTGATGATCTCATTAGCTTCGGCATAATATTCTTCCCCGACACCCACGTAGGCCAGAATGACTCGGGTATCAGTAATTGCCACCGCATCCGCCCCGATATCCTCCTGGATGATTCCGCAGATGGTACGCAGCGACTCGGGAGTAATACTGCGGAAATACGGAAGCGTCTTATTGGCAATATCCAGCGCCAGCTTGGACTGCTTCGCGGCAATCCGTTCTTTCTCCCCTTCTACACTCTGCACAAGCGTAACGATCAGCCCGGCACAGATCTGCCCCATAATCATCGGAAAAGCAATCTTGGACACGATATCCACCCCCAGCGACTGGGGATCAGCCATCACCAGAATCAGCGCCATCGTCAATGCCTCACAGGCCATTCCGGCGGCAATAGCAGCGATCCAGCGGCGTTCAGGCGAAGTGCGCCGGTAGATGATCCCGGATACCACGCCCGCCGTAATGCTGGTAATAAGACACGGGAGCGAGGTGACCCCGCCGATATCGATCAGGAAGCGGTGTACGCCCGAGATGATCCCGGTAATCAGCCCGACCCAAGGACCGAACAGAATCCCTCCGGCGATGATGGCGATAATCCGCACGTTAACCAGAGACCCTTCCACATTAATCCCGCTGTAGGTTCCGAAGATGGCGAACAGGCTGAAGATAACCGTGACAATCGCCAGCTCCTGAGGGGCATGAACCCCTTTGGCAAAAATCTCCTTGAACCGCGGCACCCGGCTCAGGACGAACAGACACATCAGCAGCAGCGCTGCCCGCTCCAACAATTGCAGCAGAATACTCAGATTATATTGCACACTCACGCCTCCATAGGACAAGCTATCGGTCCATTATAAATTGGGATAATGGTTATAGCAATCCGCGCATCCGCCTCTAATGGTTGACGTCATAATTGGAGTGCTGCTTGGCATGGCTACTGTGTTTTGTTGTATCATCAGGAGAGAGTTGCGAAAGCAACTCTTTTTTTGTCTGTTCTCTCCCTGGGTATAAAAGCCTTTATATTGCGGAAAATTAACTATTATCGTATTGTTGCTTTAAAGGAGTGATAGCCTGTGCGTATAGCTTTTTGGATTGTATTTGCCTTTGTTGGTATTTTGATCTTTTGGATAGTAGGCGGCTTAATTGGCCGTAAGAAACGAAAGTAATCTATAGGGGCTATAACAGCCCCTCAAAATACCTGCTGCGCCGATTCTTCGAGCTGTTTATCATCTAGCGGAATCAAAATGAGCATAAAGGAGTTAATAAAATGATTACGTTTTATGCTGATAGATATAAAGAAGAAGTTATTAAGCTAATATTGCATGTACAAAATGATGAATATGGTGTAGGTATTAGTGTTGAAGAGCAACCAGATATACTAGATATTCAATCGAATTATGTTAAAGAGGGTGGTAACTTTTGGGTAGCTTTAAACGAAAACGGTGATGTAGTAGGCTCAATCGGTTTGCAAAAGAAAACTGACGATATTGCTGTACTAAAGAAATTTTTTGTTTATAAAGATTACCGCGGCAAAGAGCTTGCGATAGGAACAGGTCTTTACGAAGCTATGCTTGACTTTGCGCAGAAACATCGGCTTTCTAAGGTGATTTTGGACACACCATCAAAAGCAACTAGGTCACACAGCTTTTACAAAAAAGTTGGTTTTAAAGAAATTACTAAAGGTGATTTGCCAATACAATATGATTATCCTGATAGAGATTCACTTATTTTCATGTTAGACCTGATCAGTCAATAATTTTTGAAGCAACCGTTTTAGATAGCCTTCGTACTAATTGAACCAACATTAGTCAAGGACTTTTTATCAGTTCCAGACAGCTGTTGGTTTTTTATATGTGTGCCTACAAACAAACTCTTTTGAAATTCACTAGTGAGCAGTTTGCGTCCACTGTTCAATGCCTCTAAACTGCCAGATCAATCCCCACCACACTCACAATCTCCCCGTCCCCGTTCGTAATTGCTCTGGAGAGCGTGATGCAGGAACGCTTGGTAATGGCCGAGACATACGGCTTGGAGACGTACTGGCCTTCCGCCATCGCCCCGTTCCACCAGTCGCGGCGCTTCGCATTCAGCAGCCCGGCTGCCGGCTCGGAGTAGATGAAGGTGCCATCCGTCCGGTTGGACCAGATGGCCTGTACATCCGGCACCTTATTCTTACAGGCCGTAAGAACTCTGCCATGGATGTCCGCATCCGCTGCACACATCTCCTGCTTGGCAGCTATCTCCTGAAGCACCGTCTGCATTTCCTCAAGGCGCGCCGTATATTGGCCCAGCTCAATGACTTCGCGTCCGGTAATACCGTTCACCGACTGCTGCAGGGTCTGGGATTCCAGCAGCAGACTCGCGCTGATCTCATTAAGCTGCCCGATCTGTGTCCGCTGGCGGGTTACCTGCTCCAGGGTCAGATCTACGCCTGCAATGGTCTCATTGACAATCCCCACAGCACCGCTCAACTCGCCGGTCACCTCTTCGATCAGCCTGCTCTGCCGCTCTGCCGCAGCCGCTGACTCTGTAACTATGACTCCAACTTCCTCCACCCGGGCCGAGATATCCCCGAGGCGCTGCTTCACCTTCGTTACTTCATTCACTCCATGCGCAACCGCTGTCTGCTCCTTCGTGACCGACTCCAGCACCTGCCGTACGCCATGGTTAAGATCCCGTAGCACCGCCGTTGAGCGCTCCACGGAATCCCGGCTCTGATCGGCCAGCTGCCTGATCCGGCCTGCGACCACAGCGAATCCCCGGCCCGCTTCCCCGGCCCGCGCAGCTTCAATCGAGGCATTCAGCGCCAGCAGCGAGGTCTCATTGCCGATGCCTACGATCAGGGCATTCATCTCCTCCACCAGCGCAATATGTCCGCTTAACACGGTGAATTTGTCCAGCATATCTCCGCTCTGCTCCTGCAATTCCTCCATGACCTCATCTGTATTCTTCAGGGAATCCACCATCTCCGCCATCCCTGTACGTGCTGCCTGCATCGCCGTACTCAGCCGTCCGTTCAGCTCTCCAATCTGCCCGGTAACCGCAGCAACTCCGCCCATCCTGGCAAAAGCCCCCTCAATATTGGCCTTCGCCTCATTGCTGCGGGTCTGCAGCTCCACCTCATAGGCATGCGAATAGTCCGCAGTCTGCTGAAGCCCTTCGGTATGGCGGGTAATCTCCTCCAGAGCACCGTGCAGCCGGTCCGAGGTGACAACAATTTCATTGCCCAGCAGCTCTACCTTGCTCCGGGCTTCCGCCAGTTGCCCGGCTCCGAGCACCCCGCCCCGGCGGATATCCAGCACAAGCCCGGCAAGCGCCGCCATCAGCAGCAGATAGACAACCTTATGTACCCAGTACATCTCCATCCATAAGCCATACAACCCCACACCCAACAGCAAAATAATAGCGATAGCGGCCTTGCTCCGGCGAATTCCCATTCTGCACGTTCACTCCACTCTATCATGTTATGTATTCTAACATTATATCAGCAGAGTTAAATTAAGGAAACCACTACTCTATAGATTGCACTTATATTTTTTCTGTTAGGGGTTTGCCGCGACTCCAGAGAAGTTATGGACTTCCGGCCACACATACATTCGGTCCGTGCGCCAGCTTGCGAGCATAATGTATGCTGTTTTTCACATACATTCGGTCCGTGTGCCTACTTGCGAGCCCAATGTATGCTGTTTTTCACATACATTTGGTCCGTGTGCCTGCTTGCGAGCATAATGTATGCTGTTTTCCACATATATTCGGTCCGTGCGCCTGCTTACGAGCCAATGTATGCTGTTTTCCACATATATTTGGTCCGCGTTCCTGCTTGCGAGCACAATGTATGCTGTTTTCCACATACATTCGGTCCGTGCTCCGCTCTACCAGCCAATTGCCATTGGGTTTTAAGCATACTTAAAAAACAGCCGCACCCCCAGCATCTGAGGATACGGCTGTCTTTCCGGCGTCTTCCGGCCCAGAATTACACTCCCGCCGGTTGGACCCTAGCTTCCTGTGCGTTCTTCGCCATCATGCCGCGGGCAATCCAGACGCCAGCCGCTCCGGCCTGGGCCAGCCCGCGGGTAATGCCTGCCCCGTCGCCGCCGCAGTAGAGGCCGGAGATTTCGGTCTCGAACTCTTCCGTCAGCTTCGGACGGGCGGAATAGAATTTCGCTTCCACGCCATAGAACAGCGTATGCTCTGAGGCAATGCCCGGGGTTACCTTTTCCAGGGCCTCCACCATTTCAATCAGACTCTTCATCGTGATGTACGGCAGCACCAGCCCCAGATCGCCAGGCACCGCTTCCTTCAGCGTCGGCTCCAGGAACCCTTCCTTGATCCGGGTCTCCGTAGACCGGCGGCCCCGCAGGATATCTCCATACTTCTGTACAATGACCCCGCCGCCGGACAGATCATTCGCCCGCTTGCAGATCTCCCGGGCATATTCATTCGGCTTGTCGAACGGCTCGGTGAAGGTATGGGAGACCAGCAGCGCAAAGTTGGTATTCTTCGAGCCCAGCGCAGGGTCCTTGTAGGAATGCCCGTTCGCGGCCATCGCTCCGCTGTGATTCTCCACAACCACATGCCCCGAGGGATTGCTGCAGAAGGTGCGGACACGTGTACCCACGGAGGTATTGAAGATGAATTTGCCCTCGTACAGATGCTCATTAATCTCCCGCATCACCACATCTGAGGTTTCTACACGTACGCCAACATCTACCTGGTTATTGTACATTTTGAGCCTGCGCTTCTTCAGCACCTCGGTCAGCCAGGCCGAGCCGTCCCGTCCCGGAGCGATCATCACCTGGCCGGCCTCATGACTCTCCCCGTTCTTCAGCGTGATGCCTGTGATGCGGTGTGTTCCGTTCTCTTTGACGGTAACGATATCTTCTACTTCTGTCTTGTATAACATATCAATGCGTGTCCGCAGATATTCATAGATCGATTTCAGAATCTCCAGATTCTGCTCGGTTCCGAGGTGGCGGACCTGTGCCCGCAGCAGCTTCAGCCCGGCGGCATATCCCCGCTGCTCAATGCCGCGGATGCTCTCCATCGTTGGATCGGTAATGACCGGAGTTGCCCCGTGCTCCAGGTTGATCCCGTCCACATATTTAATCAGCTCCATCACCTTGGAAGGAGGCAAATAATCCGTCATCCAGCCGCCGAATTCGGTGGTAATGTTGAATTTGCCGTCACTATACGCACCAGCACCGCCGAAGCCTGCAGTAATGGAGCAGGCCGGCAGACAGCCGGCGAATTCCTTGCGGCCGGAGGCGGGCGGACAGAGCTTGATTTTCTCCTCCAGGATCGGGCAGTTGCGGCGGTAGATATCATGTCCCTTGTCCACCAGCAGCACCTTCAGCTCAGGGGCCTTCAACGTTAATTCATAACAGGCGAATATTCCAGCCGGACCGGCTCCAACAACAATTACATCATATTTACTCATATCTTCTCTGTTCCTCCCAAGGTGAAACGGCTTCGGCCTGCGGTTGACAGGGTCCGCAAAGCGTCTCTGCAGTATATTAGTCCACTTAACCAAGCAGCGCACAACAGCACACAAAAAACCCGGCCTCTTCATAGGTATGCAAAATGCACCCTATTCGTAGCCAGGAATTTACGGTCCCCTGTAGAAACCCCCAAACCTTATCATTGAGGATATACGAACAACTTTGCCCGTTATTACGGGCCAATTGGAATTTTACCTAACAAATCCGAATGTGTCAATGATGAATAGCATTAATAGTTCGTGTTTACAGCATTACGAAGAATGTAGCGCTTTGACAACCTACCAAACACCTTACAAACACGAACGTTATCCCAGTCCTATCCCAAGACATAAGACCTAGAAGGAGAAACAAGAACATTGTCGAATATATAAGTACATAGTCACTGGAAAAGAGGAACATCTTATGCAGACCCCACCGCCAACTCCTCGCCAAATGTACTGGAACCGGGTTCTCCTCAATACCTTTTGGCTGGTGCTTTTCGTCTATCTGGCCAGCCAATTATTTGTCTACTTCTCGATGTCGGCGCATCGGCCCGAGTTGTCCGGCAGACAATATACCCTACTGCATATCTGGATTCCGGATTCTATACTGTTCGTTCTGCTGCTGATACTCGAAGCTGTCCATAGATGTAAACCGTTGTTATCTGAACTCTTGATCATTCTGACAAGCCATCTGTACGGCATCCTGATCATTACGAATCTCAGTCCGGACTATCATGTGAAGCCGCTGATTATGCTGCTTCCCATGCTGGTATCCATGATCTATCTCAAGGAGAATTATCTGAGGGCCTCTTCACTGATCTGTCTGTTCTACATTGTCATCCTGTTCCTGAACACATCTATTTACGATTTCACTCTGCGCATCCAGAACATCATCATTACCCTGATCTTCGCGGCAGTGTCCCTGACCGGCTTCGCCGTAATTGCGCGGGGCAAGGAGCTGATGCGCTCACTGGAGAATTCGGTGAAGTCAGAGCAGGAGCTGCGCATCCAGAACATCATTATGGACCGGCTGTCCAAGATCGACCCGCTGACTGACCTGTACAACCATAAGACCTTTCATGAGTACCTGGGCTGGCTGATTGACCATCAGCAGAGCAATCCTTTTCCGATGCAGCTGGCTGTTATTGATATCGACAATTTCAAAAAGGTCAATGACCGTTACGGGCACTGGGTCGGAGACATCGTTCTCCGGCAGGTCACCGCTGTCATGCTCCAGCATATCGACTCGGATGACTTCGCAGCGCGGTACGGCGGGGAGGAATTCGTGATTATTCTGACATCCAAGACATTAGAGGATTCGGGCCGCATTATGGAGAATATCCTCGCAGGAATTGCAAGCCTTCCGATCAGCGAAATGGACAATGAATCGGTTACCGTGAGCATCGGAATGCATGAATATAACGGCGGGGATTCCAAGAGCTCTATCTTTCAGCAGGCGGATGATGCCCTGTACGAGGCCAAGAAAACCGGTAAGAACAGAATCGTCATTCTGTAAGGCTACCCATCCTGTATCCCAAACAAGCGGGTCACCGTGCATAGCAACCTATGCCGGGGACCCGCTTTCCTGTGCACCTGTTCTCTGCGCTCTATTCAAGCTCCTCCGCCCCATACCGTCTCTGCGGAACGAGCAGTTCCATGACCTGGCGCTGCGGCACCGGCCGGCTGATCAGATACCCCTGCACCTTATCGCAGTGAGCCTCCCGGAGGAAAGCCCATTGGCTGGCATCCTCCACACCCTCGGCTACTACATCCAGGCCCATCTTGTGGCCCAGGATAATAATCGTCTGCACAAAAGATTCACTAAAGGCCTTATCGGCCAGGGAATCAATGAAGATTTTATCCATCTTGAGGGTAGAGATCGGCAGCTGCTGCAGATAGCTAAGAGAGGAATACCCCGTTCCGAAATCATCCAGGGCAATCCGTATCCCCCGGGACTGCAGGAACTCCAGCTTGCTGACCGTTCTCCCGAATGACTCCATGAAGATCGACTCTGTAATCTCCAGCTCCAGACTCGACGCCGCAAGGCCGCTCTCCTCCAGACTGTCCAGCACAATCTCTACGAAATCATCCTGCAGGAGCTGAATGATGGAGATGTTCACCGATATTTTGTAAGGAATGCCGGTCCGCTGATGGATGCTGTTCATGAACTTGCAGGCCTCCCGCAGCACCCACTCCCCGATATAGATAATCAGCCGGGAATCCTCGGCAATCTTGATGAAGGAGAGCGGGGAGACAAAGCCGAGAACCGGACTGTTCCAGCGGATCAGAGCCTCGAAGCCTGAGATCAGCCCGGTCTCCATCTGTACCTGCGGCTGATAATGCAGCTCGAATTCGTTATTATTCATCGCACTGCGCAGATGCTTCTCAATATTCATCCGGTCATTGAAGGCGGTATGCATCGATTTATCATATACGACGTAGGTGCTTTTCCCCTCTTCCTTGGCCCGGTACATCGCTACATCGGCGTTCTTCAGAATCTCTTCCGTCGTCTCGCCGTCTTCGGGGTAGAAGGAGATTCCGATACTGGAGGACACATACAGATTGCTCTCACCGATAAGAAAAGACTTGCGGAACGCACGCATAATATCCTCGGCCAGATTAAGCACATCCACCCGGCTCTCAATATCCTTGAGGAAAATCACAAATTCATCTCCGCCCAGCCGCGACAGCAGATCCTCCTCGCGCACTACAGACTGGAGACGTTCGCTGGCCTTGCGGATCAGAATATCCCCGGACTTGTGTCCAAGCGTATCATTGATGTATTTGAAATTATCCATATCTACGAAAAGCAGCGCCGCACTGCCTCCCGTCCGGCGGAAATAACTCTCCATCGTCTCCAGCAGACTGAGCCGGTTCGGAAGATTGCTGAGCGAATCCATATACGCCAGGCGATGCATATTCTTCTGATTCTCCAGCAGCATATCATATTGTCCTACAATCTCCTGCTGGGTCGCTGTAAGCTGCTCATAGGTTGCCTCCAGCTCCTGGTAGCTGTTATTTAGCTTGAATTCTGCCTGCTTGCGCTTACTGATGTCGATCAGGGAGCCGAGGAACAGGACAATCTGATCCTTCGGGTCAACGATTGCCTTGCCCCGCACCTCGAACCAGATGTACTCCCCCTGCCCTGTTCTCATCCGGTATTCGGTTTCATAGATCGGGGTCAACCCGGTTAGATGCTCCTGTCTGGCCTTGCGCGCGGATTCCTGGTCATCCGGGTGAATAATGCTGAGCACGCCTCCCTCGAAGGAGTTGATCTCCGCCTCAGTATATCCCATTACCTCGTACCACCGGTCCGAGAGCTTGTAGAAGCCGCTGTCCCAGTCCAGCTCCCACATGTACGCACCAGAGCCTTCCGAGGCCAGGCGGAACCGCCGTTCGCTGACCCCCAGCTTATTGAACTGATCCTGCAGCTCTACCTCTGTGGCCGCCAGCTCCTCATATGTAGACTCCAGCTCCTCGTAGCTAAGCTGCAGCTTAAGCTCATTCTGCTTGCGTTCATCGATATCGATGCCGACCAGCACGAAGATATCCTCCGCCTGCTCATCCATCCCCTTAATGAGGGCTGTGCGGACGGAGAAATAATGCGCACCCGGAGAATGGTCGGGAAGTCTCAGCTCGACATTGGTCACATAATCCCGGGCTGCCGCTCTGGCAAGGAGATCCCTAAGCACAGCGGCTCCGGCCTCCAGGCTTGGCAGCTCATCTATGCTTACGCCCAGCACCTCCTTCTCCTTCAGCCCGGTCATTATCTCGGCATATTTATTGAAGCGCACGCTCCGTTTGTCCCCGTGAACAGCCCATACAATCACCCCGGTATTCTCGATCACATCCTTGAAGAATTCCTGTTCGGAATGAATCGTACGGCGCAGCCGCCGGATATACATCCGGAGCAGGACCGCACCGAATACCAGCAGAAGGGTCCCGATGGAGAATACGGTAAAAATCCGGTTACGCATCTTTTCATTATAATGGTCGGAATGCACGAAGAAATACTGCTGGTACAGCTCTTCGAAGGCACCGGTGCTTACCAGACGCTCTAGCCTTGCATTGACGTAAGACACCAGCTCCGGCTTGGACTTGCTGATGC
Organism: Paenibacillus sp. FSL M7-0420; assembly: GCF_038002345.1. NCBI lineage: Bacteria > Bacillati > Bacillota > Bacilli > Caryophanales > Paenibacillaceae > Paenibacillus > Paenibacillus sp. FSL M7-0420. Next base: position 65,109 of record NZ_JBBOCJ010000001.1, on the reverse strand, counting down.
CGTAGGCCACATCCTGCGGATATAAATTGCTCATCTTGCGGATAATATTACCGGTTAAGCCCTGTTCTACAATCAGATAATCGACAACCCCCTGATTCTCGAACAGCAGGTCGATCTCCCCTTGACGCAGAGCGTCCAGTGCATCCGGTACGGTTGCATATTCTATGTATTCTGATGGCGGGATACCCGCCTCGTTCTGCAGGATGGTCTCTGCATATTGTCCTTTGCCAACACCGATCTTGTACTTACGGAGTGTGCCCAGCGTCACCTCACCCTGGAGTCCCTGGCGCGAATAGACAGAAATATAGCTTTTTAACACGGGCTTTGAGAAAAGAATGTCCTTCTTCCTCTGCTCGCTGACAGCCATTAGCCCGGTAGTATCAATCCTGCCCTCACTCAACCGCCGGTACGTCTGCTCCCAATTCCCGGTGCTGTAGTGGACAAGATATTCGTTCTTCTCAAAGATCATACTTGTCAGATCAATATCGAAGCCCGTCAGATAACCATTCTGTATGTACTTATAAGGTGGATAATCCAGTTCTGCCTGGTACTTAATTTCCTGTCTTTCGGCATAAGCGGCAGCGGGGTGTGCAAGCATGAGCACAATGCTAATTAGAAGCAACAATTTACACCGCTTCATCGCAATTCTCCTTTATCCCAAGTAAGATCGGCTTAACTATGTATACAAGCTTATTCGACAAAATATGGTAGGGTTCCTGCTCCTTTTTTCTCATTTCCGATAAATTGTGCACATCCTGCGGGTTCATATCCTTAACTCTTCAGTGCATCATCTTAGATTTGATCAAAAACTTTAGATTTGTATTGCTTTTTGCGGTTAAAGTGTGGATAATAACAGTAACGGTTGATAATGATTATCATTATTGGATGTGCAACATTCATTATTTTCTATATTTGAGCCAAAAGGAGACTGAACACCCATGAACGCAGCCACTACCCGGACCGCCCTGCAGGTTGACGATTACCTGGACCTGCTCAATCTTGCTGTGAAGGTCGGAGATATGAAATGGCAGAAAGAAATCAAGTCCCGGTTGCAGTATATCCTGTGCCTAGAGACCAGATAGCCAATTTCATACAGAAATAGATGAATATAGCTTACTTCTTACACAGCCGCATCCCTTACCGGGGTGCGGTTTTTGTACGTTTATTCCGTCAATTCCGGGGTACCTGCATCTGCGGGGCTTAGAATGTGTAATGATATAGTATAATGATCAGCATACTACAATGAACAATAGCCTATAGATCGGAGTGTGTCAGCTTGAGAAAAAACCTCACCCTCGCCTTGGTCCTGATATTATCCCTGCTATGGATTCCGGGGGTCTATGCTGCGAATGTTCCCGCACAGCAGGGAGTGATTACGGATGAAGCCCGGCTGCTGTCTGCCCAAGAAGCAGAGAGCCTTGCCCGGATTGCTACTACAGACCGGTACACCTTCCATGTCTTAACCGTTGATTCGGTAGCCGGGAGCGACATGTCCAGTTATGCTGCGGATGTATATGATACCTGGGGGCTGAAGTCCCGGGACATCCTGCTCCTGATCGCTTACGAAGATCAGCTGACTGAGATCAGCTTCATTAACCCCGGGCTGCAGGATGCGCTCGATGCTTGGTCCATACAACAGAGCGGAGCTGCGGGCAGCGCAGCCATTAACAAGGTGCTGGAGAAATATTTTAATCCTTATGCCAAAATCGGAGATATCCCTGAAGGCATACGTTCTGTGATCCAGCAGTTGCAAGCCATTGGCAGCAGCGGACCGAGCAGTAATACCGGCAGCGGTGCGGCAGGCAGTGCGGATACCGGTACCGCAGGAGCTGGCTATAATCCTAACGACAGCGGCAGCAGATTCCCTCTCCTGCCGGTCGCAGGCGGTCTTGTCTTGGCCGCGCTGCTGGTATTGCTGCTGTATGTACTAATTACCGGATTGCGCCGCCGCAAGGGACTATCCGCACAGCGTGAGCAGCTCGCTGACCTGCTGGTACGGGCGAACCGCGCCCTGGAGTCCCTTCAGCCTTTCCAGGGGATCGTGCAGGGCAAGACCGGGGAGATGGTCGAGGGCATCTCGAAGCGTCTGACCTCCCGGCTGGTCGAAATCTCTGCATTGCAGACCGCCGGGCAAGCCCCATTGCCGCCGTTCTACCGCTTGTCTGCGCTTAAGGCGGCGGCAGAGCAGCTTCAGCAGACAGAGGGGGAATTCCGTGCCTCCCTGGAGGAAGAGGAGAAGAATATCGCAGTCGTCAGCGATGCCGACCGGAACGTCAAGCAGCAGATCACCGAGCTGAAGCAGGCTGCCCCGGAGCTTGAGGAGCAGCGGCAGCAAGCGGCCCTGGGGACGGGCTATACGCTGGAGGAGATTGCCCAAGATCTTCAGGAGCTGGCCGAAGAGACGGCCAAGGCAGATCAACTGGAGCTGTTCGACCCCATTGCTGCCCAGGAGATTACTGCACAAGCGAAGAAGCGGCAGCAGCAGATTGAGCAGGATGTGCAGGATGTGGGGACCTTTGACGACAAGCTGAAAGCCTTCCCCGGTGTCCTTGCGGCTGCACGTAGCCGGATTACCGGGCTGATCGACCAGAACTCTCTGCACAATATGAAGGTTAAGCCTTACGACAGCCTGGACCAGGCCTCCGCTGCCGCCAGTTCCATGGAAGCGCCGCTGCACAGCGGCGATATGGACGAAGTGCGCCGGATTGGCGCTGACATGGATGCCCTTCTGACTGAAGCCGTGGCTATGACGGAACGCCAGGCTATGATCCGGCAGAATAACCTCAGGGATCTGGAGACGGTACGCAGCACATGGGCAACACTAAGCCAGCGGCGGAATGAATTGCAGAGCCGGCTTGCCGGGGCGAAGAACCGGTTCGCCCGGCAGCACCTGGACGCTCTGGAGAAGCTGCTGGAAGAGGCCGGCGGCGCACTACGGCAGGGCGCGGCGGAAGTGCCGCAGCTTGAGACCTGGACCAGCGATGCACGCGGAGAGTATGACAATGCCCGCAGCGGACTAGACCGCCTGCTTGCCTTGCAGGATGAGACGGCAAACAGCATGAATAGCATCAGCAGCAGTCTGGACGCTCTGGAGGAGCGCCTGGACAGCCTGAACAGGCTGTTCACGGAGGGGCAGAGCCGGGTGGATGCCGCCTACAATCTGCTGCACAGCAGAGGAATTACCTCGCAGAACCGCTTCCAGCTGTCCCTGCTGCCGGAGTATACCGAGCTGGAGCAGCGTCTGGCCTCGGGTCCCTACGATCTGGATCAGCTGGAGGAGACAGGACGCTCCTATGCTTCGCAGATCGCTTCCTTCGTAGAGGAAGCGAACCGGCTCGTCCGCCAGAAGGAAGAGGCCGAACGCGCAGCCAGAATGGCCATGCTGCGGGAGCAGCAGCGCCGGGAACAAGCCCGTAGACGCAATTCCGGCCCGCCAGGCGGAGGATTCGGCGGCGGGCTTGGCGGTGGCGGACGCTCTTCCGGCGGCTCTTCTTGGGGGGGCGGCGGTGGCGGCGGACGTTCCTCCGGCGGCTCTTCGTTTGGCGGCGGCAAATCCGGCCGAAGCTCCGGCGGCTCCAAGTGGTAAGCAGCTGATTGCCGCTACAGCACATACTCACCCTAACAGGTGGGTGATGTAACAACTTATTCTGGTCATCAAGCGAAATCAGGGATGTAAGTGTCCCTGATTTTTGCTGTCTTCGAACTTCAACCGTCCCGCGCATCCTCGCTTCTGCACATTGTATTAGCTTTTCCGCATACATTCGCCCACGCATCCCCGCGCCAACTAATTATATTGCTCCTGCATGAGGGCAATGAAATCCGTGAAGGCTGGGGAAAGCTGCTGCTCCTTGCGGTAGATGAGCTGAATGTAGAAGTGTTCCTTTTGCCCCGCCAATGGAATGCCCGTTAATGCACCCGTCCGCAGTTCCTCCTCCACCGCATAGCGCGGCAGAAAACCCGTCCCCCAGTTATGCTTCACCGCCTGCTTGATACCCTCCAGATTACCGAACTCCATGCCTATATGGGCAGCAACGCCGGATTCTCTGAATACCTGGAGCAGCTGCTTCCGGTATGTGCAGGTATGCTCGGTTAACACCAGCGGCTCTCCTTCCAGTTGCTCTGCAGTAACCTCCGTCCCGGCTGCCAAGAGATGCTCTGGATGGGTAACGACATATAGCGCTTCTTCACGCAACGGCAGAGTGATCAGGTCGCCCGTATGAAAAGGAACGTCGAAGATCAGTCCGAATTGAACGGATTTCTCCAGGACGGCAGCAATAATATCCTCTTCAGAGCCCGGCTGTACCCGCAGCTGCATGCCAGGATAACGCATCCGGTACTGATGAAGCCGATGAGGCAGAAAGTAGGCAGCCAGTGTCTCAATAGCACCAATGTTTAGCGTACCCTGGTCGCCGCCGGTAATTACCTTCTTTGCCTCTTCGCTTAGGACCAGCATCTGCCGGGCATACGGGAGCAAATTACGGCCGGCGAAGGTGGGAATCATCCCTCTACCGGAACGTTCCAGTAAAGTGGCCCCATACATCTCCTCAAGCTTGGCAATCTGTGCGGTTACACTCGGCTGGGCATACCCCAGCACATCTGCCGCCCGCGTATAACTCCCGTGATCCACCACAGCACAAAAGGTCCGTAAGTAAGTCAATTCCATCTGCAGGCCTCCCGAATTATCAAACTTTTCGATAATTGATATCACAGACTATAAATAACTCCAATTATAAGTTCCCAGTATACTTAAACCAACTTATTTTAAGGAGGAATCACGTATGAAAAGACAGACAAAATCTCAAGTCTTGGCTGCACAGACTGCAGACCCGGCAGATGCCGCAAGGCATTTCACTGCAAAAGCAGCATTCGAGACGGATGTAGCCGATGTTGCTTATGATCTGCGCGAAGGAATTACCGGCTTCCGGCTCATCGATGTCCGTGATGCCCGTTCTTATGCGGAAGCACATCTGCCGGGTGCCCTCTCCCTGCCTGGAGGCCGTATACACAGCACTTCCCCGGTGTGGTCCAAGGAGGAGGTTCTGGTGGTCTATTGCTGGGGGCCTGCCTGTAATGGAGCCAGCAAAGCCGCTGCACAACTCGCCGCACAGGGGCACTTGGTGAAAGAAATGCTCGGAGGCATAGAGTATTGGCGCAAGGAAGGGGGGAGTCTGGAAGGAACACTTAAGGAGAATGCACCTCTATACTGGAACGTATCTAACAGCTCACTATAATATTTTCAGACTCCCGAATTCCGTACTATAGACGCACAACAGCGATCCCCCTGTTACCGGAGAATCGCTGTTGTGTTGTCGATTATATTGCTGTTCAGTGAGACTCATCGTCCAGAAACGGCTTGTTCACATAGTAATACATCACGCCCATTAGCACGCCGCCGCCGATTAGATTACCTAATGTGACCGGGACGAGATTATGCACTACGCCTCCCCAGGAGATTGTACCGGGGTGATCCAGGACGAGAGCAATCGCGAAGGTACACATGTTGGCAATACTATGCTCGTACCCCGAGATAAAGAAGCAGAATACGAACAGCACCATGGCGAACATTTTGGCACCGTCGTTCTTCATTGACATCGGGACGAAGAAGGCCAGACAGACGAGCCAGTTACAGAGAATCGCCCGGAAGAACAGCTGCATCGCCGGTGCTTCCATCTTATGGGCCACCACATTCAGCAGGAACCCGTTCACAGACGAATCATAGAATAGGCCTGTCAGAAAAATAAGCAGTGCAAACGCCGTAGCCCCAAGAATGTTGCCCAGGTAGCTGACGACCCACATCCGTACAACTTCGGTCCATGCCAGCTTGCGCCTCAGTGCCGCATAGGTGTAATAGAAAGTGTCCCCGGTGAACAAATCACCCCCGCCGTAGGAAATCAGGATGATGGCTGCGCCGAACGTGATCGCAGCCATCGGATAGGTCATCGGCGATTGTTCCATATAGAAGAAGTTGCCGGTCTTAAAGGCTACGATCACGCCGAATCCGATAAACATGCTGGCGAGCATGGCCCTGGCAATGTACCGGAATACGCTTTGCCGGAAGATCTTCTGTTTCTTAAGTGCAAGCTTCTCTACCTGCAGCAGTGCCTCGTTCTCCATTTGACCTCCGTATTCACTTTATATTTTCAGCGGTGCCGGAAGACTGATGTACAGCCTCCAGGCTATTATACCCAATAAACCACTGGAAATTGCTTGAATCACAGAGCATCAATAATTTATGAATCCGCGCACTCCCCGCACCTTTGTTACAGGCCGTTATCCTCCCGATCATTCAGGCTGGCAATCGCCTCCGCCTTCTCACTGCTGGCTACGACGATAAGCACCACGATCAAGCATCCCAGAATCATCCCGCTTATCCCCTCTTTCTCCACAGGTCGCCTTAGTGACAACGTATGCGGGAGAGCGGGGCATTATGAATCAGATATATCCTTCGGAAAGCTTAGTCTGAAGTATTGCCTTTGTAGTAGTACAATACCTTATAATTGTTGTCATAGAAAAGAATGATGTATTCCTCGTCATGGGTTTCAAGAAGTGAATATCGATCGTTATTGTTTAAGAAATTCCGGTACTTGGCCGCATTCTCCACAGTAAACTCGACGTCACCTCCAAGCTGGGTTTTGGACACCACGGAATAATAAGCAAAACCCAGTTCTGGACTATTGCGTACCTTTGAAACATCTATAACTATACTTCTCTCTTCCCCAACATTTCTGCTGCTAATTTCCACGCCTTCTGTTAATTCAATAACCGGGGCGTCAAGAAGCGGCGTATTCTTTGTAAATTGAACTTTTTGCGTATTGTAAGCAACTGCTGTATTATTCTTATCGTAAAATACCAGCGTAACGTACTTCTCCACCGGAAGTTCAGGGCTAGTAAGAGTATAGCCGCCCGCTCCAAAAGGGTAACTGTTGTCCGGCCACCGGTTGCTCAGATCATTCTCTGTAATGGGTTGATCTGTTAGATAGGCTTTAAAGGACACTGCCTTTTCCTTCACCGCCAGAGGCAAGAAGGAAAATGTGACACCCAGATATGTTCCGTTCACCATATTAGGGAATTCAAAGTCTCTGACTACTCCTCCGACCTGCGGGAGCACAGATATCGGCCCGCCGGAATGAAGTTCAGTTATTCTGGATTCAGCCTGCTCCAGTTTTGCAAGGTAAGCAGCATTCAGCTGGTGCCGCTGGCTCTCCGTTAAAGCTTCAAAAGCCCACCTTGCTTTCTCCACGCGATATTCATCTTCAAGAGTAATTGCATCTACTTCCGGCAGTTCAGACAGCCTTGAACTCGCCAGAGTCAGGAGTTGCTGCTCTGTATATGCAGCTTGGCCCTGATAATAGCCGAGCACATTGTAGCTCCTGTCATAAAAGATAATTAAATATTGCTCATCATCCCTCTCGTTAGATACATTTATAGTCGACTGTCTGGTGCTGCGCAAGTATGCCATTTCCTTATTTAATAACCTCGTTTCGGGACCAAACTCCGTTAATCCTCCGCGCTCCTGGGACTGTAAATTCAAAGTGTAATAAGCAGCCGATTGCGGGACTTGATTCACATATCCGCTAATGTCAATTTCAGCATCGCCACCGGTGTCGCTCTTCCGGATCACTACACCCTCTGTAATTTGAGGAATAGGATTGCTCCACACAGCTCTAACTGCCGGAAAGCTCACTGGCTCGCTATAGTATGCAGTTATTCTCCCTTGCTTATCATAGAGAACGATGTTTAGATAACTATCCGCCGTTGGTCCTCCAATATCCACCGGTCTGCTGGCTAAATCGAATTTGTAATTCTCACCCTGATTAATTAGAAACCCCAGTCCGATAGGGTTGCTTGTAACTGAAAGAGTAAAATTAACGGATGTGTAGCGGAGTAGGCTCGGCAGGTTCTGCAAATCTATAACAATCGGGATACTATTCAGATAATCACCTTCACCTGTAGTAACCGCATTAAAATAAGGATACCCCAAACTGCCGAGCGGACGCAGATTTCCGATTGCCTCAACCGAATCGTTCAGCTTGTCCTGCAGCTCCATGCTTACCTTCATCTTCTGATCTTCTGACAGAATATCAAATTTACTTAAAGCGGCAGTTACTGCATCCTCATCAGCTAGAGTTATGACCGCAGCATCCGGCAAGGCTTGAATACGGGTGAGTGCAAGCTCCAAAGCCTTCTGCTCCGATCTCTTCCAATCTCCTGCGTAATAGCTTAGAGCCTGAAGATTGCTGTCATAGAACACTACATAATAAGTCTTATCTGAACTGTATTCAAAATACACAGTCCCGCTGTCCTGACGATATAAATAATTCTGGCCTGTCAGGATCTCGTCGATCACATGTGCATCACTCGGTTCCATAAGTGTTTCTTGAGGATTAATCGAGTAATAGACGACTTGTTTTCCGGCTTGCTCCAGTGCCTCCGAAACATCTATCCGGATATCATAGACATCTGCTCCAACAGAGCCTCTGGATACTGTCACTCCATCATGCAACTCTGAGAATTGGTCTGATTTTGTAACCGTCATAAGCTTCATTTCAGTCTTTTGTCTGAAGTACCCTACCGGCTGATTATCGGTATCATAAAAGACCTGCGTAATATAGGGATCGGTAATCCCCTCTAATTGAAAGGCATAAATAGGAAAGTTGAAATTTTCATAAAGTGAGTCAAAATATTCAGGATAGAATTCTCCCGACAATAACTGTTCAACCGGAACAGCACCGTTTGAAATATACTGTTCAAAATGGTCTATCTTAGATACCAATTCGTCCGGAACCCGTCTGAAATCGATCGTCAGATTGACGGAATTAGCCGTACGGATATCCTCGTTAACAGCAATCTTCACCCCGTCTACAAACGGAATAGCTAATGGAGTTGCTGTCGCTGCCGGTGTGGCTGTGACACCAGGAGTTTCAGTCGGAGCCGGAGGTGGCGTCGCCGGAGATTCACCACCACTACCGCTACCGCCGCCACTTCCTCCCGCAGCTGCAGCAGCAGTCGCAGTTGGTGCAGCTGTAGCTACTGGAGTAGCTGACGGTATTACGGCTGGAGCAGGCGCCGCCGCTCCCTGTGCAGATTGACCCGTCTGAGCGACTGCCGCATCGATCAGCGCCAAGGATTCTGCACGGGTCAAGGGTTTGACGGGCCCGAAGGTTCCATCCGGATATCCTTTAAGCACCTTCGCTGTGACTGCGGCAGCCACACTTCCTTTACTCCAGGATGCAATCTGGCTTGCATCACTGAATACCCCCAATACCTCTATACTACCCGCGTCCAGCTTCAGCAGCTTGCTGATTATAACTGCCGCTTCCTGACGGTTAATCGGAGCATTCGGGCGCATCTCATTGTTGAAGCCCTGGATATATCCAGCCGCTACAGCCTTTGCAACCTCACTATACGCCCAGCTGGTAGGCGGCACATCGGAGAAATTCACCTTACTCTGTTCCGTAAAATGATAAGAACGGTTGATGAGCGTCATAAACTCCGCTCTGGTTATGGTCTGGTTCGGTTTAACCGATCCATCCCCGAAGCCTTTAAGCAAACCGCTATCCAGCCAGCTCTGAATCGTTTGCTGAGCCCAATGTCCCTCATAATCCTTTGTCAATGCAGACTGGGCTGCCGCTGTCCCCAAAGAACCAAACAGCATCCCCGCTCCAACTATACCTGCCAGTATTCCTGTTAATTTTCTGACCATCAATATTCTCTCCTTGTATGTACGACTAGAACCTTCTCATAATAGCTCACCGGAATATATTAGTAAATTAGAAATTTAACAACAAAAAAAGCCCGCCGAATCCATATCAGCAGGCTTGGTGCATTATTCAAGTTATTCTACAGGCCCAGAATCAAACCCTTAATTCAAAAAGCTGCTCAGCCCGTTCTCCGCCTGCTTCAACGCCTGCGGCTGTGAACCCTCATTCAGCCCGAGCCGGTTGTTCAGCTGGGTGTTGATGGTGGTCATTTTGGACGTATAATCCTGACAGCTCTCGATGATCCGACGGTTGGACTGCTCTGAGGTATCCAGGGCGCTGAGCAGGTCGCCAATAGCCTGATTCACGGCTTCCAGCGACATGGACGGCTTGGAGAGCAGCTCCGTTGTCTTCTCGGTCGTCGTGCGCAGCAGCCGTGCATTCTCCTTGAACTGATCCTCAATGGTCTTGTTGGTGGCTTCGACCGCATTGATGACATTCTCCTGATCGGCCAGGGACATGGCAATCATCGCCGAGACGGTGATCAGATTAGAGGTCTTATCGATCGCGTTGTTTACGGAATCAATCAGCTTGTCATTATTGTCATTGATGATATCCGTTGCCGCTATCGCCTGATTGTAGAGCAGAATCATCTCGGTCATGGACTGAATCCGCACCATGACCTTGCGCAGCCCGCGCTCCAGATACGCTTTGCGGAACTCATTCTCGGGCTTGGCGATCTCCACCTCGAACAGCTCCTTCAGCTTGTTGCCGAAGGCGATCTTGGTCTGGAGGTTATAGATCTCCTCCATAGAGGTGCGCTTCAGCTGGCGCATGTTGACGATGCTCTCCTCCAGCGTATCCCGGCCGTCACGCAGACCGGTGATAATGGCATCAATGTTGGTGCGGACCGACTGATATTTGTAGACATAATTCTTAAGCGGGCTTTTGCGCAGCATTTTGCCGAAGAAGCTGACATTCTTGCTCTGCTGGAGTGTCTCACACTCACCCCGCAGCTTCATAATCATATTGGGCACTTCCACCCGCTTGCCGCTCATCAGGTCATTGACGGGGCGGTCCAGCAGCTTCAGCGTCTGGCCTGCCTTCTCCTGCGTCTTGACCCCAAGCTTCCCGATATCATCCATCAGGGAATCCAGTGCCACCGTGTCAGTCTTGGCTACCTGCTCAATTAACTGGGAAGCCTCCTGGACTACCTTCTGCTCATCTTCTTTTCTAAGCTCAATTAACTGCGTGGACATGGCTATCCTCCTCCTATAATTCGGAACTGCTGTAGCGCTGATGAATCAGTTCCGCCTTGGTCTGAAGTTCCATCAGGTCTTTGTGCTCGATTGTCGACGCAATATCGGAAATTTTGGCATCGACATCACGCAGACCGTTCAGCAGCATTCTCCGGTTTCTTGTCTTGGCTTCGCCCCCCAGGCGCAGGAACGGATTGATGACTCCATTAAGGTCCTTCAGCACCAGCCTGCGGACGGTATGGTTAATCTCGCCGTTGCCCAGCTCCTGCAGCAGCGGAATGACACGCTGCAGCCTGGCGAACAGCGCCAGCGACTTCTCGACAATTTCATTGTCCAGCGTATCCTTCTGCCCTTCGGAGATGATCATATCCTCCAGGATGCCCAGATACTCCACCACCGGAGCGAACTCTGCTCCGATCTGTATGTCCTCCCTGTGTCCGGCACCCGAATGGGCCGGGGAGGCCTGTCCCGCAGCAGCAGGAGTCGCAGCAGCGGCAGCAGACGAAGCCTGCGGCGCGGCGGACGATGCCGCCGGAATCACCTTGGGCTCCTGTCCGGCAGGAATCACCTCTACCGGAAGATTCACTCTGGTGCGCCTGAGCTCCGGCACCGCAAGTGCGGCTCCGATTACCGGAAGCAGCAGCGAGACCAGCTCAGGCAGGAAGCCGCTGGTCAGTACGGCTACGACATAACCGGCACCGGCATACGCCAGTACTTTGAATTTAGCTTGCATTCCTTCTCACCTCTTATGAGCGTGAATGCTACACGCTCAATTCACGGAATCCGTAATGACGGATTCTCCGTTTATTTTCATGATCAGCGGCTGCTCGACATGGCTGGCCAGGACATTATGCTCGAACGACGCAGGCAGAACCTCGCCTCCGAGCGCGCTTTTGACAGCCAGATAAGGGAAGTTAATTCCAGACAGACAGGAGATATGCAGGCCGCCGGACATCCGCGGATTGATCTCCAGCAGCTTGGGCACGCCGCCGCTGTATTTCATCTGGATATTGAAATTGAACGGAATCCGGTACGTCTCAGCCACCCTGCGGGCCACCTCCGCAAGCTCCGGGATATATTCCATCAACCGCAGGCGGCCGCCTGCTTTCCGGCGGGGGACTGCGGCCAGCAGCCTGCCCTTCTCATCCGACAGGCAATCAATACTATATTCATATCCCTCCAGCAGCTCCATCACCATCAGGTTAGGGAAGCTCCCGGCTTCAGCAAGGATGCGGTAAGCCTCCCCGAAGGAGATCAGCGGGGTCACATGGCCGAACAGCTCCTCCACGGGACTGCGGTCATTGTCTATGATCCGGAATCCGAGCCCGCCTTCCGTCTCGGTAGGCTTGAAGCAGACCTTATGCCCTTTGGCTGCGAGATCTTCATAAGCTTCCCTGAACTCCTCTGCATTACTAACCACATGATAATCAGGAATTGTCATAATCCCGGTGGTCTTCACGCTCTCATAGAACTTGCCTTTGTCCATGATCATCTCCAGCAGATCCAGATCACGGCAGACCAGCACCTTCGTCCCGATCTCATCGAACAGCGATGCATGCAGTGCGATATCGAGCATATGCAGCCGGGGGATGAAGATATCAATCTCGTTCCGGCGGCAAAAATCAACACAGAACTGCACGTATTCAATGCCTTCGAGTGCAGGCTCGGTTGCGGCCACATCGGCGCCTTGCAGCGACATATGGTGGATATCCGGGTGGGTGGCGAAGATTTGCACCGGAATCCCGTCTTCATTGCTTCGGATGAGATTCATATAATGATAGGCAACAGAGAACCAGCGGTTGAAATATATATTTACCTTTTTCATGGTGGCGGTCCAACTCCCAATGCTGTCGAATGTGTATAAATCCTGTGAACATACTGCATAATCTCATCCGCGGCAAATACCCCCGGCCGCTCTGTAAACGGATACTCTAAGTGTACTAAACCCGCCTGCTGCTCGGCAAATATTTCTCCGTGGCAGGGAGCTATGGCATAGTCGGCGGCGGCGAGCAGGCTCTTGTCCAGAAGGGAATCGCCTGAGGCGACCATCGGCTCCGAATGCACGGTGCGGCGGACATGAAGAATGGCATCGCTTTTGTTCACCGCCTCCGGCACGATATAGAGCTTGCGCCCCTGCAGGGATACTCTCCAGCCAAGCTCGCCCAGCCGTTGAGACATCCGGGCAATCTCCTCCAGCGGCAGCGAATCCCGGTGAACCACGAAGGTATAGAACAGCTCATCACAATACCGCCGGCTAATGATCCATTCTTCCTGAACAACAGCACGCACGATGCTTTCGGCTTCTTCCGCCGCAGCGGAGCCGCGTTCCACCGCTCTGCCGACAGCCGTCCGCCAATCCTGGTCCACTATCCCGTTCACAAGAATATTGCCGCCATTGCTGGTGATGGCATAATCCGGAATGACCGTCTCCTGGAACAGGTTAATCCGCCGGTACTGGGCAATCGTACGTGTAGTCACCGGCATGAAGACAATCTTCGCCGCCAGCTCTATCAGTGTAGCCAGAGCCTGCTGTGAGATATACGATACCGTTCTGCCGTCAACAACCTCTGCCGGAACCAGACCCGGGGTATCCTCAGGAACGCCTATCGCGCTAAGAGAGTAGATCAGCGTGCGGTCCAGATCGCTGGCGTAGATCATTCACTCTCCCCTTTCAGCGGCTTGATGATGCCGCAGCAGGAGTAGGTCAGCCCGGGATAGACCTCTACCGGCACGCCCCGGTCCTCCGCCAGCAGCAGAATATGCCGCAGGTTGGGATTGTCCAGCCTGTCGACAAGGATTCTCCAGGGCACTCTTCGCAGCAGTACACGTGTCGTCTCCCCCACTCCGGGCTTCACCAGATTGATATTATCTATGCCGAAGGTATCCTGGATACTACGGATATCGGCCAGCCCCTGCCAGGTAATCTCCGGCGGATGCTCCAGCATCTCCGCAGCCTGCGCAAATGCCTCTGCTGCTACTTCCGCGAAATACGGGGTAATCGCTTCAACGAATACGTTGGACAGATCACTGTCCAGCCATTCCTTGTAGAATTTGGCCCCGTGGAATTCCTCTGGCCCGATCAGATCATCACGGAGCACCGTACGGCTCATCAGGCCGGATACCGTGGAGTTCAGGCAGGCGCTTGGAATCAGATAATCCTCCCGGGTGCCGTAGGTTCCCGAGCAGTGCCCGGGATCTGCGAGTACCGCCAGATCATCATTTAGCGTAATGCCATATTTCTTATGCATACTCTCACAGGCCTCTATCAGCACCTGCCGGATGGCCCCCTTACCGGTCCAGCCATCGATGAATTGCAGCTCGGCATCCCTTCCATGCTGCTGCAGCATATAGAGCACCGCATTCTCATCAATCCCCTTGCCGCGGATAATCGAGATGCTGTAATGCGGAAGATCCGCTCCATATTTCTCAAGAATATAACGTTTGATCAATACCCCAATAGGTGTGCCCGCTCTCGCCAGGGAGACCAGCACGGTATTCGCCGTTCCCCGCCGGGCTACAATCATCTCGGACACCACAGCTACAGCCAGCGCCACCTTCTTCGCAGTCTGCTGCAGCGTCTCATGAAACAATTCGATATACTGCTCTGTCGGCTGGTACTCCACCGGAAGCATCTCCGAATAATGCACGCCGGACTGGATCGCTTCCTCCCGCTCGGCCGTTCCCCGCTCCAGGGATACATTGCTTAGATCCTTGAGCAGGAAGGTAACGTCGGAAGCAGGATAGCTGCCCAGTGCCACCGGAGGGGATATTGTTCTATTGTGAATGGCTTCGATATCTATTCCCTTCATAGCCCTGAGCCTCCCGTATCTGGTTCTGGGCTGAGCACAACAAGATGTACCTTATTGCCCGCCAGCCTCTGTAAAATATCCGTCATCGGTGCAATCCGCTGCCGGGGCACCTCGCGTTCCAGCAGGACGAAGATATCGTCATACTGGCCGGGGTCCACATTATAGATGAAATTCTTGATCTCCGTGTCGCCTGCGGACGGATAGGCTGCGGCGCTGTGCACGCCGTAATCCGCACGCCGCTCGGGATGGATCGGACTGCGGGTTGAGGACTGGTACAGCACGCCCTCTCCCATCTCTGCGGCGATCCGCATCGGCAGATACATGAACTCGCCTACGCCCATCACCAGGGTACGTCCGCCTTCCCGCAGCCCCCGGAGCTGCCTGGCCACACGGCTTACACCTGCATCTATCCGCGCATTATCCGCAGACTCCAGGCCGAAGCGGCCGCTGTGCTTCAGATAAGGCGATGGATTGATAACGCCCAGTCCATCCGCCGAGGTTACCGGAAGCCGCTCTAAGCCGTCGAATGCATAAGTAGTTACAAGCTCTGCGCCTGTGGTAGCGGCGGCTCCGTTACCGGCTGCAGGCTGCAGCAGCGGAACCCCCTCAACCTTGATGCTTCCCTGCAGCAGTGATAGAGCTTGTATGCGTATCCCCAGCTCCAGCTCCAGCTCACGGTACGCCTGGATATTAGCTTCACTCCGCCAGTCCAAGAGAGAAGCCACTACATACTCCCTGCGCGGGAATTTGGACTGGATGTCCCGGATCGTATTAATCGCCGTATTACCGGTCGTAATCTCGTCATCCACTAATACAATCGGCTCTGTCCCCGATAACAGCCCGGCATTCAGGGCATAGCAGAGATGATCTACGGCGTGGGAATGCTCCTCTTCAAAGGTCACCACCGATTCCAGCTCAGGAATCAGCTCACGCGTGGTATGAATATAGGACGCACCGCCGGCGAATGCATTATACATGCTGTGGCCAAGGGCGGTAGCGGTTTCGGCGAACCCGATAAACAGAACCGGCTCAGGCAGAGCCAGGCGCGCAGCAAGCAGCGCATGATAAGCTTCTTCCGCAACTTCAGGATGGATCAGGCCATGAACGGCCTGGTTCATCAGCGGTTCCATCATCTCCCGGTCAGCGGTATCCGCGCTCATCTCCAGATACAGGAGCAAGGCGAGTGCCGCTCCGCTAAGCAGCGGGGTATAGGGCCCTACGGGAATGTGCTTGCCAAGCACTTTGCTGACGAACAGGAAGGAGCGCTTCTTATTGATTCGTGCAGCCATAGAGAACAAGGACTCCACAGGCATATGAAAAGGATTGGAGGTTTCTGTTACCGTAACCTGCAGATTCTCGACGATATTAAACGTGTGTGTATTCGTTCTCGGGTAGTAATCCGACAAAATGCTGTTGTTCATGTAACACCCCGTATATTTGAGATCGTAATAAAATTCGTCTGGCCCAGTTCAAATGAGGCTTGATTTCATTCATTTTGTTATAGTATTCACTCTTGAACACGCCGCGGCTGCCATCGTTGCTGTCTACAATACTTAAGGCATCCACATACTCTTCATGCATTACGGTATACATCGCCTGCACGGGTCTGAGGTGGGAGGGGTGGATAATGGTTTTGCCCACAATGCCATTCTCCTTGTCCAGAATTACTTCCCGGATCAGCCCGTCCATCGAGCTTGAAATGAAGCTGTTGCGCATCTCGCGGCCATGCTTGCCGTAGGTATCCTCGAAGGGTGTCTCCCGCAGCTGCGGGCGGAGGACCCGGTGTCCTTTGCTGGCAAAATACTCCCACACAGGACCCGAGATCACGTATCCTTCCTCCACACGGCCAAAGACGTTAATGATATCCGACATGCAGTCACGGATCGGCGTCAGGTCATAAATACTGATATCCGGGCTGCGCCGCAGTCCGAACAGACTGGAGAAGTCCGTCGCTCCAATCCGGACATTCAGTACATACTCGCGGTATTGCCCCAGCAGATCGCGCACCCCAAGCAGAGTATCCATCCGGCTCTCCCGGTAGATGATCGGTGCATTCTCCAGAATCGGCATCCCGTACAGCACCGGGGCGGAATAGCTGCGTGTGTCATTGTAATCGGCAATGGCCTCGAAATAATCCGTACCGTTCTCTACGGAGAATTTGGGGAAGACGAAGCCGGTCAGCATGGTGATTAATGATCCCAGCCGAAAGATCAGATCCCGCAGCTGTGCAGGGTTACGCACCCGGATGAACAGCAGCGGAAGACTGCCGCGCTGCTCCGGCTCATTCTCCGCATAAGCGGACAGGAACGCCAGATGCCTGACGATGGATTCTTCGGCATAATCCACTTCACCGTCTCCGATGGCATCCTCCAGATCTATGATTACCGTAATAAGTCCTGAGGCTCTCAGCTTAATAATATCTTCGGCAACACTGGCACGGGTGGCCGGCATATAAAGGGCTGCTCCGACGGCATAAGCCAGTAAATCCTTGCGGGTAGTATGATCAAATGAAACCGGCGGAACATGGAATAATGAGGCTTCCTGTTCTTGTGTGAGGTAATCGAAATATCTCAAGGCCCTTCCCCCTTAATGTTGTGCCAGCACAATACAAATGGCCTCTGGCTGCGAGCAGAACCAGCTATGCCGTCCTCTCGGGGACGGTATCCGGCTTGCTTAGAACCCAAGCAAAGGCCATGCTATAAACCTATTACGATTACCCGAAAGGCGTGCCGGAGTCCACCCTTCCCGTGAACCCCGCGCCTTCCTGCACAGCTATAAAGGATAAATAGATGAAGCACGCAGAACCATCAGGCCTTGTGGTTCTCAGCCTTCTTGCGTTTGCTTGCGCTATACACGATAGTACCTGCAAACACCGCAATTAGAATACCGAAGAAAATTACATGCGGCAATTCATAGCCGAAGGCTCCGGCAAGCATTTTACCGGCAATCAGTGCAATAAGCAGGAATGCTGTCTGTTCCAGTTCAGGATATCTGGCAATCAGCTTGAGGAACACCTGTGCCACTCCGCGCATCATCAGTACGCCGAGAATACCGCCCAGGAAGAGTACCCATACTTCACTGCTAAGACCAAACGCAGCTACCACGCTGTCAATACTGAAGGCAATATCCATTAATTCAACGAGGAGTACCGTCTTCCAGAAGGAGGCGCCTTTATTCTTAATCTCTCCCTCTTCTCCGCTGCCCTTGAACAACCCTTTGTAGGCAATGTAGAAGAGATACAAGGCTCCAAGCACCTTCACCAGCGTGAATTTGACGAGATAGGTCCCCAGCCCAATCGCCAGGAATCTGAATACATAAGCACCGATAATACCGTAGAACAACGCCTTACGCTGCTGCTCCTTCGGCAGGTGCTTAACCATGACCGCCAGTACAAGCGCGTTATCAGCGGACAGCAGACCCTCCAGCAGAATCAAGCTTCCGATTATCCCCCAGCTGACAGGGTCGGAGAGCGTTCCTGCAATATCACTCCATGAGAAGAAATGCCCGTAATTCTCACCGATACTCCTAAAAAAATCACTGAACCAGTCCATTCCACTTGCGCCTCCGGTAATATCAAATTATTTGCTTCCCGCTACCCAGCGAAGCCCCCAGCCATAAGCCTCATCCATCTCCCTGTGACCGCTGAAATATTGCACGAGCCGTTCAATACTGAAGGTCTCGTTATCCACATTCCGGATCAGCGCGATGGCGCACATGCCTTTACGGTTGTTATGCTCGTCCAGATTAACGATAATATCCGGTCCTCCATCCTGCTTCAGGGTAACCACTCCATCCGCTTCAGACCAGTTGGTAACTCCTTTGTAAATAAAGGCAAACACCAGAATCCGTTCAATCTGGGCGACCTTACTTCCGTTTATACGCAGATTCTCGCCAGATGTTACGGAGCCTGTCCGATCATCTCCATCGAGCATGATGTACGGCGGCTGCTGGAGGTTGCCGAACGCATTGCCCAGTGCCTGCACCACGCCTTTGCTGCCATTCTTCAGCTCATACAGACAGGCCAAGTCGAGATCTACCCCGCCCTTGTTACGGCTGAACAGCCCTCCGCCCTGCTTCTGGTTCCAGTTCAGGTTAATGAGCAGCTCACCCAGACCGGAGGCGGATTTCTTCAGGTTAATCGAATCGCCCTTCTTCTTCAGC
Organism: Paenibacillus sp. FSL M7-0420; assembly: GCF_038002345.1. Taxonomy (NCBI): domain Bacteria; kingdom Bacillati; phylum Bacillota; class Bacilli; order Caryophanales; family Paenibacillaceae; genus Paenibacillus; species Paenibacillus sp. FSL M7-0420. Next base: position 46,182 of record NZ_JBBOCJ010000001.1, on the reverse strand, counting down.
TCAATCTTCTTCAGATTGAGATTCAGCGCCGGTGCGGGAGCAGCCTCCTGCTTAGGGGGTGCCGGTGCAGGCGGTGGCGGAATCACAATATTCGGTCTGGATGACTCTGCGCGGGGCGGCGGCACTTGAAGCGGCGGGCGTCCCGGCGGAGGCGTCTGTTCAGGCGGCTTCGGTGCCGGCGCAGGCTCGTCCTCTACTTCTATGCCATAGTTGCCGCAGAGCGCCTTAAGCCCGCCCGAGAAGCCCGCAACAATCGCACTGTATTTCCATTCTTCACCATGTCTATATAATTCTCCAACTACAACAGCCGTTTCCACAGAGAACTGATTTCCAAGGTTACACCGCAGAAGCTGCGCACCTGTCGCCTGATTCACGATCCGGCACTCCGCTTCACTCATTTGTCCGAACATCTGCTTGCGGTTTTCTCCGTCATACAGAGTAAGCGTGAAGGCAATCTTCACTATGTTTGCCGGAATCCGCTCCAGCGAGACCTCGAACTGCTTCAGTCCGCCCGAAGCCGTACCCGGCACATCCTTATAAGTGATATATGGAGTAGACGGGTTATTGTAAAAGATCAGATCGTCGTCACTGCCGACTTTACCGCCAGCTCCAAGCAGGAATGCGGAAGCATCAATATCCATGGAAGACGGAGCTTTCCACCCGATCTCAACCGTAATGCTGCGGAGCCCCGGGTTCCCTTTGGTCAGGTCTGCTTTCTGTCCTTTGACTACTTCTGTATTCATTCTTACGCCACCTTTATACATGGATAAGAGCGCAACTTATCAGATTTTGTGTATAAAAAGGGCAGGATCGATGATGATCCCGCCTTTGAAGCTCTTATTGCGCGTCCAGCCCGTAGTTTTTGCATAACGCGCTTAGTCCGCCGGCGAAGCCGCTGCCGATCGCCTGGAATTTCCAGTCCGCCCCCTGGCGGTAGAATTCACAGAAGACCACAGCCGTCTCGGTGGAGAAATCCTCGCCCAGATCGAACCGCAGAATCTCACGGTCACTGGATGCATCCACTACGCGGACGAAAGCGTTGGAGACTTGTCCGAAGTTCTGTGCCCGGGCCTCATAATCATAGATCGTAACCGTGATCCCGATCCGCTGAATATTGGCAGGCACCAGGCTGAAGTCTACGACGATCTGCTCATCATCCCCGTCGCCTTCCCCTGTACGATTGTCGCCTGTGTGGGTTACAGATCCAGTACCGCCGCTTGGGTTGTTATAGAATACAAAGTCATTTTCGCTTTTGGCTTTGCCGTCCTCATGCAGCAGGAATGCTGATGCATCAAGGTCGAAATCCTTGCCGCCGCTATACTTGTTTGTATCCCAGCCCAGTCCTACAACTACCTTGGTCAGACCCGGATTAGTCTTGGTAAGATCAATCCGCTGTCCTTTGGAAAGACTGATCGTCACTGTCAAAAACCCTCTTTCCTTACAGATTTAATTCCCGTAATGTCAGAGCCTTATTGCAGACCGTAATCACGGGTCAAGCCGGAGAGACCATCCTTGTAGCCGCTGCCAATCGCATTGAATTTCCATTCTGCGCCGTTACGGTACAATTCGCCTACAACTACGCCTGTTTCAACGGAGAAATCTTCACCCAGGTCAAAACGGATCAGTTCCTCACTGTTCGCATCGTTGACGATACGTACATAAGAACGGGAGACTTGTCCAAAGTTCTGGCTTCTGGATTCTGCTTCATAGATGGTAATAGTGAAGGCAATCTTGTCCACATCTGCAGGAACATTAAGCAAATCGACTTGAACCTGCTCATCGTCTCCATCGCCTTCCCCGGTACGGTTATCGCCGGTGTGTACGACAGAAGCGTTCTCGTTCTGCTTGTTGTTGAAGAAGATGAAGTTGGTTTCTTTATCTACTTTACCGCTGGCATTCGTCAGGAACACGGAAACGTCAAGGTCAAAGTCCTTACCGCCGTCGTATTTATTCGTATCCCATCCTAGGCCGACTGTAATTTTGGACAAGCCTGGATTCGTTTTGGTTAAATCAATTTTTTGTCCCTTGGATAAGTTAATAGCCATGAATAGAGCCCTCTTTTCTCAAATTGGATTTAGATATAGCGTTCTGCCAGCTGATTGATATGCGCGGCGTGGGCCGCTTCGCCGATGGCTGCGAATTTCCACTCTTCGCCATGACGGTACAGCTCACCGCAGATCAGTGCCGTGAAGCCTGTATAATTCTCTGTCAGATTAAACTTAACCAATTCTGCATTCCCTGCCGCATTAATAATGCGGATATACGCAGATTTGATCATTCCGAAATCCTGCTTGCGGTTCACCGCATCGTAGATGTTAACCACAACAAGGACCTTATGGACATCGGCAGGAATCTGCTTCAGATTCACCATGATCTGTTCGTCGTCCCCGTCGCCCTCACCCGTCAGATTATCCCCCGAGTGGACTACAGAGTTATTCGCATTCTGTTTGTTGTGAAAGCAGACAAGGTTCAGCTTGTTCGTCAGCTTGCCGTTCTCATTCAGCAGCAGCGCTGAAGCATCGCAGTCCACATTCGCCTGTTTTTTAACCCCAAAGAATCCTCTTGCCGGTTCGGCAGGGTCCCAGCCCAGTCCTACGATTACGTTAGACAGTCCGGCATTGCCTTTGGTTAAATCGATCTTCTGACCTTTTACCAGATTAATTCCAGCCAACTTGAAGTACCTCCGTTTCCAGATAGAAGTATGCTTGCGGGTGTTACATCAGTGATACGGCGATGAATCGCCTAAAGTTTCAGTAATTAGCAAATGAAATCCAGCCTGTAATTACAGGCTGAATTCGCTTGGGCTAAGTCCCAGTACATTGCAGATATTCCGCACAACCGCTTTCTCATGCTCATCGAAGTCACCGTCTGCTGCACCAATCGCCGAGCATACGCCCACGATTAACCGTCCAACCTCCGGTTTGCCGTTGAACTTCCCGATGGCCTTCAGCGCTTCCTGCTTACCGATCTCCGGCGAGAATTCGAAGTTGCTGACATAGTAATTGAACTGGGCAATGACGTCCCTCATGTCAAATACCTTGAGTTCATTGCTGAGATTCATATATCCCGCCATCTTGTTCTTCTCAGCTTCCTCAATCTTGCCGTCAGCAGCAGCAACCAGCGCGCAGCCCGCCACCACCGCGTTCATAAAGTCTTTATTTTTAAATTTCTTCACTTGATCCGTCAGTCCGCTCTTGGTGGTATTCAGCCAATTCTTGAATGTGCTCATCGTATTCTCCTTCTATCATTATGGAATTATGACCAGCAGAAAGCCTATGCCGTCTTATTAAGCACCCTATCCTTTTCTGCCGGAAATATAAGGATCAATCATTATGCAGAACCGCTGTCATCCTTATACTTTAAAAAAAGATATCTCCGAGCCTCCTCCCCGCCACCCTGGGCAGCTATTCACGCTTGGACTTATTGCCTATTTCTTACTCTTCTAATATAACCGATTAAATAACAATATTCTACTTTAGGCGATTCTTACAGCACCTTGGACAGAAACTCCCGTGTACGCTCATGCGACGGGCTGCCGAACAGCTGCTCCGGCGCACCCTGCTCCACTATGGCCCCTTGCTCCATAAAAAGCACCCGGTCCCCCACTTCACGGGCGAAGCCCATCTCATGGGTCACCACAACCATAGTCATCCCCTCAAGGGCCAGCTCCTTCATTACGGCCAGCACCTCGCCCACCATCTCGGGGTCCAGGGCCGAGGTCGGCTCGTCGAACAGCATGATCTTCGGCTCCATCGCCAGCGCCCGGGCAATCGCCACCCGCTGGGCCTGACCGCCGGAGAGCGAGGCAGGATACATCTCCGCCTTCTCACTGAGGCCCACCTTTTGCAGCAGCTCTACAGCCTTCTGCCTCGCTTGATCCTCCGTCCATTTCCGCACCTTCATCGGGGCCAGCATGATGTTCTCGATCACTGTGCGGTGCGGAAACAGATTGAACTGCTGAAAAACCATCCCCACCTCAGTACGGATATCGTTAATCCTTGTGCTCTTGGCCATCAAGGAAGTGCCTTCAATGATAATATCGCCCTTTTGCGGCTGCTCCAGCAGATTAAGGCAGCGCAGAAAGGTCGATTTGCCCGAGCCCGAAGGCCCGATGACGACCACAACCTCCCGGCTGTGAATGTCGACGCTGATATCCGTCAGTACCTGATGGGCACCGAATGATTTGTGCAGATGCTTGACTGAAATAACCGGTTCCATAGGGGTTACACCTTCCGTTCGATATAATTAAGCAGCTTGCTGAGGGAGTAGGTCAGGATGAAATAGATCAGTGCAGCGGTCAGATAAGGCTCCCAGATCCGCAGGTATTGGCCTTTCATGGTATTGCTCCAGTACATAATCTCAGGGGCGGCAATCAGCGCCAGCAGCGAGGAATCCTTAACAAGTACGATGAATTCATTCCCGAAGGCGGGAACCATCCGTTTGATGGCCTGGGGCAGAATAATGAAGCGCATCGCCTGCTGCCGGGTCATTCCGAGGGATAGGGCCGCTTCCCGCTGACCGGGGTCGATGGACTGGATACCGGCGCGGAAGATCTCCGCAGAATAGGCGGCGGAATTGAGCGACAGCGCCACGAACGCGCTCATCAGCGCATAGGTTTTGCCATAGAACAACGGGATCAGCCCGAAGTGGACGATCAGAATCTGCACATAGAGCGGCGTACCGCGGAAGAGGTTAATATACGCGTGAAACGGCCAGCGGAAATACCATTTGGGTGCCATTTTGCCGAAGCCGATAATCAGCCCCAGCAGGGAGCCGCACAGAATGGAGACCAGCGATACGCCGATGGTGAACAGGGTCCCTTTTAGCAGAACCGGTAAATAATGAACGATGATGTCGAATCTGAAATCCATAGAATTCTTCCCTTCTCTTCTGCTTGTGGCTTGCTCAAAAAAAGAAGCACGCGCAATAGCAATCATTACGCATGCTTAGTTGTGCCGGCGCCTATGCTACTTCGCGTTCATAAGCGCCGCCGTATCCGGCTCTTCGCCGAACCATTCCTTGTAGATCTCCGCATATTTGCCGTTCTCGATGACCTTCTTGATCGCCGGGTCCAGCTTCGCCTTCCATTCACTGCCCTTAGGATACAGAATGCCGTAGTACTCGGAGCCAAAATTCTCCTTGTCGATAATGCCTGTCAGCTTCTCCTTCGGATTGTTTTTGATGTATTCGTTCACGATGGCGATATCCGCAACCACCGCATCCGCTCCGCCGCCGTTCAACTCCATCAGCGCTACCGCATTGCTGTCGAACCGCTTCAGATTGCCGTTGTCGACGCCCATAATGCCGCTCATCAGCTCATCTGCTGTCGTGGCTGCCTGAACCGCAACCTTCTTCCCCTTCAGGTCCAGGGCGGATTTGATGTCGCTGCCTTCCTTCACCATGATCATGTTCGTAGATTCGAAATAAGGGATGGAGTAGTCATAGGTTTCCTTGCGCTCATCTGTAATCGATACCGAGGATACACCCGCCTGATATTCAGTACCCTGCTTCACACTCGTCAGCATGGTATCCCAGCCTGTGTTTGTGACCGTGTAATCAATGCCGGCCTCCGCCATCACCGCCTTAATGAAATCAATGTCAAAGCCCTTGATCGTATCGGTATCCATATACTCCATTGGTGCATAGCTGGCATCGGTAGCGATTTTGAGGCTTTTCCCGTCCGCACTGCCGCCTTTCGCATCATTACCAGAGCTACAACCCGCCATTGCCAAGACCAGGAGTGCCACCATACCTGACATCGCCCACTTTTTCCGGATTCCCATTCTCCAATCCCCCTACTTTTTGTAAAATAACTTAAGGAGATTTTATCAGATTAAAGTAGTGATGACAATTAACTTTATCCTTGTGTGTAATATAATATGACATTATTATCGATATATTGTAACATCTCATGCAAAAAAAGCAGCCGAAATGCCCCGGAGAGAGCTCCGGCAGCGCATTCTGGCTGCTTACTGAATGGTCTATACATATTAGCGCTAGCGCATAAGTTAGAAGGTCAAATCGCCGTCATAGGAAGCGATCATCCGGTACAGCTCCGGACGGCGGTCACGGAAGATCCCCCATTCGATCCGGCCAACCTCAAGCGCATCCAGGTCGAACTCACTGACCAGCACAGTCTGCTCATCCCGTCCGGCTTCGACAATCTTGTTGCCCTGCGGACCAGCGATGAACGACGAGCCGTAGAAGTCAATGCTGGAATCCTCGTCAGTCTCCTTGCCAATCCGGTTGGAGGCTACTACAGGAATCAGGTTAGCGGCAGCATGCCCCAGCATGCAGGTCTGCCAGTGATCCTTGGAATCAATCGACCCATCCTGCGGCTCCGAGCCGATCGCTGTAGGGTAGAACAGAATCTCCGCACCCATCAGGCTCATCACCCGGGCAGCTTCCGGGTACCATTGGTCCCAGCATACGCCGACTCCGATTTTGGCATAGCGGGTATTCCACACCTTGAAGCCGGTATCGCCCGGGTTGAAGTAGAATTTCTCTTCATAGCCCGGACCGTCAGGAATATGGCTCTTGCGGTATTTGCCCATCACGGTTCCGTCCGCATCAATGACCGCCAGCGAGTTGTACCGCGCATAATTCTTCTTCTCATAAAAACTGATCGGCAGCACCACCGCAAGCTCCTTGGCAATCGCCTTGAAGTGATTCACCGCCTTGTTCTGCTCCAGCTCCGTAGCATAGGCGTAGTAATCCGACTTCTCCTTCTGGCAGAAATACGGCGTCTCGAAGAGCTCCTGCAGCAGAATAATCTGCGCACCCTGAGCGGCTGCCTCTCTTACCAGTGTCTCCGCCTTGCGGATATTCTCATCTATGTCGCCGGAACAGCTCATTTGCGTCGCGGCTACTTTTACTTGTCTCATGGTTGTTCCTCCTTATGATTAGGTTGGTCTACTCCACCGCAGGCATCTGCTGGGTGGTGCAATGCACGTTGCCGCCTTCGCCGATCACGGCCATTCCGTTCACGGTACGGATACGGCGGCCTGGGAACAGCCCGGCCAGCGTCTCTTCAGCCAGCTTGTCCGTCTCAGCCGCCGTACCGCCGAAGACCGGCAGGATAATTCCGCCGTTCACAAAATAAAAGTTCAGATAGCTCAGCGTCAGGCGGCTGCCCTCGAAGTCCACGCGGGGCGGCTGCTGAATGCGGATAATCTCCAGCTTCCGGCCTTTGGCATCAACCGTCTGCTCCAGGATGCGCAGATTCTCCTGCGTAATCGCATAGTTCTCATCCTGCGGGTCCTCGCAGACCTGAATAATCACCTTGCCCGGTGCCGCGAAGCAGGCGATATTATCGACATGCCCGTCCGTCTCATCCCCGCTGAGGCCGCGCTTCAGCCAGATGATGGACTCGGTCCCGGTATATTGCTTCACATATGCAGCAATCTCCTCGCGGCTTAAGCCCGGATTGCGGTTGGTGTTGAGCAGACATTCCTCGGTGGTCAGCAGCGTGCCTTCACCGTCCGTATGAATCGAGCCGCCCTCCATCACCAGCGGAGCATCGAATGCGCTGACTCCCAGGTGCTTCAGAATCTGCGGAGCTACCTCATCATCGAGATCCCAAGGCGAGTATTTGCCGCCCCAGGCATTGAATTTCCAGTTGACCCCGGCCAGCTTCCCGTCAGGACCCGTTAGGAAGGTCGGTCCATTGTCCCGCAGCCAGGCATCGTTGTGCCGGACGGGGAGCAGTGTTACATTCCCGCCGAGCGCCAATTTCTCTACCTGATCCAGCTCCTCTGGATTGACGATAACCGTCACCGGCTCGAATTCGGCAATCGCCCGGATAATCTCGGCATAGCCCGCACTAACCGCTTCATGATTATCTGGGTGTACCATAGAGTCCTTCACCGGCCAGGAAATGAAGGTCCGTTCATGCTTGGCCCATTCGGCAGGCATTGTATAGTGTAAATCACGTGGATGCATCATTTAGTTACCTCTGCTGTTTAGTTTTTGAAGCCGGGGATCTTACCCGCAAGCTCCTCACCCATCATACATGAATATGCCGACAGGCTCAATTGCTGCGCAGCAATAATCCCTCTGGAAATATCCAGAGGGACTGCCATAGAAGCATAATAATCTGCGGTACTGTAATCAGAAAAACTGTGAGACTCCAATCAGAGAGATTGCGGGACTACAATCAGAGAACCTCGGGGATGAATCGATTTTACAGAGTGATGCGCTTGATTATATTGCCCTCAAAATCCTTAATGCTGAACTCACCATTCTCCAGAACGCCGTAGGAGTTCGGGTTGTTCTCCTTCGGTAACGCAATCGATCCGGGGTTGAGCAGGGTAATGCCGTCCTTCACCTCTGCCACCGGCAGATGTGTATGCCCCTGAATGAATATATCCTGCGGGGACAGCGCCGGTAAGTGGTCGATGCTGAAGCCATGCCCGTGCGTAGCGTAGATCTTCCGGCCCTCATGCAGAATCAGCACGTAGTCGCCCATCATCGGGAACTGCAGCAGCATCTGATCCACCTCGGCATCACAGTTACCTCTCACCGCCGCCAGCGATTTGCCCGATTGGCTGTAAGCATTCAGCCTGTCGGCGACCCCCTGCGGATTATACCCCTCCGGCAGCGGATTCCTCGGTCCGTGATACAGGAAATCCCCCAGAATGACCAGCGTGTGCGGCTGCTCCTCCTCCGCCTTCGCCAGCGCCTGTTCCAGCCAGTACAGGGATCCGTGAATATCGGAAATAAACATCAGCTTCATTCGTACGCTTCCTCTCTGTCCATATATCCTGCCCAAAATGCAACATTCCGCTGACCATTCCGGCACGAATCAGCTATTGTTGCACAAAAAGCAGGATTCCTTCTCCTTCAAGCTGAATGCGGGATGATTTCCTGCAATTTGTGCAACATTTCTCCTAAACTCCCATGTATCCATGCACCAAAACTGCAATATATGCAACAATCGGTCGCATCACAGCCGTCTCAAGGCAGATTGGACGAGCCCATCAGGAAGCGGTCTACCTCGCGGGCGGCCTGGCGGCCCTCGTTAATCGCCCAGACCACCAGACTCTGGCCGCGCCGCATATCACCGGCTGTGAAGACTCCCTCCACATTCGTTGCCTGCGCTCCGAACTCTGCCTTAACGTTGGAACGCTCATCGCATTCCACACCAAGCTGTCCCAGCACTGTCTCCTCCGGTCCAGTGAAGCCCAGCGCCAGCAGCACCAGCTGCGCCGGAATGACCTCTTCGCTGCCCGGCACTTCTACAGGGGCCATACGTCCGTCCTCCGTGCGCTTCCATTCAATACGCACTGTATGCAGCTCCTGCACATGTCCGCCCGCATCACCCACAAAACGCTTCGTATTCACCAAATAGCGGCGCGGATCTTCTTCATACAGAGAAGCCGCCTCCTGCTGTCCGTAGTCCACCTTCAGCACCTTCGGCCATTCCGGCCAAGGATTGCCCGGCTGGCGGGTCAATGGGGACTGCGGCATAATCTCCAGCTGGATTACGCTGCGGCAGCCGTGGCGGATCGAAGTGGCTACGCAGTCCGTACCCGTATCTCCGCCGCCGATGACGACCACATCCTTGCCCGCCGCCGACAGATACTCTCCGTCCGCCAGTTCGGAATCCAGCAAGCTCTTCGTGTTCAGTGTCAGGAACTCCATCGCCTGATGGATACCTCGCAGCTCCCGGCCTTCCAGCGGCAGGTCGCGCGCCTTGGTCGATCCGCCGCAGAGGACGACCGCATCATGTTCTTCCTGTAATTGAGCCGCTGCAATATCCCTGCCGATCTCGGTACGGGTGACGAAGGTCACGCCTTCCGCCGCCAGCAGATCCACCCGGCGCTGCACCTTCTTCTTATCCAGCTTCATGTTCGGAATGCCGTAGGTCAGCAGTCCGCCGATCCGGTCAGCCCGCTCATATACCGTTACACTGTGTCCCGCCTTGTTCAGCTGGGCAGCGCAGGCCAGCCCGGCAGGGCCGGAGCCGACAACGGCGACCTTCTTGCCTGTACGGGTAAGCGGCGGCTCAGGAACGATCCAGCCTTCAGCAAACCCTCTATCTACAATCGCTTTTTCGATCGATTTTATCGTTACCGAATCGCCGTTCTTCCCTACTGTGCAAGCACCTTCACATGGTGCAGGGCAGACGCGTCCTGTAAATTCAGGGAAGTTGTTCGTCTTGTGCAGGCGCTTCAGCGCGACCTGCCAGTTCCCGCGATAGACCATGTCATTCCACTCGGGAATCAGATTATGCAGCGGACAGCCGCTGGCCATCCCTGACAATATACGCCCGACATGACAGAACGGTGTTCCGCAATCCATACAGCGGGCACCCTGCTCACGCAGCTGTTCTTCCTCCATCGGAACCGAGAATTCATTCCAGTTCTTAATCCGCTCCATTGGCTCGCATTCAGCAGGCGTCCGCCGCTGATATTCTATAAATCCGGTTGTTTTACCCATCCCTGTCATCCTCCGAGTCTCTCTGATTGGCCGCCGAAAGGTAATAGACGGCATTCATGCCCACACCCGGCTCCAAAAAGAAACACACTCTTCTGTCACCGTCCGTTATTCTGTCACTGTAAAGCAGCGAAGCAAGAGGCTATAACGGGGCTTCAAAGCACCCCGGTACAGGCTCTTGCACGGTTATCATAAGGGGAATAAATGCCTTCATATTACCACCTATCCTCAGGGAGGGAACATGAGCAATGTCACCTTTTGTGTTAACGTTATGTGGCAAATCGTGTGCAGCAGACTCAGGCAGCATCTTTTTTCTTGAACATATTGTAGACCGAGCTGAACACCCCGAACAGAATCCCTGTTAACGGGAAGACGATCCAGTTGATCTCCCACTGGTCGAACACGAAACCGCTGACCAGAAAAACACAGGTAACCAGCGGCCAGACCACAGCGGCAACTGCACCGACAATCCGGCCCTCCTCCTGCTTCGCCTCACTGAAATCGCCTGTCTTCAACAACTGCTGGTACGCACTCCGGATATTCCCGTAATACACGAAGAGGAACACGGCTACAGCCACCATTATCGGCAGAACGGCCACCCCGTATGAGCTGAATTCATCTCCAAACGCAGAAGTTACAAAGATGGCAATCGGCGACAACACGCATAAACACACCCCCATGATAAGCGATAACGTATACGTGGCGGCAAAAGCGGCCTGTCGCTGCTCAATATACGCCTTCAGAGGATGCGGCAGACTGAACCCGGACTCCATGTATTTGTATTTCTCCATTTTCGTGCCACTGTAGATGAATAACGCAATAGCAGGAACGAGCAGCAGTAACAGGGAGACCAGCCCGATCATACTCATCGCATCTTCAGAGAATACATTTCCCATGACCCCGTTCTCCCCAAGACCCGAGAAAAGGATAAGCAGCGCAGCACCCAGCAAAATCAGCCCTACGCCCCAGCCTACGAGCAGGCCGGATTTTCTTTTGGCAGCAATGAATTCTTCTACAGCAAGCTCATCCAGCATGGGCAGCCGTATTCCTTCCTCCTTACGATCCTCTCCAAGCCCCAGCTCGCTGACCAGCTCATCAATGTTGCCGAACTCGGAAATAACGATGCCCACCGCCTCATTCTCCGACTTCCCTTCATGCTTCAGTTCATAGTATTTCTCTTCCATGTTGCCAAGCAGCTCCTGCTTCAGCATCGCCATCTGTTCCGTTCTGGGCAGAGATGCGAACATATTGTTCAAGTATCCAATGATGGTATCCAAGTTCCTCACAGCTCCTTTATGAATTTGTTGATAACTTCCTGCGTGATCTGCCATTCCTCGCATTTGGCCCGGTAGTAGGCAAGACCCTGGGGAGTGATGCGGTAGTAAGTGCGTCTTTTGCCGAACGTCTCATCCAGATAAAAGGAATCAATATAACCGTTCTTCTCCAGCCGGGTGAATGCCGAATAGAGTGTGGTTTCCTTCATAATGTACTTCTCTTCCGATAGCTTCCGTATATTCTTGGAAATCTCATAGCCGTAAGACTCCCCGTCCAGAAGCATGTAGAGGATCATCGTGTCATTGTATCCCCTAATCACATCACTGCTGATCAATTGCCTGCCTCCTATACTTCATCTGTCGTAGTAATTAGGTTCATTGTAGCATAATTACTACGACAGATGAAGTAGTGTTTTATGTGGAAATACTATTTATTTTTAAAAGCGGGCTTATGGCCGGTTTCCGTACTAAAGCAGGCTCGGATAAGCCCTTGACATAAAAGCGCCCCTTGGAGAGTTTCCTCCAAAGGACGCTTAAATCGGGCCATATTCCTGGACTTTACTATCCCGTTTTTACATCATCTTGCTTGCTTCAGGTGCTACACCTGATTTCTTAGAAACCTTGATATGATGGGCCGGTCCGGAGGACTTATGTGACTTGGCAGTTGATCTAGCTCAAAAAACTGAATATCCTGCACCTCATCTCCATCTCCTCTAATGGTTCCTCGGTAACCTTTGCACAAATATGCTGCAACAACGTTATGTACTTCGTCTCCATTGGGATACTGATAATACAATTCCGGCCCAGAAAATAAGTCCAGTAGCTCTAAGTCTAACGCCTCTAATCCTACCTCCTCCAAAAGCTCCCGCTTCGCAACCTCTATCATCTCTTCCCCCGGCTCCATGGAACCTCCAGGCAATCCCCACATGCCGTTATCTGTTCTCTGTTGCAATAATAATCGCCCATGAGGGTCCAACAAAATCACACAAGCTCCTGCCATAATGAGGGGATGAGTTCCGACTAAGGTGCGGATTTGTTTAATATAATTGGTCATATGCTTCACGTCCTTATAATTTCGGCTGTATTTACCTTAGTATAGCATTGACAGACAAATCATACTTTTATATGATTTATTTATCGCTCGATAAATAAACGATTGGAACTGATCACAATGGCAGCAAAGGAAGATAAAAAGCAAAAAATTATGGAAAGCGCATTAACCTTATTTGCAGAATATGACTACTACAGGACAACAACAGCCATGGTAGCTAAAGCCGCGGGAGTTACACAGCCCTATATTTTTCATTTTTTTGACAACAAAGAAGACTTATATATAGCTGTGTTAAAACGTGCATACGATCGGATTCATGACACTTTTATGGAAGTCGAGGCACCTGCTGATCAGTTGGTTGGCGCAATGGGCAGCAGCTTTTTCAACTTAATGCAGACGCACCGTTCCGAAATATTGATGGTTATGCAGGCTTATACCATATCGGAAGCGGGGATCAAACAGCATTCTGCTAAGCTTTATAAGACTATTTTTGATGAAGTGACTGGCAAATTCCAGAAGGCCGGGTTACCCGATGCGGAAGAAAATGCAATACGTTTTATGAGCATGGGGCTGCTGGTCACGTTATCCGAGGTGCTTGATATACCAGAAATAAAACAGTCCATACAAACGAATAAAGATTAAAGGATGTGCAAGCAGCAAACGGATGAATCTTATCTGTTACTGCTTGCAATTATTTTGCTAATTATTTATTTATCGATAAATAAATTTGAGAGAGTGATCGAATCGTGCCTACTATGTTCAACGAGTTGATGGCATCTGCCGTCTCTATTTTCAAACGTGAAAAAGCGCTCGTTATCCTTGGACTGCTTGGGTTTATTATCGCGGGAAGTGCTGCTTTCTATATGTTCTTTCAAGGGGCCGTTGTTCAGCCGGAGGGTAATATTAAAAATGTATTCTCGTTTGCAGCAGCACTAGGAATTTTTCTGTTCTCCATCGCTGCGATTCTACCCTTTGCAGGCTTTACTGTCCGCATGAGAAAAGTGGTTCGCCGGCTTAATATTGCTGCTGCTTCCTACAGCTATGCAATTGAAACCCTGCAGAATTTTCGGGGCTTCAATCCCCGTTTCTCTAAAGCTGGCGGCCTGGTGGACACCCTTGGGGGAGCTTTATTTGGCGTCATTTCTCTTTCTTTTGTGGTCTCAGGTATCCTGCTTATTATTCAATTTTTGAGGATGAAGGCTCCATTGCCTCGCCCTGTACTTATCACCGGTATCCGTTATGCCTTGCTGTCGGTATTCATAGCTAATCTGGCAGGCCTGATCATGATGAGCTTACAAAGCCGTTTCATCGGAGCTGGGGGCAATTATATTGTACTACATGGAATGGGTCTCCATTCCCTCCAAACCTTACTGTTACCGGCCTGGCTGCTGGAACATTCGAATCTGCGGCCCGGCAAACAACGCATGCTCCTGCATGCAGGCTGCATAGCTTGGTTGATTGCCATTATGTTCATCGCCGTTCAGACCAGTCTTGGCCGTTCTATGTTTGAGGTTAGCTTGTTTTCAATACTTGCCCTGCTCTGTTTACTGGTTTGGCTGTTCACTGTCATTTCAGCTCTAATGTCTGCCTGTAAAATTCGGTAGGGCAAAAAACAGACCGCCCCGGCAGCCTGCTTCAGCGTAATACCTATATCACGGTACCTATCCATTAGTTCACAGCAAGTACAATCATTCCAATTCCTGCAGCAGTTAAAATGCCGCCCGCCAGTCCGCTGATCTGCTCCCCGCCGAACACCAGATTCCATTCGCCCAGCTCAGGTAGCCTCAGGGCTGCACCATCCGGGTTGGCATTGTACAGAACGTACAGATGCTCCGCAGAATCTCCTCCGGCATGATCGCGGAGGGTGAAGGCCACCGCCTGCGCCGGTGCCTCCTCGAAGATCAGATGGTCACGGATCTCCTCGGCGGTACGCAGCCGGAAGGCGGGATGAGCCGCTCGCAGCGCAATCAGCTGCTTCATGTACGCTACTGATTCAGCATGCTCCGCGCAGCGTTCCCAGTCCAGCCAGTTCACTTCCACTGGTGATTTATAGCTGTTCTCCACACCGTCCTTGGTCCGCAGGAACTCCTGCCCGGCATGAATGAACGGTATCCCCTGACTCGTCAGCACGATGGCCGAGGCCAGATGGTGCATAGCGCGGCGCTGATTGTCTTCCGTTCCTGCCGTTGACAATACCAGCTTATCCCACAGTGTATGATTGTCATGGCACTCCACGAAGTTCACACTCTGCTGCGGCTCCTGAGCGAATTGCCCGAGGCCGGGCCCGTAGTAGATCGCTCCGGCAATGCCTGCCTTCACATTGCGCTCGAAGCCGAATCCGCCGCTGATGAAGCCCTTCTGGTCATGCAGAAATATATTTCCTTTGACCGCATCGCGGAAGCCGTCATTAAAATGCCCGATGCCCGGCATCTCATTGGCCTGGCGCTGGTTAGCCCGAAGGTCCTCTGGCAGCTCCGTGTCCATCACCCAGCCTTCGCCAATGGTCATAATCGAGGGGTCCAGCTCATCCAGACGGCGGCGGATCTCATTCATGGTCCCTGTATCATGCAGTCCCATCAGATCGAAGCGGAAGCCGTCAATATGGTACTCCTTAGCCCAGTACAACACGGACTCTATGATGAAACGGGACATCATCTTGCGCTCAGAAGCAGTGTCGTTCCCGCAGCCGGAGCCGTTCGACAACCGCCCGTCCTGCTTATACCGCAGATAATAGCCAGGGACCAGCTTGGTGAAATTAACACGGAAGCCGTCATAGACATGATTGTAGACCACATCCATGATGACACGCAGGCCGCGGTCATGAAGTGCCTGAATCATTGTCTTCAGCTCCCGGATGCGCAGGCCCGGAACATACGGATCTGACGCATAAGAGCCTTCAGGAGCATTGTAATTCTTGGGATCATATCCCCAATTATAATGAGGCTCCGTAAGAAGGGTCTCATCCACGCTCTCTGTCGCATAATCATAGATAGGCAGCAGCTGCACATGGGTAACACCCAGACTGGCAATATGATCAAGGCCGGTGGCAATGCCCTCAGGACCCTGGGTACCGGCTTCGGCAAGACCCAGGTATTGCCCTGTATGCGTAATCCCGCTGGCAGGATGAACCGATAAGTCGCGCAGGTGAAGCTCATAGATCACCGCATCCACCGGGTCCTCCAGCGGCGGCTTATCCTGCGTCCAGCGTGCGGGATCGGTCTTGCGCAGATCCAGTATAGCCCCTCTGTCCCCGTTCACCCCGACCGCGCGGGCATACGGGTCCACCGCTTCGTTCCATAGATCACCGATACGCACCTTGTAGGTGTAGAACATTCCGTCCAGATCACCCGGAACGCTGAGTCTCCAGGTTCCCCGGACGTCTCGCACCATGGGTATCTGCCGCTGCGCAGCATCCTTCCAGGATGGATAGAGCACCAGCTCCGCTTCCTGGGCCGTCGGGGCCCACAGACAGAACGCGGAGCCGGACGCCGAATAGGTTAGGCCAAGATCCTCTCCGTCATAGCTGAACAGCTCATCGAAACTCCGGTCGAAGACGGAGATTCCGCTGGTAGCCGCCGGGTCCCCGTAATCAATCGGTTCCTTCATTTCCTTCTGTACTGACAAGGCTTACCGCCTCCTTTACCCTTAACTAAATATACGGCAGGGCTCCTGGGTTTTATACAACTCTTCATTTCTCTAAATGAAATTTTATCCTAACCGCCAACTTTGTGCAAACGTTTGAATCACACTTTGCAAGTGGAAACGGCTTGGCCGTCCTTTTAAAGGACGGGACCGTTTCAGCGAGAATAGGAGGATTATTATTCCGGCAGGTCGAGCGACACCATCGTAAGTATTTTTTTATTGGCTGAATAGGAGATCTGCCGTTCTCTGCCCGGCGTATAACCGCCGCCCGGATGCTGCACCCCGTTGTCATGGACAACCAGCTTGCAGGAGCCGTCCTCCTCATCCTCATAGCCGATTCCCAGCACCCAATGATAGTCATACGCATATCTGCCCCGCCAGCGGAGGCTGAACCACTTGTCGAATTTGAGCGCAACCGGACGCCCGGCATCAATCTCGGCCCGGTAGCGCCCGATATCATTGAACACGGATATCTTAATCAGGTCAGAGCGGTAACTTAAAGGCGGTAGGGCTGCGCCGATGTACGCCCGGAGGCCTCTGACAAAGCTGCGTGCGCTCATGCCCCAGGGCGTCCCGCCATGATGGGTGTAGATGTAATTGATGTGCGCGGCCATGGAATCAAAATGACGGATACCCGGAATAAACGTCCGGCCCTTATGCGAATGCCAATATTCCAGGAGGGCAGCCATGGTCGCCGGCCCGCAGGCTGAGGAAGGCGAGGCTACGCCTGTCTCCCACTGTGTATACGCCTTCGCCTTCAATCGCTCACCAGAAGGCCTCCGGCTCATAGGGATACCTTATCGCTGAAATGCTCCAGACCCAGCTCCATATCTACAGGCAGGATAAAATAGAAATCAGACCCTTCCCCGACGACACTCTCGACCGTAATGGCACCGCCCATCAGCTCCACCAGCTTTTTGCAGATGGCCAGGCCCAATCCGGTTCCCCCATACTTGCGGTTAATGGACGGGTGCAGCTGCGAGAAGGACTGGAACAGTAGCGGCTGCTTCTCCGAAGGGATTCCTATCCCTGTATCGGCCACGCTGAATTTAAGCGTCAGCTTCTTGCGATCCCTGCTATATTCTCTGCTGAGCAGAATGGAGACCTGTCCCGTCTCGGTGAATTTCACGGCATTGCTGACGAGATTCACCAGCACCTGGCGCAGCCGGGCCGCATCTCCCATGATCAGCTCCGGCACATCCGCAGCCATGCGGCAGGACAGCTCAATATTCTTTTCACGGGCCTTCGGCATGAACAGCTCCGTGATATTGTCGAGTAATTCCGCCAGACTTACCGGCTCGCGGGTAAGCGTCATTTTACCGGCTTCGATTTTGCTGAAATCCAGAATTTCATTAAGAATATATAACAGGGATGCACTGCTCTCGCTGATAATCTGGGTATACCCCCGCTGTTCTTCCGTCAATTCCGTCTCACTCAGCAGATCGGTCATGCCCATTATTCCGTTCATCGGTGTACGCAGCTCATGGCTCATGACGGCGAGAAATTCCGATTTGGCCTGGTCCGCCTTCTCCGCCAGCTCCTTGGCTCTGATAATCTCCTTCTCCCCGGTAGTGTCACGGAAGACGACAACCGCTCCCTTGCGCTCACCCTTGTCGAACAGCGGGGTAACCTGGTACTCGGCCAGGAAGCTGGAGCCGTCCTTGCGCCACAGCACCGCATCCAGGCTCTGATGGGCTTCTCCTGCCCGGACTGCCCGCATCAGCGGAGACTCCTCCGGCCGATAATGGTTGCCGTCAAGCGCGGTCTGCTGGATGGGGTCCAGGTAAGGATGCCCGGTAATCTCATCACATTCGAAGCCCAGCATATGCGCCCCCGCAGGATTAATAAAGGTGACCCGCCCCTCGTTGTCCAGACCAAATATCCCTTCGGACACGGCATTGAGAATCAGGGTATAATCATTGCTCAGCTTCTCAATCTGCTCCGTGTACCTGATATGATCCGTAATATCGCGGGAGATCCCATATACCCCAACCACCTGATGATCCACAACGATTGGAATATTAATCGTATTGATCTCCACCGGATGGCCGTCTTTGTGGATCAGCGTCAGATCATAGCTCTGCGGCTCCCCCTGGCTGGCCAGGGTGAAATGATGCAGCGTCTTCTGGATATCCTTCTCGGCCACCAGCGGTCCGAAATAACTCCCCAGCAGCTCCTCCAGCGAGTAGCCGGTCAGCTTCTCCAGATTGGCATTTGCCGTCAGGTAATCCCCCTGCAGATTCATGGAATATACCGCCGCAGGATTATACTCGAACAGGGATTTGTAGCGTTGCTCGTTCTCCTGCAGCTTCGATTCGAATTGCTTGCGTTCAGTAATGTCACGGCCTACGGCAATAATCTCCGTCTTCCGGCCCTGCGCGTCAAAAATATACCGGCTGTTCGTCTCAAACCATATATAGGTTCCGTTCTTGTGCCGGTAGCGGTAGGAGGCCGGCGGAATCAATCCCGAATCCACGCTCTCCGCCATCTGATTCAGAATCATCTCCAGATCATCAGGATGCAGGTAATCGTAGGCACTGGTGCCGATCATCTCCTCAGGCTCATAACCGAGCAGCGAACGGCTGGCCGGTGAGCAATACAGGAAGATACTGTCCTTAATCGCATGGCGCGAGATCAGGTCGAGGGAGTTCTCCGACATCAGCCGGAAATTCCGTTCACTCTCCCGCAGCTGCTCCTCCATATGCATACGCTCCGTAATATCCTGCATCATGCCGAACAGCTGGGCTGGCTGGCCCTCCGGTCCCAGGATGACATCCCACTGGACATGCACCATCACGACCTCCCCATCCGGCAAAATCATCCGGTAAGCCGTATTCCCCGGCTCCCCTAGTCCCATAGCCCGTTCTACGGCCTCCTGCAGAATCCTGATATCTCCCGGATGGACCAGTGCCAGGAAGGCCTCCTGATTCACTTGGCCTGTCTCCACACTATATTGCAGAATACGCCGCAGTTCGTCGGAGAACGTGATTCTGCCCTTCACCAGATCCCAGCCCCATGAGCCTATTCGCGCCACCCGCTGCGCGGACGCAAGGGCCTCCTCGCTAGCTTTGCGCCGTGTAACATTACGCCCGATCCCCATAATCCGAGTGATTTCACCCTTATCTCCGCGGACCACATGGAAGGATGTCTCGAACCACAGATAATGGCCCTCCTTATGGCGCAGGCGGCGGATGGAGATATTGTTCTTCAGCAGGCTGCCGGAGCTGTTGATGGCTTCAACATCCTCCAGGTGATAGAAATCGGCGCGGTTCCTGCCGACGATCTCCTCCGGATGGTATCCGATCTGGGAATAGGAGGACGGCGATATGAAGGTTATCGTCCCGTCGGGCAGGGAGAAGGAGATCATACTCTGATCGTCTTTTATGAATAAATTGTACAGATCGCTTCTGTCTACGGTCAGCTGGTCAGCAATTTTGCGGTCTGTTACATCCTGTGCATATACAATAACGGTTCGGCTGGAAGGCTCCTCTTCCGCATAGATGAAGGTCAGGGAGAGCCAGAACGGCTTCCCGTCACTGCCGGAGAACCGCTGCTCCTCCTGGAGAGGCTGTCCCTGCCGCTGTACAAGCTCTGTCCCGATTCGCTGAATAGAGAATTCTTCCTGCAGGTCCCGGCCGGCCCCCGATAGAGTCCCTGAGAGAAATTCAGGCTCAGTGCAGCCCAGCATATTGCAAAAAGCAGGATTAATCTTCATCCATCTGCCTCCTTCCGGAGACAATACAGCCATCCCCACCGGAGATAACTGGAAGGCTTGATCGAGAATGCTGTTATTCCTAGCCAGGTTATCCATCACCTAAGGCCTCCTTCATTTTGGGGCTGGCGCTTCTGCTGACCCTCTGTTGTGCTTCCCTTGACGTTCTTCCTTCACAGTATACGATAAGACCGTCACGGAATGAAATGAAGGTCCTCCCCCTTGATTCGCATAAGTTAAAATTGATAATATTGACAAAATTAAGATATTATATCTATAATAAAAAGCAAAACTATCTTCGTGACTCATTACGCCGGAAGCACCCGTAATAGAGGCCTGTTGGCCTTTACTGCGGGTGCTTTCTTTGTGCTGCGGGACATGAATACAAGCGGAGGAATGTAATGAATAATCTGTACAAGCCCAGTTGTCTGCTGCTATCCCTCTTGATTGCCCTCGCCCTCAGCTTCCCGGCCGGTCCGGCTTCGGCAGCAGCAACGGTGATTACCTCATCGGTTCAGGCTTCCTTTGATCTGACTGCTGCTAAGGCAGACAGCACTGCCCGCGCCCGGATGAAGAGCCAGTTCACTGAGCTGACCGTCCTGTCTGCCGGGTATGACAGCCGGGAGGTGCAGATCAGGACGCTTCATGATCAGAATACAGAGGCGCTGAATGCAGCCCGGGAGTCCATCAAGAATATAGACCAGGCCTCCATCACCAAGCTGAGCACCGCCGTCAGCAGTGCCAAACAGCGTTATCAGCCGCTGTTCGATCAATACAGCGCGCTGAACAAGCGGATCTCCCTGCTCAAGGGACTGAAGGACAAGACGCTGAACTCCGTCCTGAAGGCCCAGTCGGAAGCCATGAAGCTGCTGGTCCAAATGGCCCGCCAGGAGATCCGCGACAAGGAAGCGCTGCTCAAGGCCGCCAAGGATACCCGTACCCGCCGGATGGCCGCTGCCCGCAAGACCCTGGCGGGCATTGACAGACCGCAAAGCTTAATCAAATCACAGAAAAGCGCAGTCTCTGCACTGAACAAGCGGCTAACGGCAGACTGGAGCGACTTCAAGGCGGCCATCCGCAAGCAGAATCCGGCTCTCACCGGACAATCCTTATCCTCTATGGTCTCCGGGTACAAGCAGATCGCGGCGGGGAAGCTGAAGATCCTGGAGTATGAGCAGACGATTGCCGGAGTTATTGCCGCCACCCTTAGACAGACAGGCAGCTAAGCCGCAGACGACGCCCACTACTTACTCCTGTGTCTTCTGCACGCCTGAACGCATATGTTAGGTTAAGAACCCTATCTACTATGCAACGGGAGGAGCAGCCACAATGCACATCTGCATGATTGCACCGGAGCAGTTCACGGTTCCCGGGGACGGCTCTGTGGAGATTTGCATCTGGAATATCGCCCGGCGGCTGGCCAAGAGACATAAGGTAACCATCGTAAGCCGCAGAGCCGCAGAGCTTCCTGACACGGATGAGCTCGAGCAGGTCCAGTTCATCCGGCTGCCCTCAGGCACCCCTTCCCGGTACCGCAGCTCCGTTCTTATGTTCCTGGAAGCAGCCGAGCCGTTCGATCTCATCCAGATCGATAACCGGCCGCGGCTCGTAGCTGCTGTGAAGCGGCAGCACCCCGGCACTCCGGTGCTGGCATTCCTTCACTCTCTCACGTTCGTGCCGCAGGAGTCCGGTATCGCCCGCAGCCTAGCCATGGCCGATGCCGTCACGGCCAACAGCAGCTCCCTGGAGCAGCGGCTTATCCGGAGGTTCCCAGGCATCCGCAGCAAGCTTCGCGTGGTTCCCCTGGGAGCAGACCTGTCACGCTTCACCCCGGCATCAACGCAGGAGAAGATGCGTCTGCGCACGGTGTATGGCCTTGGTCCCGGCTTCACGCTCCTGTTCGTAGGCCGGGTCATTCCGCGCAAGGGGATACCCGTGCTGCTCCGGGCCATGCACCGCCTGAACCGGCATATGCCTGCCCGGCTGCTGATCGCAGGCAGGGGGAAGCCGGCGTATCTCCGGCAGCTGAGAGCCCTTGCCCGGCGGCTGGGTGTACAGGTAGCCTTTCTTGGAAATATCCCCCATAAGGATATCCACAGTCTGTACCAGGCTGCCGACTGCTTGATCTGCCCCTCCCAGCAGCATGAATCCTTCGGGCTGGTGAATGTGGAGGCTATGGCCTCGGGACTGCCGGTGATCGCCTCCAGCAACGGCGGAATCCGGGAGATTATCGATTCGGGTCATAACGGCTATCTGGTGAAGCAGTACAGGAACCCCGCTGCTTTTGCCAGCCGTATGCTGCAGATCGGCCGCAATCCTGAGCTTGCCGCAAGGATCGGACTGCAGGGAAGAAGCGATACGCTGCATATGTATGAATGGCAGCATACCGCAGAGCTGCTGGAGAATATTTATCTGAAGCTGGTGCCTTCACGTTAACCAGGGGGAAGCTTTCTTCTTGAGGGCTCCTCCGGTTAACGAAGGGCACAACGCTTAACCTTGAAATACTTTCCTGGAGGGCGGACAGCACCGGACTGTATGTCCGGTCAGGATGCGACAATGTGTAATACGGATTTGGTGATCCTTCTCGCAGGATGCAGCCGGAGTTCATAATATACTACACGTGTAAGCGTTACCATTAAACAAATGCACTATACAGTAAGCCACCGAGATATGGGCAACCCCCTACAACCTATTATTCGCTGTAGAAAGGGTTCATCGTTATGTTAATGATCAAGTCTCTTGCTTATGAAAGAGGCAGCAAAGCCTCCTCCCGGTCTCCGTCTTCACGGACGGCCCGGAGGCTGCCTTGCTGCCTCTATGAATTCCTGGTCTTGCGATGATCAGATCAGCTGAATCACGGTAAGCCCCAGCCCGACCACAAAGCCGCAGACGGCACCGTTGACACGAATCCACTGCAGATCCTTGCCGACCTTCTCCTCCAGCATATTGACCAGAGCGGCATCGTCCATCTGATCCAGGTTCTCCTTGACCAGTTGCCCGATCCGGTAATGATTAGCTTCCACGAAGGAGATCAGTGTACCGCGAATCCGGTCCTCTGATGTCTGAATCCATTCCTTCTCCTGGCTAACCCGCCGGACAAGTAGGGCATATAGCGAGAACAGCCTGCGGCCTCCCCGGCCCCGGTCCTCTTCCAGCAGCGTAACCGCCTTGCCGCGCAGCCCTTGCAGCTGCTGCAGTACAAATGCGGCGGCCGCTTCCCCTTGAAGCTCATTCAGCGCCCAATTCTTCAGCGAGGCAATCCGTGCTTCATCGCTCAGCAGCTGGAACAGAGCCACCCGGATCTCCCGGATGACTTCCTCCCGGTAGGGGCTATCTTCTTCCTTAAAGTCACGGATCGTAGACTGCACCATACCCTGGAGCATTTCCCCCAGCATATCGGCATCCACGAACCCGACGAAGGCCTGGAAGGCCATTCCCTTCAGTCCGCCAAGCTTGACCTCAGCCAGCTTCTCACTGGCGATCTTGCCCAGCATGGCCCGCGTCTCCGGGCGTCCGCTCCAGGCGGAGATCCCCTCCAGCGCAAAATCAAGAGCGGCAATATCCTTGCCCTCATTCATCAAGCTGGTGGCAATGGTGTCTGCGGCAACTCCGAGCTTAGCTTCACGCAGGTAGCTTGCCGCTGCCGATTGAATATACGGAACGGCCTGCTCTACCGGAAGCCGCAGTACGAAGCCCTTCAGCTGCTCCAGCACTTCCTGCCGCGCTTTCTTTCTGGAGAAGAACCGGGTCAGTACGGTGGCTCCGAGCGAGATTATATTGAATGTGCGCAGCTTATTCTCAATGCTCTCCTTATTCAGCAGTTCATTCTCCATCGCAGAGATCAGAGACTGGATCAGCTTATCCCGGTTCTTCAGCAGCAGCGAGGTATGCGGAATTCTAAGGCCCAGCGGATGGCGGAACAGCGCCGTCACGGCAAACCAGTCGGCTATTCCTCCGACCAGCCCTGCCTCGAAGCCCCCTCTCAGCAGAATAACTGCCAGATTCTCCGGCAGAAACAACGTGAACAGAAAGCCGCAGGCCATAATGGCCAGAGAGATCGTAGCTAAATTTCTGGATTTCATCAGTATCTTTTCCCCCTTACATAGCGACCCCAAGCCGCTTGCACCCCGGGCATCGTCCCATTCGCATTCAGCAGACGAACCAGGCAGTCACGCTCTAGGTCTGCCTTTCATTGTACCACGTGAGCACACTTTTCTGAAAATTCCTCACGCTGCATGCAGCGGCCAATCTATACTGCAATCTTATAGATGAACACTTTAATTTTTTAGTTTCCCGATAAATAATGATAAAATACAGGCATAGCATACGCACCCTTACAGGGAAACCTACAATAAATAGATAGAACAGGAGATCAATCTCATGCTTATTGCACTGGATATGGACGGAACACTGCTCAATGCGGAGGGCGAAATCAGCAGGGAGAACAAAGAGGCTATTCTTCACGCACAGCGTCTGGGGCATATCGTGATTATTGCTACAGGCCGGTCCTATATGGACGCTGAGCGGCAGCTGCGGCTGGCTGATCTGGAGTGCCCTGTGGTGAGTCTTAACGGTGCTGTGATCACGCTTGCTGACCGGACGGTGGCGGCAAGCACTCCGCTGAATAAAGAGGATATTATCCCCGCACTGCGCTGGATGAATGAAGTTCCTGAATTGTACTACGAGGTATACACAGAGGATAACGTATATGTAGAGCTGGACAAGCGGGTACAGCTGGAAAAGCTGGCTACTCATAAGGACACTGAGGTTCCTGAGGAATTGGCTTGGCTGCTACAGGCGATGGTTGATCAGCAGTTCCAGCAGGCAGCGGTAACCTATGTGGAGAAGATGGAGGACGTCTGGAGCAAGGAAGAGAATCTGATCTATAAGACCCTGGTCTTCTCTCTGAACCGTGAGCTGCTGAAGGAAGCCTCTGTGCGGTTCGCCGCCATTCCCGGACTGATTATTACCGCATCGCATGTCAACAATATCGAGATCAATCATAAGGAAGCGAATAAGGGCGCCGGTGTAAGCAGGCTCGCTGCCCACTACGGGATTCCTGCGGAGCAAGTGGCGGTCATGGGCGACAGCTACAATGATCTGCCTATGTTCGAGATGGCAGGGTACAAGATTGCCATGGAGAATGCCGCACCCGTTCTGAAGCAGACCGCTGACTTCATTACATCAAGTAATACGGAGAATGGTGTAGCGGCAGGACTGCGGCATCTTCTGGATAAGGAACAAGCGTAGCGACAGCAAAACAGCCTTCGCATGAAGGCTGTTCCTGTTAGCGGCGGTCGGTTCCCGAGCGCCGAAAGCATAATAATGAGATGGCGCCCAGGTTGACTGCCAGATATAGAATGAGCGTCAACCGTTCGGCATTGGTTAATTCCATCAGAACCGGAATAAACATTATATCCCTCCATACCTCACTTCTACTTGTACATCTGTTATAATCAGCTAGTCCTTTGTCCAATATATTATCCTCATCTGTCAAAAAATGGACTTTATGATAAATGGCGTTATTTTCCTGCTGGGAGGAGTTATTCTATGAACCATCTATACCCCGGGATTGCCCGGTTATATGAGAACCGGCTGCTGCGCACCGAGCTGGAATGCGAGCAGTTCGATCTGGCACTGGAGGGTCTGGCCGGTGATACGGAGGATGCCGTCATTCACCAGATTTTCAAAGTATTCGACGATGATACCGAGCAGGAAGAGGTGATGTTCAGCCTTGTTCATTTTGTAGAGAGTGTCCAGATGGAGATGTACCTCACCCAGCTGCTGGAGTCGCTGCCCGAGATGCTGGAGCATGCCCGCAACTGGGCGATTGTGCTGAATCAACGAATTCTCCAGGACGACCGCTACCGCAAGGATTACGCTGAGATCGCTGTGCGCATGCCGCCAAGAATCCGGCAGTGTCTGGCCTTCCTGCTGGAGGAGATCAAGGAGGATCAGCCCCGGCTATACGAGCGCAGGGTGAATTCCATTCTCGCCAAGCTGAATGCATCCGGGAGATAGCCCCGTGCAGAAAAGAGTGCGGAATGGTATAGTGTATACTGGCCAAAATTGCATGGCTGATCACGCATTCAGAAACAAACGAAGGTGAACTTAATGAACAAGCTTATATACCATAATATCCCACTGGGAGCCAGCGGTGAACATATACCCCAGGCGGAGGTAGCCTCAGCCCGGACAAGCCGGGAGACGGTACAGCCGGGGGACAGCGATGCCGCTTATTTCAGGCGGCTGGAGGCCGGCGGCATTCTGCTCAATCCTCCGCAGATCTCAGCGGTGCGGCATCATCTCGGACCGCTGCTGACGCTGGCGGGAGCGGGCTCCGGCAAAACCTCGGTGCTGATCTGCAGAACCGGGTATTTGCTGTCTGTGCGCGGCATCGCCCCCGGACGCCTGCTGCTGCTGACCTTCTCCAGTAAGGCAGCAGCAGAGATGCGCGGGCGGATCGCCCTGCTGCCCGGGGTGAACGAGGGGGATGCTGCGCGCCTGCAGGCGCGTACGTTCCACTCGTTCTTTCTATATTTCCTGCGGCGGCAAGGGCTGCGGCAGGATATTTTCCACGAGACCCGCCGCCAGCATATTCTGCTGAAGCAGATTATGCGCGAGCTGGGACTGCCGAAGGATGCCTATCCGCCGGAGAATCTGCTCAGTCTGCTCTCCGCCTGCAAGATGAACATGGGCTTGCCCGGGCAGCTGCCGGAGACGACCGAGGCTGAGAAGGAGATGAAGGCCATCCTGGCTCTCTACGAGCAGTGGAAGACCGATCATTTCAAGATCGATTTCGACGATGTCCTGCTGCTCGCCTATCAGATGCTCCGGGAACAGCCGGCGCTGCTGCGTGAGCTGCAGCAGCAGTATCAATATGTGATGGTTGATGAGTTCCAGGATACGAATGCGCTGCAATATGAGCTGGTGAAGATGGTTGCTGCTCCGCAGGATAATCTGATGGTGGTCGGCGACGATGACCAGACGATCTATTCCTTCAACGGGGCCCGCAGCGAGTTCATCCTGGAGTTCGAGAAGCTGTATCCGCAGGCCAAGGTGATCACGCTGGATATCAACTACCGGTCCGGTCCGGCGATCATCGGGCTGGGCAACGGCATCATCCGCCATAACTCACGGCGACGCGACAAGACGCTGCAGGCGTTCCGCAGCAACGGTCTGCCGCCCCGTTATCTGCGTCCGCAGACAGCAGATGACGAGGCTGGACAGATTGTGGAGCATATTGAGCGTGAAACTCAGAGCGGAGCCAGGGAATACCGTGATTTCGCCCTGTTATACCGCGCAACAAGCAGCAACCGGGCGGTCCTGGAGCTGCTGCTGCTGCGCGATATTCCTTATATTGATTACGGGGAAGGCCAGCTGCTCTATGAGCATTGGCTGATCTCTCCAGTGCTGGATCACCTGCGCCTGTCGGTTAACCGCAGGGACTTCGCCGCCATGGAGAATATTCTGCCGACGCTGTACATGAGCCGGGACAAGGGTATGGAGCATATCCGGCGCATGGAGGCGGTACAGGCGAAGCAGGGCCCGCTTATTCATCTGCTGTCCATGCCGGGCATGGAGGATTTCAAGGGCGTCAAGCTGCGCGAGCGGCTGGACCTGATCCGCGGCCTGCGGGAGCTGACGCCGGTGCAGGCGATCCGCCAGATCCGCACGGTATTCTATGATTATTTCATTGAAGGCAGCGAGCGCCATCAGGCTACGCTACACCGGGAGACGTTGAAAGAAATGCTGGATGAGCTGGAAGCATCGGCGGAGCGGTTCGCTACAATTCCGCTGTTCCTCGAATTCATCGACAACGTAACGGAGCGTAACGAGCAGAACCGGCAACCGGGGCTGAAGGAGCAAGGCAACCGGGTGGCGCTGATGACCATCCACAAATCCAAAGGGCTGGAGTTCCCCGTCGTCTTCCTGATCGGAGCCTCAGAGGGAATTCTGCCGCATAGCTCCGCGCTGGAGGAGGACCGCGCCAAGGACCGCAAGCCAGCGAAGGCCTCCGTCAAGGTGATCAGCACGGCTGCCGCAAGAGCCGCAGCCGAAGCGGGCATTGCCGCATTGGAGGAGGAGCGCCGGCTCGCCTACGTGGCCGTTACCCGGGCCAAGGAGGAGCTGTTCATCAGCTCGCCTGCAAGACATCGGGGCAAAAAAGCGGAGGTCTCGCGCTTCATGCTCGCGGCCTTCCGTTCGGCAGCCCGCCCGTATACATCAGCTCCGGCGGCCGGAGTCAGAACGCCTGTTACCCGCAGCAGCGCTACGGGTTCATCCGCAGTCAGAACACACACCGTCCCGGTCTGGACATGCACCGGCAAAGCCTGTAAGGGCTGGACCCGGATGAAGGCGGGCGGCGCCGAGGATCACCTGGCCTCGAAGCCCTGTCCGCTCTGCAGCGCCCCGATGAGCCAGAGCAGCCGGGAAGTCCCGGTGTAAGCGAATATTCGGCTGCCGTTTCGGCGAGAAATAGCAGGATAATGTATAGCGTGAAGCATATAAATTCTTATAATTCAACAAAAAGCCCCTTCCAGCAGACGTAACCGGAGTCATGATATCCTCATGAATTCCGAATACGTTCTGCCCGAAGGGGCTATTATTCGTTAATCTGTATTTAAGCCGGAGTAACTACTACCGGTTCTTCAACTTCTTCATGTACAGTCTTGATCTGAATCATGACAGTACTTGGATCGGTCAGCACTTCAATTCCATCCTTGAAGATCAGATCCGACACCAGTAATTGGTCGCCGATGGCCAGGCCGCTGATATCCACTTCCATGGAAGTAGGCAGATCGCCCGGCATACAGCGGACCTCTACTTCATAGATTTCCACCTGCAGTACGCCGCCTTCTTTGACGCCAACAGCTTCGCCTGCAAAATGAATGGTCACCTTGCTGTCCATGCTGATGCTCATGTTCACATGCTGAAAATCGATATGCAGCACTTTACCGGACATCGACTGCTTCTGAATGTGCTGAACCACTACCGGAAGGGTCGTTCCATCTGACAGCTTCGCCTGTAGAATTGCCCGCGGATTCGTTCTCAGCATCTCCAGCAGTTCCTTCTCGTTCACTTCAAGACTGAGTGTATCTTTACCAATCCCGTACAGTACAGCCGGGATGCGGCCCTGCTTTCTTGCCACATTCAGGTTGGACTTTGTTTCCGATGTACGATTGTTTAGTTGAATGAATATACCCATTGCTTGGTTCCCGCTCTCTTTGACCATAAATTCTTGTCAAACAAAGTGTACCATGACCATAGAATCTAGTCAAACCAGTAACATTACACTTCGTATTCGGCAAAAGGATCAGGAAGCTCAATTCTGTAGGCTTCTGCATCGCTGACGCCTACAGACAACACCGCCCGGCCGGCCGTCCCGCGTACCAGTCCGCCGCTGAAGATCACATCCTGCAGATCAGGCCGTTTACCCGGGCCGACCGGAAAATCGCTGCGGGCCGCAATGATTTTGACCGGAGTTGTCTCGAAGGTGTCCGGATTAAGCGAGAAGACCATAGCGTAATAATGCTTCTTCCCCAGAGGGTCGAAGCAGGCAATATGTCCAAGTACCCCCACATGGCCATTCTTAAGCAGATGGGCTTCATTGGCTCCGCCCCACTCTTCCGGCACGAACTGATGCTGCAGAATCTCCGCCTCCAGGAAGGTCTGTTCATGCAGCTCCTCCAGTGAATCAATAATGGTGAAGCCAATCTGTCCTCTGCCGCCCCGGTCTCCCTGCGGTCTGGTCAGTACGCCGATTCTGCCATCCTGAAGCTCAATCAGCCGGATATCCTTCATCAGCTCCGGACCGGAGGAGAAGTGATGCAGCGAGTCGATCCGGTATCCCCGGTAGAACTGGGTAACCCAGGAGACTATCTTGGGCGGCTTATCCCCAGCCGTAATCACCTCAACTCCGCCGACAATCAATTCTCCTTTGACGCGGGTTACGCAAGGGTCCTGCAGATTATAGGTATGGGTATGCGCACGAGGAACCCATACACCATTCTCGCCGGATGTAAAAAAGAAGACTTGAGAGAACTCGCTATCCCGTTCCTCAACTCTTCCCAAGATCACTTCCTCCCCGTCATGCAGAAACGGAGCCGTTATATTGTAGACATCACGCCCGCCCACACCGGAGAAGACTAGCTTCTCCACGTGCACGGTACGGAGATTGGCATAAAAGGTATTCAGTAGTTCATTACAGGTTGCTGTCTTCGCCGGGCTCCTTGTCATTGCCTTCCTCCTCATATTCATTTGTCTTATCTATGTCCCAGTCATTCTCATCGGATTCCATCCGGATCAATTCTCCGGGCTGAATATTGAAATACGTACACAGCTTCAGCAGCAGATCCCGGGGATACTGTACCATCTCGTCTTTGTACATCCGCCGGACGGAATCGAAATGGTAATTAATGTCCTTCGCTAGCTTGCGAATCGATAATTTCGGGTCATGCTTCTCCATAACCTCACTCAATTTACTGCGTATGACTGGCATCCATACACCTCCTACATCACTATATCCGGTGATTTCAAGGGAGTCAATAAATTGACAAGATTAAATGGTCATGTTATAGTTTGGGCAGGAAATGATTTGCAGAAACAAAATTTTATACCACTCATCTCCGGAAAATAAAGCCCGCTTTATTTTCTTTTTTTGTCCCCAAAAGTTCGATAATCAATAGGGAGGCTTTCTATTATGAACCACAGCAACCGCAATAAAAACATTGTTTTCCTGTCCACCAGCCTGCCTAGAGAATGCGGAATTGCTACCTTCACCCAGGATCTGCTGGATGAATTCACGAAGCTTCAGGGCTTCAACAAACCGCGCATCATCGCCATGAATAACAACGGGAACTACCGTTACACGGATCAGGTCATGCGGGAAATTAACCAACATCAGCTATCCGATTATATAGAATCAGCCAGAGACATCAACCAGTCAGATACCGATTTGCTAGTCATTCAGCATGAATTCGGCATCTATGGCGGAGAGAGCGGCGAATATCTGCTGCAGTTCACAGAAGAGCTTCAGGTCCCTTACGTGGTTATCTTCCACACTGTCTTAACCAAGCCTACTCCCAAGCAGCATGAGATCATCACCCGGCTCGCCGAAGGAAGCGTCAAGGTGGTGACCATGGCCCAGTCCACAGTAGAGGATCTGATCTCTGTCTATCATATTAATGCCGCCAAAATAGCTTTCATTCATCACGGCGTTCCGTTTGTCCAGACCTCCACACGTGCAGAGCTGAAGCTCCAGTACAAGTTAGGCGAACGCAAAATCCTGTCGACCTTTGGCTTCCTGAGTCCCGGCAAGGGCATTGAATATGCCATTGAGGCTATGAGCGGAGTAGTGAAGCAGCATCCGGACGCGCTATATATTATCTGGGGCAAGACCCATCCGGTCGTCAAACAGGAGATAGGTGAAGTATACCGTCAAAAGCTGACCGATCTGGTGCATGAATTAGACCTGGTCAATAATGTGCTGTTCGTCGACAAGCTGCTGACCCAGGAAGAGGTCATCGAGTCCCTGGTGATGTCCGATATTTATATGACTCCTTATCTGGGCAAGGATCAGGCCGTCAGCGGCACGCTTGCTTACGGCGTCGGATATGGCAGAGTGATTATCTCCACTCCTTACCGCTATGCCGAAGAGATGCTTGCCGGAGGCCGCGGCCTGCTGGCGAATTTCCGTGATTCGGCTTCCCTCGAAGCCTGTATTCTGGAGCTGCTGGATGATCCGGCCAAGGTTAAGGATATGGAGCAGCGTACACAGGAGCTTGGCAGTACGATGATGTGGAGTGAGGTTGCGAAGACCTACGCGGCCATCTTTCAGGATCTCCTAGCCCTCCGCGCCCCGGCTGACCGGAGTGTGATTTAATGCAGACACCTATAGCGTCACAGTTCAGAACTGACTATATGCGCCGGATCACCGATGATACAGGAATCTTTCAGCATACAAAGTTCGGCGTGCCCGACCGTGCCAAAGGCTACACCACCGATGACAATGCTCGGGCTTTAATCGCAGCTGTGCTGATGTACAAAAAGACTCAGGACAACGCCTCCCTCGACCTGATCCATACGTACCTCTCTTTCGTCCACCATGCACAGACTGAAGAAGGCAACTTCCGGAATTTCATGGACTATAACCGTTCCTTCCTGGAAGAGCGCGGCTCTG
Source organism: Paenibacillus sp. FSL M7-0420 (assembly GCF_038002345.1). Classification (NCBI taxonomy): domain Bacteria; kingdom Bacillati; phylum Bacillota; class Bacilli; order Caryophanales; family Paenibacillaceae; genus Paenibacillus; species Paenibacillus sp. FSL M7-0420. The sequence continues at coordinate 13,885 of NZ_JBBOCJ010000001.1, read as the reverse complement.
AGGATTGCCAGGGGCGTACCCTCTGGGCGCTGGGCTTCGTACTCGCCTATTCTTCCATTCTGCCGGATAACCTGCTGAATACCTGCCGCTATCTGATCAACCAGGCGCTGCCGCATATCGGCGGAATGCGCTCTCCCCGGGCCTTGGCCTATGCCGTTGTCGGACTTAGCTACCTGCTCAAAACTCCCGGAGCACGCACTTACTCCTTCCCTTATCCGCATACACCAAGCACAGAAGAAGAACAGGCCTTCCTGCCTGAAGCTATCGTTGGCGGGCTGATCGAATCGATCGCCGTCCGGCTGAATGACCAATACAATCTCACCAAGGGCGAAGGCTGGAATTGGTATGAAGACAGCCTTACGTACGGGAACTCGATGCTGCCCTGGGCGCTGCTTAAGGCTTACAAGATTTCCGGCAATCCGGCGCTGAGAATCACGGCTAAGGAAAGCCTCGATTTCCTGATCTCCCGGACCTTCGCGCCGGAAGGCTATTACAAGCCCATTGGCAGCCACGGCTGGCTGCTGCGGGGCGGCAAGCCTGCTCTCTATGACGAGCAGCCGATCGAAGCCTGCGAGATGCTGCTGGCCTGCCGGGAAGCTGCCACGGTGCTTAAGGACCCTGCTTATCTGCATCAGGCAGACTTATGCTATGCCTGGTATACGGGGAATAACTCCTTGCAGCTCAGCCTGATCGATCCCCAGACCGGGGCTTGCTACGACGGGATTCACAGCTCGGGACTGAACCTCAATCAGGGATCGGAGAGCATCATCTCGTTCTCGATTGCCCATCTGGTGACTCATCATGGATAAATACGCAACCATACTTGCAGGCGGTGGCGGCACCCGCTTCTGGCCGCTGTCCAGACAGGAAATCCCCAAGCAGCTGCTGAACATCAGCGGCAACGATATTATGCTGAACGATACCATCGAACGCTTCAAGGGCATCATCCCGCAGGAGAATACCGTTATTGTAACGAACCGCACCCAGGCGGTCCTGCTGGAGAGCATTATGCACAGTAGCGTGCAGAAGAGCAATATTCTGATCGAGCCTGTGGCTAGGAATACTTCAGCAAGCATCTTGTTCGCCGCCTTCTCCATCCAGCAGATGAGTGAAGGGGATTCCTTAATGGTGGTCCTGCCTTCCGACCACTATATTACCGATGAGCCGCAGTTCCGGCTTACGCTGGACGAAGCCTGCACTGTCGCGATGGAGAGTGATGCCATTGTCACGATCGGGATCAAACCGACCTTCCCGTCCACCGGCTACGGCTACATCGCTTATGACAAAGAGCCCATCGCAGTCAAGCCGGTTGCCGTATACGATGTAGCTGAATTCGTGGAGAAGCCGGATTTCAAGAAGGCACAGGGGTATCTGGCCTCAGGCAATTATCTCTGGAACAGCGGGATTTTCATCTGGAAGACCTCGGTCATTATTGATAACTTCAAGCGCTATCTGCCGCGGCTATACAATACGATGCTGCCGATCCGCGATGCACTCGGTACAGATCAGGAGCAGGAGACCCTTAACCGGATCTATCCGCTGCTGCAGAACATCTCGATTGACTACGGCATTCTCGAGCGTTCCGACGAGGTAGTGGTCCTGTCCGGCCAGTTCGGCTGGAATGACATCGGCAGCTGGGACGCACTCGGGGCCATCTTCCCGCCTGACGATGAAGGCAACATTATCAAAGCGAATCATGTCGGCATCGACACCCGCAATTCCATCATCTACGGCAACGGGAGGCTGATTACCACTATCGGCGTAGACGGCTTCATCATCGCTGACACGGGGGATGCAGTCATGATCTGTCCCAAGGATAAAGCACAGTCGGTCAAAGACATTGTGGATCTGCTGAAGGAAAAGGGAATGCTGGAGTACGTATAAGATTTGTTGCCTCTACAATGAAGAACTCTTATTAAGTGCTGCAGACATAAATATTGTACGTCTTTGCATACAAAAGGGAGCGCCGCTGTTATCAGCAACGCTCCCTTTGTTATGTTCAGGTCTTATTGTGAGCTCAGCCCTTAGGTCCAGGCCCACAAGAATCCGTCGCGATCCCAGGCAATCCGGCCGCCATGCAGCTTGCGGAAGGCCTTCTTCACTTCCTTGGATAACGAGGCATTGCCGTTCTCATTTACGAATACAAATTCCTCACCGAAATTTGCTTTCACGTATTCAATCGCAGCGGTCTGGTGTAACGTCCCTGTGAACTTGATCTCCTTCACCATCCACTCCGCTACTTCCTGTGCGGTTACTTCCATTGGGGGTACTGCTCCTTCCTGTTGATCCTGCTTGCACATTCCCCCATTATACCACGAATCCCGCTGCTTCTAACCGTCCGATCTGTTCCTTTATCTTCTGTGCGCACCCACACTGACCACACCATAGCGGTAGAGCACCTTCCGGCCGAACCAGCCGAAGGCCCGGTCTGTGAAGAAGCCCATGAAGCCGAGGCTAATCAGCCCTACGAAGATCCAGTCGGTGCGGAAGAACAGCCGCGAATTCCAGATCAGGTAGCCTACCCCTTCGTTCGAGGCAATCATCTCCGCGCCGATAATCGCCATATAGGAGGTGCCCATTGCCAGCCGTACACCGGTGAAAATATACGGAATCGTCGAGGGTACAATGACATGCAGCAGAATCTGCCACTCACTGGCCCCCATGCTGCGTGCGGAGCGGATCTTGTCCTCCTCCACCGACATAACCCCGGTCAGGGTGTTCAATACCACAATGAAGAAGGTGGCGTACATAATCAGCGCGATCTTCGACTGCTCCCCGATGCCGAACCAGACCAGGAAGAGTGTAATGAAGGCAATCGGCGGAATGAAGCGGATGAAGTTCAGGAACGGCTCAGCGAACAGGCGGACTACATTCACCTTGCCAGTGATCAGTCCTGCCGGAATAGCCAGCAGACTGCCGAGCACCCAGCCGATCAGCACGCGGTACAAGCTGACCCCGATATATTGCACCAGCGTCCCGTCCTCCACCAGCTCACGCCCGCCCCGGACCGTGGCCCACGGCCCGGGAATGACATCCGGACCATACACCCAGGCGCCAAGCTGCCAGAGGAGCAGTACGGCAAGCCACAGCAGGGATACGGATACCCATTTCTTTTCCACCCATCTCATCAGGTGTCACCTCCCTTCCTATTCTTCAAAATGGCTCTGAATCCGGCTATACAGCGAGTAGAATTCAGGTGAAGCCACATCCCGCGGGAAGGGCAGCGTATTGTCGTAGATGTCCGTGATATTGGAGGAGGGCCCTACCGACATAATGCCGATGCGCTCCCCCAGCAGCAGCGCTTCCTGAATATCATGGGTCACGAAGATCACTGTCTTATGCGTCTCCCGCCAGATCTGCACCAGCTCCTTCTGCATCGTCCGCCGGGTCATCGCATCCAGCGCGCCAAACGGCTCATCCATCAGCAGGATCGCCGGATCATTCGCCAGCACCCGGGCCAGCTGTACCCGCTGCTTCATCCCGCCCGACAGCGCCTTCGGGAATTTATCCTCATGACCGTTCAGCCCGACAAGCTTGATATACCGGCTAGATAAGCTCCGGCGTTCTGCCTTGGCCACCTTCTTCATCCGCAGTCCGAATTCTACATTCTCCCGCACAGTCAGCCAGGGGAACAGTGACGAATCGGCTTGCTGGAACACCACCGCCCGGTCCCGGCCCGGCTTATCCACCTCAATGTTGTCTACCCGCAAATGTCCGCCCGATTTGGAGACGAACCCCGCGATCATATTCAGCAGCGTCGATTTGCCGCAACCGCTTGGGCCAAGCAGCACAAAAAATTCTCCGCCCTTGATCACCAGATCTACATCCTTGATAATGTAGTGGACATCTCCGGCTGCCGGTTCACTGTAGCTCTTGCGCAGCTGCTCGATATGAATAGCATGCTGCCTTGCCGCTGGTTTAGCAGATAACGACATAGGGCACCTCCTGTGGTTTCATTTATTTCGGATAGGTCACTTTATCCGGCAGCGCCTGCTTCAGCGGCTCCAGCTTAAGCTTGCTGTCAAGGTCAAAGTCCTGCGTGATAATCCCTGTATCCACCATATATTTCTTCTGTCCGGCAAGGCTGTCATATGCAGCCTGGGTGAAGCCCACCTTCCACGGATTCGCCGGCAGGTCCTTCAATGTCGCCTCCTTCGGCTGCTTCACTTCCTTGAACATCAGCTCAGCCACCTCCTCCGGATGCTCCTGTACATACGCCGAGGCTTCATCCACCGCTGCCAGGAAGGCTCCAATGCCTTCACCATGCTCCTCTACAAAAGCATCTGCGGCTACGATTCCCATCCCCAGCCGCACCGGAGTCTTGGACATATCGGTCAGCTCATGCACGCCCTCAAGCGCAACCAGCTTATCGGTCAGCGCTGAACCGCTGAACCAGGCGGCATCGACATCCCCCTGCTTCAGGGCAATGAAGGCTTCGTCGAAGGCCCCCTGTCCTGTAAGCTTCACATCGCTAAGCGCGATGCTCTGCTCCTTCAGGTATTCATCCCACAGATACGGCAGGAACGTCCCGCGCAGGAAGCTCAGATTCTTGCCCTTCAAGTCAGCGGCAGACTGAATGTCGTCCCTGACGTACAGCTTCCACACTGCCGCTGCCTGATCCGTGGCCTGACCGGCGGAAGCGATGATCGAATAGTCGCCCTTGGCAACGGCGTTCAGCACCGGAAAGTCCGCGCCGAAGGCCGCATCCACCTGCTTGATGAACAGCGCATTCACTCCCTCCGCCGGCGTCCCGAAGTTGATGATCTCCGCATCGATGCCGTGGCTTTTGAAAATGCCTTGCTTAAGGGCTACCCGGAAGGTCGGATTCGTGTTGATATCGGCAATCCTGATCTTTAGGGTCTCCGGTGTACCGCTGCCCCCTCCCGCCGAGGCTGCCGCATCTCCCTTGGAGCTGCAGCCGGAGAGCACCAGTACCAGCGATAAGGATAAGAGCAGAAGGCTTGAGCTGTACCATGATTTTGTCACAAGAACGCACCTCTTCGTCTATGAATTTCTGAAGCCTGCCTGAGTCTCTACCTGGTCCCCCGGACGCTGCCTTCATCCGTAGTGGCTACACAGGCTGCCCCCTCTGTAAAAGGAAGCGTCGTCGCCACCTGCACGACCGAATCCGATCCCTTCGGCGCGGCTCCCGGCACCCGGAAGCTGGACACGTCGAGCGGCTCAATCGCAAGCTCCTCCGGCTTCGTAAGCTGCGGCACCCAAGCATAGGGTACCCGGTAAGAACGGTAGACCATATTCGTATTGCGGCGGTCGGTGTACGGGGAGATATACTCCCAGACCAGTTCATGCTCTGCTGTGACCTCGAACAGCCGTCCGTTGGAGCCTTCGGTGATCAGCGTGTTGCCGTTCGCAAGCCGCTGCGTGGAGCTGATATACGGGCTGTAGAACTTATAGGAATCCGTCGGAATGGAGAATCCGGCCTCCGCCGAAGTATACTGCCACTCAATCTCCAGCGTCACCGGGTTAATCTCCAGTACACGCGAGTGATCACGCAGCGCATTCTTCTGCCCGAAGGGCGATGCCGGATTAGGCAGTCCGTAACCGCCCCAGCCGCCGTTATCGAATACAAGCAGATTGCCTTCCCCCGGCAGCCCCTTCGGAATGATGTGGGCATGATGCTGGCCGATAATCCAGCCGATATGCTTCACTTCGGGCAGGGAATAATCCGGGCCCAAGCGCCAGACAATGGCCCCGCTGCGCTTATCCGTGATCGCGATGATATTCGCCTCACGGGCATCCCAGATAATATTGTCCGGGTGAAAACGCTCGTCTCCCTGATCATAGAACCGGTTCGGCCCTACATAGGACGCAGAGTTAATATGCAGCCAGTCGCCTACGCCGCCGCCCAGATCGCCGAAGGAGCGGGTGTTGGGGTCGCGGAACAGGACATTTCGCGCCGCCTGGTCGAATCCCAGCTCCGCGAAATGATCGCTAGCCGCCCACTCCCAGAGGACATTACCTTCCCAGTCCACTTCAATAATCGTGTCATCCAGCAGCTCCTTGTCGGAAATCTCGGAGTTATGCAGATTTTTATGCGCCAGGATGAGCGTTGTCCCGCTGTTAACCGAAGGTTCAAGCCCGGGAGCATAGTATCCGGCAGGATTGCCTTCCCGCTGGTAATCATGGTGCTGGCGGGCATACCAGAGCGGCTCGGCCCCAGGGTCCTCGATCAGCTCATAGCTGTTGTATCTCCAGACCACATTGCCTTCCCAATCCACCTGCACCAGATCGACATTATCCTGAATGCCGAATTTGGGGTCTCTTCGGCCGGTGCTGCCCAGGACATAGCCGCCGGGAAGGATTTTGGCCGGAAAACCGATTAGCCCTTGCCATAGATGTACCTCCTTGCCGCTCATGTCGATCAGCACTACGCCCTCATCGCCCGCCTGAAATACCGTGTAGCCGCTCCATGCCTTGGCCGGGTTATATATGGTAGCCCCTGTTGGATATATTGTGGAATGTCCCATGCTCATCTCTCCTCATCATTAGGTTAGTATCCTCTTCATTCCTCAGTAGCTGAGATAATTGCTCTTCGTAACTGCTCGCGGCTTCTGTTCAGGCTCTGCGGGAACGGGATTGGCAGCATTCTGCTGGGCCAGCTCAAGCAGCGTCTCCGAGAACCCTTCCAGATTCCCGATCATCCGCTCATAGAAACAGCTCTGCTGCTCCAGCTCTTCCTCCGTAAAGCCCTCGAACAGAAGCGTAATACACCTGGCACCGATGTTGCCGTTACGCTTCACCATCTCCCGGCCGCTGGCGGTAATATCCAGCAGCACGGTCCGGCGGTCATCTTCCTTACGCCTGCGTACCGTATATCCGCCCGCCTCCAGCTTGTCACTCAGCGCCGTTATGGCGCCTGAGGTGAAATCAAGCTGCTCCGCCAGATCGCCGAGCCGCTGCTCTCCGTCGCGGATGATTTTGTGCAGAATCAGCATTCCCGGCAAGGCCACCCCTTCCACGCTTACCCGGTCGCGCTCCTTGACGAACCTGCGTACCAGCTTACGGAACAGATGATCCGCCTGCTCCAGTTGCTCCCACTGTCTATCCTCCATGCCCTCTCTCCTCCACGGGACGCAAATAGGCCCCCGGTCCATTCCCTGTTCGGGAACTGTAACGGGAGCCTTTGGTGGTCCAATCAGCTCAAATCTCAGGTATGATGTTCACAGCGATTATTTCACTGTTCATTTAATTAGCGGTGAACGATTGCTGTTATCATATACCCCTTTAAACCAACCTGTCAAGTATGAATTATAAACTCACCTAAAAGCAAGGCTGTCCGGGTAGCCGTCATGCGGCTGATCCCGGGCAGCCTTTTGCTTTTGGCGTAGAAAAGCGTTACGACAGGCTAACCACATAGGTCAGAAACTGATAAATATTATCCTTCAGAACCGTAGCTGTGGCCAGCAGCTTCTTACCGGACGGACTCCAGTGGAGAGGATCAGCCAGATGAAAATCATTCAGCACAGGCGTCTGCTCTCCGGTCTCCACCTCCGTAATGAACAGGTCCTGCTGGTCATCCGTCGCACCCGCCGCCGTCACTGCATAAGCCAGCAGCTTGCCGTCCGGCGACCAGCTGGTGCCGAAGATCTGCTGCCCCGAAGCTAGCTTAGACTGCTCATTGCCTTCGCTGTCGCAGAGCTGCAGAGTCATCTCTCCGCGTCCGACACGCTCGACAATCGCCATCTGACTTCCGTCCGGGGAGGGAACCGCCCAGATCACATTTTTACGCAGCACCTTGGTCTGCTTCGTCACCGTGTCATAGGCGTTAAGCTGGCTGTCTTCACCTGTAACATAGAGAATCCGGCTGCCGGTCTGAACCACCTCATGCACATAAGGGATGCCCGTCTTCACGAGGGTCTCCTGCTTGCCGGTCACATCTGTGCTTAGAATATTGCCTTCCATATCGGGAAAAATCACATGCGTGTCATCCGCCCATTTCCCTTCCTCCACCCGAAACTCCGCATCGCTTACCTTCACCGGGGCGCCCCCGGACAGATCCATAATATAACCGAAGCCTGTGATGTCATACAGCTCCTTGAAGAATACATGCGTCTTGTCCGGAGATAGCTGCGGCGCGCCATAATTCAGCTCCCCCGTCTGCAGCGGAGCTTCCTCACCTGTGGACAGGGTATGCAGATAGAGATTCAGCGGATACCGTTCCTGCCCTTCAATCACCTGCGAGGGAAGACTGCGGTTCTCCTTGGTCACTACCATGACATCCTCGCCGGCAAAATCCGTCCCCCGCACACCCTCCACCTTCTGTATGCCCGCAAGCTTCAGCTTCGTATAGACCGGTTCGCTGACATTGTCGAGGACTGTAATTTTGCGGCCTGCCTTCTCTACAACCTCACGTGCGTCTGTGTTCTCAGTACTACAGGCAGTAACCGATAGCAGAACAGCTCCGCAGAGCAGAATGCTCCAGATCTTGCCCCAGGCTCTATGGCTCTTATGATTCATTCAGGCTTCCCTCCAGCTCATCGCTCATGTTGCCTCTTCAGCTTACCGGACGCTTATTTCCAAACCGCATCGCAAATATATCTAACTTGTAAACATTATCCCTTCAGGTCACCAGCGGAAAAGACAGCTCAAATGCTGCCCCTTCGCCTGAGCCTTCCAGCAGAACAATGGTGCCGCCCTGCTTCTCCACCAGATTACGGACCAGCGAGAGTCCAAGCCCTGTGCCGCCTGACGCTCTGGAACGGTCACGGTTGACCGTATAGAACGCTTCGAAGATCTTCTCCCGGGACGCCTCTGGAATGCCAATGCCGGAATCCTGCACAGTAATCCATACCCGCTGCTCCCTGACCTCGCTGTGCAGATGGATACTCCCCTGCGGGACATTATATTTGATCGCATTGTCCAGCAGATTGATGAAGATATGCATGAAGCTCTCCCGGTCGATCCAGATATGCGCAGGCTGGGCGTCAAGCGTGACTGTCAGGCCGTAGCGCTCCGCCTTGCCTTTCATCCGTCCGCAGATATCGATGAGGGTACTCTCAACCTCCAGCAGCTCTGCCTGGGATTCAAAATCATACTTCTCCAGCGCCGTCAATTGCAGCACCTTCTCCACCATCTCGTACAGCCGCTCTGTTTCCTTGGCAATACTCAGCTTGGCATCATGCAGCAGCTTGGGGTCATCGTCATACATATTCAGCAGATCGACATACGCCTTAATCGAGGTCAGCGGCGTCTTGAATTCATGGCTGATGTTCCCGATATACTGCTTCTGCTGCTGCTCCAGCGCCTGAAGCTTCTCCACGGCCAGCTGGAGCTTGCGCCGTTCTTCATCCTTGGCGGCAATGCTGCGCTCGATCTCCCGGCTCATGAAGTAGATGCCCTCGGCCAGCTCCCCCAGCTCATCCTTGCGCCGCACCGGCGGAGCTGTGATATAGTCGGCACCGCGGATATCCTCCGCCGCCTTCTTCAGCCGCCCGATAGCGGCAGCCGCACGGTTGAAATACAGATACCCGAGGATGAAGCTGAATACCAGTACCGCGCCGCCTGTGGTCAGGAACAGATTCAGCAGCGTCTGCTGGAAGCTGCGGGCACCCTCCAGGGAGTACTGCAGCTGCACCACGCCCATCTGCCCCTCCGGTCCCTGCAGCGGGGCCAGGTAGAACAGCTTGTCGCCTTCACTCTGGTAGGCGACCTTGTTATTCAGCGCATAGTCCAGCGCCGTACTGAGATCCGGCTTGCCCGGCCCAAGCCTCGGCTCGCCTTGCGCCGAGGTGCCCGCCTGCTGGCCCTGGCTGTCGTACAGGGTCACCTCCAGGCCGGTGAATCCGGCCAGCTCGGCAGCCAGCGCCTTGCCGCGCTGCTGCATGAAGACCTGCGGCGTAAGGCGCGCACCGGTATAGTATGTCTGCTTCACGCGCAGATTGACCGTGTTGACATGCTGGGCCAGACTGCGTTCCGTCTGGCCCTGCTCATTGCGCTCCACGCCGCGCAGGACGAAGTAGCTTAGCACGCCGACAGCCAGAATCAGCAGCACCGCCAGGAACAGGCTGAACTTCAGCTTGATGCTGATTCTCATGAGTAGCTCCCCGCAGGCACTGCCTTATAACCTACACCATAGACGGTTTGCAGGATATTCTGGTAGGGCTCGCCCAGCTTTTTGCGCAGCCGCTGGATATGAATGTCTACGGTACGCGTTCCCCCGGCATAGTCCATATCCCAGACCTGCTCCAGCAGCTCCTCCCGCATATACACCCGCTGCGGGTGCGAGAGCAGCAGATGCAGCAGATCGAATTCCTTCGGGGTCAGCTCCAGCGGCTCCCCGCCAAGCTCGGCGCTGCGCCGGTCCGGATGAACCTGCAAGAGGCCGTATTCGATCAGCTCATTGCGGAGCTCGGCCGTATTCTTCTCCAGCCGGCGCAGCAGCGCCTTCACCCGGGCCAGCAGCTCGCGGATCTCGAAAGGCTTAGTCATATAATCGTCTGCACCCAGCTCCAGACCGACAATTTTATCCACAATATCATTCTTGACAGTGAGCAGAATGATTCCAATATCATCCCGGTCCTCCAGCTTGCGGCAGACATCATAACCGCTCAGCTTCGGCATCATTACATCCAGCACCAGCACATTCGGACGGAAGGTATTCGCCTTGCTTAGCGCTTCCTCCCCGTCACCGGCAGTATCGACCTCATAGCCTTCACGCCGCAGCGCGTAGGCAATCGCACTTACAATGGCCGGTTCGTCATCGACGACCAGTATTTTTTTCATAGACGGTTCATCCTTCCGCTCTCGCTTGTTCGGTTCGGCAATGCCCTTCAAGAATAACGCAGATGAAGAAGCCGGAGCAAGGAACCGGCAGCTGGAAGTAAAGTTTAGGTTATCTTTAAGAAGACTTAAGCTTCATTTCAGTATTGTTGGGTAAACTGTATTTAGCTGAACTTCGCTAGCCGCCGTAAATGATGAACCTTGACCCATATAACCAACCACGAAAAGAGGATTATACACATGAATATAAAACATATGAATATTAAGCGTGTAATGATTGTAGGAACCATGATTGTAGCCATGTCGTTCGGAGGAACGGCTTGGGGTAAGCCGGCCTTACATACCCTACCTGTCGCCAAATGGTCCACCTCTGATGTGGCCGATACCGATGAGCTGCTGGACGCCCTGAACCTGAACTCCACCTCTGAAGAAGAGCTATACGACGCCTTGTATGAAGGCAAATCCCTGCGGAACATCGCAGAAGAGAATGGCGGCAACGTGACTCAGGTCATCAACCTCCAGGTCAAGCAGCTGACCCAGCAGCTCGAAGCGAGACTCGCCAGCGGCAGCATCACCCCGCAGCAGTTCAACGCACAGAAGGCCGAGCTCAGGGAGATTGTGGCGCAGAGTGTCGAAACTTCGTTTGGGTGAGTGAAGTATTTGAAATAGCGAATATCCACAAGAGCGGCACCCGGGCTATTGACTCGGGTGCCGCTCTTGTTATGATGAATAGATATTCTTAAAAGAGGAGGACTAGCTATGAATGATGCGCTAATGGAACGTTTGCAGCTTTTTTTAACCAAAGAGGGGAATCAGAGTCTGCTCGGTACACCGGCAACAGAGGAACAAATCGCTGAGGCAGAGAAGCAACTGGGTCTGTCGCTGGATCAGGATTATGTTCAATTCATCCGAAGCTTTGGCGGCGCCTATGCCGGATTATCCGTACACGCCTTCAGCAACGGTTCCTCCATCGGACGGGAGAGTGTGACTGAGTTAACGTTGTCCTTCCGCGAGGATTACAAGGATACCCCTATGAGCGGGCTGCTTGCACGAAGTGCAGTCTTTTCCATGGACGGCTCGGGCAACCCAATCCTGCTTGACCCCGAAGGCCGCGTGCTGCTCATCGACCATGATAACGGGGACTGCGAGGTGATCGCGAAATCATTCGCTGCGCTGATTGAAGAGAATTTTATGGAGTGGTAGCTTCATTCCTTGCACCTAATTCAAATCCAACGAGAATACCTCTTCAAAACCCGCCTTCCCCTCATCGGTGACTTGTACCGCACGTGTACCAGGCAGACGCCGGACCCAGTCCAGCTCCAAGACTCTCTCCAGCAGGGCATTTCCCAGGGCTCCGGCCAGGTGGTGGCGGCGTTCGCTCCAATCCAGGCATTGATGTGAGAATAGACGGCGTTTCGTTGCAGCTTCATTCAAATCAACGCCAAAATCGGCAAAAAATCGCTCCCCACGCTCCGTCACCGTGTACCTGTCCTCTTCTTCAAGTAAAATACCGCTGCTTAGCAATGCATCAGTTAGTTGCACCCCCACATTCCCGGCGAGATGGTCATAACATGTTCTGGCATAACGCAACGCCTTGTCCTGCGAGGATTGCCTTAAAGACTTAACTGTCACGGGCGGAGCAATAGACAATAAGGATTCCATCACCCGCGCAACCTCTTGATCTCCAATCGCAAAGTAACGATGTCTCCCTTGTTTCAGAGCGGTAACCACGTTAGCATCGATCATTTTCGCTAAATGAAAGCTTGCCGTTTGAGGCTTGATTCTAGCCATATATGCTAACTCGCTCGCCGAATGGAACCTTCCATCCAGTAAAACAGTTAATATTGCCGCCCGTGAAGCTTCACTCACTAGAGCTGCGATTATAGCAACATTCGGATTTGCCTGCATCCTAACCCTCCTTTATGCATTCCATACTTCGATGAGTGTTGAATTATTTATATTATACACTGAAGTAGAATCTACAATAGGGGAGGAGAAATACAATGGACCATACGAAGCAAATGATGAACACTGAAACGATACAACCCAAGATTTTATATTATGGAACCTCTGTCATCTTACTGAACACCTTGAATGAGGATGATACCGTAAATATCAGTCCTATTTCATCCTCCTGGGCCTTGGGAGACTGTATAGTACTAGGGGTTGGTCTTGGAGGAAAAGCCATCGAGAACCTGGAACGGCTCCCCGAATGCGTCATTAACATCCCCGGTCCATCGCTGTGGGAGAATGTGGAGCAGCTTGCTCCCTATACGGGCAAGAATCCAGTCCCTGATTACAAGCAACAACATGGCTACTCCTATCAAAAGGATAAATATGCTGCCAGCGGACTCACACCCGTGGCGTCCAAAACAGTTAAGCCTTCCCGAATTATGGAGTGCCCGTTACAAATTGAAGCAAGCATACAAAATATTCGCATACCCGATCATTCGCCTGCCTTTGCAATCATTGAGGCGCAAGCTGTTCATGTACATGCCCATCAGGATATTATTATCGATGACAATCATATCGATCCTCTGAAATGGAGTCCGCTCATCTACAATTTCCGCCATTATTTTGGTCTGGGTCATCAGCTCGGCAAAACCTACCGGGCAGAAACCTAACCCTTACGGTTGGTGTCCCATGCTCCCATAGAGCAGAACTCGACCTTAAGGCTGGATGTGCCTGTAATATCTTCGAGAATCGGTACAATCAAAGTGGAATAGCGCTGATATAACCATTCTGCAGCAAAACGGCTCGGACTGTAGACGCAGTAAGTCTCCCCCAGTTGCTTCCCCTTCGTGCCCTTGAACCAGGTGTTGAAGCTGGGCGGCGAGATGCGGTCTTGGATACGCTCCAAAGCCTCAGTCCAGATCTCATCCGGCAGCCCGATGGGAGGGCTTACAATTGTCTCAGAAGCTGAACCGCCGCTAACGCTCTCTCCTAACAGAAGCTCCTCCACCGACTTCCCGAAGACCTGTCCAAGCTTCAGCAACACCCCGATATCAGGCAGGCAGTCACCCTGCTCCCACTTGGAAACCGCCTGATGGCTTACGCCAAGTAAGCTGGACAGCTCTGTCTGGGTCAGGGATAGCCCCTTCCTTAAGTTCAATATATTCTGCCCGGCTTTATTATTATCTATCAA